>JAAZNU010000037.1 GCA_012798135.1 Veillonellaceae bacterium | reverse complement strand
TGCGGGAACTGAAAGAGACCAAGGCGCAGCTGATTGCGCTGCCGATCACCAAGGCGGCGCGGGAGGAACTGGGCCGGGACATGTTCGCCAACATCATCGCCCTGGGAGCGATCGTGGGGCTGACGGGGACCGTGAGCCGGGCCTCCTTGGAGAAGGCGGTGCTGGACCGGGTGCCGAAGGGAACCGAGGATAAGAACCGCAAGGCCCTCGACCTCGGCTTTACTCTGGCGAAACAGGCGTAATAGGATCAGCATTGACCGGGAGAGGCTAGCCGGAAACGCGCCGTGGCCAACTCCCGGTTTTTTTCGTGTGAAAACATATTGCCCGATTTTGGGCCGATTTGATGAATTGGTTGCCATTTGCGCGAAATCAGGGTAAAATAGAACGAGCATAATTGTTGGCAAATTGAATATGGCTGAGGGAAGGGTGCTTAGGCTTAATAGAGAAGTCCGGTGAAAACCCGGCGCGGTCCCGCCACTGTAACGGTGAGTGCAGCTACCTGAAGATGCCACTGGGGAAACCTGGGAAGGCGTAGCGGCGCGATGAACCGGAGTCAGGAGACCTGCCTGTTCCAACACACGCCGTTATGACCTACGAGAGATAGGCAGGTGGGTAGAATGAATGATATGCTTGCCAGTATTGTTTGTTATACCCCCTGTTTACAGGGGGTTTCTTTATTGGCGACAACAAAACTGAAATCGGGCGTTACCACCGGTGCCTGCGCGACCGCGGCCGCCAAGGCGGCAGTGCTGGCCTGGCAGGGTACGGTTGCTTTCGTGGTGGCGATCGATACGCCGGCCGGCAAGCAATTGTCCATACCCGTTGTTGACGCCGAAACATTGCCGGATGGCGGTCGGGCCAGCGTGATCAAGGATGCCGGCGATGATCCGGATATCACGCATGGCGTCACCGTGGCCGTGGATGTAAAGATCTGTCCCGGCGAGCCGGCAATCCGGTTTACCGCCGGCGAGGGCATCGGCCGGGTGACCTTGCCCGGCTTGCAGATCCCGCCAGGTGAGCCGGCGATCAACCCAACGCCGCGCCGGATGATCGAAACTACGATTCGGCCCATGTTGCCGCCCGGAACCGGGGCGGTGGTGACCGTGTCCATTCCCGGCGGCGAGACGCTGGCCAAGCGGACGCTGAACCCTACGCTGGGCATTGTGGGCGGTTTGTCGATCATCGGCACAACCGGCATCGTCGAACCGATGTCGGAAGAAGCCTTCAAAAATTCCCTGAAGCCGCAGATCAGCGTGGCAAAGGCGCTCGGTTTTGATTCGCTTGTCTTGGCGCCGGGGAAGATCGGCCAGGATTTCGCGGTGCAGCGGTATGGACTGCCGGCGGCATCGGTGGTTCAGATGAGCAATTTTGTCGGCTTCATGCTGGAATCCGCAGTCGGTTATGGAATCAAGGAAGTCTTGTTGTTCGGCCATCTTGGCAAGCTGGTGAAAGTCGCGGCGGGAATTTTTCATACGCATAACCGGATGGCGGACGCCCGGATGGAAACTCTGGCGGCTTACATGGCGGCTGCAGGAGCGCCGCTGGCGGCGGTGCGGGCGGTTTTGGACTGCACGACGACAGAGGCGGCGATCCCGATTCTGGCGGAATACGGTCTGCAGGCCGTGTATCCGACACTGGCGGAACGGGCCAGCGTTCGGGCCATGCGGTATGTATTCGGTGATTTGACGGTGGGGACGGTCATTGTCACAATGCAGGGCCAACTGCTGGGGATGGACGACAACGCCAGACGGATCGGGGGAAAACTCGGTTGGAACATCGGCTGATCATTGCGGGAATCGGTCCCGGCTCGCCGGATTATATTCTGCCGGCCGCCTGGCGGGCGATCGAACGGGCGACGGTGCTGGTCGGCGGCCAACGGGCCCTGGATTCCTTCGCCCGGCCGGATCAGTTGACCTATGCCGTAGGCGGCGATATGGCGGGGCTGCTGCAATTTATACGGGAACAGTTGGCCGGGCACGACGTGGTGGTCATGGTTTCGGGCGATCCCGGATTTTATAGCCTGCTGGAGTTGTTGCGCAAACAGTTTCCGTCCGGGTCGCTGCAAGTGATCCCTGGCCTCAGCTCTTTTCAGGTGGCGTTCGCCCGGATTGGCCTGCCATGGCAAAATGCCCGCATTCTCAGCGCGCACGGCCGGCAGCCGGACCCGGCGGCGCTGGTGTATACCGAGGGAGCGATCCTGTCGTTTTTGACGGATGGCAAGAACAACCCGGCGCGAATTGCCGGCTGGCTGCTGGAATGTAACTGGCCCGCACAAGCCCGCGTTTGGCTGTGCAAAAATCTTTCCTATGAGAATGAAACAATTTTGTCGGCACCACTGGCGGATGCGCTGCAAGTCCAGGGGTTCGACAGTTGCGTGATGGTGGTGAAGGGGTGAACTGGATGTTGCCGGCCATTCCGGACGAACATTTTCAGCGCGGCGACGTGCCGATGACCAAGCAGGAGATCCGGGTGTTTCTGATGGCTCAGGCCCAGGTTCAGCCACGGGACGTGGTCTGGGACATTGGCGCCGGAACGGGTTCCCTGACGGTGGAATCGGCGTTGCGGGCAACGGAGGGGCAGGTGGTTGCCGTCGAAGTCGAAGCGGACGCCTGCGAGCTGGTGCGAAAAAATGCGGCGCAGTTCCAGCTGCCCAATGTTATGGTTCTGCAGGCCAAAGCGCCGCAGGGGTTGGCGGAATTGCCGGATCCGGACGTCGTCTTTATTGGCGGCAGCGGCGGCAATCTGCGGCAGATACTGGCAGAGTCCACGCAGCGGCTGCGGCCGGGAGGCCGGGTCCTCGTGACGGCGGTGCTGGTGGAGACACTCCAGGAGACGCTGCAGTATGCTGACGGACTGACGGATTTTGCCGTGGAGGCCTGTGGGCTGCAAGTCACAAGGGTTCAGCCGGTTGGGCGGCGTCATATGTTCAAAGCTCTGAATCCCATTTACGTGGTGGTATGTCGCAAAGGAGGAAGCGTATGAATCAAACGCAAGTCTATTTTGTCGGCGCCGGGCCGGGAGATCCGGAACTGATAACGGTAAAAGGCCGGCGCTTGTTGTCGGAAGCCGATGTAGTGATTTACGCGGGGTCGTTGGTCAATCCGGCGCTGCTGGCCGAAACCCGTGAAGCCTGCGAGATTCATAACAGTGCGTCGATGACTCTGCAGGAAGTCATTGGAGTCATGCGAAAGGCAGTGGCGGACGGGAAAAGGGTGGTGCGGCTGCACACCGGTGATCCCAGCATCTATGGCGCCATTCAGGAACAAATCGATTGCCTGAATCAAGTGGGCATTCGTTGGGAAGTGATTCCCGGCGTCAGCTCATTCCTGGCTGCGGCGGCGGCGCTGGGACAGGAATACACCTTGCCGGGCATTTCCCAGACGGTCATTATTACCCGCATGGAAGGACGAACTCCGGTGCCGGACCGGGAGAAGATCCGTTCCCTGGCCGAACATCAGGCGACGATGTGTATTTTCCTCAGTGTCCATATGTTTGACGACCTGGTCCGGGATTTGACGGCCGGCGGCTATCCGCCGGACACCCCGGTGGCGGTCGTGGAAAAGGCATCCTGGCCGGAACAGCGGATCTTCCGGGGAACGCTGACGACGATTGCGGACCAGCTGGCGGCGGCCGGCGTCAATCGGACCGCCATGGTGATCATCGGCAAAGTTCTTGACGGCGAGTACGAACGGTCCCGATTGTATGCGCCGGAATTCGGCCACATGTTCAGGGAGGCGAAATCGTGAAAATTGCAGTGATTTCCGTGACCGCCAAAGGGGCGTTGCTGGGTGAAAAGTTGCGCGACAAGCTGGCGGGAAAAATTGACCTGTATACCAAAACCCGGGGGCCGTTGCATGCGGACACCGCGCCTTATGATAATCTGGGCGATCTCATCGGCGAACTTTTTCATAAGTATGACGGGCTGGTGTTTATCATGGCCGTCGGTATCGTCGTGCGGGTGATTGCGCCGCACGTCAAGGACAAACGCTATGACCCGGCGGTGGTGGTGATGGACGATCAGGGCCAACACGCGATCAGTTTGCTGTCCGGGCATTTGGGCGGCGCCAATGAGCTGACCGAGGATGTTGCGGCCGCGATCGGCGCCCGGCCGGTCATCACGACCGCCACCGATGTCGCCAACCTGCCGGCTCCCGATGTGCTGTCCGTCAAGCTGGAGCTGGAAATCGAACCGTTTGACGAGCTGAAATCGATCAATGCCGCGATTGTGGCCGGAAAGCGGGTTCCCTTTTTCATCGACCATCAGATCGCGCATGTTGCCAGATATATTCAGGAAGCCGCCGAAATGGGCGTTGAGTTGTTGGATATGAAAGAGTTGAAGAATACGGATCGGTATGATGCGGCGGTGATCATCACCGACAAGGAATTATTCATGCCGAATTTGCACGTCTACCTACGGCCGACGACCTTGGCGGTCGGCATCGGCTGCCGCCGGGATACGACCGGCAGTGAAGTGCTGGCGGCCATCGACGACGCCTGCCGCCGGGTTGGTCGAAGTCCCAAGAGCATTGCGATTGTCGGCTCGAGCGCGGTTAAACAGGAGGAAATCGGTTTGCTGGCGGCGGTTCAAAAGATGGAGGTGCCGATTAAGTTTTTTTCCAATGAGGAATTGCAGGAAATGATTCAATTGTACGGACTGAGCGAGTCCGAGTTTGTGAAAAAAGAAATAGGAGTGGGAAATGTATGCGAAGGATCGGCGCTACTCGGAGCTCGGGCCTGCAGCCTGTTGCTGCCCAAGACGGTTTATCCCAAGCTGACGGTGGCCATTGCCGAGGTCAAATCGCGGTGGTGGGAATCGGACCCGGACATGCAGTAGGATTGACTCTGGAGGCTCGTCAGGCGCTGGACGACGCGGATGTCGTCGCCGGTTATCACACCTATCTCGACTTGGTGGCCGATATGATCGTCGGCAAGAACGTGATTGGCTCCGGCATGATGCAGGAGGTCGAACGTTGCGCCGCCGCCGTGGAAAAGGCCCGGAGCGGCGGCCGGGTCGCCGTCGTTTCCAGCGGGGATCCCGGCATCTACGGCATGGCTGGATTGGTGCTCGAACTGGTTATGAAATTGCCGGAACCGCAACAGCCGGAAGTCCGGATCATTCCGGGCGTCAGCGCGGTCAGTTCCGCCGCTGCTTTGTTGGGAGCGCCGTTGATGCATGATTTTGCCGTCATCAGCATGAGCGACCTGATGACGCCGTGGCCGGTGATTGAGAAACGCGTGAAAGCCGCTGCCGAAGCCGACTTTGTGATTGCGATCTACAATCCGAAAAGCAACCGGCGGACGGAACAGATCGAAAAAGTCCGGGAAATACTGCTGCAGCATCGCTCGGCCGACACACCCGTAGGAGTGGTGCGATCCGTATCGCGACCGGATCAGGCCGTGACGATTTCGACACTGGACCGTTTCACGGAAGAAACCATCGATATGTTCACCACGGTGATCATCGGCAACAGCCAGACCTTCCGGCAAGGAAACCGCATGATCACACCCCGGGGGTATTCCCTGTGATTTTGGTATTGGCCGGCACCGTCGACGGAAGGGAAATTGCCGCTTCCCTGACCGCCGCCGGTTATGCGGTCGTGGCCTCGGTCGTCAGCGACTATGGCAAGACGCTGGCGGAACAAAGCGGAGTCAAGGCCCAGGCGGCGGCGATGACGGCAACCGAACTGGAACAGTATATCCGCCGGGAAGGCGTCACTCTGGTGATCGACGCCACGCACCCGTATGCGGTCAATGTGTCCCGCAACGCCGCCGAAGCCGCCCGGCGGGCCCAAGTTTCCTGCCTGCGCTACGAGCGGCCGGATTCCGCTTTGCCGGAATACGACAAACTCCTGGTGGCCCGGGATATGGCGGAAGCGGCGAAACTGGCGGTTCAAGCAGGCAAGACGATCTTTTTGACGACCGGCAGCCACACGCTGCCGTTGTTTCGGCAAGCGGCGGCCGGAACCTCCTGTCGTCTGATCGCCCGGGTGTTGCCGCAACCGGCGGTCATTGCCGACTGCCTGGCCGCCGGTTTTACACCGGCGGATATCGTGGCGGCGCAGGGACCGTTTTCCCGGGAGCTGAACCAGGCGCTGTTCCGCGAGTATCAGGCGAATGTGATGGTTACGAAGAACAGCGGCGCGGTGGGTGGCACGGATGAGAAAATCGCCGCCGCCATGGCGCTCGGGCTGACAATCGTGGTCGTCCAACGGCCGCCGTTGACGGGGGACAGGGTGTTCCGCGGCGTGGTCGATTTGTTGGAATATATTCAAAGGAGCGGGATTCATTCATGAATTTCATCAAAGATCCGGTCGAGATCGAAACCCGGAGCATGGAGCTGATTGCCCCGTATTTGTCCGGGCTGAATCTTGACGCGACGGCAACGAAAATTTTTTCCCGCGTGATTCATGCGGCGGGCGATCCGGATTACGCCAATCACGTCCGTATCCAGCCAGGGGCGGTGGAGGCGGCGATGTCCGCTCTGCGCGGCGGCGCCGACATTTTTTGCGATGTGGAAATGGTGCGTACGGGTATCAGCAAAAAAACGTTGGCTCTATACGGCGGCCAGGTCCATTGCCTGATCGCCGATCCGGCCGTTGCCGCCCTGGCCAAACAGCAGGAAATCACCCGCTCGATGGCGGCATTCAGGACTTTCGGCCATAAACTGGACGGCGCGGTGGTCGCGGTCGGCAATGCGCCGACGGCGCTGTTCGAACTGTTCCGGCTGATGGCGGAGGAAAATGTCCGGCCGGCGGCGGTGATCGGCGTGCCGGTCGGCTTTGTCGGCGCGGCGGAATCCAAGGCGTTGTTGGCGGAAAAGTCGAACGCGCCGTTCATCACGGTGCTGGGCAACAAGGGCGGCAGCCCGATCGCGGCGGCCATCCTGAACGCCATTCTGTATATGATGGGACCGAAGGCGTAGTGGATATTTTACCCCGGATCACCGTCGTCACCGGCCACGGCAAGGGAAAAACGACTTCGGCGATGGGACGGGCCCTACTGGCGGCCGCAGCCGGCGAGCGCGTGCTGGTCATCCAGTTTCTCAAGGGAACCGGCTACACCGGCGAACTGACGGCGGCGCCGCACTGGCAGGGGCGACTGGAGATTCGCCAGTTTGGCGGTGGCTGTCCGCATTCGGCGGAAATTGCCCAGGGAGCTGGTCTGTGCCGGCGTTGCGGAACCTGTTTTCGTGAGAACCGGCGGCCGGAGAACGATTTTGCCGGCCAGGCGTTCCGATGCGCCCGGCAGGCGGCGGCATCGGGCGAATGGGGCCTGCTGGTCCTTGATGAGATTAGTCATCCCTTGAACAAAGGCCTGTTGGATGCCGCGTCAGTGCTGGAATGGCTGCGGCAGTCGGCGGCGCGCGTTCGGCTGGTGTTGACGGGGCGCGATATGCCGGCGTCGGTGCTGGCGTTGGCCGACGAGGCGACGGAATGCGCAGTGGTGAAGCATCCGATGAGCCGGGGGATTCTCGGCAGATGGGGCGTGGAGTATTGAACAGGATGATTGACGTTCCCCGGCTGGTGATTGCCGGCACGCAGAGCGGCGTAGGTAAAACGACGATTGTCAGCGGCCTCCTGAGCGAACTGCGGTTGCGTGGCAAGCAGGTCCAGTCCTACAAAGTGGGACCGGATTATATCGACCCCGGTTATCATGCGCTCGCGTCGGGGCGGCCCTGTCACAATCTGGACAGCTGGCTGGTGCCGACGGAGCGCTTGTTGTCGATTTTTGAACAGACTTCCCGTGGCATGGACATCGCCGTGGTGGAAGGCGTGATGGGTCTGTACGACGGCGGCCGCGGCGGGGTGGCCAGTACGGCGGCCATCGCCCGGTTGTTGCGGGCGCCGGTGGTACTGGTCGTGAACTGCCGCAGCGCCGGTGAAAGCATCGCCGCCGTGGTGCTCGGCTTTATGAAGTATGATCCGGAGGTTCGCCTGGTTGGGGTCATCCTGAACCAAATCGGCTCGGATTCTCACGAACAGATGGTGAGCGAGGCGCTGGCACGGATCGGTGTGCGCGTGCTGGGCGTGATCCGGCGGACGGAGAGCCTGAAGGTGCCGGAACGTCATCTCGGGTTGTTGCCGGTGACGGAGAATCCGGCGGAAACGGTACTGGCCGACATTCATGCCGCGATTGCCGGCGGCCTGGCTGTGTCCGCCCTGCTGGAACTGGCCGCGCAGGCGGAACCACTGGAACTGCCAGCCGAACCGCCGCTGCCGGCGCAGCGTTCCTGCCGGATCGGCGTGGCCCGGGATGAGGCGTTTTCGTTTTATTATCCGGAGAGTCTGCGGGTGTTGGAGGAGCAGGGCGCGGCGATTGTGCCGTTCAGCCCGCTGCGCGACACGAAGCTGCCGGATGTGGATGGTCTCCTGTTTGGCGGCGGTTTCCCGGAAATGTTTCTGGCGCAGCTGGCCGCGAACGAATCGATGCGGACGGACATTCGCGCCGCGGCGGCGGCCGGCGTTCCCATCGCGGCGGAGTGCGGCGGTTACATGTATCTGTGCCGCCGGGTTGCGTCGTTCGACGGCGAGGAATATCCGATGGCGGGGCTGATTCCCCAGATCTGCCGAATGGAGCGGAAACTGCAGACGGTGGGCTATGTGGAGGCAACCGCTCTGGCCGACAATGTGCTTTGCGCGGCGGGCGAGACGTTGCGCGGGCACGAGTTCCATTTTTCCAGTATGGCGGCGGACGGCTCCGGCGCGGCCGTTACGCCGGCATTCCAGTTCCGCAAGAACCGGACGGGCGTCCAGTATCCGGCCGGCTATGGCGACGGCAACGTGTTGGCGTCATACCTGCACATTCATTTTGCCGGCAATCCGGCGGCGGCCCGGCGTTTCGTCAACCGATGCGCCGAACACCGCCAGCGTACGGAGGGGAGTCGCTAATGGCGAAAATCGTTTTGATCACCGGCGGCGCCCGCAGCGGCAAGAGTGCGTTCGCGGAAAAGTTCGCCCGGCAGGCGGGGCCGCGGGTGGCCTATATCGCCACGGCCGAGGTCGGCGATGGCGAAATGGCCGAGCGGGTGGCCCTGCACCGACGACGGCGGCCGGCCGAATGGCAGACCTACGAAGCGCCGATGCAGGCGGAAACTGCCATTGCTGCCATCGCAGCGGCCGGGCAGGCCAATCTGATTCTGTTTGACTGCTTGACGGTTTATACCAGCAACGCCTTGCTGGCCCAGCCGGAGGACGCGCCGGTACCGCTGCGCCGCGAAGCGGTATTGGCGGCGCTGGACCGGCTGCTCGCGGCGGCGGGTCGTTTTTCCGGCACGGTAGTGTTCGTGACCAATGAAGTCGGCGACGGCATCGTGCCGGACAATGCGCTGGCCCGGGAATACCGCGACCTGGCTGGACTGGTCAACCAAAAGGCGGCCCAGGCGGCGGCCGAAGTGTATTGGGTCATTTGCGGCCTGCCGGTGGAAATCAAGCGGCAGGCGCTGGCAATCATGGAAGGGATGATTTGATGGCCAAGACGATCATGTTTCAGGGGACCAGCTCCCATGTCGGGAAAAGCATCCTGACCACGGCGCTGTGCCGGATTTTTCTGCAGGACGGCTATCGGGTGGTGCCGTTCAAGGCGCAGAATATGGCGCTGAATTCCTATGTCACTCCCAACGGCGGCGAGATGGGGCGGGCGCAGGTGGCCCAGGCCGAGGCCGCGGGGCTGGAACCGGCGGTCGAGATGAACCCGGTGCTGCTGAAACCCACCGGCAACTCTCGCTCGCAGGTCATCGTCATGGGGCGGCCGGTCGGCGTGATGTCCGCGTCGGAATACCACGCGGGCTACAGCAAAAAACTGCTGGGTGTGATCGGCGACTGCCTGGCGGAACTGCAGGAGCGGTTCGACATCCTGGTGGTCGAAGGCGCCGGCAGTCCGGCGGAAGTGAACCTGAAGGCCAACGACATCGTAAACATGCGGATTGCGTTAATGCTGCACGCACCGGTATTTCTGATCGCCGACATCGACCGGGGCGGCGCCATCGCCTCCGTGGTCGGCACGATCAGCCTGCTCGAACCGGAAGAACAGGACCGGGTGCAGGGAATCATCCTCAACAAGTTCCGCGGCGATATCAACCTGCTGCGGCCGGCTTTCGACGTGATTCTCGAAAAAACCGGCAAGCCGGTGGTCGGCGTGATTCCGCATCTGGCGGATATAGGCATCGACGACGAGGATTCGGTTTCGTTGGACGACAAGCGGAACGAAGCGAAGCGGGATCTGGAGATTGCCGTGTTGCGGCTGCCGAAGATCAGCAACTTCACCGATTTTGATGCGCTGCTGCGGGAACCGGACGTTTCGCTGCGCTATGTGCGCGAGGGGGAATCCCTCGGCCAGCCGGACCTGATCATCCTGCCGGGCAGCAAGAACACGACGGAAGACCTGCTCTATCTGCAAGACAAAGGCTATGCCCAGGCCATCCGGGAGCTGGCGGCGCAGGGGACGCCGGTCGTCGGCATCTGCGGCGGCTATCAGATGCTGGGGCAGAAGTTGCTCGATCCGCTCCATACGGAATCGGATCTGGCCGAATTGGACGGGCTGGGACTGATCCCCGCCGTGACCACCTTTGCCGCCGACAAAGTGACCCATCAGGTGACGGCCGGAATGGCAACGGGAGTTTTGATTGGTATGGAGCCGGTGGACGGACCGTTGACCGGTTATGAGATTCATATGGGCCGCACCGAGTTCACCGTCCCCGTATCGCCGGCCTTTACGATCCGCCAGCGTTCCGGCGCGGCGGTCGACTTCATCGACGGCTGCGTCAGCGCTGACGGACTGGCCATGGGGACCTATATCCATGGCATCTTTGACAACGATGGCTATCGTCGGTCGCTGTTGGATGCGCTGCGTTGCCGCAAGGGCCTGCCCGCTGCCGCCGAAATTGCCATTCCCTACCGACAGCGCAAGGAAGCGGCCTATGATCGGTTGGCGGACTTGGTCCGCGCCAATCTGGACATGGCCTATGTCCACAAAGTCATGGGGCTGGAATCGTGAGCAACGCGGCGTGGGTTTACCCCCTGGCGCTGCTGTTTGACCTGGTGGTGGGCGATCCGCGCTCCAACCTGCACCCGGTGGCGCTGATCGGCCGCCTGATCGCCTGGCTGGAACGCCGGCTGTTGGCGCTGGAAGATACGCCCGGTTGGAAGAACATCAAAGGCGCCCTGCTAGTCGCTCTGGTGCTGGCTGTTACCTATCTGGCGACGGCGGAACTGCTGCGGCTGGCGGCGCGGTTTTTGCCGCCGCCGGCGCTGATCTTTGCCGAAGCGTTGCTACTGTCGTTTACAATCTCGCCCCGTAGCCTGACCGGATCCGGCCAGGAGATCCGGGAGCAGTTGCTCGCCGGCGACCTGCCGGCGGCTCGCCGCCTAGTCAGCCAGATTGTCGGCCGCGATACGCAGGAACTCGACGAGCACGAAATCACCCGGGCAACGGTGGAAACGATGGCCGAAAACATCGTGGACGGAATCATCTCGCCACTGTTTTTTGCCTGGCTGGGCGGCGTACCGCTGGCGTTCCTGTACCGGGCCGTCAACACCATGGATTCGATGCTCGGCTATCGCAACGAGCGGTACCGTGACTTTGGAATGGTCGCCGCCCGTACCGATGACGTATTCAACTTCATTCCGGCCCGGGTCACGGCGATGCTGATTGTTGCCGCCGCCTGGCTGCTGCGGTTGGATGCGGCGGGCGCCTGCCGGGCTATCCGGCGCGACGCCGCCAAACACCCCAGCCCCAACAGCGGCCTCAGCGAAGCGGGCGTGGCCGGGGCGCTGCACGTGCAACTTGGCGGACTGAACTATTACGGCGGGATTGCTTCGCACCGCGCCACTATGGGCGACCCTCTGGAGCCGTTGACGGCGGCCCATATTCCCCAAACCGCCTCGCTGGTTTATCTGGTGACGCTGTTGTTCGCTGTCGTGATTACCGCTTTGGGGAGTTATGGCTGGCAACGGTTCTGGGGAATGTGACCTCGAGAAAGGTGTGCGGAATGAAGCGTGAATTTGTGACCGCCTTGCAGTTTTTGACCCGGATTCGGTTGTTTCACGATCCAGACTATGATGACGGACTGTTTGGCCGCAGTGTGAAGTTTTTTCCGCTGGTCGGTCTGCTGGCCGGCTCGTTGATGGCCTTCGTCGCCGTCCTGACCGGCGGCTGGCTGTCCGGGACAGTGCGCAGTACCTTGCTGGTGACGTTGAGCGTCTTCATCACCGGCGCTCTGCACTGCGACGGGCTGATGGATTCGGCGGACGGTCTGTTCTCCGGCCGGTCGCGGGAACGGATGCTTGAGATCATGAAGGATAGTCGCGTCGGTTCGTTTGGCGTGATCGCGATTTTTTTATTGTTGTTGTGGAAATGGGCGTTGCTGAACGATCTGCCGGAATCATTGCTGGCGCCGGCGCTGATTTCGATGATGACTTTCGGCCGGTTCGCCATGATCCTGGCGATTCTGCGCTTTCCCTACGCCCGGCCGGAAGGAATGGGAAAGGCGTTTGCCCTTCATGCCGGAACTCCCTGGGGGCCGGCGCTGGCGACGGTGCTGGCGTTGCTGGCGGTGATCCGGCTCGTGAATGGGCCGCTGGTCTGCGCCATTGCCATCGTGGCGGCTTTGGCCGCCGTGGTTTTTGCCTGGCGGTTCGGCCATTGGGTGACCGGCAAACTTGGCGGAATGACCGGCGATACCTATGGTGCGGTCACGGAGCTGACTGAACTGCTGGTCTTGGCGGTGTTCCTGTTGTCGTCTTATGTGAAATGGTGAGGTGAATTCGTGAAAGCAACCGTCCGTTGTCCGGGTTCCTGCGGTGAGCTGGTCCAGGGAACCGCCGATGGCCTGAATTTTTTGGTGACCTGCCCGGTCGACTTGTATTCCCAGGTGACCGTGGAGCTGTCGCCATCCTCACGGATTACGCCGCCGGCCGGTCCCAAGACCCGGGAAGCGGTGCGGCGGACCTTGGCTTATTTGGGAGTCGCCGTTGCCGATGTTGCGATCGAGGTGAAATCGGAATTGCCGGCCGGCAAGGGCATGGCGTCGAGCAGTGCGGATATCGCGGCCGCTTGTCTGGCGACAGCCCTGGCGGCGGGGCGGTTGATCGAGCCGGCGGAGATCTGCCGGATCGCCCTGGACATCGAACCGACCGACGGGATTTTCTTGCCGGGAATTACCCAGATCGATCATGTGACGGGAAAACTCCTACGGTCGCTGGGGACGCCGCCGCCCATCACGATCGCGGTCCTTGACGCCGGCGGGGAAGTCGATACCATCGATTTCAACCAGCGTAGCGACCTGGGCAGCCTGAACCGGCGCAAGGAACCGGAAGTGCAGCGGGCTTTGCAGCTGGTCGAGCTGGGAATCCGTAACGGCGATGCCGCGTTGGTCGGCGCCGGCGCCACGCTGAGCGCGCTGGCCAATCAGCCGATTTTGTGCAAACCGGCCCTGGAGCGTATAATAGAGATATCGCGGTCGTATGGCGCCGCAGGGGTCAATGCGGCACACAGCGGCACCGTGCTGGGCGTGCTGTTCGATTCGGCAAGGTCCGAGGGATTGCCGGACTGCGTGGACGCCATTTGCCGGGAATGCCCGGATGTCCGACATTTTCACACGGTGCGCCTTGTCGGCGGCGGACTGTCGATCATTGAGGGAGTCTGAACACATGAGCGAGGAAACAACCGCCCGGCACGGCGGCAACATTTATGCGGCGATGCGCGGCAACGGCGGCGGCTTCGCCGATTTTCTGGATTACAGCGCCAATATCAATCCGTTGGGTTTGTCACCGCTCGTGCGCCAGGCGCTCATCGATTCCCTGGACCGGGTGACCGGCTACCCGGACCCGGACGCGATGGAGCTGAGGGAAGCAATCGCCGGTTGTTACGGAATTCCGGCGGATTGGATCGAAACCGGCAATGGCGCAGTGGAATTGATCTATCTGTTGTGCCGGGCCTTGTCGCCGCGACGGGTGGTGGTCCCGGCGCCAACTTTCAGCGAATACGGGTCAGCAGCGCAGGCGGCGGGGATTCCCTGCGACCAGGTTCTGCTGGACCGGCAGGCGGGGTTTGCGCCGGATGTGGCGGAATTGGCGCGTCAGGTGCGGCCGGGCGACCTCTGGTTTTTGTGCAATCCGAACAACCCGACCGGGGTCGTCCTCGAACGTGCGCAATGGGAACCACTGATAGAGCGGGCGACGACTGTCGGCGCGCACCTCGTGTTCGACGAATCGTTCCTCGACTTCCGGCCGACGGCGGCCGCAGAGAGTTGCCGAACGTTGATCGGCCGATATGACAATGTAATCATTCTGCATTCCCTGACCAAGTTTCTCGCCGTACCGGGGCTGCGGCTGGGCTTTATGCTGGTCCGGCCGGCACTGGCGGACCGGCTGAAGAAGCTGCGGGACCCCTGGAACGTCAATGTGCTGGCGCAAGTCGCGGGGGTGGTGGGATTGGCGGATGCCCAGTATCGGCGGCAGACGCTGGAACTCATTGCCGCCGAAAAGGAAAATTTGCGGCAGGGGTTGCAGGCGCTTCCGGGTGTTCGGGTTTTGCCGCCGGCGGTGAATTTCATTCTCGCCGACATCGCCGGTTCCGGCTGGACTGCGCCGAAACTCGCGGTGGCGCTACGGGAGCATCGGATTCTGATCCGCAACTGTGCGAACTTCAGTGGCTTGTCGGAATGCTTTATACGGGTCGCCGTGAAAGACGCCGGGAAAAATCGGCGACTACTGGCGACGCTGAATCAAATTTGGGGTGGAGCAGTGAAACAATGACAACGATTTTCTTTATTCGGCATGGGCAGACATTATGGAACAAAAATCTGAAATATCAGGGACACAGTGACATCGAGCTTTCGGAGGAGGGGATCCGCCAGGCGGAACGCGTGGCGAAGCGGCTGCGCCGGGAACCGTTCTCGGCCATTTACAGCAGCGACCTGAAACGGGCCTTCTATACCGCGGAAAAAGTAGCGGAGCACCACGCGCTGACGGTTACGGCGATGCCGGAGTTCCGGGAAATTTGTTTCGGCGAATGGGAAGGGCTGAACTACGAACAGATTTACGCCGGCTGGTCGGCGGAGATCGAGAATTTCTTTCGGGCGCCCAGCACGGTGGAGATCCCTGGCGGTGAGACATTCTTTGATGTGCAGAAGCGGACCGATGCGGCCATCACCACTCTGCGCCATCGCCACGAAGGGGAATGCATCGCCGTAGTGACCCATGGCGGCGCCATCCGGACGATGCTGTGCTCGGCGCTGGGCATCGGCTTGGACAACCTGTGGAACATCCGACAGGATAACACGGCCGTGAACATCGTGGAATACGACGAGCGCTTCAATATCCTGCGCCTCGTCAACGACGTGAACCATCTGTATGACTGGGACTCGCTTGACCCGCAATGTTTGCCGGCCTACAATATAAGCAAGAAGTTTTAACCCACCGATCAGGCTGTTGATAAAGGCCCATCTGCTTCGTCACAGCTGCGTTTGCTGGCTCGCGTACAGGCAGTACGCTTCGCGGCGCAAGCCTCGCCGTTTCTTGCATCTGAACCTTTCTGAACAGCCTGGGAACGATGCGGATCAGGCTGTTGATAAAGGCCCATCTGCTTCGCGCTCGCAAGGAGTAGGCCGGACTATCGAGACGCAAGGCGAAACGAATTTTGGCGAAAAGCTATCGCCGCCGGTTTGATTCAGAGTGTCAAGACAAGATAGAGAACGCAATACAACAGGAGGTGCGCCATGGACACAACCGACCAGATTCAGGCCATGCTGCAGGAAAAAGTGTGGGCCGTGCTCGGCGCTACCGACAATGAAAGCAAATTTGGCCACAAGATTTTCAAGCTTCTGAAGAAGGCCGGCTATCAGGTTTATCCTGTCAATCCCGGCCTGGAGACCGTTCTGGGGGAAAAATGCTATCCGTCGCTGTCGGCGCTGCCGATCAAGCCGGATGCGGTGAACTTCGTCGTGCCTCCGAAGGTCGGCGAACCGATCATTGCCGAATGTGCCGCGCTCGGCATCAAAAATGTCTGGCTGCAACCCGGCGCCAACGGCGAAAATGTGGTTGCCGCCGCCCAAAAGGCGGAACTGAATCTCATATACCGTTCCTGCATTCTCGTGGAAGTGCGCAAACGCGATCCGTATCTGTAAGCAGTGAAAAGGAGGAATGCGTTCATGGCCAAGGCAACAGTGGTGAATAAGGACAACTTCAAGGAAATGGTTTTGGAATCGCCCACACCTGTACTGCTGGACTTTTTTGCGAATTGGTGCGGCCATTGCCAGCGGCTGCTGCCATTGCTCGACGAAGTGGCGGCGAGTCTGGAAGGAAAGCTCAGCGTGATGAAAATGAACGTGGATGAAAACCGTGACCTGGCGCAAAAATACGAGATCAAGGGCTTGCCCACCATGGTTCTGTTCAAAGACGGCGCCGAGATCGACCGCCTGATTGGGTTCATGCCCAAGGACAAGATTATCGAGAAGGTCGGCGCGAAGTTGTAACAACTAAAAATCCCGGTTGATCGAGAGATCAACCGGGATTTTTAGTTGTTGTCAAAGCGGAAGTAGTTACTCGACCGATTTGTTCAGATCGGCGATGAGATCTTCCACGACGATACCATGAGCCAACGCGCCCTGCTCTATATTCTCAAACCGGGCAGCAATGCAACCCAGGCAACCCATGCCAAAATTACGGAACACTTCGGCGGTTTGCGGGTATTTTTGCACTACATCGATGATGCTCATGCTTTTTTCGATCTTTGCCAAAGACAACACCTCCTTCATTTGGTATATAGTATAACATAGCCGGCAAGGTTCTGTCTTGGTGGATTTTTTCTTTCTGTTGCAGTACAATGATACCTGTTGGCGGGCGGCGGAACTTCGGATGCGGCCCGCAACCATGTTTTTTGACCGGGAGGTAACCATGACAGCGCTGGAACGAGTTCAACAGGCGATTGCGCCTTATCCGGACCTGAAGATTTTTTTGTTCGAGGAAAGCACCCACACCTCGGAACTGGCCGCCCAGGCTGTGGGCGTGGCCGTGGCGCAGATTGCCAAGACCCTGATGTTTTTGGCGGACGGCGAACCGGTGGTGGTGGTGGCCTGTGGTGGACGTAAAATCGACGCGAAAAAACTGGGCCGGGCCATGGGCGCCAAAAAAGTCAAGTTTGCCGACGCCGACAGCGTAATCAGGGTGACCGGCTTTGAACCGGGCGGTGTGTGCCCGTTTGGCCTGGAGAATTCGGTGAAGATCTGTATGGACCGCGGTCTGTATGATTACGATGTGGTCTATGCCGCCGCCGGCACGGCGAATTCCGCGCTGCCGGTGGCACCGGAGCGTTTGCGCGAGATCATTGGCGCCCAGGTGGTCGACGTGGCTTTATAGGACTTAGGTCCCAACTTTAAAAATATTTTTCATCCTTCAATTTTTTTGAAGGATTTTTTTTGTCCTTTCCGAATTATAATAGCATAAAGTGGTTTAATGTGGAGAGATGTGGTGGAATTTTCCGCGAAAGGGGTGAGTGAGCGTGTTCATGGGAGAGTATCAGCATACGCTGGACAACAAGGGCCGGATCATTCTCCCCGCCAAGATCCGCGAAGGTCTCGGCGACACGTTCATTGCCACGCGGGGGCTGGACGACTGCATCTTCATTTATACCATGGCCGAGTGGTCCAACCTGGAGGGAAAACTGAAGCAACTTTCCCTGGTGAAACCGGAAGCCCGGGCCTTCTCACGGTACATTTTTTCCGGCGCCGCCGAACTGGAGGCGGACAAGCAGGGGAGGGTCTTGCTGCCGCCCAATCTCCGGGAATATGCCAAACTGGAGAAGGACGTCGTGGTGATTGGCGTTTCCACCCGCATTGAAATCTGGAACAAGGAGATCTGGAGTCAGTATAACGAACGGATGGGACCGACAGTGGAGCAGTTGTCGGAACATCTGATTGATTTCGGTATTTAAGGATGCAGGAAGAGTTTCGGCACGAAACGGTGCTCTTGCGGGAAAGCGTGGAGGGCATTCTCGGTGATCCGGACGGGGTTTATGTGGATTGTACGTTGGGAGGCGGCGGCCATTCCGCCGCCCTTGCCGACCGGTTGGGGCCATCGGGTTGCCTGGTGGGGATTGACCAGGATCCGGCGGCGGTGCAGGCAGGTCGTCTTCGACTGACCGGCGCCAGGCCGACTGTCCATGTTGTGCGGGGAAATTTCCGCGAAATCGGAGCTGTACTGGATCAGCTCGGAATCGGCCAAGTCGACGGAATCCTTTTCGATTTGGGCGTTTCTTCACATCAGATCGACTTGCCGGAACGTGGTTTTTCCTATATGCAGGATGGCCCGCTCGACATGCGGATGAATCCGGAGCAACCACTGACTGCCCAGGAAATCGTGAACTCCTATCCGGAAAAGGAATTGGCCCGGGTGATATTTGAATACGGGGAAGAACGCTGGGCGCGGCGAATCGCCAAATTTATCGTCGAGGCCCGGCGGAATCGTCTCCTAACCACGACATTCGAGCTGGTCGAGATTATTGCGGCCGCGATTCCCGCCGCCGCCCGGCGTCAGGGACCGCATCCGGCGAAACGGACCTTTCAGGCGATCCGGATCGAAGTGAACCGGGAACTGGCTGTGCTGGCCGAAGCTCTGCAGACCGCAATCGGCCGCTTGAAACCCGGTGGAAAAATCGGCGTTATTTCTTTTCATTCGCTGGAAGACCGAATCGTAAAAAATACGTTTGCCGCGTTGCTCGGCCGCTGCGTGTGTCCGCCCAAGGCGCCGGTCTGCACCTGTAATCCTCGGGCCGTGTTGCGCCTATGCGGTAAGCCGGTCCTACCTTCGGAGGACGAACTGGAACGCAATCCGCGCGCCCGCAGCGCCAAACTCAGAATTGCCGAGAAAGTAGGATAGGAGGACATGACAATGGTCCGGACTTATCAGCGACATAGCGATGGTTTGTTGCAGCCGAAACCGGAACGAACCGCGCCGGTCAAACCCCGCCGGTGCTTACGTACGGAATGCCTGGTATCGGCGGTCGTCATCGGCTTTTTGGCGATGTTCGTCACTTGGGGGAGTTCGGCAATTGTGAAGGCCGGTTACGAACTCGTGCAGGCCAGAGCCTGCCTGACCCGGCTGGAAAAAGAAAATGAGCTGCTGCGGCTGGAAATGGCCCAACTCAAATCGCCGCAGCGGATTCAAAACATTGCGGAAAAACAGCTGGGCATGACCAAACCGCAGACGGTATATATGGCGGCCAAGAACGCCGCCGGCGCCAAACCCGCCAAGAAGGGGAACCTGGAGCAAGTAGCCGTTCGCCGGTCGATTCTGTTCGGCGATGCCCGGGCGGAGGCACATAATATACGATAACCGGGAAAGCGGGTGAAGAGCCTGCTTTTTTATTTGGAGGTTAGGGGGAAAAGTGGTAAAATAATTGCTATGAATAAAATGGCAGGGGGATTCCAATGAGCTGGACACTGCGTGAAATTATCGCCAAACTGCCGGCAGCCCATTGCCGACTGTTGCCGGAACATAATCCCGAGATTTTGACCCTGGCCCACGATTCTCGCAAAGTGGAGCCAGGGACTCTGTTTGTTTGTCTGCCGGGCGCCACCGTCGACGGGCACGCCTTCGCGGCAGCGGCCGTGGCCAAAGGCGCCGTGGCCGTGCTGGCCCAGCGCGAGGTGGAAGTCGGCGACAAGGTTCCGGTGCTTGTGACGGCGGATGTCCGGCAGGCGGTGGAACGGATTGCGCCCTGGTTTTACCGGGAACCATCGACGCAATTGCGGCTGATTGGTGTAACCGGCACCAATGGCAAGACGACGACCACCCATATCATCCGGAGCATCCTGAATCTGGCCGGCCGGCCCTGCGGCGTCAGCGGCACGCTGCATACCCTGATCGGCGACCGGGTCATTCCCGTGAAAAATACCACGCCGGATGTGCTGGACCTCCAGTCGGCGTTGCGAGACATGGTCGACAGCGGTATGCAGGGGGTCGCCATGGAAGTTTCGTCCCACGCCCTGGCCCTGGGGCGCGTCGCCGGCTGCGAGTTCGACACGGCGGTGTTTACCAACATGACGCAGGATCATCTCGATTTTCACCAGACCATGGAAAATTATCGGAACGCCAAGGCGTTGCTGTTTCGTCAGTTGATCGCCGACAGCAACCGGAAGGGGAACAAGACGGCCGTTGCCAACATCGACGATCCGGCCGGGGAATATATGCTGGCGCAGACGCAAGCCCGCCGGATCAGCTACGGGATCGCGGCGCCGGCCGACCTTCGGGCGGTCGACATCGACCTGCGACCGGACGGCAGCCGTTTCCGCGTGACCGGGCGATGGGGCGACTTTGCGGTGCAATCCCGGCTGACCGGCTTATTCAATGTGTATAATATGTTGGCCGCGATCGGCGCGGCTCGCGCCGAAGGCGTTGAGATTCCCGCCATTCAGGCGGCGCTGGCCGAGTTCGTTTCCGTGCCGGGACGTTTCGAGCGGGTGGACATCAACCGCCCGTTCAGCGTAATCGTCGATTACGCCCACACTCCCGATGGCCTGGAAAATGTGCTGAAAACCGCGAAACAGTTTGTCCGGGGGCGGCTCATCGCCGTGTTCGGTTGCGGGGGCGACCGGGACCGGACCAAACGGCCGATTATGGGTGAACTGGCATCCCGCTACGCCGACCGGGTGATTGTCACTTCCGACAATCCGCGATCGGAGGACCCGGCGTTCATTATCGGTCAGATCATGGCCGGAATCACCACGCCGGCGGCGCAGCAAAAAACGACCACCGAGCCGGACCGCCGGACGGCGATCGAACAGGCACTGGCGCTGGCCGAGGCGGGTGATGTGATCGTCATTGCCGGCAAGGGACATGAAAATTATCAGATTCTGGCCGACCGGACCATTCATTTTGATGATCGGGAAGTGGTGCGGGAATGGGCGGGAGGAAAACCATGACGCTATCTTTTACAACCGACGAGGTGCTGACGGCGACCGGGGGACATTGTTTGGCGGTCGGAGCGGCGGCCCAATTCACGGGCGTTGCCACCGATACCCGGACGCTGGCGCCCGGAGCTTTGTTCGTGGCCTTGTCCGGCGAGCGCTTCGACGGCCATGATTTTATCGACGCGGCGGTTCGCCAGGGGGCGGCCGGAATTGTGGTCAGCCGCGAACCGGCTGTATTGCCGTCGGCAATCGCCGTCTTTCTGGTTCCGGATACCCGACTGGCCTATCAGGGTCTGGCCCGGTTTCACCGCTGCCGGTTTCGGTTGCCGGTCGTCGCGGTCACCGGCTCCAACGGCAAGACTTCGACCAAGGATATGATCGCCGCCGTGCTGGCGACCCGGCGGAACGTGCTGAAAACCGAAGCTAATTTTAACAATGAGATCGGCCTTTCCCACACCTTGCTGAAGCTCCGTCCGGAACACGAGGCGGTGGTGGTGGAGATGGGAATGCGCGGCCTGGGCGAGATCACCGGCCTGGCGGCCACGGCTCTGCCCACCGTCGGTGTGGTGACCAATGTCGGCGAGACCCATCTGGAACGCCTGGGCAGCGTCGACAACATCGCGGCGGCCAAGGCGGAACTGGTGGAAGCGCTGCCGGCCGACGGGATTGCCGTCCTGAACGGCGACGACGGGCGGGTGCGGAGCATGCAGTCGAAAACGGCGGCGCGGTCGGTGTTCTACGGAATTCAGGCGGCAGTGGACGTACGGGCGGAGAATCTTCGGTATTCGGCGCAGGGAGTGGAGTTCGACTGTCGAACCCGCCAGGGCGTGTTTGCGGTCACGATTCCGGTGCCGGGCATCCATAATGTTTATAATGCGCTGGCGGCCATTGCCGTCGGGCTGGAACTAGGCGCCGCGCCGGCGGACGCGGCCGGCGCCCTGGCGGCCTACGAACCGGGGAAAATGCGGTTGAACATCCGCCGTTACGGGGAAATCACCGTGATCGACGATACCTACAATGCCAGTCCGCTGTCCATGGCCGCCGCTATCGACGTGTTGGCAACGGTGGCCCAGGGACGGAAACTGGCGGCTGTCGGCGATATGCTGGAACTCGGCCCGGCGGCCCGGTGCGCGCACGAGCAGGTCGGCCGGCAACTGGCGTCAGCCGGCGTCGCCGCAGTGTTAGCCTTGGGTGAAATGGCGGCGGTGGCGGCGTCAACCGCCCGTGAACAAGGCGTGGCCACGACCATGGTCTGTCCGGATCATGCGGCGGCGGTGGCGGCGTTGCACGAACTGCTGCGGCCGGGCGACACCCTGCTTTTAAAGGGATCCCGCGGCATGGCGATGGAAAAACTGCTGGACGCCTTCGCACGGCAATCGGAGGTCTGATGTTCATGCAATCCTTACTTTTGGGCGCGCTGTGCGCGTTCGGCGTGGTGGTCCTGCTGGGCCCGGTCGCCATTCCCTTGCTGCACCGGCTGAAGTTCGGCCAGGTGGTCCGGGAGGAGGGACCGGCGGCGCACAAGGCCAAGACGGGAACGCCGACGATGGGCGGTCTGTTGATTCTGGCCGGAATCTGCGTGGCGGTGCCGGTCATCCACACCACGTCGCCGGCGGCCTGGCTGATGCTGTTTGTTACCCTGGCCTGCGGGGCGTTGGGCTTTGTGGACGATTATATCAAGGTGGTTCTGAAACGAAATCTGGGTCTGCGGGCCAAGGAAAAATTGCTGGGACAGATCCTGATCGCCGTGGCGTTTTCCTGGATCATTACCCGCTTCCTGGGCCGGGGGACGGAGCTGTGGATTCCCGGGCTGGATGTCACCTGGAATCTGGGGTTCTGGTTCCATGGGCTGGTGTTTTTTATCATCGTCGGAACGACGAACGCCGTCAATCTTACGGACGGGCTGGATGGCCTGGCTGCGGGAACTACCGCGGTCGCGGCGGGAATTTATGCGGCGGTGTCCTGGTTGCGGGGACAACCGGATGTGGCCGGCTTTTTCACGATAGTGGCGGGTGCGGCTCTGGGCTTTCTGGTTTTTAACCGCCATCCGGCACGGATTTTCATGGGCGATACCGGTTCACTGGCTCTCGGCGGGGCCTTGGCGGCCGGCGCGGTGCTGACGGGAACCGAACTGTTGCTGCCGGTGATCGGGGCGGTGTTTGTGGCGGAGGCGGTGTCGGTCATTTTGCAGGTGGCCTCGTTTAAGACGACGGGACGTCGGATTTTTCGAATGAGTCCGCTGCATCATCATTTTGAACTTGGCGGTTGGCCGGAAATCCGCGTGGTGCGGGTGTTCTGGGCCGCCGGAATCATAGCGGGTCTGGTCGGCCTGTGTATCATGCTGGGTTCGACCGGCGGAAGGCTGGTGTAAACATGGAATTGACGGGAAAGAAAATATTGGTGTTCGGCGCCGGTATCAGCGGTATTTCGGCGGCGGCGGTGTTGCAATCCCGCGGCGCGGCGGTGACGCTGGCGGATGGCAAGGACCGGGAACATCTCAAGGCGGCGGAGGGTTTGCGGGAGATCGACGACAAAGTAGAGCTGGCGCTGGGCCGACAGGACGAAGGGTTGCTGGCGGGAAAGGAATTGTTGATCCTGTCGCCGGGAATCTCGATTCATCATCCGTTGGTGGCGGCAGCCAACCAAAGTGACATTCCGGTATGGAGCGAGGTCGAACTGGCCGGCCGGTTGTGCCAGGCGCC
This sequence comes from Veillonellaceae bacterium, assembly GCA_012798135.1. The sequence continues at coordinate 106,114 of JAAZNU010000037.1, read as the reverse complement.
GATCATTGCCGTCACCGGCACCAATGGCAAGACTACGACTACGACGCTACTCGGTGAGATGATGAAAACGACCTTCGCCGAAGTGGTGGTCGGCGGGAACATTGGTGTGGCCCTGTCCCAGGAAGTGCAGCATGTGAGCGGACAGGGGCGGGTGGTCGCCGAAATTTCCAGCTTCCAGCTGGAAGGCGTGCACGAGTTCCGGCCTCATATCGCGGTCATGCTGAACCTGACGCCGGACCACATCGACCGGCATGGTTCGTTCGAAGGCTATGGCGCCACCAAGCAGAAGCTGTTTGCCCGGCAGACCGACCAAGATTATGCCGTGCTGAATTATGACGACGAATGGATCCGGGCGATGGCAAAGCGCATCGGCTCCCGGGTGCTTTTCTTCAGCCGTCAGTCGACGCTGGCGTCGGGAGCCTTTGTTGCCGACGGCGAGATCCGGTTGCGCTGGGACGGCCAGGAGAAAAAGATTTGCGCGGTTGCGGACATGAAACTGTTCGGTGGCCACAATGTCGAAAATGCGTTGGCGGCTTGCGGCGCGGCTTTTCTGGCCGGCGTGGCGCCGACCGACATGGCGAGGGTTCTGACCTCGTTCACGGGAGTGGAGCACCGGATCGAGCCGGTGGCGACGCTCAACGGCGTACCCTATTACAACGATTCCAAAGCTACCAATCCGGAGTCTTCCATCAAGGCGCTGGAAGCTTTTGCCGGCCATATCATCCTGATTGCCGGCGGACGTGACAAGAACACGGACCTGACGGAGTTCATGAAGCTGGTGCGGGAGCGAGTGGATCAGTTGATCCTCATCGGCGAGGCGGCGGACCGGTTTGAGGCGGCAGCCCGCCAGCAGGATGTGACCGACATTTTTCGCGCATCGTCGCTGGCGGCGGCCGTAGAGGAAGCCAGGAAGAAAGCAGTGCCGCCGCAGGTGGTCCTGCTGTCGCCTGCCTGCGCCAGCTATGACATGTTCGACAATTATGAACAGCGGGGTCGCGTATTCAAGGAACTGGTCCGCGGTGAAGGGCAGCCCGCATGAGATTTGTGATTGCCGGCGGCGGCACCGGCGGACATATCTATCCGGCGCTGGCCATTGCCCGGGCGTTGGAACGGCAGGACGCCACAGCGACGATTCTTTTTGTGGGAACCGAGCATGGTCTGGAGTCCGAACTGGTTCCCCACGCCGGTTATCCGCTGCAGACCATTCATTTGTATGGTTTTCAGCGCCGGATTTCGTGGCGGAATTTCCAAAACGTGTTTTGGACGGTTCGGAGCCTCTGGGAAGTACGCAAAATTCTGCGTGCGTTCCGGCCGGACGCGGTGATCGGCACGGGCGGCTATGTCTGCGGGCCGGTGGTCTGGAGTGCCGCGTCCGCCGGCATTCCCACGCTGATTCAGGAGCAGAACGCTTTCCCCGGCGTCACCAACCGGATCCTCAGCCGGGTGGTCGATGTGGCGGCGGTCGGTTATCCGGAGGCGGCGCCAAAGTTCGCCGGGCACAAGGCCCACGTAGTGGTGACGGGAAACCCGGTGCGCGAAGATTTACTGCGGGAAACCCGGGAGGATTCCTGCCGGCATTTTGGCTTGCGGCCGGATTCGCCGGTTTTGCTCATCACCGGCGGCAGCCAGGGAGCCCGTAGCGTCAATCAGGCGGCGCTGGCCTTGCATCGGCACTGGGCCGGGAAAAAGGAAGTTCAAATACTTCATATTACGGGACAAACGGACTATAATAATATAATACATATGTTGCAGGCGGAGGGATTGCCGGTTCATGACGGCGAGGCCGGACGGATCGTCGTCCCGTATCTGCACGAAATGCCCAAGGCGCTGGCAGCGGCCCGTCTCGTGGTGTCCCGGGCCGGGGCGATCGGCTTGGCCGAACTGACTTTGCGCGGAATTCCGTCGATTTTGGTTCCCTATCCCTATGCTTCCGAAAATCATCAGGAGATCAACGCCCGCGCACTGGAAAAAAACGGTGCGGCGGTGGTGATCCGGGATTCGGAACTGACCGGGGAGTTGCTGACCGCAACCGTGGAGAAGCTAATCGCCGATTCCGAAAAATTACGCAGTATGGCGGCGGCGGCCGCTGCCATGGGAACTCCGCGGGCGGCCGACGACATTGCCGCCTTAGTGTTCGATTTGTTGAACCGGGCTGGCGCCGACCGGCGCTGAGCCGTTTGGGGGAGGAAGTCATTTTGTTGCTTGAAGAGAATCAATCGTATCATTTTATCGGCGTGGGCGGCGCCGGCATGAGCGCCATCGCCTATGTTCTGCTGAAAAAAGGTTACCGGGTTTCCGGCTCGGACCTGCACGCGTCGGAGGCGACCGCTCGCCTGTCCAACAGCGGCGCGACGATCTATCTGGGCCACGCGGCGGCGAACCTGGGCGAAACCGGCGCGGTCGTGGTTTCCAGTGCCATCCGGCCGGATAATCCCGAACTGGTCGAAGCCCGGCGGCTCGGCTTGCCGGTATTTCATAGGGCCGACGTGCTGGCGGGCCTGCTCAATCAGTGCGACGGCATTGCCGTGGCCGGTTCGCACGGCAAGACCACCACAACTTCGATGATTGCCTTTCTGCTCGAAACGGCGGGCCTGGATCCCAACGTGCTGATTGGCGGCGACCTCGACGCCATCGGCGGCAACGCCAAGGTCGGCGACTGTGGGCTGCTGGTGGCGGAAGCGGATGAAAGCGACGGCTCGTTTCTGAAATTCACGCCGCAGATTGCCGTCGTCACCAATATCGAGAACGACCATCTGGACCACTATGGCAATGAAGACGAAATCCGACGGGCTTTCGTACAGTTTTTGAATCAGGTCAAGCCTGGCGGCCTGGCTGTTCTCGGCATCGACAGCCCGGCGGTCCGCTCGGCGGCGACCGAGGTGAAAACGTCGCAGATCACGTACGCGCTGGATTTGCCGGCCGATTTCACCGCCAATAAGATCGTTACGGTCGGAACCGAAACCTTCTTCGATGTATACCGGCGGGAACAGTTGCTCGGCCGGATTTCCATCGGTGTGCCGGGCCGGCACAATGTGATGAACTGCCTGGCCTGCATTGCGGTCGGCCTGCATCTGGGACTGGACTTCGAACGGATTGCGGCGATCATGCCGGGATTCGGTGGTGCCAAGCGGCGCTTCCAGACCAAGGGGCGGGAGCGGGGAATCTGGGTGGTGGATGACTACGGTCACCATCCGACGGAGATCCTGACCACTCTGCAGGGTGCCAAGTCGGCGACGACCGGGCGGGTTGTTTGCGTATTCCAGCCGCACCGCTTTTCCCGGACCCAACTCTTGGCTCGGGAATTCGGTACAGCCTTCGCGCCGGCGGATTTATTGATTCTGACCGACGTTTACTCGGCGGGGGAAGACCCGATCGAAGGGGTGTCCGGCGAGACGATCCTGCGGGAAGTCCAGCGGCAGACCGGTCAGCCGGTGCACTACTGCCCGGATTTTGCCGCGCTGGAGGAGTGCGTTTTCCCTTTGCTGCGCGCCGGTGATCTGGTGATCACGATGGGGGCGGGCAATATTTATCAGACCGGCGAGCGCATCATCGAACGACTGGCGAAAAAATCGTTGGAGGCGATCAGCATGCAACGCAAGAAGATCGGGGTTGTGATGGGCGGCCCGTCCGCGGAGCGAGAAGTGTCGCTGAATACCGGCAAGGCGATTGTGGCGGCGCTCAAGGAAAAGGAATATGACGTGGTCGGCATCGATCTGGATCCGCCGCATTTTGTCGAACAGCTGCGGGAAAACGGCGTGGAAGTCGTGTTCAACGCCATTCATGGTCTATACGGCGAAGACGGCCGGTTACAGGGCGCCCTGGAACTGTTGGGGATTCCCTACACCGGTTCCGGAGTGCTGGCCAGCGCCATGGCGATGGACAAAGGAGTATCCAAACGACTGTTTGCCGCTGCTGGGATTCCCACCCCCCGTTACCAGCTGCTGTTGCGGCAGGACGGTTGGGGCGACAAGATCCGACAGAACATCCTCGACGAATTCGAACCGCCGTTCGTGGTGAAACCATCCACGCAGGGATCGACGATCGGCCTGACTATCGTTCAGGAAGAGGGCGAACTGGCGGCGGCGTTGGAAAAAGCCTTTAGCTACGATACGGAAGTGTTGGTGGAGGAATTCATCGACGGCAGCGAACTGACGGTCGGCGTTCTGGGCGGCAAAAAGCCGGAAGCCTTGCCGGTCATCGAAATAGTTCCCTATTCCGGCGTCTACGACTATCACGCGAAATACACCAAAGGCGCGACTGAATATCACGTGCCGGCCCGGATTGATGCGGAAACCGCCCGCCACGTAAAGGCAGTCGCCGTGGAAGCTTTCCGGGTGCTCGGCTGTTCGGGCGTGGCCCGGACGGATATCCGGCTGGATACATCCAACCATCCCTACGTCCTGGAAGTCAACACGATTCCCGGCATGACGGAAACCAGTCTGGTGCCGAAAGCGGCGGCGGCGGCGGGGTTGTCCTTCCCCGACTTGTGCGAGCGCATTCTGTTGATGACCGTGGAGCGGTAATTGGATGGAAGGGGCCGCTCGGAAACGGCGAAAACACCGTTGGATCTTTGAACGGGTCCTGTTTGTGTGCGTTTGTGCGACGGTGATCGCCTGGCAATGCTATTCGCGTCCGGTTTATCCCTTTCTGCAGACGGTGGCGGTGGAGGGAAACCAAAAGATCGTCACGGAGGAAATTCTGCGGATGGCGGGATTCCATTCCCAGCAGGGAATGGTCTGGTTCTGGGACGCCAAAGACTTTTTTACCGTTTTGCGGGATGACCTGAGGGTGGAAGCGGTAACTACGGAGTATGAATGGCCGGCCTCCCTGACCATCCGTGTCCGGGAGCGCCGTTCGTTGGCGTATGTAGCCGGCCGGTACGGTTTTTTGGATGTCGATGCGACCGGTACGGTAACGACGATTTCCCATAATCTAAAGAATATGGAAGCGCCATTGATCACCGGATTCAAGGCAGGGCGCGTTTTCCCAGGCAGCCGGATCACCGATCCGGCCGTGCGCGGGGCGTTGGAATTTTTGGTGGCGCTCAACAGCGAAACCCGGGATAAACTGTCTGAGGTGCATCTGTCGCCCAACAGCGGGGTGACGGTGTATACCGTGAACAATGTGAAGATTTATCTGGGCTCGTTGGACCACACTCGGGAAAAGGCACGCCTGACGCAGGATATTCTGCAGGAAATCAGCGCCAAGGCGATTCCCGTGGAGTCCGTCGATTTGGCCCATGGCAAGCCGGTATTGCGATTCCGGCTCTAAAAATATTAAAAGGAGGAATCGGTTTGGCTGCCCTTAAGCAGGGACGAGCGGCGCTGGTTTTTGTGTGCGTGGTCTTGGGCGTTATGTTGGCGCTGCAATTCCGCACGGCGCAGGACATTCGCTCATCATTGCCGTACCAGCGCGCGGAAGATTTATCGCAACGACTCCGACAGGCTGAAAAAGAACGGGACACGGCACTGCGACAGCTGCAGGAGGTTCAGAATTCCACCCTCGGCGAAACGATTGCCAAGGAATCGGAAATGTTCCGGATGGCGGCCGGTTACCTGCCGGTGCAGGGACCCGGCGTGCTTGTGACCATCGATGACAGCAAACGCGTGATCAAACCTGGCGAAAATCCGAACTTATATTTAATTCATGACGATGATATGCTAAAGGTGATCAACGAGCTGTGGGCCGCCGGCGCGGAAGCCATTTCCATCAACGAGCAGCGTCTGGTGGTCGGAACGGAAATCCGTTGCGCCGGACCGACCATTTCCGTGAATAATTCAAAATACACGCCGCCGTATGAAATCCGGGCGATTGGCGACCCCAAAACGTTGGAGGCGTCTCTGAAGATGCGGGGCGGTGTGATTGAAACCCTTCAGTTCTGGGGGATCCAGGCTACGGTGAAAACGCAGAACACGATTAAAATTCCGGCGTTCAAAGGGCCCCACAAGTATCAGTTCGCCAAACCGGTGAAGGAGGGCCCTGCCAAATGATGTTGCCGATTGTTGCCGTTTTGACGGGAATCGTGATCGGACTGCTGTTTCCCTTCAGCCTGCCGGCCGAATACGGAAAGTTTCTGGCCGTGGCGCTGTTGGCTTCGCTGGATTCGGTATTTGGCGGGATGCGGGCGGCGATGGAGGAAAAATTCGATAACGCGATTTTTATCAGCGGCTTTTTCGTGAATGCCCTGTTGGCGGTTTTGTTGGTGTTCATCGGCGACCGCCTGGGAATCGACCTGTATTATGTGGCTTCTTTGGCCTTCGGTTTGCGTATTTTTCAAAACCTGGCGATTATTCGCCGGTTTTTTCTGAAAAAGTGACGTTGTCGGGCGAATCGGAACCTGTGAAATTAAATTACCGGAAAATCCTTTTATCTCGGGCAGGAATAATAACGCGGGCGTGGAATAGTAAATCGTGTGGAAGAGTAAACCGTACAGAAACGCCAACACAACGGGAGGGGCTATTAATATGCCGGGACTTGAGCTCGAAATAGATTCGGAACAATTTGCCGCGATCAAGGTCGTTGGCGTGGGTGGAGCGGGAAACAACGCGGTCAACCGCATGATTTCCTCAGCGGTAAAGGGCGTGGAGTTTATTTCGATCAACACGGATGCGCAGGCGTTGTTGTCGTCTCTGGCGCCGTATCGGATACAGATCGGCGAGAAGTTGACCAAGGGACTGGGCGCGGGCGCCAATCCAGAAGTCGGACAAAAAGCGGCGGAAGAAAGCCGCGATGATATCATGAAGGCGTTGCGCGGCGCGGACATGGTCTTTATTACCGCCGGTATGGGCGGCGGCACCGGTACCGGCGCTGCACCGGTCGTGGCGGAATGCGCGAAGGAGCTAGGCGCGCTGACGGTCGGCGTTGTCACCCGGCCGTTCATGTTCGAGGCCCGACGGCGGCAGAGTCAGTCGGAATGGGGCATCGGCCGGATGAAAGACCAAGTGGACGCCTTGATTACCATTTCCAATGACCGGCTGTTGCAAATCGTCCAAAAAAGCGCTTCGATCATGGATGCGTTCCGGATTGCCGATGACGTGCTGCGACAAGGCGTACAGGGAATGTCCGATTTGATTGTCATCCCCGGTCTGATCAATCTTGACTTCGCGGATGTGAAGACGATCATGGAAGATGCCGGTTCGGCGCTGATGGGGGTTGGCGTGGGCCGGGGCGAAAACCGGGCGATGCTGGCCACGGAACAGGCAGTCAAGAGTCCTTTGCTGGACACTTCGATCGAAGGCGCCAAGGGTGTTTTGCTGAGCTTCTGCGGCGGTCCGGACATGGGCCTGTTGGAAGTCAACGAAGCGGCCAGTATGGTGGCGGACATGGCCGATCCGGAAGCCAACATCATTTTCGGCGCGGTGATCGACGACAAAATGACTGACGAGATGCGGGTCACGATCATTGCGACTGGCTTCGAGCCCAAACGTACCAAACCGGCCGCTCGGGGAGCGACGTCCCCCGCTCAGCCGGAGATCGCGCCGATTCCTAAGTTTAAAGGGGCAACGTTGGAAATACCGGACTGGATGAAACGTAAATAACCTTTCAAATTTTGCTATTAACTCCGGCGTTTCCGTCGGAGTTTTCTTTTGTCATTTGGCGACATGACTACGATCACGAAAAGGATTATTGAGAATGAGCGAGAATATATATATTTTATGAGATGGCGATATCGAACACTGCCGGAATCGGCTGAATTGAGCGCCTGCCTGCGGGACTTGGACCTTTCTCCGCTATTTGCCGCCGGACTGCAGGCCCGGGGACTGACCGATCCGGATGTGCTGGAACGTTTTTTTCGGTCGGATTTAACGAATTTGGTCAGTCCGGACGATTTCGGCGCGGAAATGGCGAAAGCGATCACCCGGTTGCGGCGGTCGTTTGAAGCGAAAGAACATATTGTCGTGCTGGGCGACTACGATGTGGACGGCACCAGCGGAACCGCCCTGATCCAGGGTACTTTGCAGCGCCTGTGCGGACATTACGGATTCACTTCGGAGGTTATGCTGTCGGACCGCTTCACGGAGGGCTATGGCCTGAATGGCCGGAACATCGGCCGTTTGATGTCGATGCGGCCCAATCTGGTGATCACGGTTGACTGCGGCGTCTCCAGCGGTGAAGAAATCGCCCGGCTCAAGTCGGCGGGCATCGACGTGATTATCACCGACCATCACGGCTTAAAAGGCGACTACCCCACGGCGGCTGTCGCTGTCATCCATCCCGGACTGTCGACCAAAGGCGATCTGCCGGCGATTTCCGGTTGTTCCGTAGCCTGGCAGCTGATGCGGGGCTTGTGGGAGCATAACGGCAAGCACAGCCCGGACTGGCTGTTGCGGGATGAACTCGATTTGGTGGCGCTGGGGGCTGTCTGCGATATTATGCCCTTGAACGATCCGGCCAACCGCTATTTTGTCCGGCACGGGATGAAATTGATCGAGCAGGGGCGGCGGACTGCCTTTCAGGTGATGCGGGACGCCGGCGGCTGGCGCAAGGTGAATACCTACACGCTGGGGTTCGTGATCGGCCCCCGGATCAACGCGGCGGGGCGAATGAACCGCGCCAACGGCGCCGAACCGGTCGTCGAATGGTTGTTGTCGGCGGATCCGCAACGCTGCACGGCGATCGCCCGGCAACTGGAAGAGTTCAATAACGACCGGCGCCGGGAACAGGAAGAGTCCGTTCAGGCCGGCTTGTTGCAGCTGGCGACGACGCCGCGGCCGGAAGCGTACCGAAAATTGTCGGTCGTGCAGGGGGACTTTCATGAGGGAGTGGTCGGCATCGTGGCGGCCAAGCTGGCGGAGAAATTCTATCAGCCGGCGTTTGTAATGACGGCCACGGCAGAAACCGAGCAAACCGGCATTTGGCGCGGGTCGGCCCGTAGCGTCCCCTCTGTCGACCTGTTCCGCCTGATGGAAAAGCATCAGCAGTACTTGGTCCAATGGGGCGGTCACGCGATGGCGGCCGGGTTGAGTATTGAACGCGACAGAATGAGTCCGTTTTTTCGGGCGCTCGATGCGGAACTGGCGGCATTGCCGGGCGACAGTTGGGAAAAGGTCCGGTTTGTTGACGGGCGATTGACCGAATCGTCGCTGGATGGTCGTTTTTTTGACAGTTTGGCGGCTTTGGAGCCGTATGGCGAAAAATTCCCGCCGTTCGTCTGGGAAATTGAGGGCAAAGTGACCCGCGGCAGGGTCATTGACCGCCCGGGCAATCCCAAAGCCGGCCAGCTCCGGGTCGGCGACCGGGAATACCCGTTTATTATGTGGGAGAATGCGGATCAGCTGGAGTTTGAACAGTCCCGGACTTTTTTCGGCGTCTGGGAATATAATGAATATCAACGCGCCATGCAGTTCCGGGCGCTGGGGGTACAGTGACTTTTCGGGATGGGGTGCGCGAATGACCAGCGAGAAGACTCCGGACATTTCCGATATTATCGCCAAAGTTCGTTCCTATCAGTCGGAAGCCGTCGTTCCGCTGCTGGAGAAGGCTTTTGCTTTGGCATCGCAGGCCCATGAGGGCCAGCATCGGGTTTCCGGCGAAGACTACATTCATCACCCGCTGGGTGTGGCCCGGATCCTGGCAGAGCTGCAGATCGACGCCGATTCCATTGCGGCGGCGCTCTTGCACGATGTCGTCGAGGACACCACCGTGACCCTGGAGCAGATCGAAAAAGAGTTCGGCCGTGAGATCGCCAGCCTGGTCGACGGCGTGACCAAACTAAGCCGGATCGAGTACAAGTCCAAAGAAGAACAACAGATGGAGAACTATCGCAAGATGTTTCTGGCGATGGCGAAAGATATCCGGGTCGTCTTGATCAAGCTGGCGGACCGGCTTCACAATATGCGGACGCTCAAGCCGATGGCGCCGGAAAAGCAGAAAAAGATCGCCCGGGAGACTCTGGAGATCTTTGCGCCCTTGGCGCATCGTCTGGGCATATCCAATATCAAATGGGAACTGGAGGATTTGTCGTTCCGGTATCTAGAACCGGAAAAATACTACGAACTGGTGGATCAGGTCCGGCAAAAACGCCAGGAACGGGAGGCCATCATCTCGGAAGCCATCGTGATTCTGCGGGAAAAGCTGCGTGAGGTCGGCATCCAGGCGGAGATCGACGGGCGACCAAAACATTTTTACAGCATTTTTCGCAAAATGCAGCGGGACCATAAACAACTCAGTGAGATTTACGACCTGTCGGCGGTGCGGATCCTGGTCGATTCGCTGAAGGAATGTTATGGCGCGCTGGGCGTGGTCCATACCCTGTGGAAACCGATTCCCAACCGGTTCAAGGATTTTATCGCCGTGCCGAAGTCCAATATGTATCAGTCACTGCATACCACGGTAATCGGGATCCAGGGCAAACCGCTGGAAATCCAGATTCGGACCTATGAAATGCACCATGTCGCCGAGGTAGGCATCGCCGCTCACTGGAAGTACAAGGAAGGCGCCAAGGGGCCGGACAAGGGGTTCGACCAGAAACTGTCCTGGATGCGGCAACTTCTGGAATGGCATCAAGAATTGCGCGATCCGCGGGAATTCGTCGAGTCGGTGAAGCTCGACGTATTTTCCGACGAGGTGTTCGTTTTCACGCCCAAGGGCGATGTATTGGACTTGCCGGCTGGTTCGGTGCCGCTGGACTTTGCGTATCGGGTGCACACCGACGTGGGCCATCGTTGCATCGGCGCCCGGGTCAACGGCCGGATGGTGCCGCTGGAAACCAAACTGAACAATGGCGACATTGTGGAGATCATCACTGCCAAGCAGGGAAATCCCAGCCGCGACTGGTTGAATATTGTCGCGTCGCCGGAGACCCGCAACAAGATCCGCAACTGGTTCAAGAAGGAAAAACGGGAAGAAAATATCGTCAAAGGGCGGGAGTCGCTGGAAAAAGACAGCAAACGGCTTGGCTACGACTGGAAAGAGTTGTCGAAGGGCGACCGCCTGGAAGATATTGCCCGCAAAATGAATTTTGCCAACGAGGAGGATCTGCTGGCTTCACTCGGCTTTGGCGGCGTGACGGTGCACGCCATCATGGTCAAGCTGATCGAGCAATATAAGAAAGATCAAAAGGTCACGGCTCCGCCGGATCTGAGTCAGTTATTGTCGGAGTTAAAGCCCAAACGCTCCAAGAGCAAGGGGAGTCACGGGATTCTGGTGAAAGGCGAGAGCGGACTGATGGTGCGCCTGGCCCGCTGCTGCAATCCGGTGCCGGGCGATATGATCGTCGGTTATGTTACCCGAGGTCGTGGCGTGTCGGTCCACCGGGCGGATTGCCCGAACATCTCTTCCGAACCGGACGAGTTCGAGCGGATGATCGAGGTGGAATGGGATATCGGCATCGACGATCTGTACAAGGTGACGATCGAGATTACGGCGTTGGACCGGCCGGCCATGCTGACGGATATCATGATGGTGCTGGCCGAGCACAAAATCAACGCCAGTACGGTCAATGCCAAAACGTTCAAGGACAAGCGGGCCTTGATCAGTATGTGCATCGATACCAAAAATATTGCGCAACTGGAAAATATCATGGCCAAGATGAAGCGGGTCCGGGACGTATTTGAGGTGCACCGGGCTTCTTCGGTCACGGGAGGGTAAGCGATGCGGGCAGTGGTGCAGCGGACCGGCTGGTCCGAGGTGAAAGTCGGCGGCGAGTGCGTCGGTCGGGCCGGCTTCGGCCTTACGGTATTGCTCGGAGTCGGTCGGGAGGATTCGGCGGACGATGCGGCGGTGTTGGCGGAGAAAATCTCCCATCTGCGGATCTTTGAGGATGAAGCCGGCAAGATGAACCGGTCGGTGCTGGATGTGTCCGGACAAGTGTTGGCGATTTCCCAGTTTACGTTATACGGCGATTGCCGCAAGGGGCGGCGACCCAGTTTTGACGCGGCGGCGCCGCCGGAAGCCGCCCGGGAGCTCTATGAAGGGTTCGTGGCTGAATTACGGGCCCGGGGTCTGCCGGTGGAATGCGGGCGCTTTCAGGCGGAGATGACGGTTACTTTGGAAAACCAGGGGCCCGTCACGTTGTTGCTCGACAGCAAAAAAAGTTTCTGACGGGAGGTTCATTGATGAAAGTTTTGCAACTGGAAGTCGGCAGTCTGGGAACAAATTGTTATATCGCCTACTGTGAAAATACCAAAAAAGCGGTGGTCATCGATCCGGGCGGCGATGCGGCTCGGATTCTGGCAGCGGTCAACCGGGAAGGCCTGGCGGTCGAAGCGATCATCAATACCCACGGTCATGCCGACCATGTGCTGGCGAACACGAAGGTGAAGGAAGCGACCGGCGCACCGATCTGGATTCACAGTGCGGACGCCGATATGCTGGGCAGCGGCTCACGCAACCTGTCGGCCTACATGGGCGCATCCACCAGTTGCGGCGTTGCGGACCGGCTGCTGGCCGACGGCGACATTCTGACCATTGGCGACTTTACGCTGAAAGTGCTGCATACGCCCGGGCATACGCCGGGCGGGATCAGTCTGCTCGGTGACAAGGCGGTCTTCGTCGGCGACACGTTGTTTGCCGAATCCATCGGCCGGACCGATTTCCCGGGCGGCTCTTACAGTCAGCTGATTCAGAGTATCAAGAACAAATTGATGGCTTTGCCCGATGATGTCAAAGCCTTCCCCGGGCATGGCCCAGCGACGACCATCGGTTGGGAACGCCGGCAGAACCCGTTCATTCAGTGATTGAATTCGAAAAGGTCAGGTGAGGGAAATGTCCATTGATATGGTCGACTTGCGGCGCCGGTTTCGGGAAAAACAGTACAAAGTCACGCCACAGCGGCAGAAAATCCTGCAGGTATTCGCGGAGCATCCGGAAGAGCACTTGAGCGCGGAAGACGTGTATTCGCTTCTGCGGGCGACGGCGCCGGAGATTGGCCTGGCTACGGTTTACCGGACTTTGGAGATGCTTGAGGGATTGGCGTTTTTGCACCGGATCGAATTCGGCGACGGTAAAAGCCGCTATGAGCTGGCTGCCGACGATTCGTCCCATTCGCATCACCATCTGATCTGTTTATCCTGCGGCGCGGTTACGGAGTTCGGCGACGATCTGCTGGAAACGTTGGAAAGCTTCGTTTCCCGGACGACAAATTTCCAGATCACCGACCATCAGGTAAAATTCTACGGTTATTGCGGCGACTGCCGGAAAAAAAGTGGCCATTGACACGCCCTGGGGAATCCTGACCGGCGTGCGGCCGGCAAAGATTGTGCACAGGCTGCTGGACCAGGGGGAATCGCCGGCGGCGATCCGGAGCCAGTTGCAGTCCCGGTACGGTGTGTCCGCCGGCAAGGCGGCGCTGTTGACCGAGGTGGCGACCAACAACCGCCGGTTTGTTCCCGGACCGGCGGCCGATCCGCAAGAGGCCCGCAAGGTTTCGCTGTATCTGGGCATTCCCTATTGCGCCTCCCGCTGTGTGTACTGCTCCTTTCCCTCGGCCCTGCTGCCGGCGGACGAGGGGCAGATTGCTTCCCTACTGCAGGCCATTGGACAGGATATACAAGCTGTGGTAAAATTGTTGAGTGCTTTCGGGTTGACGCCGCAATCGCTGTATATTGGCGGCGGGACGCCCACTTGCCTGCCCGGTAAATTTTTTGGCCGGTTGCTGGGCTGGCTCGGCGAAGCCTTCAACATTGCCGCGCTGGCGGAGTTTACGGTGGAAGCCGGCCGCCCCGATAGCATCGACGACGAAAAGCTCGCCATGATGCGGCGGGCGGGAGTAACGCGCGTCAGCGTGAACCCCCAGACCATGCGACAGCAGACGCTGGACCGCATTGGCCGGCGCCACCGGGCCGAGCAGACGCTCGGCGCGTTGCGGCTGGTGCGAGCCGCCGGCTTCCGGCATGTGAATATGGATCTGATCGCCGGCCTGCCGGGAGAGACCTTGCCGGATTTTGAGTTTTCCCTGTCGCAGGTGTTGGCGCAACAGCCCGAGAATGTTACCGTTCACACCTTGGCGCTCAAACGGGGCGCCGAACTGGTGAACCGTTCTGACAGCGCCGACTTGCCTGAACCGCCGACCGTGCAGGCGATGGTGGAGGCTTCGGCGGCCAAAATCCGCGCCGGCGGCTGGACTCCATATTATTTGTACCGGCAAAAGAATTCGCCGGGGAACATGGAGAATGTCGGCTATACCAAGCCGGGCGGCGAATGCATTTATAATATTGATATCATCGAGGAGCGCCGGACCATCATCGGCATGGGGCCGTCCTCGGCTTCCAAGGCGGTGCGACGGGAGAGCTGGCGTCTGGACAGCTGTTATTTCCCCAAGGATATTCCCAATTATGTGCAGCGGATCGACGAACTGGCCGCGAAACGCGAAGACCTGATCAAAAAACTTTTCATTCCCGGCCAGGAATGAAAGGACGCAATAGGGGGCGCCCAACATGTTGACCACAGGACCACGGGGAACTCATGACATTACGCCGGCGGAAGTGATAAATTGGCGCCGGGTGGAGGAAGCCGCCCGGGCGATTTGTGCGCTTTATCATTACGGTGAGATTCGGACGCCCATTTTTGAGCATACGGAACTATTTTTGCGCGGCATCGGCGAAACTACTGACGTGGTGCAAAAGGAAATGTACACCTTTAACGACCGGGGCGGCCGCAGCATCACGCTGCGTCCGGAAAACACCGCTTCTGTCGTTCGTTCCTATCTGGAGCAAAAACTGTACGCGGATTCCCAGGCCGCCAAACTGTTTTATATCGGGCCGATGTTCCGGTATGACCGGCCGCAGGCGGGAAGACTCCGCCAGTTCCACCAGTTTGGAATCGAAGCCATCGGGCCGGCGGGCCCGTCGGTGGACGCCGAGATCATCACGTTGGCGGTCCGCTTCTTTGAAAGCCTGGGCCTGCGCAATCTCAATCTGTTGATCAATTCGGTCGGCTGTCCGAAATGCCGGCCGCAGTACCGGCTGTTGCTGCAGGACTTTTTGCGGGACAAGCGGACGGAACTCTGCGAGAACTGCCAGTCGCGGTTTGACCGGAATCCGATGCGGATTCTTGACTGCAAGGAAGAGAAATGCAATCGCCTGTCGACCGGTGCGCCGCAGATGGTGGATTGCCTGTGCGACGAATGCGCTGAGCACTTCACCGGTCTGCAGCGGTATCTGACGGCGGCGGGAATTGCCTATACTTTGAATCCGCGTCTGGTGCGGGGACTCGATTATTATACGAAAACCGCTTTCGAAATCCAGTATCCTGCTTTGGGCGCCCAAAGCGCCATCTGCGGCGGCGGCCGCTATGACGGCCTGATTGAGGAATGCGGCGGGCCGGCGACCCCGGGGATCGGTTTTGCCATCGGTCTGGAGCGGGTGCTGTTGGCCATGGAAAAACAGGACCTGCTGGGGGCGACGGTGGATGCGCTGCCGGTTTGGGTGATTCCCGTCGGGGCGGCCGCAGTGCTGCCGGCGTTTTCGCTGCTGAACCGACTGCGCGAAGCGGGTATCGCCTCGGATATGGACCACGGCGGCAAGAGCCTGAAGTCGCAAATGAAACAGGCGAATCGTCTTGGCGCCCGTTATGTGCTCATGCTCGGCGAGGAAGAGGTCAACACCAACCAGGTGACCCTGAAAAATATGGCAACCGGCGACCAGACCCTGCTGTCGGCGACCGATGCGGTCAATCAATTGAAACAGGAGATGAACGGCTGAAATGGATACACTGGCGGGAATGAAAAGGACTCATGCGTGCGGGGAGCTTCGCGCCGAGCAAGCCGGCACGGTAGTCGTGCTGTGCGGCTGGGTTTCACGGCAACGGGATCATGGCGGGCTGATATTTGTGGATTTGCGGGATCGTTCGGGCATCGTGCAGGTGGTCTTTTCCCCGGAGATTAACGCGGCCGCTTTTGAAAAGGCGGATGGAGTCCGTACCGAGTATGTCGTGGCCGTTCGTGGCAAGGTTCGGCTGCGCTCCGAGGATACGGTAAATCCCCTGATGGAAACCGGCGCGGTGGAAGTCTGCGGGGAGGAGCTGCGCATTTTGAATCCAGCCAAAACTCCGCCGTTTTATATCCAGGATAATGTCGACGTGGATGAAACCGTTCGGCTCAAGTACCGCTATCTCGATCTCCGGCGGCCGGAAATGCAGCATAACCTGATATTGCGGCATCGGGTGGCGAAAGCGATGCGCGATTTCTTCGACCGGCGCGATTTCATTGAAGTGGAAACGCCGATGTTGGGAAAAAGCACGCCGGAAGGCGCGCGGGACTATTTGGTACCCAGCCGGGTCAATCCCGGCAAGTTTTACGCATTGCCGCAGTCGCCGCAGATTTTCAAGCAGATTCTCATGGTGGCAGGGTACGAACGCTATTTTCAGATTGCCCGTTGTTTCCGGGATGAAGACCTGCGGGCGGACCGTCAGCCGGAATTCACCCAGCTCGACGTCGAAATGTCGTTCGTGGAACGCGATGATATCCTGTCGATCATGGAAACCATGATTGCGGAAATTTTTAAGACGGCGCTGAACGTGGAAGTACCGTTGCCGATGCAGCGGCTTTCCTATGACGAGGCGATGGACAAATACGGCTCGGACAAACCGGACCTGCGGTTTGGCATGGAAATCTTTGACCTGTCGGACGCGATACGCGGTTCTGACTTTAAGGTGTTCGAAGCGGTGCTGGCCGCGGGCGGCTGCATCAAAGGCATCAATGTCAAGGGGAATGCGGGGATTCCGCGCCGGGAACTGGACGGCCTGGTCAATTATGTTGGTCAGTACGGAGCCAAGGGACTGGCTTGGATCGGTTACACCGCCGAGGGCTTGAAATCCCAGATCTCCAAATTCTTCAGCGACGAACAACTGGAACGGATTCGTCAGACCGCCCAAGCCGAAGAAGGCGACCTGGTGCTGATCGTTGCCGACAAGCCCAATGTGGCGGCCAATGCCATGGGCCAACTGCGCCTGGAAATGGGGCGACGGATGAACCTGATCGATCCCGACAAGCTCAGTTTCGCCTGGGTGCTGGATTTCCCGATGTTCGAATATGATGAAGAAGAAAAACGGTTCGTGGCGATGCATCATCCCTTCACTTCGCCCCGGGACGAGGACATTCAGTATTTGGAGAGCGACCCCGGACGGATCAAGGCGAAAGCCTACGATATGGTGCTGAACGGTACTGAGATCGGCGGCGGCAGCATCCGGATATTCCAACGGGATGTTCAGGAGCGGGTTTTCAAGGCGATTGGGCATTCACAGGAGGAAGCCAGAGACAAGTTCGGCTTCTTGCTGGGCGCATTTGAATACGGAACGCCACCGCACGGCGGAATCGCTTTCGGCTTGGACCGCTTGATCATGCTGATGGCCAAACGATCCTCCATCCGCGACGTTATCGCTTTTCCGAAGACGCAGAGCGCTACGGACCTTATGACACAGGCGCCTTCCGAAGTGACGCTGCGTCAGCTGAAGGAACTATCGATTCGCACCGAAGTCGCAGTCAAGAAAGCGCCGAAGTAAAATCGCAAGATTCGGTTGCCAGCGGCGCCGGAGTCTGCTACACTCATAGTAGATGATGAACTGGATAGTACGATTGAGTTTTCCCTGCTGTGTGCGTATACGTCCATTGTTTTGATCCAACACTTTCACCTTGGGAGCACTGTCTCTGACCGTTGCGCGAATGCCCCGCCTAGTTCGGGGACTTGTTAGGCGGTCAGGCACGCACCCACCTGCGTAAGCAGGTTCAAAACGCGGATAAAACGGCATGGCGGGGATAAATTTTTGTTTCCGCTGGATAGCCAATTCAGACGGATTGTCGTCGACCACGACCCGAAAGGGTCGTGTTTTTCTTTCGGCGGGCGGTCCGTCCGGCCGCGGCGCTTCGCCTTGCGTATTCGGACCAAAACCGGCTATAATAGACAGGAACTTATCAATGGAGGCGGCTATGGAAGTATTGACGGCGGAGCACATGGGGTTCTGTTACGGCGTCCGGCGGGCGGTGGAACTCGCCGCAGCGGCGCCGGGCCAGGCCGGTGCGCCGGTGGTGACGTTGGGTCCGCTGATTCACAACCCTCAGATGATTGCAAAATTGCAGACGCAGGGAGTCGGCGTGGTGAACGAGCTGGCGGAGGCCGGCGCGGCAACGGTTGTGATCCGGTCCCACGGGGTGGGACCGGCCATATATGAAGAAGCCGAACGACAGGGCCGGCGAGTGCTGGATGCAACCTGCCCCCATGTTAAAAAAGCCCAGCAGGCGGCGCGGACCTTTGCGGAGCAAGGCCTGCAGGTCGTGGTGGCCGGCGAGCGCAAGCATCCGGAAGTCACCAGTATCCTGGAATGGGCGGGACCTGGGGCCATTGCCGCGGAATCGGCGGCGGATATCGAGTCGGCGGCGCTGAGCGGCGCGGTGGGAATCGTGTCCCAGACCACGCTGGAAAAAGATGTTTTTGACGGAATTTTGGCGGCGCTCCGGCGTCGCGGGATTGAACCGGCAATAAACCCGACGATTTGCCAAGCCACGGCGGAACGTCAGCAGGCAGCGCTGCGGCTGGCCCGGCAGGTTGACGTGATGATGGTCGTTGGTGGCAAGAACAGCGCCAATACCCGCCATTTGGCCGAAGTTTGCCGCAAGGCCGGTACCCGGACGTATCATGTGGAAACCGCGGCTGAACTGGCGCAAGAGTGGTTTTTTGGCGCGAACAGAGCAGGTATCACGGCTGGCGCTTCGACGCCGGACTGGATCATTGAGGAGGTTAAACAAAGGATGGAAAACATGGAACAGGTGAATCTGGACCCGCAGGATCGTCTCGAAGCAGGAACCATCTTGGCCGGCAAAGTGGTCGGGGTCAACAAGGACCTCGTTTTCGTGGATATCGGCCAGAAGGCGGAAGGCGTCATCGCCCTGTCCGAACTGGCCTGGCCCGTCCCGCAGGACGCTCATGAAGTTGTGGCGAAAGGCCAATTGTTGAATGTGCTGGTACTGGAGCCCGAAACCGCGGAAGGTTCCGTGCAGTTGTCCAAACTCCAGGCCGATCGGTTGCTGGCCTGGGATCATCTCGAAGAAGCCATGCAAAACGGCGAACCGGTGGAAGTCGTGGTGACCGCGGCCGTCAAGGGCGGCCTGTCGGTGGGCGCGTTCGGCGTCCGCTGCTTCATGCCGGCGTCGCAGATCGATAGCTCCTTTGTGGAGAATTTGGCAGCGTATGTCGGCCAAACGCTGACGGCGCTGCCGATCGAAGTGGACCGGGAAAAACAGCGGGCGGTATTCTCCCGGCGGGCGTTGTTGGATGCGCAGAAGCGTAAGGCGGAAGAGGCGGCGCTAGCCAAGTTGGAAGTCGGTCAGGTGATGACCGGCGAAGTACGTCGTTTGGCCTCGTTCGGCGCGTTTGTCGACCTCGGCGGGATCGAGGGCTTGGTTCATGTCTCCGAAATGGCCTGGCACAGGGTCAAGGATGCGGCGGAGCTGCTCAAGGTCGGCGATGAAGTCAAAGTTCAGGTGCTAAAGGTTGATCAGGATACCCGCAAGGTTTCCCTCGGCATGAAACAACTGCAGGAAGATCCCTGGCATACGGCGGTGGCTAAATTCGCCGAAGGTTCGACGGTTCCCGGCAAGGTGACCCGGACTTCCAAGTTCGGCGCGTTTGTCGAACTGGCCCCGGGCGTGGAAGGCTTGGTCCATATCTCCGAATTGTCGGACCGGCGGGTGGCGACGGCGGAGGAAGTGGTTCAGTCCGGCCAGAAAGTATCCGTGAAGGTGCTGGGCGTCGATCCCAAGGCCAAGCGGATCAGCCTGAGCATCATCAAAGCGCAGGAAGACGCCGACCGCCAGGAATATGCCCCGTATCTGGGCGGGTCCTCGTCACTGGGTGCAACCATCGGTGATAAACTGGGCCACTTATTCAAAACCAGGGAGTAGGAACGATTGACCCGCAAGTCCCGCAAACTGGATCATCTGCGGCAGGCGCTCATTTTGGACGACGGTCCGGCCGACGCCGGGTTCGGTGACCTGACACTGGTGCATAACTGCCTGCCGGAACTGAATATCGACAACGTGACGACGGCGACGGTCTGCGCCGGGCTGGCGCTGCGGCACCCCCTGATCATCAACGCGATGACCGGGGGCGCCGTGGCCCTGACCGAAGTCAACGGCCGCCTGGCCGAGGTGGCGAAGCGAACCGATGCTGTGATGGCGGTCGGCTCGCAGTTCGCCGCTTTGGAATTTCCGGAAGTGGCCGGCTCGTTCAAAGTGGTCCGACAAACCAATCCGACGGGAACCATCTGGGCCAATATCGGCGCTTATGCGACCGTCGACGACGCCAAGCGGGTGGTCGACATGCTGGCCGCCGATGCGTTGCAGGTCCATCTGAATGCGGCGCAGGAGATCAGCATGCCGGAAGGCGACGGCGATTTTTCCCGCTGGCTGCGGCGGATCGAAGAGATGGCGCGCAGTTTGCCGGTACCGGTCATCGTTAAGGAAACTGGTTGCGGCATGGCTCTGGAGCAGGTGCGGCAGCTGGCCGGAACCGGCATTCGGGCGGTCGATGTCGGCGGCGCCGGCGGGACGAACTTCATTGCGATTGAAACGGCCCGGACCGGGCGGCGGTTGACGGACGATTTGCTGGGCTGGGGGATTCCTACGGCGGTGAGTGCGCTGGAAGCGGCGGCGGTGCTGCCGCCGGCGGTGGATTTGATTGTTTCGGGCGGCGTCCGGACGCCGGTTGACGCGATGAAGTGCTTTGCCATCGGCGCCAGGGCTGTCGGCATCGCCGCGCCGATCATGCGGCTGACCGAACAGCAGGGAGTGGAAACGGCGGTGGAGTGGGTACAGGACTATGTGGCGACGATCCGGAAACTTACCATGATGCTGGGCAAGGCGTCTCTCGCCGAAATTTCGGCTCATCCCCTGGTGATCACCGGGCGGACGGCGCAGTGGCTGACGGCGCGGGGAATCAACGTTGAGCGATATGCCCGACGCTCCGGATAAGAGGAGGATGCGAATATGACCGCAGGCGCGGTGATTTCGGTGGTGCAGCCGAACAGCAAGGCCGACCGGGCCCACCTGGAACCGGGAGACCGACTGTTGCGGATTAACGGCGCGGCCGTGGGGGATCTGATCGACCTGAGTTTCGCGCTGGCGGAAGAGCAGGTCGAGCTGGAGGTGCTCAAAACCTCCGGAAAAACCGTTCGTCTTCGAATAAAAAAAGCCCTGGATGAATCCATGGGGTTCGAATTCGAGAGCGCCGTGTTTGATCGGGTGAGAACCTGTGCGAACAAGTGCCTTTTTTGTTTTGTGGACCAAATGCCCGCCGGACTCCGGGATACGCTGTACGTCAAGGATGACGACTATCGCCTGTCCTTCCTTTACGGCAACTTCGTGACCCTGACGAACCTGACGCCGACCGATTTCGACCGGATTCGCCGGTTCCACCTGTCGCCGCTGTACGTATCGGTGCATACGACGAATGGCGAGTTGCGCCGGCAAATGATGGGGATTCCCCGGGCGGCGGAAATCATGGGGCAATTGCGGGACTTCGTCGATGCCGGCATCGAGCTTCATACCCAGGTCGTGCTTTGTCCCGGCTATAACGACGGCGCGGAACTGATGCGCACCATCCGCGAATTGTCCGAACTGGGGCCGGAAGTTCTGTCGCTGGCGATCGTGCCGGTCGGTCTCACGCGGTTTCGGCAGTCTTGTGCGCCGCTGCGTACCTTCTCGCCGGCGGAGTCGGCGGCGATCGTCGATGCGGTCGCCGGTTGGCAGGCGAAGTTCCGGGCGGCAAATGGCAATTCCTTCGTTTATCTGTCGGATGAGTTTTATCTGCGGGCAGGCCGTGAGATCCCTGCCGAAGAAAATTATGACGGCTATCCCCAGCTGGAAAACGGCATCGGTCTGGTGCGCAGCTTCCTTACCGATTGGTGGGAAGCCGGCGGTTGCGAAGGTCTGAAGCCTGTTTCGGCAATTGGCGGCGATCCGGTAGTCGCAGTCAGTGGCACGGCCTTTGCGCCGGTGCTGTCCGGCCTGCTGCAGCCGTTGTCGCCGGCGGTTCGGGTGGCAGCGGTCGTCAATGACTTTTTCGGCCCGTCCGTCAATGTCAGCGGCCTGCTCACCGGTCGGGACATCGCGGCACATATCCGTTCGCTGGCTGTGCCGCCAAAGCTGATCGTGTTGCCGGCGACCACGCTGCGGAAAAACGAGCGGGTCTTTCTGGACGGCATGACGGCGGACGAGCTGGAGCGGGAGCTGGGCGTGCCGGTGCGGATAGCGGCCGGGGCGGCGGAATTGCGGAGCATTTTGGCGGGAGGGCTGAGCCGATGAAAGAGTTGGGATTGCTGCAGGTCTATACCGGGGACGGCAAGGGGAAAACGACGGCAAGCCTGGGCCTGGCGTTCCGGGCCATTGGTCATGGTCTGAAAGTTTGTATGATCCAATTCATGAAAAATAGCGATATCTATGGTGAAGTCCGACTGGCCGGCAAAATGCCAGGGCTGACGATCCTGCCGGTGGGACGGCACGATTTCGTCAATCTGAAGAATCCGGAGGAGATCGACATCCGCCTGGCCCACGACGGTTGGGAACAGGCGAAAGGAATCATTTCGTCGCAGGAATACGACATTGTCATTCTGGACGAAATCAACGTCGCCTTGTCCTGCGGATTGCTGCCGCTCGAGCCGGTCGTGGAGTTCCTGCGCACGGGCCGGGGCCACACCGAAGTCGTCGCGACCGGCTGCTGGGCGCCGTCAGCCCTGATCGACGCGGCCGACCTGGTCACGGAAATGAAGAACATCCGGCACCCTTATTCAAAAGGGATCGACAGCCGGGAAGGGATTGATCATTAAATGGCAAAACCCATCGTAGCCATCGTCGGCCGGCCGAATGTCGGCAAGTCGACGTTATTCAACCGAATCGCCGAAAAACGGGTGTCCATCGTCGACGACACGCCGGGGGTGACGCGAGACCGAATCTATGCCGATGCCGAATGGACCGGGCATGAGTTTGCCCTGGTGGACACCGGCGGTATCGATTTCGACGAAAACGACGCGCTGCTGCCGGCGATGCGCAACCAGGCCAGGTTGGCCATGGAGGAAGCGGATGTCATTCTGTTCGTAGTGGACGGCAAAGTTGGCATTACCGACGTGGACGAGCAGATTGTCGGCATGCTGCGAACCGCGAAGAAGCCGGTCGTGTTGGCCGTCAACAAGGTGGATTCCCTCAAGGGGATTCCGGACAGTTATGAGTTTTACGGGCTCGGCCTCGGCGAACCGATCGCCGTGTCGGCGGTGAATGCCCTGAATCTGGGCGATTTGCTCGACGCCATCGTCAAAGAGCTGCCGGAAAATGTCGACATTGCGGACGAACCGGATACGATCCGGGTCGCCGTGGTTGGCCGGCCCAATGTCGGCAAATCTTCACTGGTCAACGCCCTGCTTGGTGAAGACCGGCTGGTGGTCAGCAACATTCCCGGGACAACCCGGGACGCTGTGGATACTTATTTCAAACAGGACGGAGTGACGTTCGTCTTCGTCGATACCGCCGGCATGCGGCGACGCGGCAAGATCGACGCGGCGCTGGAACGCTATAGCGTGATCCGCAGCCTGCGGGCCATCGACCGGGCGGATGTGGTGCTGATGGTGATCGATGCGGCGGAAGGCGTATCCGAGCAGGACAAGAAAATCGCCGGCTACGTGCACGAATCTGGCCGGGCGTCGGTGCTGGTGGTCAACAAATGGGACCTGGTGAAAAAAGACGGCAAGACCACGTTGCGCTACACAGAGACGCTCCGCCAGGAGCTGGGGTTCATGCAGTATTCGCCGGTGGTGTTCCTGTCGGCGTTGACCAGGCAGCGGGTCACCCGCATCCCGGAAGTTGTGAAGTATGTGGCGGAACAACATGCCATGCGGGTTTCAACCAGTCTGCTGAATCAGGTAGTCCGCGATGCGGTTGGCATCAACCCGCCGCCGACGGACCGGGGCCGCAAACTGAAAATCTACTATGCGACGCAGGCGGCCGTCAAACCGCCGACAATCGTGTTTTTCGTCAACGATCCGGAACTGATGCATTTTTCCTATCTGCGGTTCCTGGAAAATCAGCTGCGGGAGGCGTTCGGGTTTGAAGGGACGCCGCTAAAGCTGGTCGTGCGGCCGCGCCAGGGGGAGGAATAAGCGGTGCTGTTGGCGGGAGTCGTGCTGGGTGCGTATTTGTTGGGCGCATTGCCGTTTGGTCTATGGATCGGCAAAGGAATGTACAATATCGACCTGAGGGAACACGGCAGCAAGAATACCGGCGCAACCAACGCCTTCCGGGTGTTGGGTCGTTGGCCGGCATTACTGGTGTTTGCGTGCGATGCGGTCAAGGGGATGGCCGGTGTGTATCTGGGCAGTGTCCTGGTCGGCGGCTCGCTGGCTGAAGTGTTGGGGGGAATTGCCGCGATCAGTGGACATAACTGGTCGGTGTTCATGGGATTCAAAGGGGGCCGGGGCGTAGCGACGGGTCTGGGTGTCATCGCCCTGCTGGCGCCGCAGGTGACGGCCATCGTGTTCGCGGTCTGGGCCGTAGTAGTGTTCGTGACCCGTTACGTTTCCCTGGGCTCCATCATTGCCGCCGCGTTGGTGCCGCCTCTCTTATGGTGGTTTGGGGCTGGCCGCGAAGTCCTGTGGTTCGGCGTGGCTGCCGCCGCGTTCGTGATTTTTCGGCATCGCCCGAACATCGGCCGGCTGCTGCGGGGCGAGGAACTGAAAATCAAAGCGGCGAACAAGCCACGGGAGCGTTCGTAAAGAATATTGCTCCCGGTCGTGTCGAAGCCCAGGACCGGCGCAAAACATGTGAAATGGCGGCAGGAACCTTTCCTGTATACGCTATTCGTTGGGGGTAGAATGAAAATCGGTTCGTTTGTCATGATGATGACATCGCTGCTGGCGGTGTTATCCCTTATCAATGGCTTTTGGCTCGGCCGGCTGTTGCGTCCGTCGCTTCGCCGCAATTTCCGTCTGAGCTATACCGCCCTGACAATACTGGGCGCGGCGGCGTATCTGAGCGTACGCTGGAATCGGCCTTTCGACGAGTTTTCGCTGATAGGCGTCGCCTATTATTTCGGGCCGTTCTGGGCGGTTTTGCAATTAATGCTGCTGGCGTCCTGGCCGTTGTCAGGAATCGCGGCCTGGCTGCAAACCCGGCGCAAGACCCCGTTGCAACCGGTGGGATCGGACAATCCGTCGGCGTCGCCGTTGAACCCGGTGCTGACGCGTCGGGTCTTTTTGTCGCGGGCGGCATTGATTCCACCGCTGGCCATGACCGGCATCAATACCGTTGGCGTGCTCGACGCGGAAACCCGGATCGTGCTGCGCCGGCTCGATTTTGCCTACGCCGGCCTGCCTCCGGAACTGGACGGCCTGAAAATCGCCCATTTGACGGATGTGCATGTCGGTCCGTATGTGTCGGCCCGTGACGTCAAAAAGATGGCCGGTTTGCTGCAGGCTGAAACGCCGGACCTGCTGGCCATCACGGGCGACTTTGTCGACGATGTGTCGCAAATGCCGGGGGTCATGGCGGCCATGAAGCCGTTTTTGGCGGCGTTGCCATTGGGCGCCTGGTTTTGTATGGGCAATCATGAACACTTGCGCGGGGCGGCGCCGATTCGTCGGTTGCTGGTGGAAAACGGCATAGGGATTCTTGACAATCAGAGCCGGACTCTGCCGTTCGGCGGCGGAAAATTTGTCATCGCCGGCGTTGATTATCCGCTGGGTTACTCGGTCTCCGTCCGTCCGCAGGTGGCGCGGCGCTATCTGGATATGGCCTGCGGAACCGGTCGGCGGACTGATTTTACGATGTTGCTGGCGCATCACCCGGACTTCCTGCCAGGAGCTTTCGAACGCGGTATTCATCTGACTTTGGCCGGGCACACCCATGGCGGCCAGGTTGGCTGGGGCGACCGATCCCCGTTTGAAGTTGTTTATCCCTATATGCGCGGTGTGTATGGGCAACAGCAAAGTATCGGCTTTGTCAGCAGCGGCGCCGGACACTGGATGCCGTTCCGCCTGAACTGCCCGCCGGAGGTCAGCCTGATTACGCTGCGTCGGTCGGCGTAAGCCGGATTCTTTGAAATTTACTTGCCAAATGTCTTTTTTCAATGGTATAATGTCTTTTGTTAGTGGATATATCGTTATCCGCTGTACGAATAAATAACGCAGCAGGAGTGACAACATGACGGACGCAAAAACAAATTACTACCTGGTCCGGGAAGAAATTTTGCCGGAAGCCATCAAAAAAACGATCAAGGTCAAGGAATTGCTGAAAAAAGGCGAAGTCCGCACAATCAACGAAGCGGTGGAAATGCTCAACCTCAGCCGTAGCGCCTACTACAAATACAAGGATTATGTATTCCCGTTCTACGAGGCCAGCAAGGAAAAAATCGTCACGTTGGCCTTGCTGCTGGAGCACCGTTCCGGGGTGTTGTCCAATGTGCTCAAGGTCCTGGCGAACGAGCACGGCAGTGTGCTGACCATCAATCAGGGCATTCCGCTGCAGGGTGTGGCCAACGCCACGCTGTCGATTGAAACGATGGAGCTGGCGGTGGATCTGGAAGCGTTGCTGGACAAAATTCGGGTGATCGACGGAGTAAAGCGCCTGGAAGTTTTGGGCCAGGCCTGATTTTCGGAAAGAAGGGACTTTCATGGAGAAAGTGGTGCGGGTCGGCCTGCTGGGCTTCGGCACAGTCGGGACCGGCGTTGTTCGCGTATTGACGGAAAACGCCTCTCTGATCGCCCAACGGGCGGGCACGGCGATTGAGATAAAAAAAATTCTGGTGCGCGATCCCTATAAAAAACGCGCCCTGTCGACCGCGGCCGAGTTGACGACCGATCCGGCGAGCGTGATCCGGGACCCCGAGATCGATATCGTGGCGGAACTGCTGGGCGGGGAGGAACCGGCCCGGACGCTGATGCTCGAAGCCCTGAACCAGGGCAAACATGTGGTGACGGCCAATAAGGACGTCATGGCGAAATATGGTCGGGAGCTGTTCGAAGCGGCGGAAAAGAACAATGTAAACCTGTTGTTCGAGGCCAGTGTCGGCGGCGGCATCCCGATTATCCGGCCACTGAAGCGTTGTTTGGCGGCGAACCGGATTTCTGAAGTCATGGGTATCGTCAACGGCACCACCAACTACATGCTGGACAAAATGACCTCCGAAGGGATGGACTTTGCCACCGTACTGGCCGAAGCCCAAGCCAAGGGATATGCCGAAGCGGACCCGACGGCCGACGTCGGCGGACTGGACGCGGCGCGGAAAATTGCAATCCTGGCTTCCATCGCCTTTGGCACCCGAGTGCGGCTGGATGATGTCTCCGCGGAAGGTATCACGAAAATCGAGCCGGAAGATATCGACTATGGCCGTGAACTGGGCTATGTGATCAAGTTGCTGGCCATTGCCCAGGAAACGGACAAGGGCGTCAATGCGCGGGTCCATCCGGCATTCATTCCGCTCACCCATCCGCTGGCCGCGGTCAGGGATGCCTTCAACGCGATCTTTATCCGGGGCGACGCCGTTGGCGACGCCATGTTCTATGGCCGGGGCGCCGGTTCGCTGCCGACCGCCAGCGCGGTATGCGCCGATATCATGGAAGCGGCGCGGGAGATTGCCCACCATTCTTCCAGCCATATTTTGTGCACCTGCTTTGAGGAGAAACGCATCTCGCCGATTTCGGAGACGGAATCGCCGTATTATATCCGTCTGCTGGCGGAAGACAAGCCGGGCGTCATGGCGGCCATCGCCGGCGCAGTCGGCGCCCAGCAGGTCAGCCTAAATTCCGTCATCCAGAAACGGCGGGTCGGCTCGCGGGCGGAGATCGTCCTGATTACCTACAAGGTGAAGGACGCGGACCTGCAACTGGCGGTACAGACCTTGAGCGGATTGTCCGTGGTCAACAAGGTTTCCACGGTCATCCGGGTGGTGGGCGTCGATGCAGACTGACATGCGCGCGCGGGTTCGCATTCCCGCCACGACGGCGAACTGCGGACCTGGGTTTGACACGCTGGGTATTGCTTGTACCCTATATAATGAAGTTTTGCTCGAAATGACCGAAACGACAGGCCAAATAGAGATCGGGGTAAGCGGCGACGGCGCCGATTCGCTGCCGGTCAACGACCGCAATCTGGTGCTTCGGTCGGTCCGGGCGGTATTCGAAAAGGCAGGGAAACAGCCGTCTGGCATCCGACTGACCCTGCGCAACAATATTCCCTTGTCCCGGGGCCTGGGCAGCAGCTCGGCCGCCATCGTGGGTGGTGTGGTCGCCGCGAATGCGGTGCTCGGCGGGAAGTTTTCGCCGGACGAGTTGCTTGATTTGGCCACGAAACTGGAGGGCCATCCCGATAATGTGGCGCCGGCCTTGCTGGGCGGATTTACAATTTCCGTGATGCAGGGCGGGCAGGTGGTATGTCTGAGGTTACCGGTGCCGGAGCAACTTCAGCTGGTGGTATGCATCCCGGATTTCCGGTTGTCAACAAATAAGGCGCGGCAGGCCATTCCAGCCAGCGTGCCGCATCGGGACGCGGTATATAATGTCAGCCGGGCGGCCTTACTTGTGGGGGCAATGGCCAGCGGACAGATCGGTTATCTGGCGGACGCGCTGGACGACAAACTGCACCAGCCTTACCGGGCGGCATTGATTCCCGGCATGATGGAAGTATTCGCGGCGGGCAAGGCCGCTGGCGCCCTGGGTGTCGCCATGAGCGGCGCGGGGCCGTCTTTAATGGCCTACACGACGGAGAAGGTCGACGCGATCGGCGAAGCTATGGTGCAAGCCTTCAAAAAATACGATGTTTCTTCCCGGTATTTGTGTCTCGGCATCGATTACCAGGGAGCCCGGATCGTCGATTTTGCTTGACTTCGATCCCGAAAATGGGTAGAATGATATCTGTTAGTCGGGGCGTAGCTCAGTTTGGCTAGAGCGCTACCTTGGGGTGGTAGAGGCCGCGCGTTCAAGTCGCGCCGCTCCGACCAGTATAGACAGGTAATCCCGGAGATTTTAGTCTTCGGGATTTTTATATTTTGATGCCGACGTTGACGCCAACATTTTAAAAATAGTTTTTGAATCGTGATGGAGATTTCCGCTGATTCGCTTGTCCCGTCGGGGACTTTTCTTTTTATAGAGGGCCTGCTATACTATTAATCAGAACAAACGTTCTGATTAATTTAAGGGGTTCCGGCTGGCGCGGACAAGTATGGCGTGCAATTGCCGGATGGTGAGGGATGGAGATGGACGATCTGCTGGCAGGACTCAACGAACGACAGTGGGAGGCCGTGACCGCTACAGAAGGGTATATCCGCGTGATCGCCGGGGCGGGGTCCGGCAAGACAAGGGCGTTGTCGCACCGGTTTGCCTATTTGGTCCAGGAAATCGGCATTCCGCCCTCCCATATCCTTTGCGTAACTTTCACCAATAAATCCGCGAACGAAATGAAACAGCGCATCCGGCGCCTCGCCGGCGATAGCGACACCGGCTATGTCAGCACGTTTCACAGCTTTTGCGTATCAATTTTGCAGGAAGACATCCATGCCGTGCAGTATCCCAAAAATTTTTTGGTGCTGGACAATGCCGACATTGACGCAATGTTGAAGATCGTTTACGAAGAACGGGACCTCACGCTGCGGCACATGACGTTTGCCAAAGCGCGGGACATGATCGAGATTCGAAAAATTTTCAAGGATCCTTGCTACTATGAATTCATGATCGCCCTGCCGTTGGCGGAACTCCGGCAGAAGTATCTGGACGCGGTGATGCCGGCGGACATTATTTTTTGGGGATATCTGTACCAGCAAAAGAAGTGTTTCGGGCTTGACTATAACGATCTGATCAAATATGTTCTGCATATCTTCGAGATTAACACGGATATCCGGCGCAAATGGCAACAACGCCTGGAATACATCATGATCGACGAATACCAGGACATCGACGAGCTGCAATACCGGTTGATGAAAGTGCTGTGCGCGCATCATAACAACCTGTTTATTGTCGGCGATCCGGATCAGACCATCTACACCTGGCGCGGTGCCAGCGTCCGTTATATCCTGGATTTCGATAAGGAATTTCCCGCTGTCCGGACCATCTTGATGATGGAAAACTATCGCTCGACGCCGCAGATTGTGGCGGTGGCCAATTCCCTCATCGACAAAAATACGCAGCGGATCCGAAAAACACTGTTGCCGAAACTGCCGGATGGCCCCACCGTGGGTTACCACCACGCGAAAACCGCGACGGCGGAGGCCGGTTGGATCGCCGCACAAATTCGGGAACTGGTAGGTCAGGGTGTGCCGTACCGGGATGTTGCCATTTTATATCGCGCCCATTACCTGTCCCGGACAGTGGAAGAGGTATTTTTGCAGGAAGAAATTCCTTATACGATTCACAGCGGTATTCAATTTTTCGGTCGGCTGGAAATCAAGGATGCCTTGTCCTATCTGCGCCTGCTCGTGTATAAGGACGACTTGTCGTTCCGGCGGGTGGTCAATCTCCCCAAACGCAACATTGGTGAGCGGCGGTTACGATTTTTGGCGGAATACGCCGGGCAATACCAATGTTCGCTGTACGCCGCGCTCGAACGGAATGTCGACCACGAAATCTTCCGCAATACGAAGGCCAGATACTTCTTGTCGTTGGTTGAACGTCTTGCCGCCGGTTACCAGGAACGACCGGTTTCCGAAGTTCTGACGGCGCTGTTGGAACAGAGCGGTTACGAGGCGATGCTTCGTACGGAAGGCGGCCAGGAGCGGCTGGATAATCTGGCGGAGTTGAAGCAGTCGGTGTACGATTATGAAACTTCCTGCGGCGAAGAATGCACGGCGGAACATTATCTGGGCCGGGTGGCGCTGCTGACAAACTCCGACGCCGCCAGCGGACGGGATGCGGTCCGGTTGATGACCGTGCATACGGCGAAGGGGCTGGAGTTTCCGTACGTGTTTTTGTGCAGTCTGGCCGAAGGGGTCTTCCCGTCCAGGAAAGCGGCAACGTTGCCGGCCATGGAGGAGGAACGCCGGCTGGCGTTTGTGGCTTTCACCCGGGCGCAGCGGGGCCTGTTTCTGTCGACGGCAGCAGGACGGAATCTGGACGGTTCCTGTCGTTATCCGTCGCGATTCATTTTCAACGTGGACCGGCCATTATTGGCCTGCTCGGGCGACCTGGACGAAAGCCTGATCCAGGCCGGTCGAACGGCGATCGCCAGTCAGGAAAAAATGGTGGAAACAATATCCGCCGCACCGGTGTTTCAGGCCGGCGAAAGGGTCGTTCACGGCGTTATGGGCGCCGGGAAAATCGTCAGTGTCGACCACGACCAGTCCGCCTATGTGATTCGGTTCGACAGCGTTGATACGCCGCGGACAATCAATTTTCGGGCAAAGCTTGAATTGGCGCGGTGACGGCCGGGTTATCTTAAGTGTATAAATTTTGAAAAAGGGAGCTGGCCGTTCATAGACAGGTTGACGAATGCATTCGACGTACCGGCGGGTTATGATAAGACTGCTTATCATAACCCGCACTGTTTACGGTTTCCGTAGGGAGAAAGGCCGGATTCGTTCATTTTATTGACGGGGAGAGGAACCAGGTGAATTTGTCCGCCAATTCGTCCGACCGGGAGGAATGGATCGATGCGGCTAAAGGAATCGGCATCATATTGGTCGTGTTGGGCCATATCTGGCTGATCGGTCCGGGACAGAAAATCATCAACTCTTTTCATATGCCGCTGTTCTTTTTTCTGTCCGGTTATGTTTTTCATTTTGAAAGATACCAAGGGTTCCGGCAGTTCTTCGGTTCGAAAATGAATCGAATTCTGGCGCCTTACCTTTGGTTTTCTGTGATCACCTATTCGTATTGGCTGATTGTCGAGCGTTGGGTTTCCGGCAACGGCATCAGTCCTTTGGCCGCTTTTCTGAACATCTTTAAATGCCAGGGCGCGGACCGGTATTTGCCGCATAATCCCGCGCTCTGGTTTTTGCCCTGTCTGTTCGTCGTGGAAGTATTGTTTTATTGTTTGGCCAAAAACAAAACAGGCGAGTATATCCTGGCGCTATTGCTGGTTATTTCCGTGTTTGGCCATAGCATCAGCCACTGGATTACGGAAAACTGGCCGTGGACGATCAATATCGCCCTGACCGGCCTCGTCTTTTATGGCATGGGTTTTCTTCTGCGCCGGATCGACTTGGGGAGCGGTTCGTCCCGACGACTGTTGGCGCTGGTCTTCGGCGTCGCGACGGCCCTCGGCCTGTATTTGGCGCTGGAAAACACGTTTGTGATTATGGCGGCCTGCATTTTTGGCAATTTCTTTTATTTTTACTCCGCGGCATTCCTGAACATTATCGGTATCGTCGCCGCTTCCGTTTTAATGTGTAAAACGCGCTGGCTGACATTTCTGGGCCAAAATTCCCTCACCATTTTTGCGCTGCATTTTCCGATTAAGCGATTGGTCATGGGTTTCAGCGGCCTGCTGTTGCGAATGCCTTTGGAAGAAATTAAGTCTTCGTTTCTATTGAGCAGCCTGGACACCTTCGTTACGCTTTTGCTGCTGCTGCCGCTCATTCATCTGGTGCGAACCCGCTTTTCCTTTATTTTGGGGGACCGACGCTTGTCGCAAGGATGATTTTTTGTTCCGGCCGCAGCTTCAGAATGGCGGACAGAGAATCGGTATCGATGCTGATCCGGGGGACTGAATTCAACCCTTCGGAACTGCAGAACAAAGCGACGTTTTCGGCGATAAATCCGACATTCAGGCCGGCGATGCGGAGTTTGACGTTCGGATCCCGTGTCCAGCTAATTTTGGAAAGGTCGGCAACATAAATCAGATTGAGCGGCGCCGTCGCCACGTAACTATCGTTGCCGGCGCTTTTTCGATGGTCGCCGGCGGCTATCGGGCGCAGTTGATGCTGTTTCGGCTCATAAACATAAATGCCGTCCTGGCGGATTACATAGAGATCGAATTCCTGAACGTTGCGGGCGGACGGCGCAGTTCGGTGGCCGTCGCTTCGATTGATGCCGTTCGCCGCCCACAACAGGTTGGACAGTTCCTGTACTGTGAGTGGCCGGTCGGCAAAACTTCGTTCGGATTTGCGGTCGCGAAGCGCCTGCATCAGGGGCTTTCCTCGCTGCGTTTCCGGTGGTTGCAACGGAATTGCCGCCAGAGGAGTTTCCGGGGCGGTCGACGAGTTAACGGCCGGGCCACGGAGGGAGGACCAAGCCTGTGTGACTTTTTCGTCGACATAGGCCAGACCGCCCTTTTGGTGGATAACATACCCGAAAACGGACAGCGCGATAAGGTTGAAAACCAGGGAAAAAACCAGCAAGATCGTTTTCATCCCGTTTCATCTCCTTATAAACTGCTGGATACTTTCGGCAGGATAATTTACCAGTTCTTCAAAGAGAGTTTAAATCCTGTCGGCTTTGCGCAAGACGAACACAAAATATCGGAAAAGTCGCCAGTATGGCCTTTTTTACGGGATTGTCATGGCGGTTGACATATTGTCCGGAGAGTTTCGCCGACACGGCAGGCCGCCGAATTCAAAAAAGTGAGCAGGAGTATCGCAATCCGGGCCGAAATATATTTAGGAAAATATTCGGCAGCGGGTTGGGGACTTTTTTTATTTCGGTTCTGGACCAGCGCTGCGGAAATGCATGAGAAGGGAATGTGAATCAGAATGAAGTTGATCGACTTGCGAAGCGATACCGTCACGCAGCCGACGGACCAAATGCGGGAGGCGATGTACCGCGCCGAGGTGGGCGACGATGTTTATGGCGAAGACCCCACGATATTGCGGCTGGAGGCGCTGGGCGCCCAAATGACCGGCAAGGAAGCCGGCTTGTTCGTGGCCAGCGGCACCATGGGCAACCAAGTTTCAGTAATGACCCATACGCAACGGGGGGATGAAGTAATCTGCGAGGCTCAGGCCCATATTTTTTATTCCGAAGTGGCTGGGTTGGCCGTGTTGTCCGGAGTACAGGCCAGGACAGTGCCCTCCATCCGGGGGATTTTGAGCGCGGAAACGATCGAAGCGGCGATTCGACCGCAGGACATTCATCAACCGAACACAGCGTTGATTTGCCTGGAGAACTCACATAACCGGGCCGGAGGCACCTGTTATCCGCTGGATACGCTGGCGGCAATTCGCAAATTGGCGGATCGGCGCAGCATTCCGGTTCACATGGACGGTGCCCGTTTGTTTAATGCGGCGCTGTCACAGGGGGTAACCGTCGATAAAATCGCCCAATACGCCGATACGGTCCAGTTTTGTCTCTCCAAAGGACTATGCGCGCCGGTGGGATCGTTGATCGTCGGGCCGGCCTCTTTTATTAACAAAGCCCGGCGTAATCGGAAGCTGTTGGGTGGAGGACTCCGTCAGGCCGGGATTTTGGCGGCGGCGGGAATCGTTGCCTTGCAGACGATGGTGGATCGCCTGGCGGAAGACCATGACAACGCCGCCCAATTGGCGGCAGGGGTCGCTGAAGCCGGATTTGCCATCGATTTGTCGACCGTGCAGACCAATATCGTGATTTTTGACGTTTCCCATTTGGGAATGAAGGCTGCGGATTGCGCCGCGAAACTGAAACAGATGGGTGTACTGGCGAGCGTCTTCGGTGAATACCGGGTCCGCATGGTAACACATTATGGAATTACTGCCCATGATATCGCCACGGTGCGAGATGTCCTGCACCGTTTGTTGAAGAAGGGATAATCCATGGATCTCTTTGCCGGCGAAATGATGCAGCGGGCCCAGAAGAACGAGCCGTTGGCCCTGCGGATGCGGCCCCGGACTTTGGATGAATTTATCGGCCAGACGCAACTGGTTGGTCCCGGTCGTTTCCTGCGACGAGTGATTCAGGCGGATTCGGTGCCGTCCCTGTTGTTTTTTGGACCGCCCGGCACGGGCAAGACGACTTTGGCGAATGTTGTGGCGCATTCCACCGGCGCGCACTTCGAGGAAATGAACGCGGTTTCCGCCGGCGTGGCAGATATCCGCAAGGTGGTGGAGAAAGCCCGGGAACGCCTAATGACGGCGAATCGGGGAACGATCCTGTTCATTGATGAAATCCATCGCTTTAACAAGGCCCAACAGGACGCCTTGCTGCCGTATGTCGAGAATGGGACGATCGTATTGATCGGCGCAACGACCGAAAACCCCTACTTTGAGGTGAACTCTCCCTTGCTGTCACGACTGCGGGTGTTACGACTGGAGCGTCTGACCCGGGATGAAATCATTTTGATTCTGCGGCGGGCGCTGACGGATGAAGGACGTGGCCTCGGCCGCTTCCGGGCGGAAGCAGCCGACGAAGTGCTGGGAATTTTATCGGACCGAGCGGGCGGCGATGCCCGAGTTGCGCTGAATTTGCTGGAACAAATGGTTTTGCTATTGGCCGGCGACGCGGAAAAAAACGGCGGATCCGTCGTGTTGACCCGAGAAGTCGTGGAAACAGTGGCGGTGCAAAAACTGCAATCGTACGATAAAAAGGGCGACAATCATTATGACGTCGCTTCGGCATTTATCAAGAGCATGCGCGGTTCGGACCCGGATGCCGCCTTGCACTATTTGGCCCGGATGATTGAAGGCGGCGAAGACCCCCGGTTTATTGCCCGACGGATCGTGATTTGCGCGGCCGAGGATGTGGGAAACGCCGACCCGCTGGCGTTGATGTTGGCGGTATCGGCCATGCAGGCGGCGCACATGGTCGGCTGGCCGGAGGCGCGAATTCCGTTGGCCCAGGCAGTGGCCTATATTGCCGCGGCGCCGAAAAGCAACGCGGCGTATCTGGCCATCGACCGGGCGATGGTCGATGTCCGGGACCGAGATTGTGGCAGGGTGCCGGCGCATTTGCGGGACAGTCACTACCGGGGAGCCGAGTTGCTGGGACATGGCGCCGGTTATCTGTATCCGCACGATTACCCGGACGGTTATGTGCCGCAGCAATATCTGCCGGCCGAATTGACCGGCGCCGTCTATTACCGGCCGACTGACCATGGTCGGGAAAAGGAGATCCGATCGCGACTGGAAGCACGCCGGAAATCGGCGGAACGGAAATAATCCGGATCGGGATAACATCCAGTAAAAAACGCTTTGACTATTCCGAGTGTTTATGTTATATTTAATTCGTAATTCCGATTAAAATACTCGGAATAAGAGGGGCGTTTATGAAAGTATCAACCAAAAGCCGTTACGGCGTGGCTGCCATGCTGGATATCGCCCAGCATTGCAACGACGGACCGGTCGCCTTGCGCAACGTGGCCGAGCGGCAGCAGGTGTCGGAACATTATCTGGAACAGCTGATGTCGAGCTTGCGAAATGCCGGATATGTGCGGAGCATCCGTGGCGCCCAGGGCGGTTATGTGCTGGCTAAGGATTCGGCCGCGATTAGCGTGGGCGACATTGTCCGGGCCATGGAAGGACCAATTGCCCCAGTGGATTGTCTCCTGGCGGAGAAAGGGGCGGAGAATCCCTATTGCGGGAAGAGTGAGCAATGTGTCCGCCGGAATATCTGGCTGAAGATGGGCGAAAGCATCGCTTCGGCGTTGGACTCGATTTCCCTGGCCAGTCTGTGTGCGGAGTTGCAGCCGTCGAACGAAGTCGAAGAAAGAGGCGAACAATTATAATGAAGCGAGTGTATTTTGATCACGCGGCGACGACGCCGACCGACCCGGTGATTGCGAAAGCGGTTTTTGAATATATGACCGAGTTTTTCGGCAATCCCGGCAGCGTTCACAGCTTTGGCCGGCAAGCGCGACAGGCGGTGGACGTGGCCCGCGAACAGGTGGCAAAATTGATTAATGCCCAGACGACGGAAATCTTTTTTACATCGGGCGGGACCGAGGCGGATAATATCGCGCTGAAAGGCGTGGCCTACGCCAACCGGAACCAAGGCAACCACATCATCACGTCGGCGGTGGAGCATCACGCGGTGTTGGAGCCGTGTGAACAGCTGAAAAAGGAAGGCTTCGACGTGACGGTGCTGCCGGTCGACGAGTACGGCCGGGTCAGCGTCGAGGCCGTGAAGAAGGCGATCAAGCGGGAAACAATTTTGATCAGCGTCATGTTCGCCAACAATGAAGTGGGAACGATCCAGCCGATTGCCGAAATTGGCGCACTGGCCAGGGAGCGGAAGATTTATTTCCATACCGATGCCGTGCAGGCGGTCGGCAACTGGCCGATTGACGTCAAAGAAATGAACATTGACCTGCTCACGATGTCCGGTCATAAGTTTAACGCGCCGAAGGGGATCGGCGCCTTGTATGTCCGCAAGGGAGTCCGGCTGCGCTCCGTGCAGCAGGGCGGCGGCCAGGAACGGCATTTGCGGCCGGGGACCGAAAACGTGCCCGGAATTGTCGGTCTCGGAATGGCGGCGGAGAAAGCCCGGTTGGGAATGCCGGAAAAGGTCAGCTATACGACGCGCCTGCGCGACCGGTTGCTGTCAGGAATTCTGTCGACTGTCCCGGAAATCAAGCTGAATGGTCATCCGACGGAACGGCTGCCGGGAAATGTCAACGTCAGCGTCATTTATGTGGAGGGTGAGTCCCTGCTGCTGAATCTGGATATGAAGGGAATTGCCGCATCCAGCGGATCAGCCTGCACTTCCGGCTCGCTCGACCCCTCCCACGTGTTGCTGGCGATGGGGTTGGACCATGCCACGGCGCACGGGTCGCTGCGGCTGACGCTGGGTGACGATAATACGGAAGAAGAAGTGGATTATTTTCTGGTGGAGTTTCCCGCCATCGTCGACCGTCTGCGCCGGATGTCCCCACTGTATGCGACACGCGGCGCGGCGGCGCAACGTTGCGATTCCACTTCCTGCAAAGAATCTGAATGTGCAATCAGGGGGTCTTGAGCATGTATTCGCAAAAAGTAATGGACCATTTTTCCAATCCGCGCAATGTTGGAGAACTGTCGGACGCCGACGGCATCGGTGAGGTTGGCAATGCCAAGTGCGGCGATATCATGAAGATTTTCCTCAAGGTGGAGAACGGAATCATTGAGGACGTAAAATTCCAGACTTTCGGCTGCGGAGCGGCGATCGCCACCAGCAGCATGGTCACGGAAATGGTCAAGGGGAAGAGCCTGGACGATGCCCTGCGGGTCACGAATGAAGCGGTGGCGGAAGCACTCGATGGCCTGCCGCCGGTCAAGATGCACTGTTCCAATCTGGCGGCCGATGCCGTGCACGCCGCGATCAAGGATTATATGGGGAAACATCCGAACGGCTGATTTTTTCTTCAAGCTGTTGATAAAGGAACATCTGCTGTTTTCAAGGAGCCGGCAAACGGCTCCTTTTTCCGTTGCCGCCGGTTACGCGGCAAATTGACAAGAGTTCGCTAAATTAGGTATAATTCACGGAGAATGCGCCCTTTAGGACAATGGAGGTTAGAGCATGACCGGAAATGAATTGAGACAAAAATTTCTGCAGTTTTTCGCGGGCAAGGATCATTTAATCCTGCCCAGCTACCCCTTGGTCCCGGACAATGATCCGAGCTTGTTGCTGATTGGCGCCGGCATGGCGCCGTTCAAACCTTTTTTTACCGGCAAGATGAAGCCGCCGCATTTGCGGATCGCCACTTCGCAGCGCTGCATCCGGACGGGTGACATCGAGAATGTCGGCCGGACTGCTCGGCATCATACTTTTTTTGAAATGCTCGGCAATTTTTCATTCGGTGATTATTTTAAAAAAGAAGCCATTGCCTGGGGTTGGGAATTTGTGACCAAGGAGCTGGGCCTGGACCCGGAAAAACTTTGGGTAACAATTTATACCGATGACGATGAGGCTTTTGGGATCTGGAATAAGGACATTGGTCTGGCGCCGGAACGGATTATCCGGATGGAGGATAATTTCTGGGAGATTGGTACCGGTCCCTGCGGCCCCTGTTCGGAAATTTATGTCGATCTCGGCGAGGAACGGGGCTGTGGCAAGCCCGATTGTGCGGTGGGCTGCAATTGCGACCGTTATCTGGAAATCTGGAATCTGGTGTTTACCCAGTTTAATCGTAACGACGACGGAACCTACACGCCGCTGGAGAAGAAAAATATCGACACCGGCGCCGGCCTGGAGCGGATTGCTTCGGTATTGCAGAACAAGCGGTCCAATTTCGAGACGGATCTGTTGTTTCCCATCATCGAGCATACGATGAAGGTAGCGGGCGTCGAGTATGGCAAACAGGCCCGTACCGACGTATCGTTGAAAGTGATCGCCGACCATGTCCGCAGCGTAACGGTCATGATTTCCGACGGGATTCTGCCCTCCAACGAGGGCCGTGGCTACGTGTTACGCCGGCTGTTGCGCCGCGCCGTTCGTCATGGCCGGTTGTTGGGAATCGAGCAGGCCTTCCTGGCGGATATCGTGGATGTGGTGGCCGAGATTTTCCGGTTGCCCTACCCGGACATTGGCGAAAAACGCGACTATATCAAAAAGATTATCCAGCTGGAGGAAGCCCGGTTCAGTGAAACACTGGCGCAAGGCACCGAATTGCTGAGTCAGCAGATTGAGACTCTCAAGGCGAACGGCGGGGATACGCTGGACGGGGCGGTTATTTTCAAATTGTATGATACCTTCGGGTTTCCCTGGGAATTGACGGACGAAATTTTGTCCGAGCAGGGTCTGAAGCTGGACAAGGCCGGTTTCGACCACGCAATGAGCGAGCAGCGTGAACGGGCCCGGGCGGCGCGTCAGGAAGAGGCGGCCGCCGTGGTGATTCCGGATTTGTCCGGATTGGGCACCGACAAGCTGCGGGTGGATTATTCGACGACCGACGCAACGGTGGTCGGTATGTTCCGCGAAGGCCGGATTGTCGCGGAAACGCGGGACGGCGAAGAGGTAGCGGTCATCTTGGATGTGACGCCATTTTATGCGGAAGGCGGCGGCCAGGTCGGCGACATTGGCGTGTTGACCGGCCCGTTGGGGAAAGTGGAGGTGTCCACGACCCGCAAACTGCCGGACGGAACAGTTTATCATTTGGGACAGGTCACCGAAGGCTTCCTGAAACAGGGAGATTCCGTAAAAATTGATCTAGATGGGGACCGTCGCGCTGCCAGCGCCCGGAACCATACGGCGACGCATTTACTCCAGGCGGCATTACGCCAGGTTTTGGGGACGCATGTCAACCAGGCCGGCTCCTACGTCGGTCCGGATCGTCTGCGTTTCGACTTTTCCCATTTTTCCGCGATGACCCCCGAAGAAATCGCTACGGTGGAGCGGAAAGTGAACCGGGCGATCCTAATGGATACCAACGTCGGCACCATCGAGACCAGTCAGGACATGGCCAAACAGATGGGAGCCATGGCCCTGTTCGGCGAAAAATACGGCGAAAAGGTCCGGGTGGTGATTGTTGGCGATATTTCCAAGGAATTGTGCGGCGGTACCCATGTAAACTCAACGGGTGAGATTGGCCAGTTCAAGATTGTCGGCGAATCCAGCGTTGGCGCGGGCCTGCGTAGGATCGAGGCCGTCACCGGATTGGCGGCATTGGAGTACGCAAATCAGCGGGAGGCAATTCTGGAACAGGCGGCGCAACTGCTGAAAACCCGGCCGGAAGAGTTGGTCGGCCGCCTGGAGATTTCGCAGAATCAAACGCGCGAACTGGAACGGGAAATTGCAGCTCTGCAGAAGCAGCTATCCCAGGGCATCGTGCAGGAATTGCTGCAACAGGTGCGGGATGTAAAAGGAATCCGCTATGTCGCGGCGGCGGTGACCGCGCCGGATATGGACGAATTGCGTTCCATCGCCGACCGGATTCGTGACGGCATCGCCGGCGGCGTGGTGGTGCTGGGCGCTGTTGTCGGCGACAAGGTGAATTTCGTGTCGATGGCCGGTAAGGAAGCAGTCGCCCACGGCGTTCACGCCGGCAATATCGTCAAGGAAGTGTCGGCCGCGGCGGGCGGCGGCGGCGGCGGACGGCCGGAAATGGCTCAGGCCGGCGGCAAGAAGCCGGAAAAATTGGCAGAAGCTCTGGCGCTGGTCGCGTCGATCCTGGAAAAGCAGGCAAAGTAATTCTCGGTTTGCGGCAGGAACCTGTCCGTCAAAAGCGAATAAAATATTAACAGCAACAATGGAGCAGGGGCTTCAGGAAGGGGATGACCAGGATGAGTTTTTCCGCCGATGA
Source organism: Veillonellaceae bacterium (assembly GCA_012798135.1). The sequence continues at coordinate 65,088 of JAAZNU010000037.1, read as the reverse complement.
GACCATTCACAAACCATTGGAGGTCGGCGAGAACCTCGGCGTGGAGTCTTCGGCCACGGCTTTTGATGCGACAATGAAGTTCACTGTCGAAAAGGAAAAGACCGAAGCCGGCAAAATTTTGGACGCCGTATATGCAGCCCTGAAAGAAAAGGGCTATAATCCGATCAACCAGTTGGTGGGATATTTGCTGTCCGGCGATCCCACCTACATTACGAACTTCAAAGAGGCGCGCAGCCAGATCCGCCGCGTGGAGCGGGATGAGCTGCTGGAGGAATTGGTGCGCTTTTACCTGAAGGATCGTTGAGATTTAGTGGAGCATTGCCGCTGTGAGGATTTTCACGGCGGCCTTTTTTTCAGGATGGACCGGGGAGGTTGATGATATGCGGGTTTTGGCGCTCGATCTGGGCGAGAAACGAATCGGCGTGGCGGTCAGCGACGAACTGATGATGACGGCGCAGGGACTGTGTGTCATCAACAGTCGGGGAACGGAAAAAGATTTGGCGGAGATTGACAAGCTGGTGCACGATCACCAGATCACGCTGGTCGTCATTGGTCTTCCCCGCAATATGGATGGCAGTTACGGCGAAATGGCGTCAAAAGTCCGTGGCATCGGTGACCGTCTGCAGGAGAGGATTCCGGGAATTCCCGTGGAATACTGGGATGAGCGTCTGACGACCGCGGTCGCACAGCGGATGCTGATCGGCGCCGATATCAGCCGGGCGAAACGGCGCCGGGTGGTGGATAAGGTTGCCGCGGTAGTGATTTTGCAGGGATATCTGGATCGCCGCGCCAACCGGCTTCAGGCTGCGCCGGAATGATGCGGGCGGGAGCATTGACAGCCAAAGTTTTATAGTATACCATTAAATCACATTATTTATTGTGAGGTGTATTATGTCGGATTTTGAACATGACGAGACGGAAGAGGTCGAGATATTTACGGACGAAGAGGGAAATGAGTATTACGTTCATCGGTATATCGATATCGGCGATAAGAAATATGCGATTCTGGTCTACATTGACGATGAAGAGGAGCTTGAAGACGAAAGCGCCGGCTGCGGCTGCGGCGATGAGTCCTGCGGTTGCGAGGACGAATGCGAGGTGGAGATCGCTCGCCTGGAAACTTTGGCGAACGGTGAACAGTCTTTCGTTTTCATCGATCCCGAAGATCCCGAATACGACAAGGTCTGCGAGGCTTATGAGAAGCTGATGGATTCCGAACCTTATGAAGCCTGACCGGCTTCTTTTTTTCTTGAGAAGGGATTCCGGCAAATCGCCTGACAAGGGACCGTCGACCCGCCTGTTGGCGGCAGCGGCGGTTCTGTTGTTGTTCGGCGGGAGCATGCTGGCGTTCAGTTGGTACTCCCGGCAACTGGCTTCCGTATCGCCGGCCGATGTCAAGGCCGTGACGATTCGGGTCCAGGCGGGGATGACGACCGGCGATATCGCAGGCATCCTGTGGGACAGGGGGCTGATACGGGACAAAACCGCATTCCTGGTCGCGGCGAAACGGGCGGGACTCGATAAGTCGCTGCAGGCCGGCGAGTATGAACTTTCCCGCAGCATGGATGTACGCCGGATGATCGAGATCATGGCAAAAGGCGAAACGGTGTACGCGCAGTTCACAGTCCCCGAAGGGTATACCGTCGAACAGATCGCCGCGTTGCTGGAAGAGAAGGGGTTGGCCCGGAAGGAACGCTTTTTGTCGTTGGCGCAGACATATGCGCCGTTTGACCGGGAACCTGCACGGCCCGGGGTGAAGTATCGGGCGGAAGGATTCCTGTTTCCGGAAACCTATCGCATCAACAAAGGGACCGGCGAAGAAGAAATTTTACAGACCATGGCCCGGGAGTTCCAGAAACGCTTTACCCCGGAGTTGCAGGAAAAAGCGCGGGCCAGCGGGCTGTCAACCTATGAGGTGATTGTGCTGGCCTCGCTGATCGAACGGGAGGCCCAGCTGCCGCAGGAACGGTCGATGGTTGCACGTGTATTCCTGAACCGGCTGCAGTTGGAGATGCCATTGCAGTCCTGCGCGACGATTCAATACATTCTTGGCTATCCCAAGGAAGAACTGACGATTGCCGACACTCAGCTGCCTTCGCCCTATAATACGTATCTCCATCAGGGATTGCCGCCGGGGCCGGTGGCCAATCCGGGACTGGCGTCCATCGAGGCTGCATTGAATCCGGCGGCAGGCGACTGGCTGTATTTCGTAGTGGACGGGAAAACCGGCGGCCATCGCTTTAGTCGGACTTTGGCCGAGCACGAGGCGGCGATTGGACAAATCGGGAAGTGAGGATACTGCTTGAAATTGCCTGAATTATTGGCGCCGGCCGGCGACATGGAACGACTGAAAATTGCGCTGGCTTATGGGGCCGATGCCGTATATCTGGGCGGCAAAATTTTTGGTCTGCGGGCGTTCGCCGAGAATTTTTCGGCGGCGGAACTGGCCGAAGCTTGCCGCTATGCCCATGACCGTCAACGTAAAGTGTATGTGACCGTGAATATGTTCCCCCATAACGAAGAAATGCGGCAATTGCCGGATTTCTTACGGCTATTGGCGGAAATCGGCTGCGACGCGATTTTGGTGGCGGATCCCGGTGTATTCCGGACCGCCCGGGAGGTCGTGCCCGAACTGCCGGTACACATCAGTACGCAGGCCAACACGACCAACTGGCAGTCGGCGCTGTTCTGGCAGGAGCAAGGCGCGAGCCGGATTGTTCTGGCCCGGGAGCTGTCGCTGTCGGAGATCCATGAGATTCGGCAGCGGGTAGCGCTGGAGCTGGAATGTTTTGTGCATGGCGCGATGTGCGTGTCCTATTCGGGCCGGTGCCTGATGAGCGCCTATATGACCGGCCGGGAGGCGAACCGCGGCGAGTGCGCCCAGCCCTGCCGCTGGCGTTATGCGTTGGTGGAAGAGAAGCGATCCGGGCAATATTTTCCGGTGGCCGAAGACGAACGGGGCACCTATATCCTGAATTCGCGGGACCTGTGTCTGCTGGACGACCTGCCGGCGCTGGCGGCGGCTGGAGTCGAGAGCTTTAAGATCGAAGGACGCATGAAAAGCTTGCATTACCTGGCAACCGTCGTGCGGGTATATCGGGCGGCGCTGGACCGTCTGGCCGTTGACCCTGCCGGCTATGCCCCGCTGGCCGAATGGCGGGACGAACTTGAGAAAATTGCCAGCCGGGGCTATACCACCGGCTTTTTCCATGGACCGCCGGCGGAAAACATGCAGGAGTATGATACGGTCAGGGTTTTGCCGGAATGGGAATACTCCGGGCTGGTCCGGCAGTGGGACGCCGATCGCGGGCTAGCTCTGGTCGAGCAGCGCAACCACATGCAACTCGGCGATGCCCTCGAGATTCTGCGGCCCGGTGGGGCTAGTTTTCGCCAGCGGCTGGAGTATATGACCGATGTCGACGGAACGCCGATCGAACGGGCGCCGCACCCGCAACAACTGATCTGGCTGCGTCTGGCGGAGACGGTCGGCGATTTTTCACTGATCCGGCGTCAACGCCGGGTCTGAGGATTTTTCGCCCGGGCTGGCCGGATGAGTAGCCAAGCGCGGGGAAGTTGTGATAAAATTATACAATCAAAAGTTGTAAAGGCGGAGCTATGGCAACTTTGCATTCTGCGAAGATTCTGGTGCTGCACGGGCCCAACCTGAACCTGCTCGGCCAGCGGGAACCGGCTGTTTACGGCCGGCTGACCTTGGCGGAGCTGAATTCCCGGCTGCAGGAAAAGGCCGTGGAGTTGGGGGCGTCGGTCGAGTGCGTCCAGACCAACCACGAAGGTGTGATGGTGGACTCGATCCAGGCGGCGGAAGGCCGGTATGATTTTATCGTGATCAATCCGGCGGCCTTTACGCACTACAGCGTGGCAGTGCGGGACGCTCTGGCGGCGATATCGGTGCCGGCCATCGAAGTGCATTTGTCCAACATCTATCAACGGGAGGAATTTCGTCATCACTCGGTGACTGCGGCGGTAACGGTGGGACAAATTGCCGGCCTGGGAGCGCAGGGATATTTGCTGGCACTGGAAGCGGTTTGCGGAATATTGAACAATAGGAGTTAAACGGTTGATTGATTCATGGGATAGATTGTCGTCCTGGTTGCAGCGGCAAGGTTTGGCGGCTGTTCTGGTGACCAACCGGACGAATGTCAGATATTTTAGTGGCTTTGCCGGCACAGCCGGCGTGTTGGTCGTTGGGACCGACGAACGAAAGCTGTTCGTCGATTCCCGTTACGTCGAACAGGCGAAAAAAATGGCTCCCGCTTTCGAAATTGTTCAAAGCCGGGGTAATCCGCTGGAGGCGGCGGCCGATTTTCTGCAGTCGCAGTCCTGGCTGAGCATCGGATTTGAAGAAGAGAGCCTGACCGTCGCGGAATATCGCCGTTTGCAGCTGAAAGTGGCGGCTGACCGCTGGCGGCCGGTGCAACTGGAGCCGCTCCGGACGATAAAGACGGCGGCGGAGCTTGACAAGATCGCCGTTGCCGCGACGATTGCCGACGGTGCCCTGGCGAAGTTGCTGCCGCTGATTCGGCCGGGTGCGACGGAAAAAGAATTGGCGGCGTCTCTGGAATATGAAATGCGGAAACTGGGCTCGGAGAAGCCTTCGTTTGAAACAATCCTGGCCAGTGGGCCGCGCTCCGCGCTGCCGCATGGCGCAGCATCCGACCGGCGTCTGGAGCGGGGCGATTTCATCGTGATCGACTTTGGCGCCACTTACGAAGGGTACCGCTCCGATATTACCCGCACCGTTTGTGTCGGCCAGGCGTCCGAACGTCAGCGCACGATCTACGCTACGGTGTTGGCGGCGCAGTTGGCCGGTTTGTCGGCGGTACGTTCCGGTGCGCTTTGCCGGGACGTTGATAAGGCCGGACGGCAAGTCATCGAAGCGGCGGGCTTGGGAGCGCAGTTCGGGCATGGACTCGGTCATGGCGTGGGGCTGGATATTCATGAGAATCCCCGATTGTCGCCGGCGGTGGGCGATGCCGCGTTGGTAACCGGCATGGTGGTGACGGTGGAGCCAGGCGTTTATCTGCCGGATTGGGGCGGCGTGCGAATCGAAGACCTGGTGGCGGTTACGGAGGCAGGTTGCCGCATCCTTAGCCGGACGCCGAAGGATTTGTTGGAACTGACCTGATCCAGCGACTATCGGACCTAAAATTTCAGAGGTTTCATTTAGATGAAGGGGTGGAGTACAAATGATTTCGAGTAATGATTTTCGAAACGGCGTGACAGTGGAAATGGACGGGGATGCCTGGCAGGTGGTGGAGTTTCAGCATGTCAAACCCGGCAAGGGTGCGGCGTTTGTACGGGCGAAAATGAAGAACATCCGGACCGGCGCAGTGGTGGAGCGGACTTTCAACGCGGGTGAAAAAATGGCCCGGGCGCATCTCGACAATCGCCAGATGCAGTATTTGTATGAATCGGACGGCGCTTATAACTTTATGGACAACGAGAATTTCGAACAAATTGCGATCACAGCGGAACAATTGGGCGGAGCTAAAAATTTCCTCAAGGAAAATATGAATATCAGCGTTCAGTTTTATCAGGGGGCGATCATGGGCGTGGATTTGCCGGTTGCCGTGGAACTGGAAGTTGTCGAAACCGACCCGGGCATCCGCGGCGATACCGCTACCGGCGGTACCAAACCAGCCAAGCTGGAAACCGGGTATGTCGTAAAAGTACCGTTTTTCATCAACGTCGGCGATGTTCTGCGAATCGATACCCGGACGGGTGAATATATCGAGCGGGCGTAAGCCAACTGGCGAATAGAAGGCAGTATGTTTTAAAAATCCCGTCTCGGCGGGATTTTTATACTATGCGAAAGTCCGGCGCGCCGAATTGAACAGAAAATGTATAAATTAGCAGGGATATTCATTGGCTGGGTTGAATATAGTTATCAGCAGCGGAGTGTGCAGTTTCGGCGTAAGGAGGGGACGAGGTGGACAGCACCAAACAAACGGGCATGGCGGGGGATGAATCGTTGGATTTGGGCAGCGTGCGCATTGCTGATGAAGTCATTGCTTCCATCGCCGGCATTGCCGCAACCGATGTTCCTGGCGTGGTCGGAATGAGCAGCGGGCTGATCGGCGGCATGGCCGAGATGATGGGGAAAAAGAATCCCGCCAAGGGGGTCAAGGTACAAGTCGGCGCCCGGGAAGTGGCCGTGGATTTGTACATTATTGTCGAGTACGGTCTGCGCATTCCGGATGTTGCGCTCCAGGTCCAGGAAAAAGTCAAGGAAGCTGTGGAAACCGCAACCGGTCTCTCCGTGATCGAGGTCAATGTGCACGTACAGGGAGTGGGTTTCTCGCAGGTGGATACGGATGAAGAGCTGCGGTTGCGCTAGGAGGCTGGCCGATGAGTATTATTGACCGGATCATTCTTTCGATCTATACCATACTGCTGACGGTTCTTTCGTTGCTTTCGATATTGCTGTCGCTGGAGATTTTGCCCCAGCAGTATTGGCAGCAGGGACTTTCCCTGATTTACGGCCGCTGGGAAGCCGCTTTGATCGGCGGAGTTTTTTTTCTGGTCAGTATCCGCCTGCTGCTGGCGGGTTTGCGGTCGCGGCGGGGACCCAACAAGATTGTACACCAGACGGAAATGGGCGTGGTCGAGATTTCGATCGGTGCGGTGGAAGATCTGATCGCCAAAACCGCCCGGCATACCCGGGGTGTCCGCAATGCCAAAGTGCATGTCAAGCAATTGGGCGATGAGGTCAAAGTGGATATGCGGATCGTGGTAGGCCCCGAATATAACATTCCGAAGGTGGCGTCGGAGATTCAGGCCCGGACCCAGGAATATCTGAAAAATACCGTGGGCTTGTCTATGGCGGAAGTCCGGATCCTGGTGAACGATATTTCCAACGAATTCAAAAGCAAAGCGCGCGTGGACTGAGTGCGGGGAGGCAAAAACATGGACCCGATTTTGTTTCAGGAAATCTGGCGGGCACACAGTGGAAAGATCATGGGGATTTCCATCGGCTTTATTCTGGGTTTGCTGATTCTTGCCATCGGTTTTTTCCAGGCACTGTTCGTGTTGTTTTGCATGGTTGTTGGGTACTTGGTCGGGAAACGGATCGATGATAAAGAAGATTTGATGGAGATTTTGGATAAGCTGCTGCCTCCGGGAACCCATCGATAGAATAGGAGAGTCATAATATATCATGAGTCGAAGAAAAGCCCGGGAACTGGCCTTGCAGATTTTGTTCCATCTCGATTTTACCGGCGGTTCTCCCCGGGAGGTCATTGCCGCCGTTTATGAAATGCAGGAAGAGCCAACCCCGGACAACGTCCGGGAGTATGTGGAATGGGCGGTCCTGGGAACCTGGGAGCACAAGGAGGAAATCGACCGACTTATCTCCGACCTGGCCCGGGACTGGAAGCTGGAGCGCATGGGTGGCGTAGACCGTGCCGCCACGCGGATGGCAATTTACGAAATCAAATTCGGCGAGAGCCGGATCCCGCCGCGCGCCGCCGTGAATGAGGCGGTGGAATTGGCCAAGCACTATGGGTCCGAGGAGTCGGGGCGCTTTGTCAACGGCATTCTGGGCTCGCTGGTACGGGGCCAGCCGGAATAATATGAAGGTGTTCGTGGGGATCGACACCAGCTGCTACACGACTTCCGTCGCCGCTCTGGATGCAGACGGCAGTTTGCTTGCCGATGCCCGGATTCCGTTGACGGTGAAGCCGGGCGGCCGCGGCCTGGCCCAGTCCGAGATGGTGTTCCAGCATGTCCGGAATTTACCGGCGGTTATGAGCGAGTTGCGCGAAGCGATCGGCCCGGCGGCCGAGGTTGCCGCGGTCGGCGTTTCGACGCGTCCCCGCCCGGTGACGGATTCCTATATGCCGGTATTTTTGGCGGGGGCGGGGACGGCCGGAGCGGTCGGCGCCGCCCTGAACTGCCCCGTGTTTAACCTCAGTCATCAGGAAAACCATATTTTGGCAGGGTTGTGGTCGGCCGGTGGGGACTTTCCTTCCGACTTTCTGGCCGTCCATGCTTCCGGCGGCACCACGGAAATTTTGAAGGTCCGGCAGCGCTCTGACGGCCTGGAACTGGAACTGATCGGCGGCACTAACGATTTGCACGCCGGACAATTCGTCGACCGGGTGGGGGTTGCCCTGGGATTGCCGTTTCCGGCCGGTCCGCACTTGGAGACGCTGGCGGAACAATACATCGGCGAAGAAATCAATATACCGGTATCGGTGATCGGCAGCGCAATCAGCTTGTCCGGTCCGGAGTCGCATGTGCGCAGATGGCTGAAAAATTCGCCGGAACCGGCGGCAGTGGCTGCGGCCGTGCAACGCTGCATTGCCGAATCGTTACGGCGGGCGGTGACTGCGGCGTTGGATGTTACGCAGACCCAGATGGTTTTGCTGGTTGGCGGCGTCTCCGCCAACCGGTTTATCCGGACTCGCCTGGCGACGGAGCTGGGGCGGCTTCGGCGAGCGGCAGTCCGTTGGCCGGCGCCGGAATACAGTGGAGATAATGCGGTGGGAGCGGCCTGGTGGGCGCGGAACCGCAGGGTGGTGCTATAACGCTGAATTTGTTTGAAGAAGCGGATGCCCTGAGCGTGACGGAACTGACGTTCCATATTCGCCGTATGTTTGAAGAAAATCCGGTACTGAGCCGGGTTACTGTCCGGAGCGAATTGTCCAACTTTCGTCGGCATCATTCTGGACATTGTTATTTTACACTGAAGGATTCCGGCGCATCCCTGCGTTGTGTCATGTTCCGCAGCCGCGCCGCGACATTGCGGTTTGAGCCGGCGGATGGTATGCAGGTGCGGGTTTTGGGCCGTGTCGCCGTCTATGAGCGGGATGGGTCTTACCAAATGTATGCCGACTCGATGGTTGCCGACGGGTTGGGAGATTTGAGCGTTGCTTTCACCAAACTGCGGGAAAAACTGCTGGCGGAAGGACTGTTTGACGATTCCCGCAAACGGCCGTTGCCATTGCTGCCCCGGGCGATCGGCGTGGTTACTTCGCCGACCGGAGCTGCGCTCCGTGATATCGTCACCGTAGCCCGCCGCCGGCATAACGGAATTCCGATTCTGCTGGCGCCGGTGCAGGTTCAGGGGGAAGAAGCCCCGGAGCAGATTGCGAGGGGGATTCGGCTGCTGGATCGTTCCGGCCGGGTGGATGTGATCATCATCGGGCGCGGCGGCGGCAGTATCGAAGAATTGTGGGCGTTTAACGACGAACGGGTAGTTAGGGCCGTAGCGGCAGCGGCGACGCCCATCGTTTCGGCAGTAGGGCATCAGACGGATTACACGCTCAGCGACTTCGCCGCCGACCGGCGGGCCGCGACGCCGTCCCAGGCGGCGGAATTTGTGACTCCCGATCGGCTGGCCCTGAGCCAACGGCTCCAGACGGATCAGCAACGCCTGAACCAATCTTTGCAGCACCGGCTGATCAGGGGGCGCCTGCGACTGGAACGCTGCCTGTCCTCCCGGTTGTTTCGCCGGCCGCAGGAAATCCTGCAGGCGCGGATGCAAAGGCTCGACCAGTTGCAGGACCGTCTGGCCGCCGCCATAGGAAGTTTGCTCGACCGAAAAAATCAACGCTGTCAGCTGGCCAATGAGAAGCTGAATTTGTTGGATCCGTTGCGGGTGCTGCAAAGGGGATACAGTGTCGTGCGGCGCCCGGACGGTCGGATTGTCCGCCGGGCGGAAACCGTCGGGCAAGGCGACCGGCTCGATGTCTGGCTGCAGGAAGGCAGACTGGGCGTCGTGGTGACGGAAACGGAGAAAGCGAGGCAGTCGTGAAAAAAAAAGAAACCAAGGATGCCATTGCCGGCCTCAGCTTCGACGAGGCGCTCGTTCGGCTGGAAACGCTGGTGGAAGAGATGGAGCGGGGAGATTTGACCCTGGAGGAATCCATGCGCAAACATGCGGAAGGATCGGCCCTGTCGAAGTATTGCCTGCAACAGTTGCAACTGGCGGAGGCCGCCGTCAACAAAGTAATTCGCGAATCTAACGGGTCATTGTCGGAAACGGAACTGATTTTGCCGGAGGCGGACTGATGTGGCGTAAATATTTAAAAGAATACCAAACCCAGGTCGAATCGTGTTTGCAGACACTGGTTCCGGCCCGGGAAGGGTCACTGTCCCGTATCATGGAGTCCATGCGTTATAGTTTGTTTGCCGGTGGCAAACGCTTGCGGCCGATTTTGTTGCTGGCTGCGGCGGATGCGGTCGGCGCCGAGGAAGGCCGGTTTCTGCAGTCGGCCTGTGCACTGGAAATGATTCACACCTATTCGTTGATTCATGACGATTTGCCGGCCATGGATGATGACGATTACCGGCGCGGCCGGCTCACCAATCACAAGGTGTTCGGCGACGGTATGGCGATTTTGGCGGGCGACGGCCTGCTGACCCTGGCGTTTGAAACATTGCTGTCACAGCCGGGCGTGGCGCCGGAAATCCTGGCGCAGGTGGCGCGGGAAGTAGCCCAGGCGGCCGGTCCGTCCGGCATGGTCGGCGGGCAGGCCATCGATTTGGAAGCTGAGGGCCGGTTACCGTCACCGGCAGTCATGAAACTGATGCACCGGCTAAAAACCGGCGCCCTGTTCCGGGCCAGCCTGCGGGCGGGAGCCATGCTGGGCGGCGGGTCCGAGGAAGACTTGAACAACCTGACCGAATATGCGGAAAATTTTGGTCTGGCCTTTCAGATTACCGACGATATCCTGGATGTCACCGGTACGGAGGCGGCCCTGGGGAAACCTGTCGGCAGTGATGAAAAAAATCAGAAAGCGACGTATGTGTCGGTCTATTCCCTGATGGAAGCCCGTGAAATGGCACAGTCGGCGGTGATGGACGCGGTGGCGTCGCTGGAGCGATTCGGCGACCGGGCCTGGGTGCTGCGGAGTCTGGCAGAGTACCTGCTGACTCGCGATAGTTGAGGCGCTGTAAATGAAGGATTTATTGGCTGCATTGCTCCGAAATCAGGTTTTCATGTCGGCCATTGCAGCCTGGGCCGCAGCGCAGTTGACCAAAATCCTGCGCGATATGTTACGGGGGAATTTTCGCTGGGAGCGTTTGACCGGCGCCGGTGGCATGCCGAGTTCCCATTCGGCGATGGTGGTGGCCACGACTTTTGCCGCCGGTTTGACGGCCGGCTTTGACAGCCCGTTTTTTGCCATTGCCTTTGTCATGTCCGGAATCGTCATGTATGATGCCGCTGGAGTCCGGCGTCACGCCGGCCGACATGCCCGAGCCCTGAACCGGATCATCCAGGAACTCAAGGGCGAGCATCCCCTGAAAAACATTCGCCTCAAGGAACTGATCGGTCATTCCCCCATGGAAGTATTGGCCGGCGCGATCCAGGGACTAGTTGTCGGCTGGATTGTCTGCCGAATATTATACGTCTGAAAGGAGACCTGTTTTGAGCTGCAAATTGGAAAATCTTTGTTTGCCTGCTGATATCGCCAAGCTTTCGTTTGAGGAATTGTCCGGCTTGGCCGCTGAAATCCGGGAGCTGATGATCCAGACGGTCTCACGTAACGGCGGGCACCTCGCCTCCAATCTGGGCGTGGTTGAGTTGACATTGGCCCTGCACAAAGTATTTGACACCCCCCGGGATCGGATTGTGTTCGATGTCGGCCATCAATCCTATGTTCACAAAATTTTGACCGGGCGCCTCAACAGTTTTGGTACAATACGGACCTACAAAGGAATCTGCGGTTTTCCCCGCCGGGACGAAAGCGTACATGATGCTTTTGGGACGGGACATTCCAGCACGTCGGTATCCGCTGCGCTGGGAATCGCTCTGGCGCGGGATCTGCGCGGCGAAAAGCATAAGGTAGTGGCGGTGATCGGCGACGGTTCCCTGACCGGCGGCCTCGCTTTCGAAGGCATGAACCATGCCGGGCACTTGAAGCGAGATTTGATCGTGGTGTTGAACGACAATGAGATGTCAATCAGCAAAAATGTCGGCGCTATATCCCACTATTTGGCAAAAATGCGATTGACGCCGACTTATTCCTGGGCCAAACACAATATTGAGTTCTTGTTGCGCCGGATTCCGGCCATCGGCGACAGCGTGGCAAACACGGCCGAGCGGATGAAGGGAAGCGTAAAATATCTACTGGTTCCCGGCATGTTTTTCGAAGAGCTGGGCTTCACCTATTTGGGTCCGATTGATGGGCATGATTTGCCGCTGCTGGTGGAAGTCCTGGAAAAGGCGAAAAGTTTACGGACGCCGGTGTTGGTGCATGTTTTGACCCAAAAGGGAAAGGGTTACCCGCCGGCGGAATGCCAGGCCGACAAGTTCCATGGCGTTGGCCCCTTCTGTATCGAATCCGGCCAGGCCATCAAGGGAGCGCCGACGCCGACTTACACTTCCGTGTTTGGCGACGCCATGGTGGAAATGGCCGAAAAAAATCCGGATGTGGTGGGAATTACCGCCGCGATGTCGGGTGGAACGGGATTGGATGTTTTTGCCGCCAAATTCCCTGATCGCTTCTTTGACGTCGGCATTGCCGAACAACATGCCGTCACGATGGCGGCCGGTCTGGCCTCCCAGGGCAAGCGTCCGGTGGTGGCGGTGTATTCCACATTTTCGCAGCGGGCGTTTGACAGCCTGATTCATGACGTGTGCCTGCAAAATCTGCCGGTTGTCTTAGCACTGGATCGGGCCGGCCTGGTCGGAGAAGACGGGCCGACTCATCATGGCGCCTTTGATTTGTCGTTTGCCCGGATGATTCCCAACCTGACGATCATGGCTCCCAAGGACGAAGCGGAACTGCGGGATATGCTGCATACTGCGCTGAAGGTCAACGGGCCGGTATTGCTGCGCTATCCGCGCGGCCGGTGTGCAGGAGTAGCAATGCCGGCAGAACCGTCGCTACTGCCGATCGGTCGGGGAGAATGGTTGCGGCAGGGGGGCGAGCTGGTATTAGTGGCGGCGGGCACGATGGCTCAGACAGCCCTGAAAGCGGCGGAGCTTCTAAAAAAATCCGGTATTTCGGCGGGAGTCGTGAATGCCCGTTTTGTCAAACCGCTGGATGAAGCGTTGCTTTGCAAAATCGCCGAACATGCCCGCTATATTGTGACGCTGGAAGAAAACAGTCTGATGGGCGGATTTGGTTCCGCTGTCCTGGAAGCCTTGAATTCTTTGGGAATTGACGGGCCCAAAATCCTTCGGCTGGGTTTGCCGGACCGATTCATCGAGCAAGGTTCCCGGGAGGAACTTCTGGAGTGTCTCGGCCTGGATCCGGCCGGAATTGCCGGCAAGGTTCAACAGTTTGTGGGAGTGGATTCCTGTGCCATTACTTCGGCTTGATGCCCTGGTGGTTCAAAAAGGCCTCGCCAGTGGCCGGGATCAGGCCAAGGCTTATATTTTGGCCGGGCAGATTACTGTGGATGGAAAGCGGGTCGACAAAGCCGGCGTTATGGTGGCGGAAACCGCCGAGGTGACGTTTACCGGGCACGCCAATCCATTCGTCAGCCGGGGCGGCCTGAAGCTGATCAAGGCCTTGGAAGCCTTCCGCATTGATCTGGCCGGGAAACGGGTGCTGGATTTGGGCGCATCCACCGGCGGGTTTACCGACTGCGCCCTGCAACGGGGCGCCGACCATGTGGTGGCCGTTGACGTGGGATATGGGCAACTGGCTTGGTCGTTGCGCACTGATTCCCGAGTGACTGTGTTGGAAAGAACCAATGCCCGTTATCTGACCCTCGACCTGATTGGCGAACCAGTCGATTTTATCAGTGCGGATCTTTCCTTTATATCCCTGACCAAAATTATCCCGGTTTTGCCGCCATTGCTCAAGCCGGCCGGCGAGTTGGTGCTGCTGGTTAAACCGCAGTTCGAGGCGGGCCGGGACCAGGTCGGTAAAAAAGGCGTGGTTAAGGATCCTCAGGTGCATATCGAAGTGATCGAAAAAGTGGCGGCCTGCGCCCGCCAATATGGACTGACGCCGGTTGAGCCTGGCTTTTCTCCTATCACCGGCCCGGAAGGCAATATTGAGTACTTGCTGCATTTGATCCCGGCGGCCGAGCCGTCGCCAAATTTTTCCGCGCTGGTTGCACAAACCGTGGCGACCGCCCATCAAACTCTCCAACCGGGACGGAGGTAACATGTTGTTTACCGTTGGTTTGTTTCCCAATACCAAGAAGCAGGGCGTAGCGACAGTCCTGGACTGGTTGATCCACTTTTTGCAGGAACAGAAAGTAAATGTGCGGATGCCGGCGGAAGCCGCTGCCATCATGGAACATCCGGAGCTGGGGCGCAGCCGTGAAGTTCTGGGCGCCGAGCTGACGGTAGCCTTGACTCTGGGCGGCGACGGGACGCTGTTGTGCACGGCGCGGGAAGTCGCTCCTTATGGGGTGCCGGTGTGCGGAATCAATATGGGGCAGTTGGGGTTTCTTACGGAAATCGAATTGGCCGATTTGGCGCCATCCATGGAACGACTGATTCGCGGCGAATATTCCATTGAAGATCGCCCGATGCTGGAAGCCGTGGTGGATCGCCCGGAGGGGGCGTTGGTCGCCGCCTCGGCCCTCAATGACGTGGTGATTGCCAAAGGCGGTTTTTCCCGGATGATTCGATTAAAATTGTATATTGACGGCCGCCTGACCGCCAATTATCCGGCGGATGGCCTGATTGTGGCGACGGCGACGGGCGCCACGGGCTACTCGCTTTCCGCCGGTGGCCCGATTGTCAGCCCTAATTTGCCGGTGACCATCATTACGCCGATTTGTCCGCATAGTCTTAACACCAGGTCCCTGGTGGTTTCGGATACAGAAGAAATCCGGATTGAAACCCAGGCCACTCATGAAGATATTGTCTTGACGGTGGACGGACAGACGTTGCACAATCTGCGTTCCGGCGACAAAATTCTGGTGAGGCGGTCACCGTTCCGGGCCCGGTTTGTGAAACTCAGCGGCAGTAGCTTTTATGAGTCTTTGCGGACAAAACTGCGCCGCAGCGATCCCGATGATCCCGCGTAACGCGGTCGAGGCCTCCCGCCTGTTTCTGGCGCCGGGTCTGGACAAAGCGGGTTGCGTGATCGATGCGACGGCGGGAAACGGCCATGATGTATTGTTCCTTTGCAAACAAACCAGGCCGGATTGCCGGGTCTGGGCCTTCGATGTTCAAGCGGCGGCAATCGCCACCAGCGAAGCTTTGCTGAACCGGCACGGGTTTCGGGAGAAGGCGCGGCTGATCCATAACAGTCATGCGAAGATTGAAGCGTATATCCGGGAACCGGTGGATGCGGCGATTTTCAATCTGGGGTATTTGCCCGGACATAACCATACTGTGACAACCGACACGGATGCCTTGGCAGCGGCGTTGGCAGCATTGCGAATTTTGCTGGCGCCGGGCGGACGGTTAGCCATTGTGGCGTATCCGGGGCACGAACCGGGCCGCCGGGAAGTGGAATTTCTGGAATCCCATCTGTCCGGCTGGCCGCAGCAGGACTTTACCATCAGCCGGCTCTGCTTCATCAATCAAAAAAACAAACCGGCAATCCTTTATTCTATTGGCAAAATGGGGAGGCAACAGCATGAAAACACATCGCCAGGCTAAAATCAAGGAAATCGTGGAGAAAAATGTAATACGGACGCAGGATGAGCTGACCGCTGCTCTGCGCGACGAGGGAATCGACGTCACCCAGGCCACTGTATCCCGCGACATCAAGGAAGTGATGCTGGTCAAGGTGCCGACCGGCGACGGCAGCTACCGTTATGCGTCTCCCGCCGAACGAAATGTAACGGTTTCGGTGGCGCGGTTGGAAAAGACCTTTCAGGATTCTGTCCTGTCCATTGCTGACAGCGGTAACATCATTGTTTTGCGGACCTTGCCGGGAACGGCGCAGGCTGTCGCCTATGTTATGGACAATGTCCGCTGGCCGGAAATCATAGGAACGGTTGCCGGCGATGACACCATTTTCCTTGTTATCAAACCCGAAACAGCGGTTGCGTTGGTGAAAGAACGACTGGAATCGATTATGTAGAGGGGATTCATTTGCTGCAGGTACTGAAAGTCTTCAATTTCGCTCTCATCGAACAGGCTGAAATCGAATTTTCCGGCGGGTTTAACGTGTTGACCGGCGAAACCGGCGCGGGGAAATCCATTGTGGTTGATGCTTTGAGCGTGGTGTTGGGCGGCCGTTCCTCCCTGGACATGATCCGCGGCGGCAGCGAGCAGTATCGGGTCGAAGCTGTGTTTAGCCTGCAAAACCATCCGCCTGTTCGGGCATTGCTGTCCGATCAGGCCATTCCCATGGAAGACGATGGAATGCTATATATCAGCCGTACTCTGTCCCGACAGGGTAAGAACACCGTATTGCTGAACGGGACCCATGCACCGTTGTCGTTGCTGCGCGCGGTTGGCGACAGTCTGCTGGATATGCACGGACAGCATGAAAATCAGGCGTTGCTGCGTCCAGAATCCTATGTCGGTCTGTTGGACGGATCTGACCAGGCACTGGAAACGCTGCTGGGGCACTATCAGCACCTGTACGATCTGTGGCGTCAGACCCGGGAAAAAATCGCCGCGGTGGACAAGGACGATCGGCAGCGGGCTCAGCGAACCGATCTGTTGAGATGGCAGTTGCAGGAAATTGAGGGCGCCAAGTTGCGGGCGCCGGAAGAAGAGGAACTGGGGCGTCAAATTTCGTTGTTGACGCATGCGGAAAAAATCGGTGCGGCAGTTGGTACGGCCTGGTCGGCTTTGTCGGCAGGCGACCGACAGGGCAAGGGCGTGATCGATTTGCTGCAGGATTGTCGCCGGAATTTGGACAACGCTGCCCGGTATGACGGAGCTTTGACCGCTTATTCCCGGCAACTGGCGGAAGCGTTGGTGTTGCTGGAAGACATGGCGCCGGAGTTGCACGACTATCTGGACCGGATCGAGGCGGACCCGGCTCGGCTGGCGAAATCTCAGGAACGGATGGATTTGATTTATCGCCTCAAACAAAAATATGGCGCGTCGGTAGCCGATGTTTTGCGTTATGCCGAAGAAGCGCGCAGCGAACTGGCTACGTTGGAACGGCATGACGAATTGCTGGCCGAATTGCGGCGAGTGTTGGCGCAGCAGGAACGGGATTTGGCGCAAGCTGCGGCCGAACTGAGCCAGCGGCGGATTCAGGCTGCCGCCGCCATGAGCCGGGCGATCGCGGCGCAGCTCAGGGACCTGGGAATGCCGGGAGTCAAATTTTCCGTCACGGTTTCTTCCGGGGACGAATATGGTCCTGCCGGCACGGATCAGGTTCGATTCGAGTTTTCTGCCAACCCCGGCGAAGAATTGCGGTTGCTGTCCAAAGTCGCGTCCGGCGGGGAACTTTCACGGGTAGCGCTGGCGATCAAGACTGTGTGCGCCAAGAATGGCGGCGCCCAAGTGATGGTTTTCGATGAGATCGATTCGGGCGTGGGTGGGCAAACAGCGCGCCGAGTCGCTGAAAAAATCGGCCAGGTCGCCGCGCAGAAGCAGGTGCTGTGCATTACGCACCTGCCGCAAATCGCCGCCATGGCGGATTGCCATATTCATATCGAAAAAAGAGTGGTGGCTGGCCGCACTCAGACCTTTGTGCAACGATTGTCCGCGGAAGAACGGTTGACAGAGTTGGCGCGAATGATCGGCGGTGAGCCGATATCGTCGGCCGGTCTGGCGAATGCGGCCGATATGATTCGACTGTCGACGGAACTGAAAAACCAACAAACGGCGTCGTTGAACTGAGGCCGGACTGCCGGCTTTTATCCGGTGATCTATGTCATGCAGCATATTTTATAATTCTTTAGCGGAAAGGGGCAGGAGCATGAAGAAGAAATATCGGGTATTAGCCATTAATCCCGGCTCGACTTCCACCAAAATTGCGATTTATGAAGAGAAAACCAGCCTGTTTGAAGAGACGATCCGTCATAGCGCCGAAGAATTGTCCGCTTTTGCTGATATCTACGCCCAATATGACTTTCGTCGGGAATTGGTCGAACAAGCTTTGGTCAAGCACGGCTTTGCGGTGTCGGACTTGCAGGCCATCGTTGGCCGCGGCGGAGCATTGAAGCCGATCGCCGGCGGCACATATACGGTGAACGCCGCCATGGTTGATGATCTCCATCATCACGTGCAGGTGCATCATGCTTCCAATCTGGGCGGACTGATCGCCTTGGGCATAGCCGAGCCTTACGGTTTGCCGGCGTTTATCGTCGACCCTGTCTGTGTGGATGAAATGGAACCCATCGCCCGCATCAGCGGGTGGCCGGAAATGCCCCGACGCAGCATTTTCCACGCTCTGAACCTGAAAGCGACTGCGCGGCGGGCCGCCCGTGATCTGGGAAAATCAGTCGATGAAGTTACTTTGGTCATGGGGCACCTGGGGGGAGGAATTTCCTTCACCGTGCAACAAAACGGGCGGATGATTGATGTGATCAATCCGATGGACGGCGGTGCGCTGTCGCCGGAACGGGCCGGGTATCTGCCGCTCAGCCCGTTGGTTGAATTGTGTTATTCCGGTCGCTATTCCTTTCCGGAACTGATGCGAAAGATGGTTGGACGCGGTGGGCTAATCGCCCATCTGGGCACCGGTGACGCCCGGGAGGTGGAAAGCCGGATTGATGCCGGCGATGCGCAGGCCGAATTGGTTTACCAGGCCATGGCTTATCAGATTGCCAAGGAATTGGCGGCGATGACGGTGGTGGTCAACGGGCGCTTCGACGCGATTGTCCTGACCGGCGGACTGGCGTATTCTCGGCGTCTGGTGGCGATGATCCGGGAGCGGGTTCAGTTCCTGGGCCAAGTGCTGGTTTATCCGGGTGAGGACGAACTGTTGGCGTTGGCGCAGGGGGCGTTACGCGTGTTGCATGGGGAAGAGACCGCAAAAGTTTACGAATAGGGGACGAAAATATGGAGTTTGATTTGGAAGCGTTTCGCCGGGACGAAGAGCAACGGCCCCGAATTAAGGTGCTGGTCGGAGAATTTGGCAGCGGGAAAACGGAACTGGCGGTAAATTTGGCGACGTATATGCAAAAATCCGGTCTGAAAACAGCGGTTGTCGACATGGATCTGGTCAAGCCCTATTTTCGGACCAGGGAACACCGGCAACAGCTCGAAGCGGATGGCGTAACGGTAATTATGCCGCAGGGCGGGCTGGCCCATGCGGACTTGCCGATCATGCCCCAGGGATTGCCACGCGTGTTGAGCAGTCCGGAGTATCGGGTAGTGATTGATGTAGGCGGCGCGAAAGCGGCCATCGTTTTGGGACAGGTGCGGCGCTCCATTCAGGACAACGGATGTGAAGTTTTGATGGTAGTCAATGTTTGCCGGCCGTTTTCCCGAAATGTTGCGGAAATCGTCAATGCCATGCGGAATGTGGAAGCTGCTTCCGGCCTTGCCATCACCGGCTTGGTCGGCAACACCAATCTGGGCGCCGCCACCACCTTACAGCATGTTGAATCAGGAACCCAAATTGTCCGGCAGGTTGCCGAGACTACCGGGTTGCCGCTGCGATGGCTGGTGCTGCCGCCTTGGCTTTACGGTCAGATGGAGGATGCAACGCCAATTTTCCCGTTGCATCCCCGGACCGTCTATCCGTGGGATGACTAAATAAACAAGTCAAACCGGCCCCTGCGGGGGCCGGTTTGTTGAATTTGGTCCGTGTAGGGAATTGAAGGAGACGATGTAATGGACGAACATTTGAAGGAAACCTTTGTTTCCGCCGAACAAATCTATTCCGGCAAAATGGTGAATTTGCGACGGGACATCGTGAGTTTGCCGAACGGTAAGCAAGCATCCCGGGAAGTCGTGGAGCACCCGGGGGCGGTCGCCATTGTGCCGGTGCTACCGGATGGCAGAATTCTGCTGGTCCGTCAGTTTCGTCACCCAGTCGGTCGGGTGTTGCTGGAGATTCCCGCCGGTAAGCTGGATCCGGGGGAAAGCCCCGATGCATGCGCCGTGCGCGAATTGGAAGAAGAGACTGGATACCGGGCGAAGTCGCTGGAACGCAAGGCCTCGATCTTTACCGGTCCCGGCTTTACGAACGAAGTGATCCATTTGTATCTGGCGCACGATTTGCTAAAGACGGCAGCCAATCCGGATGAGGACGAATTTTTGGAGGTTGGCGCGTATACGAAGCAGGAGGTTCGTCGCATGGTCAGAGAAGGGTTGATTTGCGACGCGAAGACAATTTCCGGACTCTATCTGCTTCAGGACGATTGACGACAGACCTCGGGAGGCGTTTATGGAAGACCTGCTGCAGGTATATTTGAATTATATTACCGTGGAACGCGGACTGGCGCGGAATACGATTCAGGCCTACGAACGGGATTTGCACCAGTTTTTCGGGTATCTGCGGCAACGTGGAATTCTACGGGCGGAGGATATTCAGCCGCCCCTGTTGGTGGAATATCTTCGCAGCCTCCAAGCCGGCGGTTTGCGGGCTACGTCCATATCCCGCAAATTGGCGGCGCTGCGCAATTTCTTTCAGTACACTGTACGGGAGCGAGTTTTGACGAAAGACCCCTCCGGGATGCTCGAATCCATGAAAAAACCGATGCGATTGCCCAAAGTGCTCGATGAAGCGGAAATCGCCGCCCTGCTTGAGCAGCCACGCCCATTGACGCCGGCGGGGCTGCGGGACCGGGCAATGCTGGAACTGATGTACGCCACTGGCGTACGGGTATCGGAACTGGTTTCACTGAAAGTGATTGATGTGAATCTGGACATGGGATATGTCCGCTGCTTCGGCAAAGGTTCGAAGGAACGCATCGTGCCGATGGGAGACTTGGCCCGCCAGGCCGTCCAGGCTTATTTGGACCGGGGACGGCCGCGCCTCTTGCGGCGAACGTTGGAAGACGCCGTGTTTCTCAACCAGCGGGGTCAGAAAATGACCCGCCAGGCTTTCTGGCTGATTGTGCAGAAGGCGGCCCGCCAGGCCGGAATCGTCAAAACAGTGACGCCGCATATGCTGCGGCATTCGTTTGCCACCCATTTGCTCGATCATGGTGCTGATTTGCGGTCCGTTCAGGAAATGCTGGGCCATGTCGATATTACAACAACCCAGATTTACACGCATGTGACCCGGACCCGGTTGAAGGAGGTTTATAACCGGACACATCCCCGGGCCTAGAAGGGAGGACCAATCAATGCGTATGCCGGACCTGATTGACCGAAAGAAAAGGGGCGGCGTTCATGCCGCGGCGGAACTCGACTACATCATTCAAGAATATATGGCGGGCAATATCCCGGACTATCAGATATCCGCCTGGTTGATGGCGATTTGGTTCCAGGGCCTGAATCCGGCGGAAACGGTGCAATTGACGCTGGCGATGGCCCATTCCGGACAAATTCTCGATTTGTCAGGCATTGAAGGCGTAAAAGTCGATAAACACAGTACCGGCGGCGTGGCCGACACTACAACCCTGATTGTTGCCCCCCTGGTGGCGGCTGCCGGCGTGAAGGTCGCCAAGATGGCGGGGCGGGGGTTGGGATTCACCGGCGGAACGATCGATAAGCTGGAATCGATTCCGGGATTTCGCACTGGACTAAGTACGACGGAATTCGTTGAGCAGGTCCGGCGAGTCGGGTTGGCCATTGTCGGCCAGACGGCCGATCTTGCGCCGGCTGACGGAAAAATCTATGCCCTGCGGGATGTCACGGCGACGGTCGACAGTCTGCCGCTGATTGCCGCTTCGGTGATGAGCAAGAAACTTGCCGCGGGTGCCGACAAAATTCTGCTCGACGTCAAATTCGGCAGCGGCGCCTTTATGAAGAGCCTAGATCATGCAAAGGAACTGGCCCGGCTGATGGTGGATATCGGCGGCAGCGCCGGCCGGCAGACAGCGGCAGTGGTCACGAATATGTCCGAACCGCTGGGTACGGCGATCGGCAACAGTCTGGAAGTACTCGAGGCGCTGGAAGTGTTGTCCGGCAGCGGCGACCGGCGGCTGCGTGATTTTTGCCTGTTTCTGGCGGTCAGACTGTTGGTGTTGGCGAACCCGGCCTTGGGCATGGCGGCGGCGACAACGGCATTGTCGGACAAACTGCAAAGCGGCGCCGCCTTGGCGAAATTTCAGGAGTTTATCACGGCGCAGGGCGGTGATGGCCGGGTCGCGACCGAACCGGACCGACTGGGTCGGGCCGCGTGCAGTCAGGAGATTTGCGCCGACCGCGCGGGCTATGTGATCCGCCTGGATGCCGCCCGATTGGGACAGGCGGCGATATTGCTGGGGGCCGGCAGAGTTCGCAAAAGCGACGCGATTGATTTGCAGGCAGGGATTCGCCTGCGGCGCCGCTGTGGCGAATATGTCCGGAACGGCGATTTGCTGGCAACATTATTTTACCGTTCCGGTATCGATCCGGCGCCGGCCCGGCGGGCTGTGGAATCTGCGATTGAGCTTGGGGAACAGCCGCCGGCGACAGTCCCGTTGATTGCCGGCATCATGGATGAAGCGGGCTGGCGGGAAGTGCAATAGCGTTTTTTGCATTTCTCCCCAACTGGAATTTTGACAACTGAATCCCATATATTTGCTTAGATTATGTTGTGCGAGTTGGATAAAACTCGCATTTTTTTTTTTGCGTTTGTTAAACTGAAGCGATAATGAAGATGAAAATGAAATGGGATACAATCAAGCCACAAGTTGGCCGTGAGTTGTGAAAAAATAAGGCTTGCCGACGTTTGTCCCCAACTTTGGCGGACGCGTCAAGTTTGTGTTTGGGCGCATCGCGGGTAACGGAGAAAGCCGGGGGTTGAAAACTGAATCCGGAAGCTGTGGGCAAAACTGTCAAAAGACAGTGACGCAAAGCTATGGGTCTGTAGACGGGAGCCGTCCAGGATTGCCAGGCTGCCGGCGCAGGACGCCGCTAGCCGACAGTCCTTTTCTTTTTGGCGAGACCAGCCCGGGCTGTGACAAAGATCATCGCAAATAGCTCGCTGGAGGCGAAGAAAATGTCGAATAACGGCAACCGCTACAACAACGATTTCAAGAAGAAGGTCATTGCCTATAGCCGCCAAGCCGGCAACACAATTGCCGGTACTGCCAAACAGTTCAACATCAGCGACCAAACCTTGCGCAACTGGTTGAATCAGCGGGAGGATCAGCGGCAACTGGATCGGCTTAGGGTCATGCAGCTGGAAAAAGAACTGGCGGAAGCCAAGCGGCGTTTGGCGGATATGGAATTGACCAATGAGATTCTCATTAAGGCAACGGCGATCTTCGCCGCCAACAAGCAGGCCTGACGGGATTGAACGGGCGTTGGACGACGCGCCCGGTAAGCTGAGGACGGAGGGGGAATGGTTCATGAAGCGATGGATTCTGGCTTTACTGATCTTTCTGTTGGCGCCTTGCACGGGAGTGATGGCAGCGGACAGCAGCAAAACATATATTTTGCATCCGGGGGACATGTTATCGATCAATGTCGCCGGTCATCCCGACTTGAGTTTCCCGCAGACCCTCTATGGCGGCGGGCTTACGATTGGCCTGGACGGAAAGTTCACCTATCCGTTTCTGGGCGAAGTCGACACGCAAGGCCTGACGGTGGATCAGTTGGCTCAAAATCTGTCGGCCCGTTTGCAAGGAATGTATGTCGATGCTGTCGTCAGTGTTAATATTATGCGCTACGGCAAGGAACGTATCTATGTATTGGGAGAAGTAAACCGGCCGGGTTCCTACGAACTTGATAAAGTCCGGACCCTGCTGGATGCCGTCGGCGCTGCCAGCGGTTGGCGAACGGAGGCGGCAAAAACAAAAGTTTTCATCATTCGCAAGAATCAAACCGGGCAATCGACACCAATCAAGGTTAATCTGATGACGTTATTGGAGCAGGGAGATACCAGTAAAAACTATTTGCTTCGGGAAGGTGACGTCGTATTTTTAACCGGATCGCACAAGATTGATCTCGCCGCCGATCTTCTGCCATTGGTGAACGCGGCGTATCAACTGGCTAAATTTAACCAGAATAACGGAAACGGCCAAAACACCCAGGTTACCCAGGATCCCCAGAATCCGCAAAGCCCTCAAAATCCTCAAAATCCGAGTAACCCTAATAATCCTAATAACCCAAGCAATCCCGACCCGGGCTGTCACTGAAACGGGTCACCACGGGGACCGAAAAACGGCAACTGAGACTGAAATACAGAGTCATGATGGGGGGATACATATGAAAAAATGGTTAATCCTGTTGCTGGTTCTGGTAATACTGCCTCATACCGGCGCTTGGGCGGCTGCACCGGGCGCAGCGCCGCTTCCCGACGCCAACAATTCCACCGGCGTCTATGTCCTGCATCCGGGCGATATGTTATCCATCAATGTGTTTGGCTATCCCGAATTGAGCTTCCCCAATCAGGGACATATGGAGGGACTGACCATTCGGCCGGATGGCAAACTCACGTATCCGTTTCTCGGTGAAATCATGGCGAAAGGGATGACAGTCAAGGATTTTGCGAAGCTGCTGTCGGATCAGCTGGGAGAAATCTACGTAAATCCGGTCCTCAGCGTGAATATTATGCGGTTCGGAACAGACCGGATTTATGTCCTGGGTGAAGTCAACCAGCCTGGGGCGTATGAACTGGACAAAAGCCGAAATCTGCTGGATGCCATCGGCGCCGCGAGAGGGTGGACCAAAGACGCGGCCAAGACCAAGGTTTTCATTATCCGAAAGGATCAAAACGGAAACCCGCCTTTGAAGGTAAACCTCATGGCGTTGCTCAAGGAAGGCGACACCAGCAAAAACTATCCGTTGCAACAGGGAGATGTCGTGTATTTGACCGAAAATCACCGGATCGATTTTGCCAGGGATGTCGTCCCGCTTATCAATGCCGCCTACATGATCACCTGGATTTCCGACAATAACAAACGTTGAGGCGGAACCGGAGTTCGTGAAAAAAACATTGGGAGGCACAATCATGTATGAGGAAAAATTGGAAATGCGTACCCTGGCGACAATTATTGGCCGGCGGCACAAGATTGTCTGGGGCGTTCTCAGCGTAGCCATTATCGCCGCCCTGCTGTTCAGCCTTCTTCAACCGACACAGTATGAAGGGACCGTCAGCATCCGGGTTCAATATCCGTTGGGTCTGAATGATCGTTTATCGGCTTTGCCGTCCGACCAAATGATTACGCAGCAGATCATGACCTACGCGGAAATTGTCAAAAGCCGGGCCGTAGTTCAGCCGGTGATTGATTACCTGTATGCCGACGCCGAAGAAAAACCGCTTTACGAAGATATGGCTAAACAAATCGATGCGAAACCGGTGCGCGGAACCGATATGCTGGTGCTCAGCATTTTGGCCGGTTCGCCGGAAACGGCTCAAAAAGCCGCGGACTACCTGTTGACGACATTCAACGCGAAACTGACGGATATTGTCAGGTTACAGGGGAAAGAATCGCGAATCTTCATCGGCGGACGGCTGGAGGAAGCAAAGAAGGAACTGGATAAGGCCGAACAGGCATTGGTTGATTTCAAATCCCAAAACCAGACCATATCCATCAGCGACCAGACGCGAACTTTTGTGGATCGGCAGGCAAACTTGCGGCGCTTGGCGGTCGATAACCAGTTGGCCCTCGAAAAGGCCTGGGCCCAGGTCAAGTCCCCGGCCCTGATTCAGGATACGCCAACCATCACCAATTACAAGAGCCGTCTGGCGGATCAGGAAGCCGAACTGGCCGCGTTACTGAAAAATCATACCGAAAAGCATCCCAAGGTAAAAACTTTGCAGGCGTCCATGACGGAAACAAGAGCCAAACTGAATGACGAACTAAAACGGGTGGCGCAGGGCGAATTGTCCCTCGGGCAGACGCAGCGGGCCACAATTGCACGACTAAGCAGCCAGGAGGAAAAGGAAATGGCGGAACTGCCCGCCAAGGAACAGGGACTGGCCCGCCTGATGCTCAATCAGACAGTGGCCCAGGAGCTTTATGTCATGCTGGCCAAACGGTATGAGGATGCCCGGATCAGCGAAGTTATGCAGCCGACCAACGTCCAGGTCGTCGATGTGGCGGCCTTGCCGGAAAAAACCGCCCGGCCGCGGTGGTTGCTGAATCTGGCGATTGCCGGCTTGATTGGTTTGTTTGCCGGACTTTCCTCCGCCTTTTTGGTGGATTATTTCCGCAAGACGATCGATACTGCCGAAGATGTCAAGAGTTATCTTGGCTTGCGGGTCATCGGCAGTATCCCAAGCTACAGTCTGAAAAAGGAGCCTGAAAAGGCCTGGAGCAAATTTACTCCCAAAATTCCGCAGGTTGTTAAATCTGCGGAAGCAAAGAGTCAGGAGGGATGATCGTGGGAAAACAAAATCGCTATATCATTCGTGACCGGGAACAGTCGGCCATTGCCGAGTCCTTCCGGGCGCTGAGCGCGGCTCTGCAGGAAAATCAGGCGGAAAACGGCGCGAAAACGATCCTGTTTTCGACAGTTACCAACGGCGAAAGCGACTCCATGACCGCCGTGAACACGGCCGCGACCTTGGCTTATAGCGGGAAAAGTGTGATTCTGGTGGACTGCGATATGCGCCATCCGGTATTGCACGAGATTTTTCAGGGGAATATTTTTGGAGTTACGAACATTATCATGCAGGACAAGCCGGTAGAAGAAATGCTTCAGAATACGGAAATTGGCGGGTTGAAAATACTGGCGAGCGGCTCGGTGCCGGTAGGCCCGGTCGAGTTGCTGTCAAACCCGAGGCTGCGGGAAATGCTGGGCGTTTTGAAAACGATGGCCGATTATGTCTGCATCGTCAGCGCTCCCCTGATTATCCGTTCTTCCAGCATTCTTTCCGACGCCTGCATCGTGGCCTCCAAAGTGGACGGGGTTGTCTTGGTCATTGACAGCCGGTCGGTAAAAACCAAAACGGCCAAGAAGGCCGTCGAACTGTTGAACGGCGCCCGGGCTAAAATTGTCGGGACGGTCCTCAACGACGTCAAAGCGGACGAAGAGTTTATTTATTTTGCTTCGTAGAAATCCAGCGACGACTGCGCGAAAAGGCAGGCGAATTGGCGTGCGAGTAAATTTGAACCGCTTGTGCCTGATGGCGGTTGATGCCGCAGTTTTCAGCATCAGCCCATTTGTCGCCCTGTATCTGCGAATGGATGAAATAGCCGGCAACGCCTATCTGGACCATATAATTCATTATTTGCCTGCCATATTGATGGTCCAGTTGGTTGCCTTTCTGGCCTTCAATCTGTACCGGCGTGTCTGGAAATACGCCGGAATTCATGAATTGATTTCCATCATTGGCGCAGCGGCGTTGGGACAATTATCTTTGTTTCTGCTGGCGCAGGCAGCGGGGATCGTGATGCCGAGAAGCCTGTACATCCTCTGTTGCATCCTGAATGTCGTCATGATTGGCGGCATACGTCTTTCGGTCAGGATTGCCTCGAATAAATGCCTTCAGTGCCTGGGGCGACCGGAGAACGTGCTGGTTTTTGGCGCCGGCGATGTCGGGGCCTGGATTGTAAAAGAGTTTCGGGCCCATTACGGCGCCAATAAAAAGATTGTGGGATTCATTGACGATGATCCGAAAAAGCTGGGTTGCATATTAAATGGTGTCAAAGTGTTGGGCGGGCGCTATGATATTGAACGGATTGTGGCGCAGCATGGAGTCCAGGAAATTATTGTCGCCATCCCGTCCGCCCGCAGCATGCTGGTCCGGGAAATAGTAAAAATGTGCCGGGCGACCCAGAGCAGGGTGAAAATCGTCCCGGCCCTGCATGAAGTGATTGATGGTATGGTTACTATCCGTCAGTTGCGGGATGTCAATCTGGAAGACCTTCTCCACCGGGAACCGGTCCGGCTGGATATCGCCCTGATGCGGTCCCAGCTGCGGCAAAAACGGGTCCTGATCACCGGCGCCGGCGGATCCATCGGCTCGGAGATCAGCCGGCAGGTAGCCAGATTGTTGCCGGGAAAGCTGTTTTTGCTGGGAAAAAGCGAAAACAACATATTCGAAATCGAGCGAGAATTGCAGGCGTTGTATCCGCACCTGGAAATTGAACCGATTATTGCGGATGTTCGCGATGAAAAGAGAATTCGCAGTATTTTTGCCGAACGGCGTCCGGAAATCGTCTTTCATGCCGCGGCCCACAAACATGTCCCATTGATGGAAAGCCAGCCGGTGGAGGCTGTCCAGAATAATATTTTCGGTACGCTGGTGGTGGCCAAGGCGGCGATTGCCGCCGAGACCGGATGCTTCGTCATGGTTTCCACGGACAAGGCGATCAATCCATCCAGCGTCATGGGGGTAACCAAGCGGGTGGCCGAGATGATCATCTGTTCCCTAAATGGAAAAAGCACCACCAAATTCGCCGCGGTTCGATTCGGCAATGTGCTGGGCAGCCGGGGCAGTGTCGTCCAATTGTTCCGGAAACAGATCGCCAGGGGAGAAGCGATTACCATAACTCATCCCGATATGTGCCGATATTTCATGACGATTCCGGAAGCTTCGCAACTGGTATTGCAGGCTGGCGCAATGGCTCGCGGCGGTGAAGTGTTTGTCCTGGATATGGGGGAACCGATTAAGATCGTTGATTTGGCTTGCCACCTGATCGAACTGACAGGCCTGGTTCCGCACAAAGATATAAAGATTGAGTACACGGGACTGCGCCCTGGCGAAAAACTGTTTGAAGAACTGCTGACCGCCGAAGAGGGCAGCTCCGCGACCAAGCACGAAAAAATCTTCATCACCAATTTGAAAAAAGTCGATGAAGAAAAATTGCTGGAGAGCCTAAATATTTTAAAAAACCTAGAGGACCCGGACAAAATTGTCAATATTTTGGCTAAACTGGTGCCCGCGTACCAGGGATCAAGAGTCCGTCGCCTGCGATTGATCGAAGGAAAGGATTGCGCGACCAGCGCAGAGGGGAAAATGGTTCCCGAGGAAGCGCTTTGAACGGCAACGAAAAACAGCCGGGAATTCGAACCCGCCTGCTTTCCGGCATCAAGTGGACAGCGGCGGTGGCTTTCGTCGTATCGACGAGTCACCTGGCAACTTCGATATTGGCGGCGCGACTCTTGGGGTTGGAAGAGTTTGGCGAGTTCTCAATTATCCGGAGCACCGCGGTCATGATGAGCAATGTCGCGGCCATGGGCATCGGCGTAGCCGCCACAAAACATGTGGCTGAACTGCGTAACACGAATCCGGAACGACTGGGGAGAATCCTGGGCCTTTGTTCCCTGATCACGCTCGTGACGAGTGGGCTGTTCACGCTGGCCCTGTTACTGCTGTCGGATTCGATTTCCACCATCAGTTTTCACTCGCCGCAGTTGGCTGAACCATTGCGGGTCTCCGCCCTCTATATTTTCTTTGTGACACTGAACGAATACCAGAATGGAGTGTTGGCCGGCTTTGAATCTTTCGCGAAACTGGCCCGCATCAATGCCGTTCAGGCGGTGGGAACCCTGCTGTTGATAGCCACGCTCGCCTGGTTTTGGGGGCTGACGGGAGCGGCTTGGGCACTGGGACTGTCGGGAGTGCTGAACTGGTATCTGAACCGTCGGGAGATTCGCCGGCAACTGGTTGTACATAATATTGCCGCAAGTTATCGGAATATTTTGCAGGAAAAAGAAGTATTGACGAATTTTGCACTGCCGGTTGCTTTTTCCGGCATCATTGGTGCAGTAACTGTCTGGGTCTGCAATGCTTTCCTGGTCCGACAACCGGAGGGAATGGCGCAAATGGCCATATTCACGGCCGCAGGATCGTTCCGATCACTCGTTATGTTTGTGCCAGGGCTGGTGATCCGGGTCGCGACGCCGGTATTGTGCAATCTGGTCGGTGAAAAAAACTATTCGGCATCATCGCGTGTGTTTCGGATCAATGTACTGATTTCCGCTGTGACTGCCAGCTGTGCGGCGGGCGCGATTATCCTGCTGTCATCGGAATTGTTGACGCTGTTCGGGAAGAAATTTGGCGGCGGCGTCGAAGTGGCCAGTCTGGTTGCAGTCGTTTCGGTGGTGGAAGTAATGGCCAATACGCTGTATCAACCACTACTGGCGTATGGAAGAATTTGGTGGCAAGTGCGGGTCGTTCTCTGCTGGAGCCTGATCTTGACGGGTGTGTCTTTCCTTACGGTTGGCGACTACGGTGCGTTGGGCCTGGCCGGCGCATACTTTGCAGCGCATCTGGTCTCATTGACCATGTATCTCTTAGTTGGTTATCGGATCAAAAAATCCGTTGAGCCGGGGTTGGTTCACACTTGATGCGAAAGGGAGTCGTCCAATGGCGCAACATAATCTGCCCGATCCATATTTTAGCATCGTGATTCCGGCGTTCAATCGGGAAAAGGAAATCGTGCGGGCGATTGACAGCTGCCTGACTCAATCCTTTCAAGATTTCGAAGTGCTGGTCGTGGATGATGCGTCCACCGATGGCACGGCGGCAGTGGTAAGCGCGGTTACCGACCCCCGGTTGCGCCTGATCCGGCATCCGGTTAACCGCAATGTGTGTCCGGCCCGGAATACCGGCAGTGCCAATAGCCGGGGCGATTGGGTGGTGTTTTTGGACAGCGACGACATTTTGCTACCCGGCGCGTTGCAGACAATGTGGCGATATGCCCGGGTATGCCCGGCGGAAATCGGCCAGCTGGGATTCCTGCTGGAACGGGAGGATGGACGAATATCGCCGGAACCGATGCCACCGGAATGTTTGTTGGATTATACGGGATTCATGGCGTTTTGCGAAACCCTGGCTCTGACGGATTGGATGCAGTGTACGCGACGTTTTACGTTCGATTCCGTGAAATTTCCGGATAGCCGGGCTTATGAGAGCCCCTATCTTCTGGATTTCTCGCAAAGATACAAAATCCACCTGGTTCCGGAGGTTACCGGTTTTGTTCATCTCGACAGCCCCAACCGGATTTCCGGAGGCGGGAAAAAAAACGCTGCCGCCAAAATCGCCGGCGATGCGCCGGACCATCTGGCAGCGATCAACCGGCTTCTGGAACAGCACGGCAAAATGCTCGCGATCCATGGTCCGAAACGTTACCGCCTTTACCGGAAATTGCAACTGCTGGCTTGCCTGTATGCCGGCCAACGGTGGCAGGGAAGTCATCTGGCCGCCAGTTATCTGCTGTCGTACCCCGGCGATATTGCCGGCTGGGCGATTGCCCTGGCCGGACTGGCTGGCCCGCGGGTACTGAACGAAATCCGTTCACTCAAGCAGCAACTGCTCACTTTGACGGCAAAGCGCGGTTTGCGTTCAAAGACGACAGGAGGGGGAGCCTGATATGAGAACAATGGATACCACCTACAGTGATTATCCGCAAGTGAACGCCCAGTCAGGATTTGGTTTTCACAAACTTTTTCTGACCGCCCTGGCCGCTGGACTGATGGGGGTGCTCTCCTCGTCGGCGTTGTTTCCGCCTTCGTCGCCGCCGTTTTTCCGCCTGCCAGCCGCGGCGGCGATTGTGGCGCTGATGTTCTTGCTGTCGGGTTTCCGAATCGGCAACTTTTCAGCGTGGCGTATGCTGGCCTTGCTCTTCTGGAGCGGATTTGCCCTGACATCCCTGATTTCCGCCCTGATTCACAGGGACTCTCTGCTGCCGGAAATCTGGCAATCCATTGGAGTTCCGCTCATTCTGTTTACCCTGTTTCCCCGGAGTGCCAGCCGGTTTGCCGATAAAATTGTACTGATCGCCATCATTTTGGCTTTTGCTCCTTACATCATCGTATCCGTGGTGAAAGTTCCGATATTTAGCCCCTATTCGGGCGTGTTTTTGAACGCTAACATGTTCGGGATGATCGTGTCGACGATGGCGGCGGCAATTTTCGCGCTGTTGCGGGGATCACTGGATGACCACCGATTTTCGCTGCCGACCCTGATGTGGCAAACCCTCCTGATGGGCATATTGGCCGGATCAATGGTGCTGATTTTTTTAAGCGGTTCCCGAACGAGCCTAGTGACCTTCGGTATGATGTGCCTGATCTTTTTCGGTTCCTTGTTCGCGGATATGTCACGCCACCGTACCATGATCGCACTATCGCTGGCCACGGTGTTCGGCATTCTGTTATATGTGTTGGGAAGCGTTGCCCTGAACACTTCCGCGACCGGGTTTGTCGAATATGTGACCAATAAATTTCTCAACAAAATGGCCCAGGGCGATGCGACCGGCGGCCGTTTGTACATCTGGCAGTTGGTGTTGTCCCATGCCAAATTGATGGGGCTGGGTAGCAATATACTGGGCGAGCAGCCGGCTCACAATACTTACATTATGATTTTGGCGACTAAGGGACCCATCGCGGCGGCGTTTATGCTGGCGCTGCATTTGACCACACTGCTGCTGGCGGTGCGGCGAATGAGCTGGCGGATCAAACAGGACGGCTATTCCATCGGACCGTTGTTGGTTGTCATCAACTATTTGGTGATGGGCCTGACTGAGAATGTGTTCGGAACCTTGGGGAATGGCATTAACATTTCCTTTCTGTTGATGGCCGGCGTTCTGTTCAATCAGGGCCAATATCTGCGGCCCGGCCAGCTGCAGCAGGGGACGCAAAGCGGATGAAAGCGATGTTTGTTCACGAACACAAGTTTGTCCGTGACGAAAATGGTTGTTACTTCTCGTCCGGACAATTTCCGTACCGGCTTTGGCGGCGGTATCTGGAAGTGTTCGACGAACTGCTGGTCGTGGGACGCTTACGGAGCTTGCGGGCTGGGGAAAGTGTGCAGATGTTGGATCGGTCGAGCGGCCCGGGGGTAAGTTTCCTCGAAGTTCCATCGCTCGGCGGCATTCAGGCCATGATTTTTCGGCGCCGGGAGGCGGCGAATAAAATCCGGGCCGCCATGGCAGATTGCGATGCCGTGATTATCCGCACCAGTGCTGTCGGCCAGTTGGCGGCCGGCATTGCCGAATCTCTGCAAAAACCCTGGGCAGTGGAAGTCGTGGGCTGCGCATTCGATTCGCTCTGGAATTATGGCAGTTGGCAGGGAAAAATCTATGCGCCGATTGCCGCCTATATGAACCGTCGCATGATTGGCAGGGCTCCGTTCGCCATTTATGTCACGCAAAAATTTCTGCAAAAGCGGTATCCCTGTCCGGGTTATTCCGTAGGCTGTTCAGATGTGCAGTTGGCGAAACGCGACGAAGCCGTCCTGGCGAAACGGCTGGACAGGATAGAACGAACCGTGTCGCCTCTACGAATTGGCCTGATCGGTTCTTTGGTCCATTCCCACAAAGGGGTGGATATAGCGTTGCGGGCCTTGGCAATTGCGAAGCAGCGGCTGCCGGCGTTTGAATTTCAAGTATTGGGCGCCGGCGATCCCGCACGGTGGCGACATCTGGCCCAGGAGTGCGAAATCGGCTCCCAAACGATATTTTGCGGGACCTTGGCCAATGGGGAAGCCGTAAATTGTTGGTTGGACGAAATTGACCTTTACATCCAGCCCAGCCGGGTCGAAGGATTGCCCCGGGCATTGATTGAAGCGATGAGCCGCGCCTGTCCGGCCCTTGGCTCGAATGCCGGCGGGATTCCTGAATTGCTGGACCCGTCTTGCATCCATAAGTCGTCCGATGTTCAGGGTTTGGCTGATTTGTTGACAACCGCGCTTCCGGACAAAGAATGGCGGACTCGTCAGGCAATCCGAAACTATCAGGCGGCCGCAGCTTTTGACAGCGAAGCCTTGGGGAATATTCGCCGAATGTTTTGGCGGAAGTTTCTCGCGTACTGCCAACGGGGGGACGCGGCAGCTGATACTCGATGTACGGGAACGGCATCCATCGAACACTGATATTCCAGCAGAAAAAACGCATCCAGGAGGAGCAGACCGTGAATCTGCGGCAAAAACCGGCATCGAAAAATAGCCTGTATGCGCTGATCGTCGTAATCATTTTCGTCATCAGCGGGATCTGGCTCCGGGGCGTCAACGGTTTTGGGAAAAGCCCTTCGAATATTGGCGACAAAAAAGTACCGCCGATCATTCCGCCAACCGTTGCGGCCAGGACCGATGCCGTTATTCCCGACCCAAACTGGATCAATGTGAAGAATTATGGCGCCAGCGGCGACGGGAAAAGTAACGATACGACGGCGATCCAGAAGGCGATCAACGATGCCGGCAAAGGCGAAATCGTCTATATTCCGCCGGGGGATTATCAAATCGATGCGGTTCGCTCCCTGAACCTAAAAAGCGGTACAACTCTTCGCATGTCGCCGGAGGCAGTCCTTCGTGCAATTCCCAATGCCGCGCCGCACTATGCGATCCTCGCGGTAACTTCGGTAGAAAACGTACAAATAACCGGAGGAGTTCTTGTTGGCGAGCGGTACAAACATTTCGGATTTGGCGGCGAATGGGGCATGGGGATCCGGATTATCGGCGCCAAAGATATCGAGATCAGGGGAACAACCTGCAACGAATTTTGGGGGGACGGGATTTATATCGGGGAAACAACCGGCGGCAAGCCTAGCGAAAACATTCGGATTATCGACCTGCAGGCCGACGCGAACCGGCGACAGGGAATCTCCCTGATCAGCGGCCGCAATGTCGAAATCGTCGGCGGTAGAATCACGAACACCCAAGGTACCGCGCCGGCGGCCGGCATCGACATCGAACCCAATCAGGCGCGAAATGTTCTGGAGAATATCCGGATTCAGGATTTATATACGGCCGGCAATCAGGGCGCGGGTGTTCTGATCAGCCCTGGGGCGATTTCCGGCGCTCAAAACCCTATCAGCATTATGATCATTAACCATCGGGACGAAAACAGCGACCGAGGCATGCAGATCTCCAGTAAAGGGATCATCCCCGGCCGGGTGAGCATCGATAGTCCTCTTTGGCGCAACGCCAAACGCAATGCCGTTGTCATTCAATCCCACGACCACCGTTCCTTCCAGATTCAGATCAAGAGCGCGGTGATCATCGATGCCAATCAGAACAGTCGGGGAGCGGCGATCGACATATATCGGCTGAAAAATACCCAGCCCAGTGAAAATGGCGGCATTGGCAACGTCGAAGTGGATAACCCGGTGATTGCCGATACCCGTGATCAGCCCCAAACTATTGCCGCGTTTTCCATCTGGGATCTTCCCGGGTATGAAATATGCAAATTGACGATTGTGAATCCGGTTTTGAAAGGAAATCTGGCCAAACTAATTTTACAAAACGACGCTCAGGCGTTTGTGCGCTATCCGCAGAAATAATCGACCGTTCGACCGAAAACCGGAGGTGTTAGCATGGAACGAAAAATTGGCGTCATTGGGTTAGGGTATGTCGGTCTCCCGGTTGCGATCGCGTTTGCCCGTAAGTTCGCCGGGGTAGTTGGTTTCGACATCAATCCGGCTAAAATCAGTGCGTTGACGCAAGGGGAAGATAACACCGGCGAAGTGGAAATTCCCGAATTGCGGGCGAGCAGTCTAAAATTCACCCATGACATCCGGGAACTGGAAGCGGTTGATTTCTTTGTAGTGGCAGTTCCCACGCCAATCGACGAAGCGAATTGCCCGGATTTGCAAGCTTTGGTAAAAGCGTCGGAGATTGTTGGCAGCGTTATGCGGCCGGGGGCGATCGTGGTGTATGAATCGACGGTTTATCCCGGGGTTACGGAAGAAATCTGCGGACCGGTTTTAGCCAAGGTATCCGGACTAAAACAAGGGATCGATTTCAAGCTGGGCTATTCTCCGGAACGGATCAGCCCCGGCGATAAAGCACATCGACTGGAAACTATTATCAAGGTCGTATCCGGCGAGGACGCCCAGACGACGGAGGTGATCGCACAATTGTACGGCGCGATTGTCAATGCCGGCATATACCGGGCTCCCAGCATTAAAGTCGCGGAAGCTGCCAAAGTGATCGAAAACACGCAACGTGACCTGAATATCGCCCTGATGAACGAATTGGCCATTATTTTTGAAAAGCTGCGGATATCTACGCGGGAAGTTCTGGCCGCCGCCAATACCAAGTGGAACTTCCTGCCGTTTTCGCCGGGGCTTGTCGGCGGCCATTGCATTGGCGTGGACCCTTATTATCTGACTTACAAGGCGGAAGAGATCGGTTACAGTCCCCAGGTCATCCTGGCCGGCCGGCGGATCAACGACGGGATGGGAAAATATGTGGCCGAGCAGACGGTGAAGAAGATTGCCAAAGAGCGGGTTGTGGTGTCGGATGCCAAGGTGGGGATATTCGGCCTGACTTTCAAGGAAAATGTTCCGGATATTCGCAACAGCCGGGTCCCGGATATCGTTGACGAGCTGCGCAGTTACGGCGTGGAGGCGCTGGTCCATGACCCGTTGGCGGATAAAAGAGCGGCTATGTCCGAATACGGGATCCTGTTGCGCGACTGGTCGGTGATGCAGCAACTGGATGCCATTATTGTGGCGGTAGCGCACCAGGTCTATGCGGAAGCTGGCCTGGCGGAGTTTATCGCTCGCCTGAAAAACCAAAAAGGGGTAGTAATGGACGTTAAATCGATCTTCATCCCGGAAAACATTCCGGTGGGGGTGAGGTATTGGAGCCTGTAAGCAACTCTTATGCAGCATTGCAGGAACACTTGATCCATAATCCACGCAAGTGGTTGGTCACCGGCGTGGCGGGGTTCATTGGCTCAAATCTGTTGCAGAAATTGTTGTCGCTGGATCAAAAAGTCGTTGGGCTGGATAATTTCTCCACCGGATTTCAGGAGAATATTGATGACGCGCTGGCCAAAGTGACAACGGGACAGGCCGGCCGATTTCAGATGATGGCGGGGGATATTCGGGATGAAACGTTTTGCGTAGCAGCCTGTCGGGATGTCGACATCGTCCTGCAGCAAGCGGCGCTGGGATCGGTGTCCCGGTCAGTGGCCGATCCGGCGACGACGAACCAAAATAACATCGACGGTTTCCTGAATATGTTGATTGCTGCCCGGGACACCCACGTCAGCCGATTCGTGTATGCGTCATCCAGCTCGGTATACGGGGATTGTCCGGATCTTCCCAAAATAGAGGAACACGTCGGCAATCCGCTTTCTCCCTATGCGGTCACAAAAGTGCTGAACGAATTATACGCCGGCGTATTTGGACGTTTGTACGACCTTTCCTGTATCGGCCTGCGCTATTTTAATGTTTTCGGACAGCGGCAAAATCCCAACGGCGCTTACGCCGCCGTCATTCCAAAATGGTTCAACAGCATGATCCGCGGAGAGCCGACCTATATCAACGGGGACGGAGAAACCAGCCGCGATTTCTGCTACATCGACAATGTGGTTCAGGTCAACCTCCTGGCCGGTTGTACCAGCGATCCGGCCGCCTGTGGACAGGTTTACAATGTGGCCTGCGGCGAACGAACGACGTTACAGGAATTGCACGCCATGATCCGCAGGCTGGTTCAACAAATTGCCCCGGATCGCAGTTGCTTTGATCCGGAATTCCGAGGCTTTCTACCCGGGGATGTCAGACATTCGCATGCCGATATTGGCAAGGTCGTCCGTTTGCTGGGTTATCGGCCCGGTCATTCGGTTCAGACCGGCCTGGCGGAAACCGTCGGCTGGTATTTGAAACACGGCGCGGATTTTAACAGATGAGCGGAACGGGGGCTTTATCATGGCCAGAATCATTGTGATTGGCGGAAACGTTCATTCATTGGTTCAGTTTCGCGGCGACATGATTCAACAAATGGTGGAGGATGGCAATGAGGTGTTCGCCATGGCGCCGGCGACTGATTTGGAGGGCGAAGCGGCGAACCTGATGACCAGAGCGGTATCGACGAAACTGCAAACCATTGGCGTGCCCTATCTGCCGATTCCGTTAAACCGGACCGGTATCAATCCGGTGAAAGACCTGCACACAATTTTTTGGCTGAGTCGAAAGATGACCGAACTCAAGCCGGATGTCGTGTTGGCCTATACGATGAAGCCGGTGATATACGGATCAATCGCCGCCCGTCTCGCAGGGGTGGCGGACATTTATTCCATGATCACCGGGCTCGGATATGTGTTTACTGGCGAATCAAGGCGTCAGCGCTTGTTGGCGAGAATCGTAATTGTTCTATACAAAATCGCCTTGACGTTCAATCGGAAAATCTATTTCATGAATCCGGACGACCGGGAATTGTTCCGAAAACTGCAAATTCTGGCGGATTATAGCAAGACGGTGTTGATTCATGGGTCCGGAGTGAATATTGAACATTTTTCGTGCAAGCCGCCGCAAACCAGGGAACTTGTCTTTCTGATCATTGCCCGCTTGCTATGGGACAAAGGCATTGGCGAATTTGTGAGTGCGGCCCGGTTGGTGAAAGCAAAATATCCGGCTGCCCGGTTCCAGATTGTGGGCCCCTTCGACAACAACCCCAGCGCCATCCGGCGCAGCGATGTCGCAGCCTGGCAGACGGAAGGGGTGATCGAGTATTTGGGCGCCACGGCTGATGTCCGGCCGTATCTGGAAAATGCCAGCGTTTATGTGTTGCCGTCGTATCGCGAAGGGACGCCGCGCTCCGTTCTGGAAGCCATGGCCATGGGACGGCCGGTTGTCACCACCGACGCTCCGGGGTGCCGGGAAACGGTTGTCGACGGCGTTAACGGATTTTTGGTCCCGGTTCGCGACAGTGAGGCCTTGGCTGCGGCAATGGAAAATTTTTGCCGGGATCAGAACATTATTGCGACGATGGGGCGTAAGGGCCGGGAAATCGCGGAAGCGCGCTACGATGTCCACAAAGTCAATCATACGATTTTGCGGCCGATGGACCTGGACAGATTTCGCGCGCAATGTCCGGCACGCCAATGGAGGCCGGTCTCCCGATCCTCAAAAGCCTGAGCGGGGAGTGAAAGACATTATGAGCGTTAAGCGCATATTTGACTTTGTGGTTTCCTCGATATTGTTGACAAGCCTGTTGCCCGTAATTGTTGTCGTAGCGTTCCTCGTGCGCTGGCGGCTGGGTTCGCCGGTTATTTTCCGGGCATTACGCCCCGGATTGCACGGCAAACCGTTTTGCATGTATAAATTTCGGACCATGACGAACGATCGGGACGCCGAAGGACGGCCACTGCCGGACAAACAGCGGGTAACCACGCTGGGGGAAGCGTTGCGGCGATCAAGCCTGGATGAACTGCCGCAACTGGTAAACGTCATAAAGGGCGATATGAGCTTGGTGGGGCCGCGTCCGCTGGCGATGGAGTATCTGCCGCTTTACAATTTGGAACAAGTCCGGCGGCATCACGTGAAGCCTGGCATTACCGGCTGGGCCCAGGTCAATGGACGTTCCAGCATTTCCTGGACGGAAAAGTTCAAGCTGGATGTTTGGTATGTGGATCATCGCTCTTTTTGGCTGGATCTGCAGATATTATTTCTAACCGCAAAAAACGTCACCCTGCAGCATGGCGTGTGTAGCACCGGCGAAACAAAATACGGCAATTTTTCCGGATCAAATTAAAAGGATGGATGCGGTATGTTTATTAAAGCCGGGGAGCTGTGTTTGCGCCGGCCGGAACCGAAAGACGTGGAGGCTCTGTATCGTTACCGCAATGATCCGGATATTATGGCCGCGTTGTGCGGATTTACCAAAGGTTATTCCCACGCCGATATGCTGGACTGGGTGGAACGTCAGAGAAAAAATCGCGATGACTTGGTCTGGGTAATCGCTGACGCAGACGACCGGTGCATTGGACATTGCGGCCTGTACAAACTAAACTGGGCGGCCGGCAGCGCTGAAGTAGCCATCTGTCTGGGCTCCGCGGCGTTTCGGAAGGGTCAGAGCCGATCCATTATGAAAGCACTGGGGGACTATGCGTTTCACCAGTTA
The DNA here is from genome assembly GCA_012798135.1 of Veillonellaceae bacterium. Next base: position 25,444 of record JAAZNU010000037.1, on the reverse strand, counting down.
CATATTCGCAGGATCAGCAGCGAAGTGCTGGCTACGGATAAATTAGCCATGAATTTCAACAAAAGATGTGGCATGTCGGAAGAAGGTATTTTACGCGAAGCCGAATTCCGGAACGGGCAATATGTGGATGTTCATGTTTTTGGATTGCTGAGCCGGGAATGGAATTCCGGAGCGGTCAAGGATTCTGGATGAACAGGTTTGGCCGGCGCGGCCAAGCCGCAAGGAGGAGCGTTTCATGCAAGCCAATCCGGAATATCGGTTGCGTCAGCCTGAACCTGCCGATGTTGAAGCTTTGTATTTGTATCTAAATGATCCCTGGATTGTATCGGAGGCGGGCTGTTTCAGCGGCGGCCTTGCCCATGCCGACGTCTCTGAGTGGATTGACAGCCAGCGCCGAAGCAAGGATGACTTCGTATGGGTGATCACTAACATGGAGGGCCGATGTATTGGCCATTGTGGACTGTACCACATCAATTCCCGCAATGGAAGCGCGGAACTGGTCCTTTGCATCGGTGACGCCGACTCGCGTCACCAAGGGATCGGCGAAACCGTCGGCAGGATTCTGCTGCGATATTCGTTTGCACAGTTGAACCTGCACAGGCTGAGAGCGCAGGCGATGAAGGCCAATGTCGTGGCGGCCCGGTTGCTGCATAAGCTTGGCTTTTCGCAGGAAGCCGGCTTGCGCGAGGTCACATTTCGCGACGGACAATTTCAGGATTGGCTTGTGTTCGGGATCCTGCAGCGGGAATGGCAAAGTCTAACCGGCGACTCCCTGGGAGATCGGCGATGATTATCATGAAAAGCAAGTTGCTCTGCAATATGCAGGATGTAGATCGTGCCCGAGACACTGAAAAAACCGGTTTGTCGCTTTGCCGCAACGATCCGGGCCGTCTCGCAAAGCCGCGGGCGCCGTCGATGGAGGGTTGTAAAACGATGTTCAAACTGATGGATGCCGCCATTGAGCAAGATTATGCAACCTGGCTCCGGATTTGGGAGAGTTGGCCCTTGCGGGAAGTATTTGTTCATCCGGAATATGTCAAGTTGTTTGCCCGCAACTGCGATCAGGCGGTGTGCGCCGTCCAACGGACTGATACCGGATTGATCCTGATGCCGCTGATCATCCGGCCGTTGAATGTTGAACCGTGGGCGGGAAATGAAAATCGGTACGTTGACGCCATTGCGCCCTATGGCTTTGGCGGGCCCTATGTGAGTGGAGACGCAGATTTGGCTGAATTTTGGCGGCAGTTTAAAATATGGGCGGTGCAGAACAATGTTGTTTCCGCTTTTTTCCGGCTGTCGCCATTTGCCGCCGATATCCGAGATGTGGTGGATGCCGTGGATGTCAGCGGAGGCAATGTAATGCGGTCCCTGACGGAAGGAAATGAAGAAATTTGGCGGGATTATAAGCAACTGGTGCGTACGCACGTTAAAAAAGCGGAAAGCAACGGAGTTACAGCTTTGTTCGATGAAACGGGCGAAACCCTGCCAGCCTTTATTCGTCTGTACTACCGAACGATGCAGCGTTGCCACGCGGCGCAGCAATACTATTTTTCCATAGATTTTTTTCGGCGAATTATCAACCGGCTGGTCGGGCAATTCGTTCTGGCGCATGCCATATATCGGGGAGAAGTGATTGCCTCCTATCTGATATTGGTTTCCCAGGAGAGTATCTATTATTATCTGGCAGGTTCCGACGAGAATTATTTTAATCTTCGTCCCAACCAGTTTCTGACCCACCGCGTGTTCCAGTGGGGGATGGACAGAAAGAAAAAATGGTGTGTGTTGGGTGGCGGCTACGAGGGTTATGACGGTGTGTTCCAGTACAAAAAATCGTATGCTCCTTCGGGCGTAGTGCCATTTTTGGTCGGCAAACATGTTTTCTTTTCGTCGGAGTACGCATCGCTTTGTGAAAAAAGGAAGCTGCACGAATTGCAGAACGGGCTGAGCTGGATTACCAACGATTCGTTTTTTCCGGCGTATCGGACGAAGAACGACTGATTGCGCCCGGAAAAGAAACTGTGTGACATAAAAAGAGAGGAGACGATCATTGTGGCGATTCTTCAAAAACGCATCTGCCTTTCCCCGCCGCATATGAGCGGGTATGAACAGGAATATGTTTCGGAGGCTTTTGCTTCGAACTGGATTGCTCCCCTGGGGCCGCACGTGGATGCCTTTGAGGCCGGGATCGCCAAATATGTCGGCAGCGCCGCGGCAGCTGCGCTCTGCTCCGGTACGGCCGCCATTCACCTGGCACTAAAATGTGCGGGAGTTAAGCGCGGCGACTGGGTGTTCTGCTCGTCGCTGACTTTTGCAGCTTCCGCCAATCCAATTTTCTATGAAGGCGCCCTGCCGGTGTTTATCGACTCGGAACCGCAGTCCTGGAATATGTCGCCTGTTGCCCTGGAAAAGGCACTGAGGGATGCCAAACGCAAATCCAGACTACCCCGTGCGGTTATTGTGGTTAATCTCTATGGTCAAAGTGCGGACATGGACCCCATATTGACACTATGCGATAGCTATGGAGTCACGTTGATCGAGGACGCCGCCGAATCGCTGGGGGCTACCTATAAGGGGAAAGCGAGTGGAACTTTTGGCAAATTCGGCATGTTTTCATTCAACGGCAATAAAATTATTACGACTTCCGGCGGCGGCATGTTGATTTCTGACGACGTGGAAGCCATCAACAAGGCCCGCTTCTGGGCAACCCAGGCGCGTGATCCGGCCCGGCACTATCAACACAGTGAAATCGGCTACAATTATCGTTTGAGCAATATCGCCGCGGCGATCGGGCGGGGGCAGTTATGCGTGCTGGCGGATCGCATAAAAAAAAGGCGCAAAATCTTTGCACGCTACTTTACCGAACTGGCCTGCTTCGCCGGGGTGGAGTTTATGCCGGAGGCGGCTTACGGAGAATCCAACCGTTGGCTGACGACGTTGACCATTGACCCCAACCTTGCCAAATTGACGGTCAATGATTTGATCGACGCGTTGGCGGACGAAGAGATTGAATCAAGACCGGTATGGAAACCCCTCCACTTACAACCGATTTTTGTCGATTATCCTTATTACACGCACGGTTGTGGGGAAAGCATTTCGGACCGGCTGTTCGAGAACGGAATCTGTCTGCCGTCCGGCAGCAGCCTGACGGAGGCGGAACAAGGCCGGGTTATCCAAGTGATCAAAGATTGTCTGACCCATAGTAGGAGCAAGGAACCGATGGGGCTTTATTACGGATCGAATGGCGGAAACAGCCATTGGCTTAACAAAGAAGCCGTTCTGGGAACAATATCGACAAACTGACAGGCCCAACCATTCTCCCTGTAGGCGGTGACTCGCGCCGACAGGCAAAGGTTGCCCAACGAAGTGGGTAGTTCCAACTGGATCCGTTGATTTTCCGTCAAGGGAATACTCGTCTGGAGGATCAATCCAGTCGGTGAAATGTCAAACGCTTGGGCAGTATTGCGAATAGCGGGCATTTCCTCACAAAACAATGAAACTGATAGCTTGTGGCCCATTGTATACCGACCTTCTTTGCCCCAAAGTTGCGTTTTATGAAAATCACTTTATTCTTTATAAATTTTACCATATTTTCTGATAAAGGTGAAGAAAAGGGAAGGGTGAAGATGGGTGTGCGGACCCGGCCAATCAAAATTCTGCATATTGTGGGACGCATGAACCGGGGTGGAGTGGAGACTTGGCTAATGAATTTGCTGCGAACCGTTGACCGGGACTGTTGGCAAATGGATTTTCTGGCCGGCGATCCCGCACCGGCGGACTATGATGAAGAAATCCGGCAACGTGGCGGCAGAATTATTCGTTGCCCGGTTGGTAATCCCTTCCTGTATATGTTCCGATTGATCCACATTCTACGCAACACCGGACCTTATGATGTGATTCACAGCCATGTGCACCATTTCAGCGGAATTACGTTGCTGGTTGCCTGCATAGCCGGGATTCCGGTGAGAATTGCGCATAGCCACTGCGACTCGTTATACCTGGATTCTCAGGCCGGTTTTTTGCGAAGAGCCTATCTGTCGTTGATGAAAGAACTGATTGACCGTTATGCAACCCTGGGATTGGCTGCCAGCCGAAAGGCTGCTCTGGCGCTGTCAACAGGGGAACAAGGTCGTCTGATTTGGCAAGTTCGACACTGCGGAATCAATGTGGATGATTACGCGCAACCTGTCGATCGGGCCGCGCTGAGGGCCCAATGGGGAATTCCCCGGGATTCTTTGGTGATAGGGCATGTGGGAAATTTCACGCTGGCCAAAAATCACAACTTTATTTTGGAAGTGGCCAAAGAACTGTTCCAGAGGCAACCGGACAGTCGATTGGTTCTTGTCGGCGATGGACGATTGCGTTCTTGCGTCGAAGATCAGGCCAGATACAGCGGGATATCGGACAAAATTGTGTTTACGGGAACCCGGGCGGATGTTCCGCAATTAATGCGGATGATGGATGTGTTTCTGTTCCCGTCTTTGTATGAAGGACTGCCAATGGTTGTTGTCGAGGCCCAGGCGGCCGGATTGCCGATCGTGCTTGCGGATTCCGTTTCGCCGGAAACTCAGTTCGTCGCCGAGCTGTTCGCCTGGCTGCCGCTGTCGCTGCCCCCAGCCCAATGGGCGGAAAAATGTCTGCAGATGGTGGAGCGGAAGCACCAGCTGGAGCATCTGTGTCCTCGCCAAATTCTTGAAGAATCTTCTTTCAACATTGTCACCAACTGGCGCGACCTGGACAGGTTCTATACCGGAAATACCGCCTGAACCGCAACCGGGATAACAAAATGCAAGGCAGGAGAGCGGAAGATGAAAAAATTACTGATTGCCGGCGCTGGAGGATGGGGCAGAGTTGTGCGCCAATGGGCGCTGGATATTCAAAGCCAGGCGCCAAGATGGGAGTCGATCCTGTTTTTGGATGACAACCCGGCGGTTTTGGAAGGCTTCGGGTTGAACGACAGTCTGGTCGGGACGATCCGCGATTATATTCCGTCCGGCGACGAGGAATTCATTTGTGGGATCGGCGATCCGAACGTTAAAATGAACATTTGCGAACAGCTGCGCAAAAAAGGGGCGCATTTCATCAATCTGTTTCATCCGCAGGCATTGATTACGAACTATGGCGAGTTCGGCGCCGGGATTATTGTGAGCCCCTTTGCCGCCATTGTGGTTACTACAAAAATCGGCGATTTTGTCACAGTAAACGCATTTTCGGTGATCGGACATGACTCAACAGTGGAAAACGGCTGTACCTTGAGCGCCCATTGCGATATCATGGCAAATGTTCATTTGGAAGAGGGCGTGTTTTTGGGCAGCGGAGCCAGAATTCTGCCCAACCTGCATGTCGGGCGAAATGCGAAAGTGGGCGCCGGTTCGGTGGTTGTGCGGAATGTTCCGGCGGGAGCCACGGTTTTTGGGAATCCGGCCCAAATGATCAGTTGAGTGTGGCGAAGGAGTGAGTGACGATGTCGCAACATGAATTCATTCAGAAGGTCAAGAACTGTTTGTTTGAGGAAAGCTCGGCGGTTGACGCGGCAACGGTCCTGAACGATTTGGACGGCTGGGATTCTTTGGGAAGATTGAGTATTGTAGTCATGCTGCACGACGAATTCTACCTGACGGTAGATACCAAGACGCTCCGTGCCTGCGAAACGATCGGCGATTTACTCGATCTCGTCAGAACCAAACTGGACAACTGACGGCAAGGCGGTGTTGAAATGAAAAATACAGTGTTGACTTATCTGAAACGGACCGAACAGAGAGCCGGTAATAAAACGGCCATCATTGACCGGGAGAGGACGTTGACCTTTACGGAGCTGGATCGGGCGGCAAAACGTCTGGCCTGCGTTATCGGTGAACGAACCCGGGAATTTCGTCAACCGATCGCGGTGCTGATTCCCAAGGGACTGGAAAGTATTGTTGCTTTCCTGGGCATCCTGTACAGCGGTAATTTTTACGCGCCACTGGATGAAAATATGCCCTTGCCCCGTCTTAAGACCATTTTAGACAATCTGCGGCCCATCTGTATTATTTCTTCAACAGCCTACCTGGCGGCGCTGATGACATTGGAGGTGCCGGCAGAGCATATCGTGCCGGTTAATGCCGCTTTTGACGAACTCCGGGACCTTAATGACACGGAACTGTTGGACCGGATTAGTCATGTCATCGATACCGACCCTGTATATACCATTTATACATCCGGCTCGACGGGCGTTCCCAAAGGTGTTGTCGTGTCTCACCGTGGTGTGATTGATTATATCGACTGGGCTATAGAACGTTTCCATATCAACGAACAGACGGTCATCGGCAATCAGTCGCCATTCTATTTTGACAATTCAACGCTGGATATATATTTGTGCCTGGCGACTGGCGCGACTTTGGTAATTATACCCAAAAATCTGTTCTCTTTTCCGCTGCGCCTGATGGAATATGTGCGGGAAATGCAAATTAATTTTGTTTTTTGGGTGCCGTCCGTACTCATTGCCGTCGCTAATTTAAAAATTTTGGAAAAAACGTCGCCGGCGCCGCTGCAGCAGATTTTTTTCGCGGGCGAAGTTATGCCCAACAAGCAGTTGAACTATTGGCGGGCCTATTATCCGCGGGCGTTATTTGTCAATCTATACGGACCGACGGAAATTACAGTGGATTGCACCTATTATATTGTCGACCGCTCGTTTCAGGATCATGAACCATTGCCAATCGGAGGGCCTTGCCGGAATACGGACATTCTGGTGCTGAATGACGAGGATAGACCGGTTGTAAGCGGTGAAACGGGAGAGCTATGTGTGCGCGGCAGTTCACTAGCCCTCGGTTATTGGAACGATCCGGAGAAAACCGGGAAGGTTTTCGTGCAAAATCCGCTTCAGAACAATTATCCGGAACGTATCTATCGAACCGGCGACTTGGTTTATTATAACGGGCAGGGCGAAATCATGTTTTTGGGGCGAAAGGACAATCAAATCAAACATATGGGACATCGGATCGAATTGGGTGAAATAGAAACGGCAGCCCAAAGCCTGGCGCAGGTTGACCACGCCTGTGTCGTTTATGACCGGAGCCGTGAAGAGATCGTGTTGTTTTATCAAGCGAATCACTTTCTGGAACCTGCGGAACTCCGCCGGCAGTTGGCTCAGCTGTTGCCCAAATACATGATCCCGGCCAAAGTGAAAATAATGCCGGAATTGCCCTTTAATGCCAATGGCAAAGTGGACCGGACAATTTTAGTGGAAGTTTGCCGGCAAACGCGGCTGGAGGTGGAGTACCGTGAAAGTTAAGAACGTGATTGTAATCGGCTCCGGGAAAATTGCCGCCGCCTGTATCGGAATCCTGGCCGGACAAAAAGTGCCGATGACGGTCGTTGAAACGGAACAGCAACCGTTGTCCTGTGTTCGTCTGATCAGTGGCAATCTGCGTTTGCCCTATCAGAGTGTTGCGGATTACGCGCAGATCACCAAATATTTACGGAGTATACGGAAAAACACGCTGATTGTCAGCGCGAACAACAATTATCTCTTTCCGGGGGAAGTATTAAACAAACGAAATTTGTGCATCGTCAATTTTCATAACGCCTTATTGCCGGCATATCCCGGCCGTAATGCACCTACCTGGGTTATTTTTGAGGGGGAAGATCTAACGGGCATTACTTGGCATATAGTGGCTGAAGGCGTGGACACCGGCGAGATTCTAAGCCAACGTGCGATTCAAGTCGGCAAAGATGTCACCGCGCTCGAACTGACCCGGCTTTGCATGGAGGAAGGCATCAAGGCATTCGAGGCGATTTGCCCATCTTTGGTGCAAGGTAATTTTTCAACGCAACAGCAGGATACGTCAAAACGAAAAAATTATCATCGTTCCTGGGAAGTACCGAACCGGGGAGTTGTCGACCTAACTTGGCCGTTGCCACAAATTCACCGTTTGTTGCGATCTTTGGATTACGGACGGGTGCCGGTTATGCCGCCACCGCGAGTGCACTGGGCCGGAAAAACTTATATTATCCGGAAATATCAGCTAATCAACGCTTTGTCAGGGCAGCATGGCATGATTTTTCGGCCGGGGCAGCTGATACTTCAGGATGGTGAAAAAAGATTAATTATGGAAATGGAAAGGAGAATGGACCATGAGCCGTCTAGAATCAATTTTGCAGGAAATGAAACCCGAGCTAGACTTGCAGCAAACTGAAAATTTCGTTGAGACGGGGATTCTAGACTCATTTGACATTATCATGTTGGTTTCAACCCTGGATGAAGCCTTTCAAATTCGGATCGACGGCGCCGATATCGTTCCGGAAAATTTCAATAATCTGGACGCCATTAAAAAATTGGTCGGAAAGTATGGTGTCATTCAATGAAACTTACATTCAAAAACAAAAAAATTTCCGGGATACTGACCATCTTGCCCCGGCAGGAATCCCGCTTCGACGATGAACTGGGAAACTATAATTTTCCGCCGGAAAAATCAATGCGTTTAAAAAAAATCATGGGTTACGACCGGCACCGCTTGGTCGATGACAATACCTGCGTCTCCGACTTGGTCGCCTTTGGTTTGCAATATTTGTTCGACGAGGGCTTTGTTCGTCGGGATGAAATCGATGCCATGATTTTGGTTACGCAGACCCCGGACTATTTGATGCCCCCGACAACAAGCATTGTCCACGGTCGACTCGGTATGAAACAGGACATGATTTGTCTGGATATCAACCAGGGTTGCGCCGGCTTTCTGGCCGGTCTCGTCGAGGCCTTTTTCCTGCTCGAACAAGAGTCCATCCGGAAAGTAGCCGTTGTGAACGCCGATATTTTGAGCCGAAAAACATCCCGGCATGACCGGAACAGTTTTCCCCTGATCGGCGATGCGGCGGCGGTAACAATCGTGGAACGAGACAATTCGCCGGCAATTATTTATGCCAACTGGAAAGTTGATGGCAGTCGCAGCTCGGCGTTAATGGTTCCGGCCGGCGGAATGAAACGGCCATCAAGCCTTGAAACAGCAGTACTGACGGATACGGGCGATGGAAATTTGCGCAGTTTGGACCATCTGGTCATGGATGGCACCGGAGTGTTTAATTTTGTGCAAACGGAAGTGCCGGTGATGATTGAACAGTTGTTGGCCGAGGCGGGGGTGGCCGTCAGCGAAATCGATTATTATATGTTCCATCAACCCAACCGATTTATGATCGAAAAATTAGCGGACCGACTTGCCATACCTTATGAAAGGATGCCTGGCAATATCGTGGAGAAGTTTGGCAATGCCAGCGGTGTGACGATTCCCACCAATCTGACTTATAATCTGGGACCCAATCTGCTTCACCAAACCTATAAAATCTGTTTGGCGGGTTTCGGCACCGGCCTGACTTGGGGCTCGATGATCATGAATATTGGCAGACTGTCATTCTGTCAGACGGTCGATTATTAAAGCGCCTGACACCGGCAGGCATACAGGAAGGAGAACATGATGGGTCACTCGCATTTGTCAGCAAGGTCTGCCCGTTGTTTCCTGTTGCCCGTGCTGCTGATTATTTTAGGCTGGGCAATGCTGGTTGTTCCGGCTTACGCGACTGAGGCGGATTTTTCCGTTACGTCGGTTGAGATTCGCGGCAACTTTATGATGGCTGAGGAAATATTGCAAAGGGTGGTCAAAGAATATCTGGGGCCCGGCAAAACGGTTCAAGATTTGGAAAAGATACAAAATGCGATATTTTCAGCGTATAAGCGGGCCGGCTATACGCTGGTCAGCATTGTGATTGCCGAACCGCCTGATCAAAATGGACGATTGACCGTGATCGTTAAAGAAGATATTTTGCGTAGCGTTAAAATAACGGGCAATAAATATCTTAAAGACGAACAAATTCGCAAAGCGTTGCCGGCATTGAAGACTGGCCAACCCATCAATACAATGGCGCTGGATCGGCAGATTTTGGTTGCCAATGAGAACGCTTCACGTGTATTGAACGTGTCATTGCAAACGATTGATGTCGGTATTTTTGATGCCATTGTTACGGTAAAGGAAGGGAAAATCATTGTGAATTCCTTGACCGTGGATAATACCGGAATGGGCAACAAAGGGGACAACACGCAAGATCCCCTGCGCCTGCAGTACAGGTTTATCCATTATGGCCTTGGCGCGATGCGCAATGCAACCGGAGTTCTGATTTATAGCAGGTCGCCCCGCAACACCGTGCAACAGTATCTGGCCTATTACCAGCACCCCCTCTCTGCCTGGGGGAACAGCTGGTACGCCATGGCCGCTTACTCCAACACCAAAACCGGTTTGTCGAATAGTGGCTACGGAGTCTTCAACGTTGCCGGATCGGGGCAGTTCTACAGTCTGCACTATGTTCATCCCCTGTATCGCTCATTGCGGACGAAGGTGGCGTTGGATGTCGGCCTGGAGTACCGTAATTCCACCGACAATACCAGTATTTACAATATTGACGTGGGACCGGACATAAATTCGTTGCCGTTCAGCGTTAGCGGGATTTACAGTTGGCAGTGGAAGCGTGATTCGGTATCGGCAATGGTTAGTTATGTTCGAAATATTCCGGGGGGATATCTGAACAATGACGATGCGTATATGGGGGTAAGCCCCTATGCGAGCGCCAATTATCAGCTTTGGCGAGGTAGTATGTCCTTTATTCATCGATTCCGGAAAGATTGGATCTTTCATACGCGGGTGGATTGGCAATATGCGACGCAGGCACTGATTCCGGATGAACAAATTGGGTTGGGCGGAGTACGCTCTATCAGGGGATTTAGGGAAAGGGAGGCTCTGGGCGACAAGGGAATCGTCGCAAGTTTTGAGTTATATACTCCTCCTGTAACACCTGGACTGCGCCTGGTTGTGTTTTATGATATTGGACAACTATGGTATTATCAGCTCGACGAGAATAGCCTGTTCGGTAATCCTTCTTTTTCGTGCATTGGTCCGACAACCCTTGCCAGCACCGGAATTGGCCTGCGCTGGAATATCAACAGCTGGCTGTCTTTCAATGCGGATTACGCCTATGTGATTAAAGGCTACATTACCGCCCAACACGATAGCCGGTTGCATTTTGATTTGACGGCAACGTTTTAATGAGAATGAGGCAGTTCGTATTTGATGTAGGCAAAGTGACCGTCGATATTCAATGATTTCCAGCTATCGATGAGAGTGTGTTTGTGAAAATGCATAAGAAAATTGATTTCACGGCGATGGGTCGTGTTTTTTTTTGTTTGGGTCCTAATGGACAATAGGACTTAACGCTTAGCGGAAATGAGCGTAGCGAATCAAGAAATGACACTTAGTTTTGCTTAGAATAAAGACAAACAAAATAGCTAGTTCGATTTGCAGCAACAAAATATGGCAACCTTCAATTTGAGGAGGTGAAACGGAAACAAAATGTCTATTTCCATGATAGGGACCAATGAAATCCATCACAAAAATGAAAGAGAGGTTAACTCAGTGACAGTTTGTATGAAACGATCCAAAACAAAGGTAATGCGTCGAGTATTTGGAATCTCGCTGGCGTTGGGAATCCATATGCTGGCAGCGGCTATGCCGGGCCTGGAGCCGGCGAATCCTTTCCTGGCCGGTATCGGTAAAGCGGAAGCGGCAACGACGGTTGACGTCAGAAATTTTGGCGCCAAAGGCAACGGCGCCACCAATGATACCGCCGCGATTCAGAAGGCGATCAATTCTTTGCCGAGCACTGGCGGCGTAGTGGTAATTCCGCCCGGAACCTACGGAATTGATGCGCTGACAAGCCTGCAACTGCGAAGCAATGTAACGTTGCAAATGTCTCCGACGACGATTCTTGGCGTTATCCCCAATTCGGCAGCTCATTACGAAGTACTGCATGTCGGCGGCGTCAGCAACGTCAACATCAACAGCGGTGTGCTGTGGGGCGACCGGCTGACCCACACGGGAACAAGCGGCGAGCATGGTTTCGGCGTGGCGATCCTGGGTGCCAGCAATGTCACTGTGACTGGAACCGCTTCGAACAACATGTGGGGTGACGGTTTCTACATCGGCAACGGGCCGACATTTGGCAGCAGCCTGAAAACCCGTTCGACCAACGTACAATTGATCGATGTCAGCGCCGACAATAACCGGCGGCAAGGGATCTCATTGACCAGCGGCAAGGACATCTCCATCGTTCGCGCCAAGCTGACCAATACCAATGGCGCCGCTCCATCCGCTGGGATTGATGTGGAACCGAACGGCAAGACCGACATTCTGCAAAACATCTCGATCGTGGATACCTACACAGCCAATAACCAAGGCGCCGGCATTTCCCTCAGCCTGGGGGCGATTCTGGGCACGACGACCCCCATCAGCATTACGGTGACCAATCACACGGATAATGGCAGCAAACAGGGCATGAACATTTCTGGTGGAAGCGGGATTATTCCGGGCAAGGTTCTCGTAGAGAGCCCGACTTGGCTGAATTCGAAAACAAACGCGCTGGCCGTTGTGGGCACTGATTATCGCGGCTTCAGCACCACCGTCAACAATGCAAAAGTCGTCAATGCCAATACCAGCGCCAAAGGAGCGGCCATCTCCATATATAACTATAATACGGCAGTCCAGCTGGGCAACGTGGCGATCAACAACGCCAACATCAGCGACACTCGGACAACCAAAATGACGACAGCCGCTTTCTACGCGGGTACCACGGTGTCTGGCAAACCGATGCAGAACGTGACGATTGTAAAACCAATCCTCAACGGCATCAAACTTGGCAACGTAACTACCGCCAAAGTGACCTACTAAGCATCAGCTAATTACGGTATGCAACAATAACAGACCGCCAACCCCATGCATGGGGTTGGCGGTCTGTTATTGTTGCGATAACCTCCTGGTTGCCGCCCTGAGGTTTTGTTAATGGGCGAAGGCGAAAGTGATGATGCCGAGACCCAGCAAAAAGAAGAGTGCGTAACGGAAAGTGACCGCCAGCAGCTCCCCTTCCTTGCCAGACAGACCGACTGCGGTCGCCGCTATGGATATGCTCTGCGGCGATATCAGCTTGCCGATGCAGGCGCCGCTGGTATTGGCGGCGGCGATCCAGATCGGGTTGAGACCCAGCTGCAACGCTGTTTGTTTTTGCAATAGCCCGAACAAAATATTGGAACTGGTATCACTGCCGGTGATGAATGTCCCGAGAGCGCCGATCAGCGGAGCAAAGGCCGGGTACAGCCCCCCGGCGGTTTCCGCCAGAGTGATGGCCACCGAGGCGACCATCCCGCTGTAGCCCAGAACCTTCGCCATGCTGACAATGGATATTACCGTGATGATAGTCTTTTGCAATTGCCGCAACGTTTGGACCAACAGATTCGCTAACGAACGCAGCGAAGCGCCCTGGACCAAACCGGCGATAATCGCCGCAATGAACACCAGTGTTCCCGGTGTCAACAACCAATCAAAGGCCAGCGGTTTGCCGCCGTGCCCGCTGAAAATCAGCCAGGAGCTACGGAAGAGGCGAAGATGTTCGTGGATGGCTGGAAATAGTCTGCTCGTGGCCAGCACTAGGCAGAGCAGCAGGATATAGGGCAACCAGGCCACCAGTTGAGCCCGTTTGGCGATCCTGGCGGAGGAATGTTCAGAACCGGCGGAACGGGGCAAATCGGCCGGTTCGCTCCGAAAACGCCAAAGCTGCACCGGCGGTGAAACTTTTGCCGCCAACAGAATGACGGCGGATGAAGTCAGTGAAGCGGCAATGGCCGGCAACTCGGGTCCGACATATTGGGCGACGGCAAACTGTACCAGACCGAAGCTGGCGCCGGCGAGAAGCGTGATGGTCCATACGCCCCGCAAACCGGCCAGAGTTCCAGTGGTTGCGTAGACTACCAATATGGGAACCCAAAAAACAAACGGAGTCAGTTGCAGACCAATATCCAGCGACAAGGAACTGATCGGCAGATCAGTGATTTTCTCCAAGGTGGTGACAGGGATGCCGACAACACCGAAGGCGACAGCGACCGTATTGGCGATGAGGCAAACAATCGCAGCGCGAAATGGATCGAACCCCAACGCGATCAACAGAGCGGCCGGTACTGCCACTGCGGTGCCGAATCCGGCCACTGACTCCATGAAGCTGCCGAAACCCCAGGCAATAACCAGCGCCTGAATGCGCCGGTCGGCTGAACAATGGAACAATAGCTCCTTGATGTGATCAATGGCGCCGGTATGCTGCGAGAGATTGTAATTGAAAAATGCGGCTACGATTACCCAAAGGATCGGCAGCAGGGAAAAGAGCATTCCTTCCAACGCCGCCGACAGGGCTAGCCCCCAGCTCATTTTCCAGCTTGCCACCGCAATGAGCAAACTGAGCAATAATCCGATCGGCGCAGCCCTGTGAGCAGCAATCTTAAATGCCCCCAAGCTGATCAAAAGCCAGAGGATGGGCGTCAGGGCCAAGACTGTTCCAAGCATGCATGCACACCTTTTTTATGTTACTGCCGTTGCAGATCCAACCATTCTGCGAGTTTTTCTGCCGGAAGCGGGGCGCTGAGATGATAGCCCTGAATAATGTCACACCCGAATTTTTTGAGCAACGCAAGTTGCTCATCAGTCTCGATGCCCTCGGCGACCACGACGATTCCCAAACGATGGGCCAAGGCTATAATGGCGTCGATGATGGTTCGGGTGCTGTCTTCCTTGTTCATGCGATGAATAAAGGTTTGATCAATTTTCAAAGTATGGATGGGGAGTTGTTGCAGGTAGGTCAGCGAGGAATAGCCGGTGCCGAAGTCGTCCAGAGCAATCCGGATTCCCATTGCCCGCAGGGCGTTGAGCTTGTTGATCTTGGCATCAAAGGAGCCGATCAGCACGCTTTCCGTGATTTCCAATTCCAATGCGTCGGGCTGAAGTCCACTTTCCACCAAGGCGGCGGCTACGGTTTCCACATAATTATTGCTCGCCAATTGTTTTACAGAGACATTCACGCTGACTGAAAGGTCTTTGTAGCCGCGTTTATGCAGATCTTTGCAGAAACGGCAGGCTGTCCGCAATCCCCAGTCGCCCAGTTCAATGATCAAACCGTTTTCTTCGGCGACAGGAATGAACTGCAACGGCGAGATTTCGCCCAACTCCGGACAATTCCAGCGCATCAGGGACTCCATGCCGATAATGCGGCCGGTTTTCGCTTCCATTTGCGGCTGGTAATGCATCTGAAAATGCTTCTTGGCAAAAACCGAGGCGCGCAGCCGACTTTCCATGGCGACTTTCATTAAGAGCGAATCTTGCATGGACTGTTCAAAAAAACAATAGCTGGAGCGGCCGATTTCTTTGGCCCGATGCAGGGCATTGTCGGCTTTTTTTAATAAATCTTCCAGTGTGGCGGCGTTTTCAGGGAACAGGGCGATGCCGATGCTTGCCGACAGATAGAAATGATGGCCGCGGCAGGCAATCGGTGCATGAAACAGCCTGATCAGGCGTTGGGCGTAGGTATCGATGAAGGCCCGTTGCGAGATGCCGGCCAGAACAACGATGAATTCATCACCGCCCACCCGGGCTAAAATATGGGATGGGCCCACTGCGCTTTGCAAATACTGGGCGACCGTGCCGATCAAGGCGTCACCGCAGGCATGTCCGGCGGAGTCGTTGATCCATTTAAAATCGTCCAGATCGATAAACAGCAGAGCGCCTTCGGCGTGCTGCAGCAAGCCTTTTTCCTGCAAGATTTCTTCCAAACGATTTCGGTTGGGCAAGCCCGTTAAATGGTCGTAATAGGCCATACGATATATTTGTTCGTCGCGTTGCTTGCGGTCGGAGATGTCGGTCAGTGCGCCAATGATTCTGGTGGGAGCTCCCTGGGAATCCTTCAGCAGTTTGCCCCGAGCGTGCAACCAGATAAAAGTGTCTGCTAATGACCGAACGCGGTACTCCAGGTCATATTGCCCGGTCATGCTTTCAAGGTGCTGTGAATAGGCCAATTCCACCCGCGCCCGGTCTTCCGGATGAATCAGGTTCAACCATAGTTTGCGGGGAAACGGTTCGTTGACGGGCAAGCCGAATTGCTGCAGCCAGGGAGCGGAAAAAGAGAGTGCATCCGAAGCTAAGTCGATTTCCCAGATCGCATCGTTTGAGGCGTCCAGCGCCAGTTGATAACGCTGTTCGCTGTATTCCAGCAATTTTTTGCTGGCCGTCAGCTCGGCCATTTGCTGGCCAATCGCTTCTTCGGAGGCGGCGAGTTGCTGATATAAAGAGATCAGTTCGGTATGGGCTGCTTTTAGCTTTTGATCGTTCGAACGCAGTTCCGACTGAATGTTCTTTTGCTCCGTGATGTCCTTCAAGACCGCGATCAGGTGGCCGGAACGGTGCTGGTCAAGGCTATAAAGGCAAATTTCCGCGTGAAACGGAGTGCCGTCTTTGCGTAAATGAACCCATTCGAAAAACAGGATTTGGTTTTGGTGGGCCGCAGCAAAATTTTTGTGCAGTTGATCCGCGGTATAAATTTCTTCACCCTGACGGGCAGGCGACCAATCGAGGGGAGAGGTGCCGATAATTTCCTCGTGCCGGCAGCCAAACATCTCGAGGATCCGACGATTGCAGTCGATGATGATATTGTTCTTTAATATGAGGATTCCGTCGATCGCTGCGGCCACCAGGGTTCGGAGTTTGGTTTCTTCGTTCAGCTGCATTATTGATGCGCTCCTTGTTTGAATGCGGGCAGAGAAAGCAATATTTCAGCGATTGCTGAAGTGCCGGCAAAAGATTGATTGGCCGGCGGCTCTTTTAAGAGCGGGCCGGATGTGGACAGCCGCGCTACCGCGTCGGCAATTGACGCCGGCCCGGTGACATATATGCCAATGCCAGCAGCAAGTACGAAGCGAATATTGCCTTCCTCCTGCAAGCCGACGGCGCCGGTGATGAGCAGCGGACGGCGCAACGCGGCGGCTTCCGTAATGGTGCCGGGCCCGGCTTTCGTTATGACCAGATCGGCGGTTGCCATCAATTGTTCCATGTTGTCAACAAACCCGAAGACGTGGGTGTTGGGCGGCAATGGCGCGCGGGAAGCCAATTTCCGGAACAATGTTTGGTTGCGGCCGGTGACCGCCAATATGGAGACATGAGGACAATGCCGTTCGAGTTCGTTGATCAGATTTGCCAACTGACCGCCACCGGCGCCACCACTGGTCAACAGGACGGTAAACTGGCCGGCGGGAAGGTTAAGGGCGGTCCGGGCAGCGACACGGTCCATTGGCGGAACGCAGAAACGGGGATGGATAGGGAAGCCCACCAATCGTAGCTTTTCGGCGCTTATTCCATGCTGTTCGGCGACTTGCCGCGATTCGACAGTGGGCAGCAGATAAAGATCGGCTCGGTTGGAAAGCCAGGAAGCATGAACGCTCACGAGGTCGGTGACTACGGTAACGACCGGCCAGCACGCCTGGGTTTCATCCCGGTAGGCGCACATGGGGCGAACTGCCAGGGGATGAATTACAACAACCAGGTCAGGGTCGAATTTTTCTACCACTTGGCGGATCCTTCCCCGGGCAAAGCGATACAGAAAATTGGAGGCGAAATCCATGAAGCGGGAACTGTTGGACAGGCGAAACAGAAAATTATGGAGCCAAATATGCCCGGCGGAAAAAAAAGCATACAATTCCGGGGCGCTTCGGATTCCCGGCAGGCCACTGGCCCTTAGCAAATCGACCATTTCACATTGCACATTTTGGCCGGAAGCGGCCAAAGATTCAATAATGGCTTTGGCGGCGCTACGATGTCCACCGCCGGTGTCTGAAATAATAAACAGGATTTTTTTGTTCATGGGCAGTCTTCAATACCCTTTCCCGGTAAATTTATACTATACCATTATAATCGTTTGCTGAATAAAAGGTAGTCATTCGCAATGATCAAAGACGAGACGGCAAAGCGCTTTGTGCGTTGCAGGCCGGAAAGTGAAATGATAGAATGATACGCGAGAGGCGTTGGACGCGGCGGAGGAGGAAGGTCTGTGGGACGGGTGTATGAATCGGTGCTGGCCTTTTTGCAGGAGGATAATTGGCGATATGAGGAAATTCCAGGTGAAACGGCCGTCCGACTGAGTTTTACCGGACAGAACGCCCGGTATGATTGCTTTGGCCGTGTCAATGAAGCCCATGAAGTGTTTGTCTTTTACAGTATCATTCCCGTTCGCGTTCCGGAAGCGCAGCGCCCGCTGGTCGCCGAATTGTTGGCTCGCATCAATTATGGGCTGAACATCGGTAACTTCGAACTGGATATGAACGATGGCGAAATTCGCTATAAAACCAGTATTGACATCGAAGGCGGCGATTTGACGCCGCGCATGGCAGAAACATTGATCGCCGTAAATATTTCGACGACGGATCGCTATTTTCCCTCTTTTGCGGATGTGATGTATGCAGGGGTTGCTCCGGTGGAAGCGGTAGCGCGGATTGAGCGGCCGGACCCGTCGAGCCGGAATTGACACGGACTGCGGTGGGTGGGAGTTGAATGAGTTGAGCAAAACGTTATTGTTGGTGGATGATGAAGCAAACATCCTAAAAGCCTTGCAAAGGATTTTTTCGCCGCTTGGCTATCAGGTGTTTACGGCCGACAATGGTGCGCGCGGCCTGGAGATACTGGCGCAGGAACAGGTTGATCTGGTGATCAGCGATATGCGTATGCCGGGAATGAACGGTCACGAATTTCTGAAACAGGTTCGTGCACTTAGGCCAACCACCATGCGCGCCATTCTTAGCGGCTTTGCCGAAGGCAAGGACGTAATCGGTTGTCTGCGGGATGGCTCGGCCCGCATGTATATACTGAAACCCTGGGACAATGAGTTGCTGATCCGGGAAGTGGAAAAACTGCTGCAGTTGGGGGAACTGTTTTCCCGGCGGCAATTGCTGGAAGTGTTCAACAACCTGCGGGATCTGCCGACAATGCCGGACATGTACGGGCGGCTGTGCGCAATGGTCGAACGTGAGGCCGGTTTGGATGAGATTGCCCAACTGGTGGAGCATGATCAGACGATCGCCGCAAAACTGTTGCAAGTCGCCAATTCGGTCTATTATAACATGAGTACGGGATCAGTCCGTCAAGCTATAGTTTATATGGGATTGACCAATTTAAAGACAATCGTGCTGGGTCTTTCGGTTTTGAAGCAATTGGACGGCTTGCACGGCGGATTTTTTTCCAAGGATGTGCTGTGGGATCATGCCGACAGGGTGAACCGGTTGGCGCATATGGTGTTTGAGCGTTGCCTGGGGCGTCAGATGAAGGAAAACGAGGCCACGGCGGGGTTATTGCACGATATCGGCCGAATCCTGTTGATCAAGGACTACACGCAACCATACTCTGGCGTATATCGCTCGGTTTTTCAGAACCAGGGGACCACGTTTCGGGATACGGAGCGTAGCCTGATGGGAATTTCCCATGACGAAGTGGGCGGATTTTTGTTGAATTGGTGGAGTTTGCCGCATCCAATCGTAGAAGCGGCGATGTTTCATCATGACCCGTTGAACGATGCGATCATTCACAGGGAAGTGGTGGCGGCCGTTCATATCGCCGATTATTTTGCCTGGAAGCAAAAAAAGGCTTTGACATTGCCCAAACTGCAAGAAGGGGCATTTGCTATTCTGGGAACGGATGAGCATTCCTGCGCCGAATGGCTGCTGAATGCTGACGGTGTTGTGAATTGAGGTGCGCATGATATCCTTGGCTGAGGCGGCCCGCGGCCAGAATGATTATGTTGTGGCGATGCGGCGGAATTTTCACATGTGCCCGGAACTGGGCGGCGAAGAGATTCGGACGCAACGCACGATTACAACCGAACTCGAAAGAATCGGCCTGATCCCCCGGCGGATCGCCGGAACCGGAGTTGTCGCGGATTTAGTCGGCTCGGTACCCGGAAAAATGGTGGCTTTACGGGCGGATATGGATGCCTTGCCGATTCCGGACGGAAAAGATGTTCCCTATCGATCACGGGTCGAGGGAGTCTGCCATGCCTGCGGCCATGACGGACACATGGCGATGCTGCTCGGTGTGGCTAACGCTTTGGCGCAAATGCGCAGCGAGCTTAACGGAACCGTCCGTTTCCTGTTCCAGCCGTCAGAAGAGCGGTTCCCCAGCGGGGCGTTGGCGATGATCCGGGACGGTGCCATGGACGGCGTGGATCACGTTTTGGGAATTCACCTTTGGCAGCCGCTGGCGTCGAGGGTGGCTGGAATATCCCATGGAGTGTTGATGGCTGCCCCCGACGAGTTCACCATCACGGTGAAAGGAACGGGCGGACACGGTTCTATGCCTCAGGACACGGTTTGCGCGCTTTCCACCGGGGCTCAGATTGTTTGCGCGTTGAATACTATTGTCGGACGCTCGTTGGATCCGCTGGAATCTGCAGTGATATCGCCCGGAATGTTTCGTTCCGGCGAAGTGTTTAATGTTACTCCAGAGGTCGCTATCATCAAAGGGACGATTCGTTCGTTCAACGAGCAGGTCAGGACTCGGGTCTGGGATCGTTTAACTTCAACCTGCGAAGGGATTTGTCGGGCGGCGGGGGCGACGTGTACCGTGGACAAACTGCTGGGACATCCGCCTGTTGTCAATCATGCCGGCGTGGCGACCATTGTGGCCGAGGCCGCCGCAGAAACGGTCGGAGCAGGCCGGGTTCGAGAGATTCCTCCGTCAATGGGCGGGGAAGACTTTGCCTATTTTCTACAACAAGCGCCGGGGATGTTTCTATTCTTAGGCATCGGCCAGGATGATCCGGTCCGGGCGTTTCCGCATCATCATCCGCAGTTTGACCTGGATGAGTCGGTTTTGACGGCCGGGGTCGAAATCTTGATTCGCTCGGTGCTTAAACTGCTGAGCGGGCGCTAGCAGTCGGTTCGAATCTTTGGCGCAACAATCCGGTCACGGTTCTGGAAAAGAGGAGATTGCCGACGCAAGGTCGAACAGTTCAAAAAATGGAAGTACTGCAGGACAAATCTCGGGAGGGATCGGCTGTGGAAGTTCATGTTGCGCGTCAACCCATTTTTGATGCCGAAAAACAGGTAATCGGTTATGAACTTTTGTTCCGGAATGGGGAAGATGATTTTTTTCCGGGCATGGATGCCGACCAGGCGACGGCGGATGTAATCAACAGCAGCTTTTTTCTGAAAGTGGTCGATGACTTGACGGTCGGGAAAAAGGCCTTCATTAATTTTTCCCCGCGTTTTCTCAGGCACGAAATGATGACGATGTTGCCTCCGCAAACGCTGGCGGTGGAAATATCGGAAAACGGGGAAGTGGATGCGGCGGCGGTGGCCGCCTGTAAACACTTGAAGGAGCAGGGATACTGGGTCGTCGTCGATGATTTTGTCTTCCGTCAGCAATCCGAGACTTTGGTGCAAGTGGCGGATATGGTGAAAGTCGATTTTTTGAAAACCAAGGATCCCGAACGGCGAAATATTGCCCTGAAGCTGGCGGGAACCAAAGTTGCGCTGCTGGCGGAGAAAATTGAAACCTATTATGATTTTAAACAGGCCAAGGAACTCGGGTACCGATTCTTTCAGGGGTATTTCTTTGGCAGACCGGAAGTGTTTTCCGGCCGGGACATCCCCGGATACACGGTCAATTATTTGAATATGTTGCGGGAAGCCAGCCGCGTCGATGTGGATTTCGACAAGCTGGAACAAATTTTGCGCCGCGACGTCGCCCTGTCGTTCAAAATGCTGAAGTTCATCAATTCGGCGTTCTTTGGTCTTCGCAACAAGGTTTCATCTGTCAAGCAAGCGTTGGTGCTGTTGGGGCGCAAAGAAATTTTGAAATGGATTTCCTTGCTGGCTCTGCAGAACATGGCGCAGGACAAGCCGGACGAACTGGTGGTTCTGTCCCTGAGCCGGGCACGATTCGGCGAATTGCTGGCCTTTCAGCTCGGCTGGACGAAGAAAAGCGACCAGAGTTTCTTGGTGGGCTTGTTTTCACTGGTGGATGCAATGCTGGATCGGCCGATGATCGACATCCTACGCGAGTTGCCTTTAGATGACGAGATTGTAACGGCCTTGTTGACAGGCGACAATGATCTGGGCCGGTTGCATACGATGGCCAGACATTATGAGAAGGCGGAGTGGGCCGATTTTTCCCGAGCAGCGAAATTGTTGGGCATTGACGACAAGGATGTAGCGGAATTATACCGTCAGTCGGTCAACTGGGCCCAGGGGCTGTTTGCATTGTTGGGATAGAAAACGATATCCTTCTTTCATATGTGAGAGAAGGATTTTTTGTAATCAGCGTGGAAACTATAGAATACAGTTTGTAAATGTAAGATTACAAAAATGTAATCTTACATTTACAAACTGATCATTGCCAGGAGTCGGCTGGGCCGGGATTGGAATGTCTAGGGCCGGATTTTGGTAGAGGTAACCTGAAAAACTGTTTCCCGTCGACGCATTGCCGGTATATCCGCCAGCCCTGAACGAGGTGCAAAATATTTTAGTGGTATTTTGCCGTTGATTGCAACATTGGCATGATTATTGCAACCGTTTTAGACGTAGAATACCAAGCGTTGAGAAAATGGAGGCAATAAACATGATTATCGGTGTGGCGAAAGAAATCAAGAACAACGAAAACCGGGTGGCTTTGACTCCGGCGGGAACGGAAGAATTGCATAATGCCGGACACAAAGTGCTGGTTGAGGCTGGCGCCGGACTTGGCAGCGGGTTTGCCGACGAGGCGTATGCAAATGCCGGTGCGGAAATCATCCACGATAAGCAGAAACTTTTCAACATGGCGGAAATGATCATGAAAGTGAAGGAACCGCTGCCGCCGGAGTATGGGTTGTTTCATGCCGGTCAGATTTTGTTTACGTATTTGCATCTGGCGCCGGAGCCGGAGCTGACGGCTGCGCTGCTGAAGGCAAAAGTGACCGGAATCGCCTACGAAACGATCGAAGCGCCTAATCGGAGTTTGCCGCTGTTGGTTCCGATGAGTGAAATCGCCGGCCGGATGGCGACGCAAGTCGGCGCGCATTTTCTGGAAAAACATGAAGGCGGCAAAGGGGTTCTGTTGGGTGGCGTTCCCGGGGTCGCGGCTGGCCGTGTAGTCGTAGTCGGCGGCGGAATTGTCGGGACGAACGCTGCCCGCATCGCGCATGGCATGGGAGCGCGGGTAACGGTCATCGACAGTTCGGCGGAGCGGTTGCGGCAGTTGGATGATTTGTTCATGGGTCAGGTGGCAACTGTGATATCCAACCGCTACAACATTGCGGCCTGCACCCGGGAAGCTGACCTCGTGATCGGCGCGGTGCTGATTCATGGTGCCAAAGCTCCCAAACTGGTGACGGAAAAAATGGTCCAGGCCATGGAGCCGGGCTCCGTTATCGTGGATGTGGCGATCGACCAAGGCGGTTGCGTGGAAACCTCCGATCATGTCACGACCCATAGCAATCCGACTTTTACGAAACATGGCGTCATCCACTACGCGGTTGCAAATATGCCCGGCGCGGTGGCGAGGACCTCAACCCTGGCTTTGACCAATGTGACTATCCAGTATGCTTTGCAAATTGCCGGCCGCGGCTGGCAGACGATGGCCAGGGAAAATCCTGGATTCGCCAAGGGAATCAATGTCACGGAGGGCCAGTTGACCTATCAGGCGGTGGCTGAGGCGTTGAAGCTTCCTTACACTTCGCTGGCAAGCTTGCTGTAGGGAAAAATGCGTGCCGCCCGCTATTTAGAGGAGGCGCGCGTACATGGAAACAATTCGCTTAAAGCTGCCCAATGTCGACCGTGTGGGATTGGTATTGGATATTTCCCACACGCTCGTGACTCGTCAAATCAATATTGTTTCGATGGAAGTCGAGCCGAATGTCACTTACCTGGAGCTGGAAGCCATGCCGGAAGCGGTATGCCGGGAGGTGATGTCGGCTCTTCTGTCCATCCCGCAGATTTTGGCTGTGACCCCTATCGACCTGATGCCGCACCAGGTCCGCACCGAGCAATTAAAGGCCGTAATGTCGGCGGTCAGCGACGGCATCGTAGCAATCGACGCCGAGGAAATTGTGACCCAATACAATCCGGCGGCGGAGACTATTTTGCATTTGCCGCGGGAACGAATCGTGGGAAGGTCTTTAACCGCCTGCCTGCCGGCGGACATGCCACTGCTGGATACTCTGAAAACGGGCCTTTCCTATAATAACCGGGAAATAGTGCTGGATGAAACCAAGAGCCATTATCTGGCCAGCGGAAGGCCCATCTTTGATCCGTGCGGGCGGATTATCGGCGCAGTCTCCGTTTTAAAAGATATCAGCGAAGTTCGTGAACTGGTTCAGTCGGTAACCGGACAAATGCCGGCGGCGTTTGAAAGGATTTTGCACGAAAGCACCTCCATGAAACGGGTGATTGCCATGGCCAAAACGATTGCTCGTGGCGATTCAACGGTGCTGTTGCGGGGAGAGACCGGGACCGGCAAGGAAATGTTCGCCCGGGCGATTCATGAGGCGTCCCCGCGCGCGCATCGCATGTTCGTGCCGATCAACTGCGCGGCGATTCCCGACCATTTATTGGAGAGCGAATTGTTCGGTTACGAGGAAGGCGCTTTCTCCGGTGCCGCCAAAGGCGGCAAAAAAGGCCTGTTTGAATTTGCCGACGGCGGCACGATCCTATTGGATGAAGTAGCCGAGTTGTCGATTCCCTTGCAGGCTAAGTTGTTGCGAGTATTGCAGGATGGTAAGGTGCGCCGCGTCGGCGGTACGAAAGAAATCAATGTAAATGTCCGCCTGATGGCGGCAACGCATCGTAACCTGGAAGACATGATGGCTCGTGGATTGTTTCGGGAGGACTTATATTATCGGTTGAATGTCATCCCCTTGTTTTTGCCGCCGCTGCGAGAACGCCCTGAAGATATTCCTCTGTTGGCGGATTTGTTTTTGCATCGGTTTGCGGCCCGGCTGCGGAAACCCGCACCGACGGTTGGAGAAGTGGCCATGGCCAAACTCATCCGCTATACTTGGCCGGGCAATATCCGCGAATTGGAAAATGTCGTGGAACGTGCCGTGAATCTGGTGGATGGTCCGGTCATTTTGTCGAATCACGTATTGGTGCAGGGAGTTGCGGAGCCAATTTCGCCGGCAGTTGACAGTACTGCCGTTTTCCGCCTCGATGATGCGGTGGCGGAGACGGAACGGGAAACTTTGTTGCATGCCGTACGTCAACATCATTCTTCACGAAAACTGGGGGCGGCGTTGGGAATTTCGCATACAGCGGCATTAAAAAAAATGAAGAAGTATGGCATCACTTTTCCGGTTGATGCGGACGATAAATGAGAAAGATCGATCGCTCTCCCCAAAAGTAAGGGGTTCAAACTTTTTTACAGCTGGGAGAAGGATTTTCGGCAGGCGTTCCGAATTAATTTATACCTGAATCCGTGATCAAATTGACAAATTTCAAGGAATCACAAGGCTGAAAGTCGAATAAATACAGGGGATGACAAGGGTTTGTCAGTCATCTTAGACTTTCACCTCAGGGGTGATTCTGATGAAAATACACTTTACC
>JAAZNU010000163.1 GCA_012798135.1 Veillonellaceae bacterium | reverse complement strand
TCTACGCGTTCAACTCCAACGGCAACCGGGGCATCGCCTGCGGGCTCAACAACATCCAGAAGCTGCGGGACGGGGAGCCGCTGGGCGGCAGATCCCGCCCGGAGGACGATTTCTCTGACCAGGAGGACGAGGACTTCCTCGGCTGACGACCATAGCGGGAGGGCGGTGGGCTCCTGCCGCCCTCCCGGAGAAGGAGACCTTGCGTGAAGACGTTATCTCTCGATATTGAAACCTTCGCGTCCGCCGACCTGTCCCGTTCGGGCGTGTACCGCTACGCCGAGTCCCCGGACTTTGAGGTCCTGCTTCTTGGGTACTCCGCGGACGGCGGACCTGTGGAAGTGATCGACCTTGCGTCAGGGGAAGCGCCGCCGCCGGAAATCCGCGCCGCGCTGACGGACGACGGCGTGATCAAATGGGCGTTCAACGCCAATTTTGAGCGGGTGTGCCTGTCCCGGTGGCTGGGTCTGCCCAAGGGCGAATACCTGAACCCGGCATCCTGGCGCTGCTCCATGGTGTGGGCGGCGGTGATGGGGCTGCCCCTCTCGCTGGAAGGCGCGGGCGCGGCGCTGGGGCTTACAAAGCAGAAACTGAAGGAAGGCAAAGAGCTGATCCGCTTCTTCTGCCAGCCCTGTCGGGCGGCCGAGGTAAGCGGGAACCGCGCCCGCAACCGTCCGGAGCACGCGCCGGAGAAGTGGGCGGCGTTCAAGGAATACAACCGCCGCGACGTGGAAGCGGAGATGGCCGTTCAGGAGCGGCTTTCCAAGTTCCCGGTGCCCGAAAGCGTCTGGGAGGAGTATCATCTGGATCAGGAAATCAACGACCGGGGCGCCGCGCTGGATCTGACGCTGGTCAGGCAGGCCATCGCGATGGACGCCCGCTCCCGCCGGCAGCTTACCGCGGCCATGAAGAATCTGACGGAGCTGGACAATCCGAATTCGGTTCAGCAGATGAAGCGGTGGCTTGCGGAAAACGGACTGGAAACGGATACCCTCGGCAAAAAGGCCGTCGCAGAACTGATGAAAACCGCACCGGAACCCCTCGGCGACGCGCTCTCCCTCCGACAGCAGCTTGCCAAATCCTCGGTGCGGAAATATCAGGCGATGGAGACCGCCGTCTGCGCCGACGGACGCGCCCGCGGCATGTTCCAGTTTTACGGCGCCAGCCGAACCGGGCGCTGGGCCGGCCGGCTCATTCAAATGCAAAACCTGCCGCAGAACCACCTTCCCGACCTGGAGCAGGCCCGCGCGCTGGTGCGCCGCGGAGATTATGACGGTGTCGAAATGCTCTACGAAGATGTCCCGGATACGCTCTCCCAGCTGATCCGCACGGCATTCGTGCCGCGTGCGGGTGCAAAATTCATCGTCGCGGACTTCAGCGCCATCGAAGCCCGCGTGATTGCGTGGCTTGCCGGCGAGCAGTGGCGGCAGGCGGTTTTTGCACAGGGCGGCGACATCTACTGCGCCTCCGCCTCTCAGATGTTTAAGGTGCCGGTCGAAAAGCACGGCGTCAACGGGCATCTGCGGCAAAAAGGAAAAATCGCAGAGCTGGCGCTCGGGTACGGCGGCTCGGTC
>JAAZNU010000067.1 GCA_012798135.1 Veillonellaceae bacterium | reverse complement strand
GACGCTTGCCTTTGACCTCGGCCATTTCCGGCTTGATATTTCTGCGGCATCCGACAGTCAGCGTGTCCGCAGAGATGTTGCCGCTGTAAAGACCCAGCACACGGGAGACCGCATTCCAGAAGGTGGACTTACCGTTTCGGCCATCGCCGTAGGCAATAATCAGCGCTTCCACATAGACCTTGCCGATAGCAGCCAGACCGCAGATCATCTGCACATAGTCAATCAGGGACTGGTCACCTTGGAAAATCAGGTCCAGACAGTCCAGCCAGATCTGCTGACCTTTCTGGCTCGGAGATACCGAGGTGATTTTGGTAATGAAGTCCTCCGGCGAATGTTCCCTTGCTCCGGCCATACCTTTACGCAGGTCGAAGGTCGCCTCCGGTGTACACAGTGCAAACGGGTCAGCATCCAAATCTCTCGGAGATATCTCTAAGATAGGATGGGACTCACGCAGCGTGGAGGTGATGTTTTTGGAATCACGGCGCTTAATGGCAAATGCCTGATATGCCTTTGCTGCCAGAAAATCTTGATAGGCTTCCAATTGCTGGTCATTCATCAGCTGTTCGGCCTTGGACTTGGATGTACTGTCCAAAATAGTCTGTGCGCCGGTATTCTTCATTTTGGTGAGTGCTTCCACAAGGTCGTTTCCGGCTTCCTTCAGCTGGCGACGAGTCAGCTCATGGGCAACAGCCTGTGCGCCCGGTTCGGATTCCTGCCAGTAGTGGTCAGAGTAGCGGATAAAATGTGTGGCGGGAGAATAGCGCAGTTCGCTGGAGAAGTATTTTCCCAGCACCTCTGCCTGTCCGACATCGGAGTAGTCCTCCGGCTTGTAACAGGAAGGGTCGTTGTAAACCTCCGGTGCTACATATCCGTCCTGCTGGGAGAGCTTCGTATAAAAGCGCTGCGCAGAATGCCAGATTGTGGACAATTCTGCATTATCCAGAGGCGGTACACATTTGGCGGCTTCCTCTAAGAAGGTCTGATATGCCTTTTCCGTATCGCCGTACTTCTTGATGACACGACCAGCAAAGCGGCTCATGGTAGCATTACGGCTTCCTTCCGGGATAACAGAGGTGTCGAAGTTGCCCTGCGGCAGATACTCATCGAACAGGTCCTCGTTTAGAAATTCCGTCAGGTTCATGCGTCCGGGATACAGAGCGACCTCGGCAGCAGCAGTGCCGAAGAAGAAACGTGCCGCATCCAGCGCCTGCGTATCAAAATACGGGAAGATGGAATTGACCAGCTTCTTCATATCGCTGTACAGAGAAGCGTCGGTGCAATATTCAATGGGAAACAGTACATGGAACTTAGGTCTTGCGGCCTTGCCGTTTTTCTCACGATTATGAAAACGGCTGTAGTGGATAGCGAAAGTCACTCCGGGAAATGCCTGCATCACATCGTCTGGTGTCATCCAGTCCGCAGGATTTTCAGAGTGGTCGTTGTCACAGTCCACCGGCAGACAGTCGCTGCCGATGAAATTGTCGCCATTACGGTAGCTGTTGCGGTATTCGGCGCAGACATAGTCACGGTTGATTGCAGCCTTCAGGCTGGCTTCATTCAAAATCACATGTTTGTGAGGATAGGAGCAGTTGCCCGGATTGCCGGTTACATCAGCGGAATAGATGGTGAACATTAGTCATACACCTCCTTGGACTCGTCCTCCAGCACTTTGGTGATAAACTTGAGCGCACGGATCGTGGTCTCCAGTTCGCAGTCGCCGCCGAGGAACACTTCAAATCCATTACAGCCGTGTCGGTCCACAAAGGTACGGACTTC
>JAAZNU010000223.1 GCA_012798135.1 Veillonellaceae bacterium | reverse complement strand
CCTCCCCTATCGCCTGCGCGACGATTTTCTATCCCCCGCTGAAAAGTCGTTTTACAATGTCATCAAAGGCATGATGGCGAATTTCTTCACCATCTGCCCGAAGGTCTCGCTAGCCGATATATTCTTTGTCAAGCGACCGAACGAAAACAAAGGCGCCTACAACCGGATCAACCGCAAACACGTGGATTTTGTGATCTGCGATCCTCAGACTATGACCCCTCTGTTTGCGATTGAACTGGATGACAGTAGTCATGACCGGGCCGACCGGGTGGAACGGGATGCCTTTGTTGATAACGTCTTCGAGGCAGCGCAATTCCCCCTACTGCATATTCCGGTCCAACTCAGCTATAACACTAGCGAGCTGGGGAGCCTGTTCAAGAATGCCCTGCAGAAGGAAAATAGGACCATAAACGCTACCGAGCAAAGTCCATCAGTTCCACCGGCTGCGACATTGCAAACCGACACCCCGCAAAATCCCCGGGACACGGTTACGAATGAGGCACAACAGCCCTTCTGCCCGAAGTGTGGAACGCGCATGGTGCTGCGTACGGCCAAAAATGGCGCCCTGTCAGGGCGAAAGTTTTATGGGTGTACAAACTATCCAAAATGTCGCGTGATCTTACCATTCGAAGAGGCAAGGTAACACCACCATGCTTCCAGATCTTCTTTGTGATGACTTATCCGTGGTAATCTGCGGCACGGCCGCCGGCACGACCTCTGCCCAGCTGCAACAGTATTATGCCAAACCAGGCAACAAATTCTGGGCCACACTGTACCAGGTTGGCCTGATACCAGTCCAACTCAACCCCACAGAGTATCTACGCCTGCTGGAATATGGCATTGGCCTGACCGACCTGGTCAAAGCGAAAGCCGGGATGGATCATATTCTGGAGAAAGAAGATTTTGGCAACCAACAGATGGTGCTGAAAATCAAGCAGTATCAGCCCTACTGCTTTTGCTTTAACGGAAAGCGCGCCGCGGAAGCCTTCTTTGAACGGCCCGTTGCATATGGCCGGCAAGAAATGGTAATTGGGCGAACCCACTTCTTTGTTGCTCCTTCCACCAGCGGCGCGGCGAATAAATGGTGGAACATTGATCTGTGGAAGGAATTGGCTACGTTTTCCAAGGCGCTCGCTTGATCCAGATCTAGGTCATAACGTTGACCAATGTTTTATTGAATGAGCCCAAAACCAAAACCATCGAAAACACCGTAAGGGAATAACAGACATGGGTAAATTTCTTGAGTCGGAAAAGTCAAAGCAAGTCGCATTTAAACAAACATCTCCCACAATCTCAACTGCTGCGAAAGACGATGGGATGTATAAAGAGCACACCTATCCATTCTGTCTGCCGCGCAGCCGGGCGGAGGAGAATCTCTACCCACCGATCCGCACAACCATCCGCGAATACTTTGAGCGGAATAAGATTAAGTGGCACGATGGCCAGAATGGGAAGCCCAGTAACCATATGTGTGATTCTCAGGTATGCTGCACCAACTTCCTATTCCCATTCGCGGACAAGCCCGAGGCGCTCGCTGCTCTGCTGAAGCCTGTTTTCCCGGATTTGCGAGAAATGCTGCCGATCGAAGATGGCTTGTATGTCGCTTTCGAGTGGATCGGGCAGGAGAATTATCTGCATGAAAAAATATCCCGAAACGGCCAGCGCACGCGCGGTGCGAACTATACCAGCGCGGACGCCGCCATTCGCTTCCGGCGCACGGATGGGCGTGCGCAGATTAGCCTGATCGAATGGAAGTACACCGAGTCGTACAGCAGCGTCAATCTGGAAGTTGCAGCCAGCGGCCAAAGCCGGGTCGAGATTTACCGGTGGTTATTTGACCAACCGGATTGCCCCATCGACAAACTCAGGCTGCCCTGTTTTGAAGCCCTGTTCTACGAACCCTTTTACCAGTTTATGCGCCAGCAGTTCCTGGCACACGAAATGGAAAAAGCGCGCGAACTCGGCGCAGACATTGTAAGCCTGCTCCATATTGCGCCGGCACACAATTTGGATTTCAGAACGATTACCTCGCCGCTACTGAGAGCACCGGGATCATCGGCGACGGACGGCTGGAAAGCGCTGGTCACCCTGCCAGATCGGTTCATTCGTGTCAGTACCGAATCGTTATTTGGGCAGCTTGATGCAGATCAATTTCCGGAACTGAAGGAATGGCAAGCCTATATTCAAGCACGCTATACCTGGATGACAGGGAATTCTTGATCAGGCTGGGGAGGATCAGAATATTGTTGTCTTCCGGTAGACGATAACTGCGCCCTATGTTTCAACTTCTTGTGGAATAATTCCTCGTGGAGGGATATATGAAACAAGAAGAAGTTGGGCGATTCCCAAAATGGTTGCAAGAACAACTCGACGCAAGGAACATCACACCCCATAAGCTGGCGAAAAGAGCCGGCATCTCCCATTCTGTTTTCTCAAGAATTCGGGAAGGAAAGTTGCCGAACTGGAAAACTTGCTTGAAGATAGCCACTGCTCTCGATGTTGATCCCGTTTATGTTTTGCGAATAGCCTCTTTGCTTCCTGTTCTCCCCGCACCCGATGCTGATTTCGAGCAGTTGCGATTTCAGTATTACAGGCTCTCGCCCTTACTGCGACGGGATGCCATTAGAATACTACGCGCAATCGGCGAGGATGATGAATAAACCCAGTATATGAAACATGGTCAAGGCTGCAAAGGTTTCAATTCGGATCGCTTGGCCCGGAATTTATTTATTCTAAACGCAATCATCCTACAATAACTTTTTATACCGCTTTTCAAGGCAAAAGCAGCTAGTTTCCCAAATTGGATCCTGCTTGGCGGTTGCTCGTGAACTGGCATTGCCCCAATTGCGGTTTTTCGAGCTACCTCACTGCTGCCAGAAAGTGCTTTAGGCCGGTTGAATATCAGAAGTCCCTTTCCTTGTTCATTGAAAGGGACTTCATATCACACGGTATTTTCCTCGCATTCAGGGTTATTCTACTGGGATCTTTTTTCCTTACTCTCCCTTATGTTCAGCAGTCACCTTTTGCCATAATTGGCCCCAATCATACCGCCTGCGTAAATCGCGCAAGACAAGATGAAATGCCCAGATGAATGAGCTGCTGAGCAGGAAAAGGTTGAGGATGCCAAGCAGGATTGACTGTATGCTTAAAATGCCGTAGTGCATAAAGAGGCTTTGTATCCCGCCCAAGATTCCGACCAGGAACAGGTATGTAAAGAATATCCAGATATCAGCCTGAGCGGCAAGATACATGTGGTATCCCCAGACGTAGTCCTCAAGCGTACAGTTGGAAGTAAGTTGGGTTAAAACAGACCAGTCCGTCGAATAACTGGGTTCGATGAACCGGCGTAATTCGCCCAGCACAAGCGGTACCTTCCGCCGTTTACTCTCTTCTCGGATCATCTGCCAATACTTTTTCACCACATCCGATTTCACACCACGCTTATACAAATGATGGAACTCGTGCGGCCGCTTTTCATGGAACGCGACTCGGGCCGGATAGAATCGGGAAAAGATCCGCATACGCAATGAGGACTCGCTCAACAAAAACCTGGCATAGCTCAATACCTGGGGATGAATATGCCACGCTTCCGTTCCCTCAACGCAGTGCTGCACGAACCCCGCCTCTTTTTCTAAACGAACAAGGACTTCGTTGGCCTTTGTTTTCGAAACACCCCAGAGCAGGCTGAGGCGCTTCTCATCATAGCTTGCTAAAGTGGGTAGTGCGCCCAACAAAAGATACTTCTCTTGATCCTCGCAGTTCAACGAAGAATAGGCCAACCACAATGGCCGGTGTAGATCTTCAAAGACATCTTCTTTCATAAACGAAGGAGCTAATCGCACCTTCCGCATCACGGTGTCCCACCCTTCCTCTGCGACCCGGCGGAGAGCGATATTCAGACCCAAAGGGTTAAAGCACACCATTTCTGCCAGTTGCAGCAGCTTATCTTGAGTAACAGGAGAAGGTTGATCCGCATAATTCTTCGCGTAATACTCGATGACATCGCCAATGCTATACGCTTTCATCTCAACTACGGACGAATAATCCGCTTGCCGGGCAACTTCCAGGCAGCGGGTTGCAATAACCAACCAGCACCCCATTGCGCAAAGCGGCTTTAGTTCCTCAATCTCTTCGGGAGAATCAAGCCTATCGATCAGAAACAGGATGCGTTTCCCCTGAAGCGCTTTTTGAAGATCTGCGTTTAGCACGATTGGGTGGCCTGGGCTCCATTCACCTTTGGGAAGCAGCTTTCGCAGACAAAAATCAAGGAAGGCCTGTGGAGACATTTTTTTGTCAAAACTGGCCTGGAACACCAGATCAAAACGTGCCTGAATCGTTGGGTCGATCCACAGCCGGTTCAGGAACATCGTTTTTCCTACTCCTGGCGGCCCCTGTAGAATGATAAGTCGTTTTTCAGGAGTAAGGTCATGGGCGCTCCGGACATCCACAGAGGTTGAAGCGGTATAGATTAGATTCACTAAACGGTCCCAAAGTTTCTGGCGCTCAGCCAGTTCCTGGCCAGTTTCGCATCCCTGTTTGAGAAGCTCTTCAGAACGCAATTTGTTTTGTACTTCTACACAACGCAGCACTTCTTCATAACGCTCAGGCGCCAGAGCGAGCCAATCTTGGACCTCTTTTAGCGTACCCAACCCCGCCTTACCGATATAGAAGAGCAGAATACGCTTGAAATTATCGGGGACCAACGGTTTATTCCCGAGCACATCGCCTTTTAACCAGGCATAGGCACAACTGGTGTCGAAGCCTAAATCAGCATGGTGTCGAAGAAAATTAACAACGGAGTTTTTGTTCTTGGTTGCTCCGTTGGGAAGGTTTTCAGAAACAATCGAAAAAAGTCGTTCACCAAAAGCAGGATATCTCTTGGCCGTTGCTTTTTTACGCACGTCGCATTGCGCGGACATGACTTATGTCATCCTCTCTACATTCTTTACGAATAAGGTTTACTGAAGTTCAATTTGGGAGAGTTATTGTACATTTCAATACCTCGTATTCGTTTGCGGATAACAAGTTTTTGACTTTACAGGCTTGTTAGGATCTTCCGTACACAACAACAAGCATCGTCTTCTTCCACAAAACGTGTTTTTTTGTTATGGCTTTCTCCTCCAGTTCAAATAGGAAATCGATTTCCCTCACACTATCGAAACCCTCTTGGAAATTTTTCTCCAAAACCTCTCCAAAGTTCTCCGAAAATCCATATCTTCTCCATTTTCCCTCAGCAAGGGCCTCCTCTTTTTCTCCGTAGTTTCTCCAGGGAAAATGATCGAGCAGCAGGTATAAGAAGCGCCTCGCGAATAACAGGCGCGGAGACGTCCGCCATCTTGGGTGAGAAATCCCAGGAAAACAAATACCCAATGCTTGCCGGCAAGCAATTCCCAAACGTTACGGAGAATTGCTCATGTTTGACCCGCAGAAAGACGAATCGCAATATCGCCACCCCTGGCGCAATGAGGAAGATGAAAGCCTGAACACAGATCCCAAAATTCAAAAGGATTTGATCATTAACCAGATCGCCAATATCCTGCGCAAACGCAAGAAGAAAGGCGATCAGGCTCAGGAAATCGAAGAAGAATAGAAAAATGGCCGGAGGTTCGATTACCTAACGAATTTTTTAGTTTGGCTATTCGAACCTCCGGCCAGAGTCCTCTTAATGTTAGAATGGGCGTGCTACTAATTACAAGTTTTCCCGGCGTGGCAGCCGGCTACCAGGAGGATGACAATGACAGGCGAACCGCGCAAATTTCGGGTGGTGAAGTACGCCCGTGTTTCGACAGATGACCAGGCAGCAGAAGACCGCTTTTCCATTGATGCCCAGATCAGCGAGATGAATGAGTTCATCGAACGTCAGGGCTGGGTCAGTGTAGGCGAATTTATCGACCGCGGCATATCGGGAACCAAACGTTACCGGCCGCAGTTGGATGCGATGATTGCTATGGCCCAACGAGGCGGCTTTGATATCCTGGTTGTTCACGAACTCTCACGCCTTTCGCGGTCGGTGTTCGATACTTTGGATCTGTTCCAGATCTTTGGCCAGCATGGCATCGGCTTTGCTTCCGTCAAAGATCCAGATTTTAACTTTTCCGACCCGACCAAACGCTTTTTCCTGGTCATTTTGTCGGCGATCAACGAGTATTACATCAACCTGCTCAAGCTGCACACATCGAAGGCGAAGCGCCAGCGGGCAAAAGAAGGGCTGTATAACGCATCCATTACTCCCTATGGCTATATTTCAACAAGCAACAACCCGCGTATTCCGCCGGAAGTTGAACCAAACGAGTCGAAAGCTGTGTTGATGGCATACGAGAACTACGCGACAGGACGGTACTCGCATCAGCAAATCGCCGACCTGTTGAGTGATGCTGGGTATAAACCGCGAACCTACATTAAGAAAGGAGAAGGCCGGGTCCAGACGGCAACCCGTTTCTCCAAAGATTCGGTTGCCGACATGCTGCGTAATCCGTTCTATACTGGGAAAGTACCCTACCGGGTCAAACACGGCAAGTATGAGGAACTTTACCCCGGCTCGCATGATCCTATTGTTTCTCAAGAATTGTGGAATGCCTGCCAGAAGATATTGTTGGAGCGGAAGGCCGCTGCGCGGTCTCTGCAAAATGAATACAAAGTATATTTGCTGGCCAACCTGGCGCGTTGCGATATTTGTGGGCGCAAGCTCCGCTCTCAATGCACCCACAGCGGTGTGCAGTATTATCGGGAGATGTCTGGCACGCGCGGCTATACCGACTGCCCGCATGCATCCAATGGTGTTCGAGCGGACATCGTAGAAGATCAAATCGCTGCCATCATCAAAAGCATTCGCTTGCCAGAAGACTGGAAAGAAGAGCTTTTAGATCGGCTCAAAGATGTCGATGAGATCAATCTCGTTGATCAGCAGCGCCAACGTCTGGAAGCGGAAAAACGCCGGCTCAAAGAAATGCGCCTGCGCGGCGACTTTGATGATGATTTAGAGATGTATCAGGGCGAGCTGGCGCGCATCCGCCGGGAGCTGGATAATCTCCCCACCCGCGATCAACTAGAAAGCCTCAAGGCCAGTGCAGATCTGGTCACCTCATTAGGCGAAACCTGGGATCAGGCAGAACGAGTAGATCAGCGTGATCTGCTGCGCTTGATTTTCCGGGAAGTGCAAATTGATGTGATTTCAGGCCGGGTGGTTTCGGTAGTTCCCCAGGCGGTGATGCTGCCGATCTTCCGCCAGGTCGAATTCCTGCATGAAATTGAATTTGGCACCTTTGTCCTCAACTGGCGGCCTCAGACAGATATGGCCCGAATCAAATGGCCCCAACTACCTGCTGTAACAAAGCTTCCTGAAAAGCCAGCCGCCCTACCCTTCCTCATTACTAATCCCGATACACCTAAAACGGGCATCCGTATGGCGCCCTCCGTCAGCCAGGCGCTGGCGATGTACCGGCGAACGGAAACAGACCCGGAGATCGTGATTCAAATCGAATCAGAAAAACACCCGGAGCTGCCATTCGATCTGCGCAAGTGGCCCATTGCGGTCGGGGAAGTGATGACCTGGTTGGAATTCTCCCGCCGGCCGGATGAGTCAGTCGATGTTTTGATCAGCCAGTTTCCCTTTTGGGATTTAAGTGCTGCCCATAAGTTTAAGGAGGCCGAAACGCTCATCGAGCAGGTTTCAAAGAAACTCACGCTTGGCGGTGTCTGGTACTTCATCGATGTTCTTCCTCTCGACATGCCATCCAGCTGGATTTTCCGATACTTTCCTTCCATCTGGCAATGGTCCATATCAAACACGTATGACATGCACAGTCTGTTTACACGATTACAAACCTATGGATTTGAGCCAGAGGGGAAGCGAAAGGTACTTTACCAGCCAGTCAGCCTCGGATCGGCGCTAGAGATCTCACATTGTAAGGATGGGCTGCCTGCAATTTATCCGCAGGAGAAACTGGATGAGGGGATCCAGTTGTTGAAGAGAGAGTTAGCCGGCCGAAATCCTTCCTATCCAATTGGATCTGAAATAGCAGTGACTGAAATTTGGGCACAAAGAAAACTAATCAAGGGAGTTGGTGGCAATAATTAATAGATCAATATCAATTAAAAAACAGTTTTTTTGGAATTAACAATTCTAACAGAATGGACGTTTACAGTCTGTTTAGTTATTGTTTCCCAGACAAGCCAATCAAGTAATTCATAAACAAAATTTATCAAGAGACAAATACATTTAAGTCACTCTTGATAGTGATGTGTTTTCAATTTCAAATTGCCGAACATCTGATACAATAATTTTGGATTGGGTAACAAGGATTAGCGATACCAGGGATTATCTGCAATATGCTCATATTTTTATAAGTTTTGTAAGAAGTAGTATCAAGTGATACAGCCATTTGTAACTTGGTGATTAAATGAAATATATATGTTGAAGCTGTGAAAAGTAGCAGCAGTTTGCAACAGAGGGGGAGATAAGTGAACAATTGGCAATTTAGTAGCTCAAATAATGTAATAAGCAATTCAGCTTCGGAAGAATTCATAAATGTTCACAGTGGCCTGCCTTCGGAAAACACTAGGAAACGTTCTCTATTCCTATTCTTAGCGCTTTTTATTGGTATGGCAGTTCTCGTTTCATTAATTGTTTTTTTGATTGGATTTTTTGATACAGTTCTTGCTGAGTTTAATGTTGGTGAATATATTCCTGATAATTTCGAAAGGTTAATTTATCTGCTATTTTTGATCTTTGAGCAAGTAACATACGTTAGCATTACTTCTCTTTCAGTCTGTTTATTGGAAGGGTGGATCATAAAAGATCAAATAAAGTCGAAAATTTTACCTTTCATCTTTCTAGTTATTTTCAGTAGCATGATAGGAGGAATTCTTGCTGGACTACTCGCATGTTTTTTAGAATTAATTCACGAATTCCTTGTCAACATGGATCCTTTTTTCGGAACGAAGATGGTTTTATTTTTGATAAGTTTTACTAAGGGCCTACTTATAGGCGCACTAGCTGGGGGAGTTATTGGATTTTTGGTTGGGTATGGAAATCATATAATTCTAAAAAACTCCCGAAAAAGAAAAGAATGGTTTTCTACTCCTGTTTATCGTGGCTTGCTTTTTGTAGTATTGGTTGGTCACTTGCTTTTTTAGTCAATAATCTACTAGGCATCTCATTTATTGGATATGGGATCGGAATGTTTCTCATACTTCTCCTTCATGGTATAGGATTTATCTCCTACCTTCACTTGACTCCCCAAGTAGAATTTTTATAGTCTCGATTACCACTAAGAAAAAGTCATGTACAAAATGGAAAAGGACCTTGAAAGTAATGACTTCGCAGGCTTATGACAGGTTGCTAGGCCGGTACTGATGCTATAATAATTCTATCCTTCTATAATTTGATCGAGTGCTAATATAACAAGGGGGAGAAAATGGGCTGTTCCAACTTTTGCAGCAGATCCAATTTCACGCAACTAAAGCATAGTAGATCCAATTTTATGCAACATGCGTATGATCCATCCCAATCACCAAGAACAGACAAAATGTTGAGCAACATGATGAACAAATATGGGATGATAGATTTGACCAAGCCTGGTGCATGGGGCAAATTTGTTCACAACGTTAGAGAAGATCACGCACAACAAGTTGATCATAATGCTAGTGTAGAAACGAAAGTAACAGTTTTTAATTCTGACGGTAAAGAAGTGCCTGGGCGATATGACATCCTAAGTAATAATGTAATTTATGATGTGAAGAGTCATAATCTGGATGCAATGTCTGATAAAAAACTAGCCAACTTTTTAGTAGAAACGTATCATCAAATTCAAGGGTATCAATGGAGTCCTAATATAGAAGGAAAGCCCGATGCAGCAGTAATTTTAGAAAATCCTCCCAGTGATTCTGGTAGGCGAAATGTCATTGAACAATTCTTTGAAAAACGCGACATTAACGTGATTTGGGGCAAATGAGAGGAAAACGATTATTATGGCAACAGAGGTACCCGAAAAAATTTCAGTTGATACCTTATTCCGTACGAGGACAGCCGGAATCTCTTACACAGGTCCCGTAAAGGAAACAGAAATCATAAAAGCAGAGCAGGATCTGAAGGTCCGGTTTCCATTATCATATCGAACCTTTTTAACACAATATGGAAGCATTAATGATGGTTCCTTTGAAATATTGGGACTGGAGGAAATCGATGATAATGGGTCTTCTGTAATACAAGCTACTTTAATGCTTCGATTTACCTGCCCGGACTTCCCAAATCATTTAATTCCAATAGAAGAGCTCAATGACGCTTGGTATGCGTGTTTACAATGTGAATCCTCATCAACTGATGAAAATCTTCCAGAAGTAGTGCGATGGAATTTGCTTACTGGATTGATTGATGAAAAACCTCTCGCTAGTAATTTCTGGAAATATCTTTTGAGGCGGATTAAAGAAACTCATTATCAGGAGATCGGTTTTAAGACTTTGGAGAACCATGTTAATAAGTTTGAAGAAGATTACTTGAAGATAGGGAAATTACCGAGGAATCATGTATGGAGGCCCTATCGTTTTTGCTCCCAAGATGTTGCTTTAGGATTGACCGTCGTAAGGCATTCTGTCGATAATAATTGTCTTGAAGTCGATGTTTGTATGACATCCGATATCCCTGAATTTGAAGAGGGAAGCGGTACTAAAGTCACCACCTCGTTTTTGCTCTCAGAAGCATATAAATGTGGTGGATCAATGGAAATAAGATTTAGTGACAATGTTGAAAATCATCACGTCCCGTTAGCAATCTGTGAATTAGCAAATAGATATGGGGTAATCCTTGAGCATGTATCTGAAGGGAGAATAGTTCCCGAAGAAGCCAAAAATCTTTACATGGCAATAACAGAATTTAAACCCAAGCTAAAAGCACACCTGGAGGAATTAGCAAACACGGGTATTCTCTCTAAAGAAAGAGCCTGTTATGTGGTTCATCATGGTCTCTGGACGCAGTCTGAACTTGAGCATCTAATTCTTGGAAGTAAACGCATTGAAAAGATTTTAGGAGGAGAGGCTCAACCAGAACAAAGACTTCTTTATCAGAATGATATTTTCCATGCGCGAGCAGCTATTATGGGTGGTTTTTTAGATAGGAAATTAGCAAAAAAAGAACGCAGTGATGGGCAGGTAGCTATGGACCTAGAGGATGATGTTAGACCTATAGAAATTTCCTTTCAACCGACATTGTATGCAAAACTATATTCATGTACGGAGCCATTCCCGATTCCTTGGATGCTGGAAGATGAAGCTATTTCCGTAAACCCAGATGATAACTTTGTGGTCTTTCTAAGGGCTAGAGATGCTGAAGATCAAACCAAGAATCTTATTAACGATTTATCTGTAATCAAAATAATGAAATTATCTTTACAAGCAAAAAGCCTGACTTTTCGTTTTGGATGCCTTGTTCCAAGGGATTTTGAAGATCTTCCACTGGATACCCAAAACGAACTTAGCACTTACGCACAATCAGAAGGTATCTACCTACTGATCTGCCCCGAAACAACAGTTGCGTTGGATACCGAAGCAAATAGACGATTAGTAAGCAGCAGGATAATAAGAGAATGATAACGACTAAGGTTTCTTTATACGCGTTACCTTCATATTTGTGGGAAAAGAGTACACGTTGGGGAAATGCTCATATAGATATAGGACCATTCGTAGAAGATGCACTAAATATTGAAAAAAGAATTGGAAAGGGAGTTAATCAAGAGAACGAGAGAGCAAGATACACGCTTTGCTGTAACCGATTGGAAGCGATGATTAAGACCTTAAGTTCTCAATCGGTTTATGATCTAGAATCTTTCCGTTCCGCTCTACAAAATTTCCAAATTCCCTTTGTATCTTTGAGCTATGATTATCTTGATAAGATCCATCAAATGTATCAGAGATCTCCTGTCGAATGTTCGATTATGAGGCTAGGGACTTCATTCTTCCCGATTGAAACAATAGAACCACATATCAACCTCTTTTCCACTTGTGTTAAAGAATTAGGTATTTATCATCAGGAAGATATAAAGCAGCGTATTTCATTTTACGAGACTGCCTTAGATCTTCAATGTGGCGTTATAGAAATTCAGGACCCATTTTCTTTCTCAGATGATGATGGAGTGGACTTATCTGGTAAGATTTTGCTTCAAGAAGATAAGGAAATTAAGGCTTATCAAATGTCGCTGGTAGAGGAATATGACCTATACAAAGAGGAACCTGTTGAATTTTCCATACCCATGAGGCGAAAAGCATATGATATTCTTTACGAACAGGTTAGCAATGCGGTGGCCCAGGCAAAGGTGGGAGAAAATGGAGCAGTAAACTTTAGCAATCAGCCTCATAACATTATTACTGAAGTATTGAATGCATTTGT
Organism: Veillonellaceae bacterium; assembly: GCA_012798135.1. Next base: position 27,868 of record JAAZNU010000223.1, on the reverse strand, counting down.
TTATTCTGAATCAGGGCAAGTAGAAAATCCAGTTTATATTCGAGTAAATTACACGGATGGCTCGCAAGGCAAGCCTTTTCCTCTGCGTTGTTTACCAAAGCGATCTAATGACGCATTGAAAATTATTCAACAAACAACACCACTGAAAGCAGCTCTTTTAAGTATGCGTCATTTATCTATGGATCGAGATGTAGACATGGCGTGGTTTAGGAACCGCGAGGTTTCAAAAGCTCGAGCGTTTGGAGAAACGGATCATTTTTGCTACGAATATTCAAAAAAGCTTTTTGAGCAATCAAGAGAGGAAGGAATCCTACGGCTCTTCTTGTACCAGACCGGTTTACAACCCGCAGTAATTGGTTTTTATCGAGCTCTTACAGAAGAGTTGTTATATAGAGCAAATAATCCTCCATCACTGGAAGTAACGCCTCATTTTTATGTGAAGCAATCGGATTACCGCCAAGGATGTTCTTGGAATTAATTATCTAAGAGGCAGCAGGTATATGGCTAAACAATGGACAGTTCGCTGTAAAGATTGTGGGGAAGAGTTCGGGTATTCGGATTGGTCAAACCAAATTTCGGCAGAACGAGGTCAATCGCGGCCAGAAAGATGTCCTGAATGTCGAAAAAAGCATAATCGCCAAATTGGTTTAATGGGCCTCTCCTATTTTAATCTGAAGCCTAGGTCTAATAGCGACACCAGCCACTTACATCCGGGCCAGCTCGGTGCGTTATCACATCCTCAAAGAGAACATACCGCTATCGAAATCCCATCAGGATTTGATCCCAATAAATTTGGCGTTACGGATGATGATATTCGTGCAATTTTCGATTGGTTAAGTGATCCTAAACATCAGGTTGCAGTTGTGGTTGGCCCCACTGGTTCAGGAAAATCAACCGCCTTACCATTCCGCTTAATTCATCCCCCTAAAGGTATTCCTGAAGATAGATTTACGAGATATGGACAAATATTAATAACTCAGCCCAGAATACAAGCTACAAGAAATATTCCGGCTTATGTCGCGAAAGACTTATACGGATCGAGTCTTGGTTCCGGCTTTGATATTGGATTTCGATATAAAAATAACCCTTACTCAGATTGGCGTAATAGATTGGTTTATGCTACCGATGGAACGCTTATTAATTGGATAGTAGATGGCAAAATCGCTAATTTAAGTGTCATTATGATTGATGAAGCCCATGAAAGGAGCCTCAATATTGACTTAATTTTGGGCCTCTTGAAGAAACTACTTCCCAGATACCCTCACTTAAAATTAATTGTAGCCAGTGCGACCATAGACTCCGGGTTGTTTATAAACTATTTTGGGATCGAAACAGCTAAATTAATCGAGTTTAAAGGAATGCGAAAATATAATGTAGATACTTATTTTTTTGAGGAATCTGAAAAATTACCGTATGACAACCTGCCAAAACTTTTACGGAATATTCCAAATGAAGTAGCCAAAAAAGTTGTTTGGTTACTGGATGAGATTGCCAACAGCAACAAACCTTCTGGGGACATCTTGGCATTTCTCCAAGGAGAAAAACCTATTGAGCAGGCGGTCACTTTAATCAGGCAAGCAGTAAAGGGTAACGAAAAATTAAGTAATGTTGATGTATTTCCTCTTTATACGACTCTGCCTCAAATCGAACAGGATAAGGCTTTAAAGAAAAAGCCTGACCCTAGTCGACGAAGGGTGGTTGTGACTACAAATGTTGCTGAAACCTCATTAACAGTAGAAGATATAGTCTATGTTGTTGATAGTGGGTTAATTAATGAAGCACAATGGGACGCTGTAAGTGAGACGAAGCAAGTTGTCACTGTTCGCCATAGCCAGGCTGGTTGTAAGCAAAGGTGGGGGCGGGGCGGGCGTGTTAGAGACGGCCAAGCCTATTGTCTTTACACTGAGAGCCAGTTTAATAATCTTTTTCCTGAGTTCACTACCCCACAAATCCAAAGATCTGACCTCGAACCCGTGATTCTTGCTGCAAAAGCAGCAGGAATAGATGATTTAACCACTTTTGATTGGATTCAACGACCACCAGTTGAAGAATTGGAACGCGCTCCCCATGCTTTACAACAGATTGGTGCCCTTGATTCTGAAGGATTTTTAACTGAGCATGGCCTCGAACTTCAATCCTTTGGAGAAGAACCAGCTCTTGCACATCTCCTGGCGATGGCTGATCAGTTTTCTTGCGCTATTGAAATGGCTACTCTATTGCCAATTATAAAATTAGGAGGATTACGTTTCCTCCTGAGAACAGATAGAAATTGGGATGCCACAACCAAAAGGCAAGTGGAAAAAATTCATAAAGCGTTAAAAAAAGGGTGTAAAGATGATTTGGAGTATTGTTTAAAACTATACACCTTATGGTCTGATCCTCACTGGGAGGGTCAAAGATTAGTACCAATATGGGCATTTCAAAAGGTTTGGCCTCGTTTCATTCCTAAATTACCTGACTCTATAAAGGCAATTTTGGGGAATAAGGAAAAGGAATTTAAGCTTTCCATATCAAAAATCTTGACCAAGGATGAGATCAATAAAGTAGCTAATGAATATGAACTTGGACCTGATTCAGGTGTATGGGTAAAAAGCGCGGAAGAAGCAATTCTAAAAGCCGAACGTGAGGCTTGGGGATTAGCTTTTTATATCAATGCCTCTTTATTCAGGGATAAGATCGAACCAGAACGGAAACTACTTTTAGAATCTTTATCCGGTCATAAAAAAGAAGAGGAACGGCGGCCAATAAACTTTGATCTTCTCGACAAGGTTCGCATTTTAATGGCCTATTGCTTAACAGATAGAATATACACTAAGGGCATAAGAGCTCAAGATCTATCTAGCGAAACAACTGACCCGTTGAATAGTAGTTACATCAGTCCGGCAAAGATAAAACAAGGAGATAGTCAAAACTTTCCACTTGTCCAAATTAACAATGATTCCGTTTTAATAGATCGTAGACCGGAAGCTTTTGTTTGTGGTAAACAACAAGTAATTGTTCATCCAATTGACCCCGATCCTACCCCAAAACCGGTGATGCACGTATCCTACTTAACCGAGTTGGATCCCACCTGGATGGAATTAATTAGAAATTCAAAACATTCCGTTATTTCTCTCGCAAAACACATTTCGCTTTTGACTGCAAAGCAAAAGGGAAATTGCGAATCCATCATAAAACGATTATTTATTGATCAGGTGTTTCCGATTGGTAGCCGTTATCAGGGCGAAGTACAGGATCAATTAGTTGATGGAAAATGGAAATTCGGTTTGGATCGTTTTGTGCGGTACCCCTTGGAAGTTCTCGAAGGATTTCGGGGTGAGGAGCCAGAGGTTGTTGCAGGAGCAGATGACGAATCAAATGAAAACTGGGATTTAGTCGATACTGTATTGGCAGAGGAAGATGTTCTTGTAATGGATCCAGAAGAGGATCCGATTCCTCCTTGGGAAGATCTAGCAAACGCTTCCGCAGAAATACAGGAAATCGGTTTTGGAGCCCTTATTGATTGGGAAGAGAACGAAGAGCAGCCAAAAATCCGAGAGAAGATTACATATAGCCTTTGGCCAGATGGCCCTGAGTGCCAACTTATATCCAGTTCAAATCAGGGATATAAACCCAGTGAACGAATATATGCCGAAGTCGTAGATTACTTATACAACACTGACTCACCAGTTATATTACTAAGGCAAGTACCAGAGCGAGAACCGTTTGTTGTCTTTATTGAGAACTATAAGATTGGTAATGAAGTTGAGGTGGAGGTTATAGATTATGATGAGCGACCTGGGGATTTCTTAATCTCTCTCGTCTTGAGAGAACCAAAGTCAGGACTGGAGATAATTCTAGAGCCAGAGAGAATTTCTTTCACCACCCGCGGTTTCGCTGTAAAAGAAATACCTATAGGCACAAAATTAAACGTGATGGTTGAATCAATAAACCAATCAAGCCATCGTGTATTTTTTACTTATTTGCATCAAACTGAGAACCATCGAAATTTGATCTTTCAACAACAGAGAAGCACAAATGGAATTTATAACGCTAATGCTATAGTAAAAGAGGTTTCGCAAGGAAGGGTTTATTTCATGCTTGACTGGAGCGATCCAGTTCATGGATTTATACACGTGGTTAGTGTTGCTGGGAAAGGTCTTCATAAGGGGAGTGCCGAATCGTATTCGATCGGTGAGGTTTGTAAACTGAGGGTTCAATATTCCCAATATGATGCTCATGTAAGCATTGATGAGCTGCCAGAGGAAGTCAGCGAAAATATTGAAAAACATAATATTTTCTCAAATATCAGGTGGGAAGAGAAAAACCTTTATTACCACGGACATATGCCCTATAGCACCCTACAAGAGTTGCTTTCCGTTTCCCCTGATAAAAAATACCAGCGAGCGGTCTATGATCTTTACCGGTACTCAAATATGCTTTATGCCTTTACTGTAATCCCCGATTGGGGGAAAAAAGTACAAGAGACATACCCCATGGGAAGCATAATCAATAATGCGAAGGTAACCGATATAGTTGGATCAGGAGTTCTTGTTGAGCTCGAAGCAGGAATAAAAGGTTTGCTACGAAATACTGATATGACATCTGAAGTACAACCAGGAGCCTTAATTACGGTTACAGTTCTAAAGATAGATCTTGAATCGCAACGGATAGCGTTGGCTATGGGGGAGAAATACCTGGACAAGATGCTGGTTCCCCAAACTAAAGTACCGTTAGTTATCGGCAAAAAAGGCAGTGTGATTAAGAATATTATGGAACAGACTGGAACCAGTATTGATAATAGCCCTGCTGAAAATAATCAGGTGGAATTTTTAATATGTGGCGACACTCTTTATGATGTTCAACAAGCAAAGGCAAAAATTGAGAGCATAATAATTCGGCCTAATAGATAGAAACGGAGTGCCAAAGTGAACCGAAATATAGGTTGTTCGTTGTACACTCTTCATTATTGAATATAGAAAATTAACGGCTCAAATACAACCTGGCCAGGAAAGCATGTCAATCAAAATCAATTTTTGTACCCGGAGGAAGCGGGGCCGATTTTTTGGTTGCTGTTTCTGTGGAACTGATGTTTTCTTCATCGCTATTTTCTAGATCAGGCGGGTACACTTTCTTAAATTGATTAGCCGTTTGGACGGCAGGATTGCCGTAATTTTGTTCTGAAATTGTAATAATATCGCCATTCCTTATGCCATTATCAGAGAGGGAGCTATTAAGATCGATTTCTCTGCCATTTTTGTACATTTTATGACTGGATTCAAATGACAAGTTACTATCAGACTGTAATTTTAAGAAAGTCAAAATCTCCTCCAAAATACTATAACAGCTTATAGGAGTACTATCAGCTTTAGAGGTATCAAATATATCGAAAGGGATTAATTCAGGTTCGCTTTCAATCTTAATATAAAGGTTGTATCTCATCATTTACCCCAACGTAGGAAGTCTTAATTTGACCGTATTTTTTAGTTCCCTGACAGTCACTTTAGTTGCTCTAATCATGTGGTCTTTCTCATCGATTAATTCCAAAATCCATAAGTAACGGTCACCAGCAATAATTGAAATTCCATCAACAAAACTTTTTTTAGGATTATTCCGTTCGCAAAAAACAACCAATGATAGGTTTACCTCAGGGTGTTGAAGTGCCGAAATAAGGTCTAACTTAGAGGCCTGGTCTCCTCTTGCTGTACTTATCTGGAAATGAGCTTCCTCAATCAACCCCTTGTCTATGTTCTCATACATAGCTTTAATTGAAGACTGATTAATATAAACGGCTCCCGAGTCTGGGGCCCAAAAAATAAAAGGCGTGAGTGGTTTTAAGAAAAAAGAGAAAATATCATCATTCTTGTCAATCTCCTGCAAGGAAAATTGCCTATCCTCTTTCTCTTCCAGTAAGACCGCATAATTTTGACTGATATGGACTGAAGCTACATTTTCTCGCGCATCCCCCTTTTGTTTGTAATTAAAAAGGATTGAATGGCATGGTGCTGCTATAGTATGAACTGCTTTCCTAAGACTATTTTCTATTTGAACATTTCCATTGGAACGGACAGTTATCTTTTTCTTCTGTTCAAGCGAAGCCATTACACTCTCAATTATTTCATCAACTTCGTTAGCTAAAAGGCCCAGCATCGGATCCGGAAAGCCAACAACCGTAGATGGTGAAAACTGTGAGAGGAGAAACCATAATTCTTGATTAGAAAAAGTATCTTTATACATCATTTTCCCTAAAGATCGCTTTACTTTGCTTAGTCCTAAAATAGAGTTCTTTGAGGAATATCTGTGGTATCAGGGTCTATCCCTATTTTATCTTCACCTATTCCTTTATATGTCGCCAAATGTAAGTGCGGTCCGGTGGACCAACCAATTTGATTATAGCAGCCAATAACTTCCCCTGGTTCTACCCAAGCGTCCTTAAAGGCCGGCTTTACTTTTGTAGTTGCTAACTCACTTTCAGATATTCCTAATAAACTCAAAAGCCTCTCAGAAGGAACAATATGAGTATATTTAACCGTGTACCCGCTTTCAGGATACGAGATTTGTAATGTAATTCCCCTTGGGTTTTTCTGAACTTCTTCCAGATGTTTTATTCGGTCTTGATTTTTTTCATCATCAAATGATATCCATTCTAATCTCCCTCTTTCGTATGCTCTGATTTCTCGCCCTTTTATTCTTTTTCTTTGTTGATCTTCTCCAGTCTTTCCTGGGTCAGTTGATGATTCATAATCCCTTGCATTGTTATGTAAACCTAAAGTCCCACTGTGTTTAGGCTTGCCTGGGGCTGTATTATATACAGCTTGTTCTCCGGTAAACGGCTTTCGATCCTGATCTTTGCCTGCATCAGCAACATCTACTGCTGGTACTGGGAGATTCGGACGATTGATTATTGATGTTCGTATTTTTATTATCAGCGTCACTAAACCAGCAAGAGCACCAAAACCAAAACCGGCTAAACCATAAATAAGGGAAGCTTTGCCGAGATCTGATTTACCAATAGAACGGAAGACCTTCAAGATCGGAGAATTATCAAGAAAATCGTTGAGCTGATGAGAAACATTGATCATTGCGATGTTGCCGGATTCATTTGCGGCTTCAAATCTCTTTGCTCTCAAAACCAATTCGTCGCTTAGTTCTCGTGATCGGTTCTGTAACTGCAAGGCTTTTGGATGAACATCACCAATAATTCCTTCCAGCGCATTTTTTAACTGACCTTCATAGGCATTACCAATATTATTTGAAAGTTGATTGAGCGTAGTAGTTATGTCATTGACTACGCTATCAAGTTCTTGGGCACTCGTTTGTAAATCCCCTGTGTTTACTTTGATCTGATCCATATATCCCCGTAAATCCAGCTTCATCTATTATAAGGATTTCCCTTTTTCCTCAGATAGCATTCTTAAAGCATCACTTAGTTCATTTTTAAAACGGTTTGCTACTCCTCTTTGTATAGCAGATGCAGAACTAGAAAAATGTACCAAAGTACCATCTGGGTTGGTCCTGCCTCGCTCTGCATAAATTGCCTGAATTATTTCTTCATCGCTCATAGCAGAAGCGTTTTTCCCCTGAAGTGCCACATCAATAATGGTTGTATTAGCACCATGTTGAACGCTTGTTGACCAGATTACGTTTTGAAGTGCTCTGGAACGATTTTGGACATTTATTCCAAGTTTGCCGGCTTTCTGAGATAAAGGTTCATAATATGTTTGCTTGATGTATTCATGTTGAGCAGCTAAAAATTTATCATGATCACGTGATGCAACTTCTATCCATTTATCACTAAATTCTTTTGACCCCGGAGTAAGCCCAGCAAATTAGGATGCCCAGGGGGATGCAGCATCAGACTTCAAAAATCGTGCCACAGTCCCTCCCCCCTTGCTGGTCATCTGGTACGCCCCATAAGATACCCCACCTGGGTCTCCAACACCAGATGATACCCTTCCCGGATCACCATTGCTCTCATATTTCTGAGACAGAGCTCCCAATTTTGGCAGTTGCGCCTCGCTCACATTTGTTGTATTTTGATCCTGGTTTTTACCTTCATCACTATTACTCCTGGTTTCGGACTTCGGAGGTGTAGGCGTTGGAACCGGAGTAGGAGCCGGCGGAACCCTTCTCTTAACGATAATTGACCATATTCTCGGGAGGATTGCTATTAAGCCGATTAATCCACCAAAACCACCCAACCCCCAAATTAAGGAAGCTTTGCCAAGATCCGATTTGCTTATAGAACCAAACAATATCAAGATAGGCGAGCCGTCGATGAAACCGTTAATCTGATGAGAAACATTTATCATTGCGCTGCTTCCAGCTTCATTAACAGCTTCAAATCGATCTGCTCTTAGAACAAGTTCATCTCTTAGTTCCCAGGATTGATTCTGCAGTTTCACTGCTTTTGGATGAGCATCGCTAACGATCCCTGTAACCGCATTCTTTAATTGGCCGCTGTAGGCATTACTAATATCGTTCTTTACTAGTTGGGATATAACAGCATTAATATCATTTGCAGAACTATTTAAATCCTGTGCACTTATTCTTAATTCGGTAGTGTTTACTTTGATTTGATCCATGGCCTCCCCTAAGGAACATATAATATTTATAAACCACCCAAGTGATTGCTTTATTCATATTTATTCTATACCGAAAGTCGCTTGACTGTTCAATGATTTTTGCGATAATTAGGAAGATCCACTATTTTTTAGGGGGAATCGAATGTCAGAAATGCCCTTAAAAGGGAAATGGATAACTCCACCTGAGGCAGACGAAATTGCAGGCCAGTATCGTAACGCGGCTAATGAAATAAGATCCATTGCTCAACGCGTTTATGGTGTTGGTAATCGTTTAGATGAAAGCTGGATGGGAAATGCAAAAAACATTTTTGACTCACACTTCAACTCATTCCCAAATGATATAGCGGCGTATGCAGATATGCTGGATCAAATGGCACATGAGATTTCAAAAATCCAAGTTTGGGTAGAAGTTGATGAGCAAGGATAGCAAGGATGAGAAAAGCAAATGTATGTAAGAAACTTGAGGTAGCGAAGTCAATGAAAATTAACATTGAAGATATCCAAACAACTGCAGCAGAATTCAAAAAGGCGAGTGAAGACACCGAAGACATGATTGTTAGACTCCAACAGGCAGTAAAGAAGCTAGAAGAGTCTTGGGAAGATGCAGGGCAACAGACTTTTTATAAGTATTACCAGGAGTGGCATACACATATTTCCGGTTTCTCACAACTTCTAGAAGTAATCGGGACTGAATTGGATGCAATAGCGGCGAGGTATATGGAAGCAGATGGTGATATAACGAACCAATCAGAACGATAGGTGTATAAAAGTTTACATCTATCTTTTTAGTAGGACAGCATGAGGAATCGCGACCACGTTCAAAATCAGTAAAGCAATAGGAACGCATCGTGCCAAGTAGATAAGCAGCCAAATTCAACCTAAAGGAGTATGAAATGGATCTCTTCTTAAACACCGGCGACATTCAGAACGCAGCCACGCAACTCAGGAATAAAGCATCTGACATGGAATCCGCTATCCAGACAGCGGAAACTGCAATTAATCCTTTACGCAGTTTTAAAAGTCCACGAATTAGTCGCGATTTAGAAGCCTGGGATAGCATTAAATCAACCTTTGATAAGGCCTTGCAATCTTTGCTAGAAGCAGCTGATGAATTGGTAAAGGCTGCGGAAGCAAACGAAGCTGCGAACCAGTAACTAGATATAAAACATTTGTCCAGTCGGTTCCATAGAACCGACTGGACTATCATAAATATTCTCATTGCTGAATTATCTGTCCATCTTCCTACAGATTCTCGAATGGATTTCATCTGATGCAATATCAAGCTTTTGTACTACTTGATATTCGACTTGGCCAGTTAATAGAATAATTTCTAATGATGAGGTTTGATAAATGTTTAACCGTCCACCTCGTATTCAACAAAATATAAAAGAACATCAACTAAAAATTATTCCTCCTCAACCTTTGCCGGCCAAGCCTAAAATAAATTGGGTCACAGTTGGATTACCAGTTTTTGCAATTGGCCTGGTAATTGCTCTGATGTTTCTATTCTCAAGCAGCACTTCTGGCCTTTCCTACCTAATGTTTCTCCCATTTATATTGGCTTCTGTTACAGCCTCAGTTATAAATTATAGAAAACAGAAAAGTGAATATGAACTTGATTGCGAATCAAGACGATTGGCATTTGATAGGGAACTGAAAGAAAAAAGTGTAAAGGCTGAAAACTTAAAACAAAATGAATTAAAAACGCTCGAGAATAATGATCCATCAACGAAAGACTGCCTCCAAATAGCAATTCGTCAGGAAACGAGACTAGGTGAAAGAAGGCCAGAAGATGCCGATTTCCTTTCTTTTCGGATAGGGATCGGGCGAAAGAAAACTCATATCCAAATAATTGAAATCCCGATTGAGAATCGAGATCCTTTTTATAATGATTTATATAACCATGCGGATACTTTGTCAGAAAATTTGGCCTGGTTTAATGATTCGCCAATCATATGTGATCTCAAAGAAGTAGGATCAATTGGCGTTGCTGGAAAAATAAATGAAATTCAGCAATTTGGTTGGGCCTCTGCAATTCACTTGTTATCTCACCATTGGCCTGCTGATATAAATATCGCTGCATTTTGTAGCTTTGTTGAAGTTGAGAATTGGCGATGGCTGGAAAAAGTCGCACATCGGGCAACGATATTTGCTAGCCCGGTTATCGAGCTTAGGGATAGTAAGACGTTAAGAAGCGCTTTACTTTCTCTAGAGGAAGAGCTTCGTAACAGAAAAGCGACCATTGAAAATATGCGAGCGATATCCCCAGAGGAAAAAATATCTGCAAATCTCCCTGCCATGGTTATATTTTTTGACCGGATATCAGGTGTATATACTCATGCTGCATTTTCTCTGCTTTTAAAAGAAGGACGCGAGCTGGGTGTATACGGCATATTCTTAGTTGACCGTTTACAAGATATTCCCGCCGAGTGTGGAGCAACCATATCAATTGATAATGGATCTATTACATATAAGATGACCGGGCCTGGTAAAGACCCAGTTGAAAATATTCGACCTGAGGAAGCAACACCAGCAATTGTTAAGACTTTTGCAGATGCGCTATCTGCGGTCAAATGGTTGATACCCTTAGAAGTAACCGAACCACCTGGAGAATTAACACTGCTGGAGATGTTCCCTTATCCAAAATTAAATGATCTACCTTTTGAGAAATGGTGGGGGGGAGATTATCCTTTTGGTTATCTTAGAGCACCAATAGGAAAGTTTTCTCCAACTTCAGACTTAATATTTGATCTGAACGATAGCGATACAGGGCATGGCCCACACGGGCTTATTGGCGGGATGACGGGATCTGGCAAGAGTGAATTATTAAAGACACTGATACTTTCTTTGGCGTTAACACACCATCCATACGACATTAATTTTGCTTTAATCGATTATAAAGGTGGAGGAGCTTTTGACGAATTTAGAAATCTTCCTCATGTTGTGGGTGTAATTACGGATATTCAAAACCATGCTGATTACGCCACACGGGTTGTTCAATCGCTGTCAGGAGAAATTAAGAGACGTGAATCAATTTTAGTTGAGGCGCGGAATCAATATGGACTAGCGAATGCCCATATTGATGAATATAGAAATAAATTAAGAGTCAGAATTCCTATACCTCGGTTAGTAATTATTTTCGACGAATTTGCGGAATTCCAAGATCGTCATCCTAATGAATCCAAAAGGTTAATTAATATCGCACGAGTAGGTCGGTCATTAGGAATTCATATGATTCTCTGTACACAGAATCCAATGGGTAAGGCGGTTGATCAACAGGTTCGGGATAATTCAAATTTTACAATTTGCTTAAAAGTCAAAACGCCAGATACCAGTAAAGCCTTGATTAATATTCCAGATGCAATCCAGCTTCGCAGAGGAGAAGCATACTTCCATGTTCATGGTCCGCAAAAATTTAAAGTAGCTTATACGGCCGGCAGTTATGTGCTACGTAAACAGGAATATGGAGAAAATTTTAATTCAGTAGATAGACAGCGCAGCTATTTGGTAAAACCGGTTAGTGAAGCGCAAGCAATTGTTCAAGAGATAATACTTCAGACTGAATTACAGAAAATCCCGAAGCCTCCTGAAGTTTGGCCTGATCCTCTTCCTGAAAATCTGACTATAACCAAACTCAATAAAGCTAGTGGAAAAAATTATTCTTGGACGGGAAATAACTGGAGTTCAGTTACCTTTTTACCCCCACAGATCCCATTAGGGTTGATGGATGATCCATTAAGTCAAAAACAACCTGTATTTTTTCTACAGGATAATTTGATCATTTTTGGTCCGTCAGGGGCAGGAAAATCGATTTCTCTCCTTACCATAGCCATGAATATTTCATTGATGTATTCTCCAAGGGAGGCATGGATCTACTGTATTGATTTAAGTGGACAAAGCCCTCTCAAGATCCTCAATGATATGCAAGTACCCCACTTACCCAAAAATGGCGGTGTAATTTCAGGGAATGATACCGAACGTATAAATCGGTTATTTAACATACTTAGGGGGGAATTAACAGAAAGAGCTGAAAAGCTTAGAGTCGAAGGTCGAACAAGTGATATAGCAATCTTAAATACAAGTAACACTGTGCCTGAAGATAAAAAAGAGCCATATATATTTGTGTTAATTGATGGGATCAATCAACAGTTCAACGCGGCTAATCCAGGTTTTAAAGATCAAGTTGACTTTATAGCTAGACGAGGTCCATCTCTGGGTTTATTCATAATAATTACGGGAAACAACTTAAGCGATGTTCCCACAATCTTACAGAATGATATAAACCAAAAGATATTTCTTAACATCAAGGATAGATCTGCGATCGGGCAATTCCCTGAAACCTATCAGAAAAAGATTGAGGGCGGTAAGGAGCCAGAACCTGGGAGAGGCTTGATCAATACAAATCCTCCGCTAGAATTTCAATGTGTGTTACCAGGAGAAGGGAGTGCAGAAAATATTATTGATGAGATATCCACTTTTTACCAAGCAATGACTGGTAAGTGGACGGGGTGCTGCGCTTTAGATGTTGAAGCGTTAAACTATATTATTTCTGCTTCTGATCTAAAGCCAGGATGCTCACCAGATTTGTTCCTGGTAGGGAAAAGCCAGGAATTGCTGGAGCCATCTTATTTATCTTTGTTTCGAGATGGTCCGATATTTATGGTTCTATCTATGACGGCAGGTTTGGGTAAAACATCAGCTATATACTTATGGGTAGCGAACATACTAAATCAATTAAATTCTGATCAGTTAAAACTGGTTCTTATTGACTACCATACGCGTACTTTAAGGTACTTTTCTAAAGTACCTCATATTATATCAATCAAAGAGAATGTCCGTTCTCACGTTACTAAAAAGGAAGATTTGAAGGTGATGCTAGATTGGTTAAGGCAGCAGGTGAATTCACGGCGGCATGAGTTGGAGAGACTTTACTCAGAGGATCCAGAGTCTTTTGATGAGGCAGAAGTAATTCAAAAATTTGGCTTTATTCTTATTGTCATCGACGATTATGAAGCATTTTTTAATAGTAAGACTTCCGAGATCGTCAATCTGACCTCCGTAATTGCGGATGGTGAGGAGGTTGGAATAAGGTTAATACTTGCAGAAGATATTGCGTTATTGCCTAAGCAGGATGAGTTAGTAAAACGAGCTATGAAATACGGTTGTGGGGTACTACTCGGTGGATCCGAAGGACTAAGCGCCTTCAATGGAACTTTACCACCTTATGGCCAAAAGATTCCCAGCCTTCCGGTTGGAAGAGGTTATATCGTGAGGCGAAGTCAGGCACAATTAATTCAAGCGGTCACTTACTGGTCGGGTGACCAGAACCATGTTCAGGCATTAAAAGATCTACTCAATGATCTAAAGTAATAAATTTAAGATTAAAACCAATTCTGCAATTACGATATTTGTAATTAAGGTGTAAAATCATTATGTTCCTTGTGCAATATAATTTTTATATGCTGAAACACCCCTTCTTGGTGCATAGAATAAAGCAAGATAACGAGCATCAAGAGTAAAAGGGTAAAGTGATGGGGGAATTATGCACATTGTCGATTGACTCTTAAAGAATTCAATCCTCTCTACTAAGATAAAAAAATCTACTATTTGTGGCAATGGAGCCAGTTACTAAGAAGTGATTTCTGCTCCTACTATTGATTCTGAAAAATACTTTTTTGAGGAGGATTACTATGCAGCCAAAAGGAAACAAAATAAGCGGATCCGGAGCACTAACAGCAATAGTTTGTTTCTTTCTGCCTTGGGTCTTAGTCTCCTGTGGATCTTCAAATCCGATTCGTTCTTTTAGTGGATGGGAATTAGCAGCTGGAACAACGATCAATTCAGGGTTAAGCACGCAAGAAGTGCCGGGCACACCGGTTATTTTCCTTGTTCTTGTGGCTGCTTTCACAGCATTATTACTCGTTTACCTTTCCTGGACACAAAGAAAAGTGTTTAATTTTCAGGGAATTGGGCTAATTGCCTTAGGTGTCATTTCCCTCGGTATCATTTTCTGGCAATTTAATAGTCTGCAGAATGATGTTGCTTCCCAAAGCTTTTCAACAATTCAAGTCAGTTACCTATTAGGGTTCTGGGGAGAAATATTTGGATTTTTGGCTGTTATCGTAGGTGGAGGTTTCATAATCCAAGAATTTTCCCAGATGTCTTTTTTGAACTCACAAAATGGCCTTTCTGAGGTAGGAGGGACATCTGGGCGAGCGTCTTCAAATTTACCCGTCACAAACGAAAGACCCTACGCAATTATTCCTCCTGATAATGGTGTAGGTAATGGCAAACAAGAAAGTTCATCGTCTATGGAATTTTCACAAACTCATTCCTCTACACCCACTGAACCAGAGGTACAACGAACTGCAGGTCTTGGTAAAAAAGAGAAAGGGGCGGAAGAACCGCTGCCTTTTAAGAAAATTGATTTCGAATAACGTCTACATATACATCATTCAAGAATACACGGAGGTATATCATGTCTTATAAGAACCTGGCCAATTCGGATCACCCTGCAACGCTCATCTATTTAGTAGATATTAGTGGTTCTATGGAAGCTCCTATGCCGGGAGGAAAAACAAGAATTGAAGTTGCGAAGGATGCAATTCAAACCACATATGCGACGATGATCCAGAGATCGTTAAGGCAGGGTCAGATCCATCCAAGATATAGAATTGCTATGGTTGGCTATACAGATGAGCTATATGATGTTTATAAAACAGAACAGAATAATAAAAGCATTTTGAATGTTGAGGAACTTAAAGAACAAGGAGTGCCGCCAATAACACCTCAGAAGTGGACAAACATGGCAAAGGCATTTCGATATGCTGCACATCTCATTAAAGAAGATCTGAAAACTTGGCCGCAAAAATGGTTAGATGAATGTCCCCCTCCAATGGTTATAAATTTGACAGATTGTGAATATACAGAGGCTGAAGGCGTCGACGATCCATTAAGTGCTGCCAAGAAAGTACAGGAGATAACTGTTCCTGATGGTAATGTACTTGTCGAGAACATTTTCATTACTGATCAAATATCACTACAAAATACGAACCCCAAAGAATGGCTCGGATATCGGTTCAATGAATCTACCGGAGATCCATTTGGGGATAAACTTCTCGCTATGTCTTCTCCAATCCCTGGAAGTTATGCTCAGATTATGAATGAGCAAGCAGGCCTGAAGCTTCGTGAGGGTACTGCAATGATGTTCCCCGGAATAAATATAGACTTCATCAAAACGGGTTTTGTAATGAGCATTGTTACTGGTGGTCAGGTTAAATCACCTAGACCAGTCTGGCCTGAACCCAAACCACCGTCAAAATAGAATAGACGGCTTCTAGCCGTAATTACCCTTATGAACCTACTTTAGCCAAAGGTCAGGAAATATAAATCATGGGAAGAATTGAATCAGAACAGTCGAGGGAGATAAAAATAACTCAACTCGATAGAGGCCCATTTCTTTTGAGGTATGCTTCTTACAGGAAGAGCGAAGATGCGAAGCTAAATCTCCGGAGCGAAGATTATCTCGCTAGCGACATAGAAAGGGATAGAGCAATTTTTGTATTGTGTGATGGTGTAGGATCTTCCTTTTATGGAGATATTGGCTCACAAATTTTGGGTGAAGCTGTTTTATTCTGGCTGCAGAACATTAGGTTTGAGGATGTCCTTAGCAGTATTCATAGCATGGAAGGTTCTAACTGGATAAAAAATATCCATAAGAATCTACAGGATTTTTTAGATAGCCAGGTGAAATTTGCTTCGGCAATGGTTGAACAAAAGGATATTACAACCGGGAAAGATAGCTGGACGCAATTAGCAGAGAAAAATCAAAGGGATCAATTCGGAACTCAATCGAATTTTGTTGGCGGCATTATTTGGCCAAAATCAACAATTTGCCCTAATGGTATCGTTTTACTATTTTGGCTCGGGAACGCAAGGGTAAGAATATTTTCCCGGGAGGGAGAATTAACATACTTATTAAGGTGGGGAGAAGATCCAAACCAGTTGAGAGAGGTATGGTCAAGTAGAGAAGGTGTTATTGGATGTGTTCATTCATATGTAACTGATTTATCTGATATTGAATATATTATTGGATATTCTGATGGGTTGGAAGAAGTCGAAAACCTTATATATCCAGGAATTTCGTCAGATCAATTTGAAACCATTGTAAATAGAGCTCAATCTATTAAAGACGATGATATTTCTTTTTTTGAAATATCTCCTTCAGTTTCTCAAGTGGTAGGCGAAGGAGATGATATTGCTTCATCAGTTCGCGAATATTTTAGGACTTCATCTTTAAAGTCAAATGGAGCTTCGATACAGGAAATTGAAATTTTAAAGAGGCAAATCCGCAGCCTTATCAAGAGAATTGATGAATACAAATTATTACTCATTAAGGCAAACCAAAGGACAAAGGTTGCAGTGGGAATTGCTTCACTGATTTTTCTATGTTTGGGTTTCTTTTTGAGTTACCTATTTAACCCAAATAGGGAAATAATTGTTGATAGGCCGGTTTATGTAACCTCGGAGCCTGTAATAATTTACAAATACTGGCCTACCCCAACAATCACTGCAACTCCAACCTCAACTCCAACTTTGGATGTAACACCCACCCCGACTGTCACTGAAACACAAACCACAACTCCAACCATTAGCGCAACTCCAACCATTAGCGCAACTCCGACTGTTAGCGCAACTCCAACCTTCACGCCAACATTAACCGCGACCCCATCTTCTACTTTAACTGAGACACCAACATCAACTACAGCTTTGAACATGACCCAAACTGTTGTGAGCCAGGTATTATCTTCACCTATATTGGTAAGAACTGGATTGCCCACTCTGAACATCATTAATCCTGCTTTGAAATGCCAAACTATAAGACTATTTCAACCTTCAACCTCACCTCCCTCTACTCTTTAATCAGTAAAGAAACCTGTATTATTCTTACAGGTTTCTTTAATAACGCTTTTCATTCTTTAACACATTTTGCTTGTTAAACAAGGAGGATAATATGTCCCAGTATGATGATGAATTTAAAAATGTAAAGCATGGGTTGCCGTCGGAAAACAAGACACAGCAAGCAAAGTTTAATTTTTTCGCGTTGTTTGCCGTAGTCGGAGTTATTTTTGCTATCTTCATTTTGTTGTTCGGTCAGACAATTAACACAGCAGGACAGCAGCTCAATACTATTGGTGGAAATTCTCCTGCCCAAATGATTAGCGTTGCCACACTAGCACTCCTGGTAGGAAGTATCCAATCTTGGGTATTTAAGGCACGAATAAAGTCACGGGCTCTCCTCTATATCTTTTTCTCGATTCTAGGCGGAGCAGTTGCAGGACTATTTGGTGGTATTTTAATGAATAGCGGATTGAATTATGGAGCGGGGAATGGATTTATTGTGGGAGGTGTTACAGGGGCTATAGCAGGAGGTATTAGTAGCTTAGCTCAGAATGGCGTTATGAATAATTCCAGATATGGATCAAAATGGTTTGGTTACAGTTTTTTCTCCTGGGCAATTACCTTTGCTATTGGTTTCGCTATTAGCTGGGGACTACGAGGCGCCGTGGATGAAACAATTAGCCTTGCGTTATCTGCTGCCTTTTTGATGATTTCAAGCGGCATTGCCCTTGTCATTTTCTTAAATAATACGCCTCAGATCGAATTCTCTTAAATAAATAGGGGGTATGATGTCTTTTGACCCAAAGCCAGGATACCGTATCCATTTAAATGGCACGGATATTATTTTCGATACGCTAGATAATTCTGTTTTCTTATATGCAGAAGATGGAAAAGAAGGAACTGTTTACAGAGTCCGTAAAGGTGGTCAGCCGTATGCCCTGAAGGTCTTTTATCCTAACTATCAAAATGAGCGCTTAATAGGAAATTCGTTACTCCTGAGTAAATATAAAACCTTGGGGGGATTAAGGGTAGCAGAACGAGTAGTTATAACTAAACAAACATTTCCACAGTTAGTTAAAACCTTCCCGGAATTAGAATTCGCAATCCTAATGCCCTGGATTCAAGGGAATATTTGGGGAAATATTTTCATGGATCATCGCTATTTACCTGTGGAAACATACTTAGCAATAGGGCGAGCATTTGTACATACTCTCGATAATCTTGAGGCGTCTGGAATCGCTCATTGTGATTTATCAAATAACAACTTCATCATAAGTTCAAATTTTTCATGTGTTGAATTAATCGATATTGAAAGCATGTATGCACCAAACATGCCACGACCTATTCCTGATGTATCTTTTGGTACTCCTGGTTACCGCACTAGGTGGATTGCAGAAAACGGATTATGGGGACCCGCATCCGATAGGTTTGCATGTGCAGTTTTATGTGCTGAGATCCTTACGTGGCACCTACGCGAGGTTCGAGAAGCTAAGGCTGGCTTAAGTTCATTCTTTTCAGAAGAGGATATATCTAATAACTGTAGCCGATACCAGATTATAAGGAAAAGTTTAGAGAAATTAAATCCTGGATTGTGTACCCTATTTGAAAAAGCCTGGTTCGCCAAGCAACCATGCGATTGTCCTTCGATAAAAGAATGGAGACAGGTGATAGATCAAGGAATATCATCCGGGTCTCCAAGACATGAAAGTGAACCGCTAAAAAAAAATGATAATTTAAACCCCAGGCAACCAATTGCTATCGAGTTTGAAGGAAATGTAATTTCTGGTGGTACACCTGCGAGGATGGAAATTGATCTCAATTCTTTACAGTTTGGGATAATCGATCGCGCAAATACTTCACTTAAATTAAAAATCTCTAACACAGGAGGATCAATTTTAAGTGGAAATATCACCCCAGAAAACTGGATTGGAGTCAGCACCCAATTCTTTAGAATCGATCCAGGGAAGAATATTGAAATTATTGTTTCTATAAAAGGGAACTTGCCAAAGACCCAGAGTAAGTATGAATTTCGATCAGCCAGCGCTTTGATTATAGAAAGTAATGTTGGAGTTGAAGTTTTAGGAGCAACATTTAGTTTACCAAAAAGGGGGTTGTTTGGATAAAAAATTTATAAGGAGATAATAAAAGTTTTATCTGATTTCCGGCAATTAACTACACTTTTTGTATGTTTCGAGGAACTATGATAGTACAAAGGCGATGCTACCAAAACTCCTCAGGACAACACAAGGTGAAGTATCTATTAAATAATTATCTAAAAATGGGAGGGACAATATGAAGCTAGCACCAAAATGTGTTTGGTTGCTTTTAGGAGTTATGTTACTTCTTACTGGATGTACAGTTCCCAATGTTCCTCATAACGGCGCTTTTTGGTCGAAGAATGGAAAATTTATTGAAATTGAACATAGCCAAACGTACCCTTACGCAGTTACTGACTCTGATCTAATCATCAACGAAGAAAAACCTATCCTTTATTTGTCCTATGGGATGTTTGCGTTACAGGATTTAGTTATAGTAAATGTGAATCAAAATGAACTTGTAGAAATAAGCACAAATTTAGTAGATAAGGATACGAACACACTGAAAATAACCCCTAAAGAATCAATGAACGATGGGGACTACTGCCTTATTATTGGCGATTCAAACCGAATCGCAGAGGAACAGGCTAGATGGTGTTTTAAAAAAGGTGATCCTGAAAAAATAAGAGCAGAAGCAACTGAAATTGCCAATGCTAAGCGTAATCGTTCAAAGGTCGCACCTCCTTCACCTGGTATGTTTTACGGATATAGCAACCCTGTCAAGTACGTAGATCCAAGTGGGAATGTGCCTTTAATAAACCAATATGACTTGACAAACTGGTTTTACGAGGAGCTTCAGTTTAACGTTAATCATATTTACACTCACCAAATCAGAACATTGCTGTCAAGTGTGGGAAGCCTTAGCCCAGCTGATAAGCTTCGTGCTGGTTTCGGTTGGGTTTATTTAGTAAAAGACAAAGCCAAATGGGATTTTAAACACAAAATTAATGGTTTACTCAACACTACATCAATTATCTTCCAACATGAGGGTGGATATGATTGGTATGAATATTCAATGCCCGGTAACATATTTTACGGGTACATAGGAAGAGCAGTTGGCTTTTCTCCAGAGATGCTACACTTAGGTGCTGGTTATGCCGAAGTAACAGATCCAGCTCACGAGAAGCGAGGCGAATCCTGTTGCCCTAAAATCTGTGGAACAGTGGCAGTGGGTTCTGATTTAGGCCCTTCGAACACAGTGCTTTATCGATTTTGCTTGTCTATGGGGTGCTACTACTTCAATCCTGACTGGGCCAATACCTACTATGATGATCCCTTGGATTATCAAGCAGTTGAATTTGGCATTCGCCTCTACGAGACAAACAAAGAAAATATGTCATTTCAACAATTTCAAACTTTCTTAACAAGGAATCGTACAATGCTAACGAAAGGCGATCCAAAGTCAAAGAGCATATGGAGAAGCATAGATGATGGTTTTTATAAGCCGGAATTCTTTGACGGACCAGACGCTGCAAAGAATGCACCCGTAGTAAACGCACTCCTGTTATGGCCACCTTTTGCTAATGACTAAATCTATGATGACTAATCGGCAACTACTGTCATTATTAATCCCTTTGGTAATAATAGTTTTTTCGGGCTGTGGAAGTCCGCCGCCTGAAGCACCTTGCCAGATCGATGAACTGCTGCTGAAAGAGTCTGATTTACCAGGTAATAACATATTTGTCTCAGAAACGCCAAGCATTAAAGGCGCTCCAATGCGACTTGGTGTGGAACGGATTGGCGTTGCATTCGGTGCTCCTGAACTGTTTGATGGTGCAAATCATCAGATTTATAGAATGGTGGATGAAGACGCAGCTTTTAAGGCATACCAAGATGTCGAAGAGGAAGATTTTTCAACGAAGGATTACCTGGAGGAATGGAACCTCATTCCTGAACTGTCTCAAATAAAAACATCAGCCAGTAGTCAGAGAATGGGATGCAATTTATTAATATATACAAAAGCAAAAGAATGTCGTCTCCTTGCTCTATATGGACCGTATTTGGTTCGGTTTAGTATTCGATTGCATGATCTTCAGTATACTGATGTTACCCCTTTGATCCAGGAAATCGATAGCAGAATGACAGAATGTCTTTTGCCAAAATGAAAAGACGAGGGAGACTGGAAAACCAGCACCTCTCGCCTTCCCTTTGGGCAACCTTAATTGTACAGACACCTGGTCCTTTTTCAAGACCTCAAATTGGCTGTCCTCTGCCTGCACTTTAACAACATAAATACTTCCTGCCTGAACCGCCGTTCCGACTGGCTATCTTATCTACTTTAGTGTAGAGCAGTCTTACTTACGCAACTGGCTGGGCGGCAGCTTGAAACGCTTCGAGCCCCAAGGTATCTCCTTCAGATCCATCCCAATGCCAATCCGATCCAACTGTTTGCGGGTGAACCCCAAAGCTGTCTGTTTTTCAGGCAAATTTCGCACACCTGTTTTGTAGACAAAGCCAAAATACGAGCGGGCTACCTTCACCGGGTCGGCATGACGATCGGCCACTTCCTTACTCCAGATATGCCAGACAGCCACCAGTAACTTGCGGGCAATGGCGACAATCGCTTTGGAGCGCCCCAGGCGTTTTTCAAGCTGCTGATACTGAGCTCGCCAGAAGGGGTTCTTATCCACAGTGTGGTTGGCTGCATCCACCATCGCCCGGCGCAGATCACGCCGACCGGCTTTGGTAATCCGGCCTGTGGTGTATGCCATACCGCTGTCATGCACCCTGGCTCCCAGACCCGCGTAGCCAACCAGTTTTTTTGCGCTGCCAAAACGAGCGATATCTCCTACTGCTGCGATGATTGTGAGCGCTGTCAACGGGCCAATGCCGGGTAGTTGGATCAGTAACGGTACGGTTTCGTTCTTGGCGGCGATTTCGTTAATCCGTTGATCCAGCTTTTCAACCTGCTGCTGAGCAAATTCCAAGGTTTCCAAGTCGGACTGCACAACGATTTTCTCGATCTCCGCTGCGGGCTGCACTTTCCACCAGTCTTTCAGCATCGGATCGAACAGGCTGAAATCACCGGGCGGCTGGATGCGATGACGCTGTAGAAAGGCATGCAGCCGGTTCTTGGCTGTGCCCACAAGGCGCACCATTTTGCGCCGGTGAGCAATCAGCGCGCGTAACTGACGGATTTCCACCGGTGGGATCCAGACGGAGGGCAGCAGCCCGGCAGCGTGGAGTTGGGCCAGCGATAGGGCGGCTTTTTTATCCGTTTTGACCTGGGCGCGGACGATGAGTGCCACGTGGGGTGGATGAACGACGGTGACGGAATGAACCAGCGGCAGCAGTGCGTCGTAGACCGAGTAGGTGTTGGTGGTCATTTCCACAACAACCGCATCTTGCTTCGTCAGGTTCTTCTCGGCCCATTGCTCCAGATGATGAATATTGGCTTGATGTGGGCCAAAAATTTGGTTGAGCTGGTGATCGACACCGATGGCAACGAAATAATGTTTGTGGATGTCCAGCCCAATGAACCGATTAGGGGTAGAATCGATCGAGGGCATTTCGGATATACCTCCTAGAGAAATGCTCTGGCAAACCTGGCCAGCCAGGCCGGACGCGTTCTTTTTGGGGCGAGACTTCACACACGGATACGAGCTGGAGGTCGGTGGCCACCAACCTCTTCTCAGGTGAGCGGATTCGAACGGGCAGCCAAACATGTGCGCGGGCTGGTGGAGTGACCCACTTCCCATAAAACCATCCGGCTGGCCCAAACGTCACGCACCCGGTAGCAACGTTCCCGTTCACTCAACCAACGAAATTATGCTACCAAACGTGGAGCACCGCAACCGCCGTACCCCCTGGCTGGCCAGTTGCTTTATGCTAACATGCAGAAAATAATCCGATAAACCGAGTTGATCGTTCTGGTAAACAGTCGACCTGTGCCGATCTTGCATGTGAAGATACTGGAGAGATCTCCTTACAGAACATGACGGAGATAGCATATGGATTAAAATTTACAGCAGATGGGGACTTGAGTTGGAGAACGAGAGATAGGCTTGAAACCATTAAGGCTGTTGTAGATGTCTCCAAAAAAATGTCACAACTTGTGCTTTTGAAAGGGAATTATTTTATTAGTCCTTCAGAAATTTACAAGAAGGTATTCAAAGATGACCTTGTTACATTCCATTGGCTAGGAAATGGGGGTGACTACTGCGAAAGAAGGTGGCCACAGGCAGGAATTGAAGCTGGGGTACAGTGCTATAACGGTAATACAACAACTTATATACAAATGGCACATGAGTTAGGACATGTTTTTAATGCAGCAATTGAAAACAAGATCACTAGAGGGGAGATATCAAGTCTTACAAAATCTCCTTATAAACTTTTAGGAGAAAATGGGATATATTACTATGATAGAAAGGGGAAATGTGTTTGGATCGCATATTACAAAGACCGAAATTATCGAACTTTTGAAGGTATGGTAAGAAGTTTGATTCAAAACCCAACTACCAATGCCTCAAACGCAAAAAATGAAGACTTCGCGGATATGTTTGCACATTGGACTTATAATCAGTTTACTTCTGACAATGCAGGGTTTGCTCGTACAGATTGGATGGATACGCACATGACTACTTGGTTATTCAGAGTTTTGAATATACCGGTTTATGAATGAGAAAGCTTTGAATATTTACTAGCAACTACGCTCCACTAAGTAAGTCACTTATTTAGATTTATTAATTAGGGTAATCAATTGTGGCCGTTCTATACTGCACAGGGAGTTTATATGAACTATAAAGATTTATTATCTACAAGTGAGATAGGCTTCTCAATCATACTAATTTTGCTTATTTCACATAGCTGCATCTCACCGATCAATGCGCAGAGAGAGGAATTACAAAACCTTAAAGAACCAACTATCCAAGAAATGACAGTTGAATTTGGTAAGACTGAAGAAACTATTACTCGAACTATAGTACGCACCCCATCTCCTGCTCCGCCTTCAATAACTCCTACTTTTGAACCTTTAGAGAAAAGAACTCCAACAAAAGCAGTTTATCCTGTCGTAACACCAACTGTTTATTCCACAAGTCACATCACGGAATCTGAAATACGATCATATTGGCAGAAAATTGTCACGTCTAACGCTGACTGTAAGTTACCCTGCTTTCTGGGACTCCAACCCGGATTCTCAGATTGGCTGGATGTTGAAAAGTTGTTTTCTGAAATTGACAATGGGAATTTTATCAGGCCGGAACCTTCTAATGGTCCATTTCCATATGAGTTTAGGGACATTTGTTTGTCAGAATGTGACGGCCATGACTTTGTATTCGAGTTTTTTGAACAGGATGGGACGATACAACGAATTTCTGCAAGAACTGAGATGATCCAATATAGAACGGAGGTTGCAGAAGTACTAAAATCATACAGAATCGATAATGTTTTAATGCAATATGGTACACCTTCAAAAGTGTTGATTCATGTAAAGCCGTTTCCAAATCATAAGGATGTAGAACCAGAGTACACACTCAACATTTTGTATCCAGAAAAAGGGATACTACTTCATTATTGGGGTAATGGAGTGAGTATTCTGGGCCAAGATAATACAGTAGCAAGAGTATGTCCTTCATTCGATAAATTGATCGTATTTACCCTTTTCTTACGAGCAGAGAATGATGATACACCATTAGAAGATCTTACAGTTGGAACAGAAGCAGATATAACAGAAGTTCTCCCTGGACTTAATCTTTCTCCGCGTCCAATTGAAAAAACGACCAACATGAGCATTTCAGATTTCTATACACAATTTCGATCTCCGGGAGCGTGTTTTGATACTCCAACAAAAATTTGGAAATAAGGTCGGAGATGGCCATTACCAAGTGTCCATGGCAATAAGGTAAGGCCAACCTCAACGCAAGCTGGTTATAACACTCTTGGTTGGGCTAATACAAACTCGGTAATTAGCGGATGGGATAGTGTGAGCCAGCCGGAATATGCTATAGGAATGCTTATGATGAACTATCAGCCTAATACATATATTTGATGCTGTTGGATAGTTCACTATATGGATTCTCATAGGAACAAAATTTTGCACGTGAAATTCAACTTTTTGAAAACTTCCTCTAGGCTTTTAAGTCTTATTACCTGTAGAAGGACAAAGGGATGAAAAGACAAAATTTTATTACTATTTTGATCTCACTAGTTCCTTTACTAATAGCATGTGCGATATGCTCATATAGATATTATGAAGAAGTAAGACCGAAAGGATGCACCCCTCCTTCAAATTTTATAGAATCTGCATTAATAGGTACATGGAAATACGAAGTTGAGGGAGTCAGTGATACTCTTATCTTTAGAGATGATGGAAATTACAAACAAATCATAAACATAGGAATGCCTAAAGTTTACTATGAGAGTGAGTGGCAGCCATGGAACGTGGAGTACAACACTTCCAATGTACCTTTTATTCATTTAGATGGAATGCGGCTGTGTGTTTATTGGGAAGGCATAGACTGTCAGCAGATAGGTGGCGGCGATATTCAATGGTTTAATTATTGTGATGAAGAATGGGTAAAGATTCCTAATGAAGGGATATTAATTGCTTTACATTCGAACCATTCTTCAAGAGGTATAGAGCTAGTTGCTTTACAGAAAAGATCTGAAGGTGTTACGGTTTATTCTTTTGTTGATCCTTAGCAAGAGTAATAAGTAGGTGAAAGCAGATGAATTCCAAGATAGAACTTAAGATATGTGTTCTCAATCTATTACTGATCTGCTTTCTTTATTTAATGTTCGGCGCGGAATCAACCAAGCACTTGGGGGGAAGAAAAAGTTACAAGTTTTCCCAAATCCCTGCTTTCGAGGATAATAGTGCTGCGTGGAATAATGAAGTCTGGGTTTGGCAGAAAGTTCCAAAATCTGACGCTCCTCAGACTACGAGTGGCGACTTTAAGGACTGTGATTTTTCATCGGGAAACGATGGTTGGGCGGTAGGATTTAAGAGTTTAGTACGTTGGAATGGCAGTAATTGGGTGACAAATGAAATTCCAGGTTCCCTTAGCATTCTTGATAACCTTAATGATGTAGAGGTGTTAGAGTCAGATAATGCATGGGCCGTTGGGAATTGGGGATTGATTATCCACTGGGATGGAGAACAATGGCAGGATATGTCATATAGCACCGAGAGCGATTTATTAGGCATATCTTTTAATAATACTTCGAACGATGGCTTTATTGTAGGGGGATATTATATAGAACAAGGTAGAGAAGAAAGACTTGCGCTCCGTTGGGATGGAGAACAGTGGTCACAAACCCCTTTTATGGAGCCTGGCCAGGAAACGTTGGATCCGACTCTTCGTGCTGTCCAATTAACATCCGAGAATGATGGTTGGGCATCAGGAAATGGACGAGTATATCGCTGGGATGGCAAAGAATGGAAACTATATACACAAACAACGTGGGAAGAGAAAAGCATATCCTTTACCGATATTTCGAAATTGAATCCGAATAATGTATGGTCAATAGGAAGTGTAGGTGGTCTTTCCATGATTTTCCATTTTGACGGGACGGAATGGAAAGAAGTTTTCCAGACTCACCCCTATCAACTACAATCAATAAAAATGATTTCTCCTGATCAGGGTTGGGCCGTAGGTGTTTTACTGAAAAGCGGTGTTTCCGAAAATTCGAAAATATTTACCTGGGACGGGATTCAGTGGAGTGAGACTATTCGAGAAGAAACTAGGTTAGATACCGTATGCGCATTTGATTTAGAGCATGCGTGGATATTCGGATCGGATCAAAATAATCCTGTTACTTTGCGGTTGACAAACATTTCGGAAACTATGCAGACTCCTCTGGTTACGCCAACTGCCACAATTGGTTCCACGCATACACCCTCTTTGCTAGTAACTCCATCTGTAGCAGAAGCAAGATTTGCAACATCTGAATCCACGCCATCCCAAAATACCAGACCCCAGAACACAGAAAGAAAAGTTTCGCCCATTTCTTCATCTTGGTTTTGGATAGGGTTATTTGTTATTGTCACATTAATTCTTGGGGTAATTCGATTGACATGGAAGAAATGAGCAAAAGAGGTTACTGCTATAGACTACGCCTACGGCGGGCAGCGCCAGTGCCTTTCGCTCATCATCTACCAGGCCGGGCAGAGCCTCTCCACCAGTTACCTGTTGGAAGGCAGTACGCTGTTGGCGGCCACCGCTGACAGTGTAACCACCTTCTACCTGCCGGGGATCGGTGAAGAGAAGCAGGACTGGAGCTACTACCTGTTGTCAGGAACGGTGATATTTCGGTCTTGACAGCCAAGCTCTACCCGAGTGAGATTGTGACCCTGGGAGTGCTGTT
>JAAZNU010000287.1 GCA_012798135.1 Veillonellaceae bacterium | reverse complement strand
TCTATGATTGGTAATGGCGATCTTATTATAGATAGTGAAAGATGCCCGGTGCTTGTTAGCGAAATGGAAACTTATGCTTGGGATCAATCTGCGGCTGACAGGGGCGAAGATAAGCCCCAAAAGATTGATGACCATGCGGTTGATGCGCTTAAATATGCGGTCAATAGTATACGCGTTTAAAATAGTATTAATGTTTATATAATGTTTATGGAGTTTTATAATGCTAATTGATATGAATTGGATGCGGCCAGGAAGTCATTTTCCGCCAGAAGATGAAAAGGACAGATTATTATCTTACGATAAATATAATTTGCTGTATGAGGGACGACATGAAGCGGTCTGGGGCGACTTATGGGATCTTGCGGATATTGAAGATAATATCGATTTAGTGAGTACTTTCTTTGCGAGGATATACAATGGCAAGAAGCTACCGATGAACTGGTTTAAGGTGGTTACTAGCGTTTATAGTGATATGGTGGTAGGGGAGCCGCCGCGCCTTATGAATACGGAGGGACAAACGGAATTGGACGGCATTGTTAATAGAAGTGACCTGAGTGTTGTATTGTGTGATGCCTGTAATAATTTTATACAGTTTGGTAATGCTATTGTAAAGGTTAGGTTTGTGGGATCAGGATCGGAACCCGGCAGCATAATAGAAAATATAGATCCGAGTATTTGGTTTCCGGTAGTAAATCCTGACAACGTTAATGAATACAGTTGTCATGTGCTGGCCTGGAAGTTCAAGGAACAGATTGGGAATAGTGTAGCGAATCTGTTGCGGACAGAAGTGCATACTGCTGGTGCTATCGATAATCACCTTTATTGGTTGAATGGCGATGAGATAGATCACGAAGTCGATTTAAGAGTATCTGCGAAGTATCAGGATGTGCCTGAGCATGTGGATACGGGAGTGCCTTACCCCCTTGTTTTTGTGGTGTCTAATATCAAGAGGCGCAATGATGTTTATGGCATCAGTGATTATGATGGCATTGAAAACCTTGTTAAGGAACTTGAAACACGTATCATAAAGGTATCTTCTATTCTGGATATTCATTCAAGGCCCGCGATGACAGGACCCTCATCTATGCTAACTACTGATATGGAGACGGGCGAAGAAACGATGCGAATGAATGGCAGGTTCTTCGCGGTCAATAAGGACGAGGATAAGCCAGAATACATTACTTGGGACGGCAAGCTGGATAGTAGCTTCCAAGAAATGGACAGACTTGTTAGCATGATTTATGCTGTAACAGATTTGAATCCGGCAGCTATTGGAGATTTTAGTGGGGGAGCGGTTGCTTCTGGTAGTGCATTAAGGCGGCTGCTTTTAAGGACAATTTCGCATTGTAATAGGATCAGGGTCCGTTTCGATCAAGTTCTTAAACGGGCAATAAAGGCTGCAAGCATTCTGGATGTTAATGGCCGGATAAAGGATTCTACTGTTGTGGAACTTAGCATAATCAGCTGGCAGGATGGACTGCCTAGCGACGACCTTGAAAACAGCATGATCGAGCAGACAAGGGCCAATAGCGGCCTGACTTCAAGATCGTCTGCAATTATGAGGCTGGATGGCTGCACGCGAGAAGAAGCTGATGAAGAGATGGAACGCATTAAGCGAGAAGCACCGCTACCACAACAATTAGCAAAACCCGTTCCTATGAGTGGACAAGACATAAGTAATGCTAGTGTGAATGGCGGGATTGAAAAAGCCCCATTAATGCCTGACATCGTGAGCACATTGCAGGATATTGGATACTTCAAAACTAATTCGGGATAGACATGATCCCTAAAGAGATACAAGACCTGATTGATAGTATTGTGTTGGAAGAAGACGATCAGGAAGAAGATCCGGATTGGCTAAAAGCTTTGATGCCTTTAATGTTAGCGAAATTGAGCAAAGGCATTAAAGACGCGAATTGGAAGTTGTGGGTAAAGGCGTGGCAAGACGCAATACAAGGGGCTTTTGAGATGGGCACTGTTGGCGATACAGTTGGAACGGTAGCACCGGCTTTAGTAGGGTCTGATGCGGCTAT
>JAAZNU010000170.1 GCA_012798135.1 Veillonellaceae bacterium | reverse complement strand
GCCAACCGCGGGGAGATCGCCATCCGCGTCATGCGGGCGTGCAGGGAACTGGACATCGAGACGGTCGCCATCTATTCCGATGCGGACGAGAACGCCCTCCATGTCAAGTATGCCGGGGAAGCCTTCAATGTCGGCGAGGCGCACCCGGCGAAGAGTTACCTGAACATGGACCGGATCGTGGACATCGTCCACAAGTCCGGCGCGGAAGCTGTCCACCCGGGGTACGGGTTCCTTGCCGAGAACCCGAAATTCGCCGGCCTCTGCGAGAAGGAAGGAATCGTTTTTATCGGGCCCTCCGCAAAGACCATCGGAATCATGGGGTCCAAACTCGGCAGCAAGCACATGATGGATGAGGCCGGGGTGCCGGTCCTTCCCTACACCCCGGACGGCGTCTCATCTCCCGAAGCTGCACTTTCCGCTGCGGAACGGATCGGCTATCCCGTTATCGTCAAAGCGAGCGCCGGAGGGGGGGGCATCGGCATGCAAATCGTGCCGGATGAAAAAGCCCTCTCGGATGCTCTTGAAAAAGGGATGCGGACGGCGAAGAGCGCGTTCGGGGACCCGACCGTTTTCCTGGAGAAATACCTGACCAAGCCCCGGCATATCGAGTTCCAGGTCCTCGCGGACGGGCACGGGAACCGGATCCACCTCTACGAGAGGGAGTGCTCGATCCAGCGCCGCCACCAGAAACTGGTCGAGGAGTCCCCCTGCCCGGTGATGACGCCGGAACTCCGTGAAAAGATGGCGGGATCGGCTTTAACCGTTGCAAAGGTCTCCGGCTATACCAATGCCGGCACCGTCGAATTCCTCTATGACGGGAAGGACTACTATTTCATGGAGATGAATACCCGGCTGCAGGTCGAACACACCATCACCGAGATGGTGACCGGGATCGACATCGTCCACCAGCAGCTCGCCATCGCCGCCGGGGAGGAACTCGCCTTCGGGCAGGACGATATCACCCTCCGCGGGCATGCGATCGAGTGCAGGATCAATGCCGAGGACCCGCTCAACAACTTTGCTGCGGATCCCGGGAAGATCCGTCGCTACCGGTCGCCCGGGGGCCCGGGGATCCGGCTCGACTCCGGTATCCACATGGGCTACGCAATTCCCCCCAACTACGACTCCATGATAGCAAAACTCTGCGCATGGAGCGCCACCCGCCCCATGGCAATCCGGCGGATGCGCCGGGCGATCTCCGAGTATGTCATCCTTGGGGTGAAGACCACGCTTCCCCTCCACTATGCGATCATGAACAACCCCGAGTATATCGCCGGGAATACCCATACCCATTTCCTGCAGGAGGAGCATATCGCAAAGCCGCTCGAACGATACCAGCGCGATGAGGAGATCCGGATGCAGACTCTTGCCGGCTCGTTCGGGAAGGAGAAGAAGATCGCTGCCATCACTGCGGCAGTCAACACCTGTATCCGGAAAAAACGGGGCTGACGCATTCGTCGGAAGACTGAACAGAACGTTTAATTATTTTTACCTCATTGTTATTTTGCATATCTGCGCGCTGCGGTGGCCTAGCTGGTCAGGGCGCCAGACTCATATGTTTTGAAACGGGATATCTGTCCTCGTTTAAGCCTGGGAGATCTGGAGATCGTGGGATCGTAACCCACCCGCAGCATTTTTTAAAAATGATCGGGCTTCCTCCCGCACTATTCCTGTACTGCTTTCTCCCGTTCGAGTTCCGTACTTGGTATCCGGCACTATTCCCGTAACTTCCTTCCAACGTGTTCCCGCACGTGTCATTTCTCCGCCATCTCACCTGCCATATGTCAGGTACCGGGAATGTCCATCCCGTTTAAAAGATCCGCACCTGTCTTCGCAGAAACGGGACTTTGGCTGTAATTCTGTCCTGTTTTCTCGTTTATCCCCTGAATTGCCGATATATTTATCAATGCGACCGTGAATAGTTGTACAGCCTTACGAGGTGAATATATATGCTTCTTGTGAATGCAGTTGTTGGAATTGTTCAGCTGATCATTGCCATTATCTTCGCCGTCATTGCGCTGTATATCGGCTTCTCGACGCTTGGCAAGATCACGAAGGGGATGGATGAAGAGAAAGAACTCGCCAAGGGCAATACCGCCGTAGGTGTCGTTGTTGCCTCGGTTTTCATCGCGATAGCCGTTGTCGTGCAGTCCGGTGTGCAGGGACTCTCGCTCGGTATCGGGACAGCGGCGGCAAAAGGATTCTTCACCCTTGACGGCATGCTTGCGATTGGTGCAGCGTTCATCCAGCTGATCCTCGGGATCGTCCTTGCAATCGTTGCAATCTACCTCGCACTCAACATCCTTGACAAGCTGACCAAGGGCATCGACGAATTCGAAGAACTCAGGAAGGGCAATGTTGCAGTTGCACTCGAGATG
>JAAZNU010000171.1 GCA_012798135.1 Veillonellaceae bacterium | reverse complement strand
TTGACGTCAACGATGACCAGACCTGGTCCTACCGCTGGGACACGTCCCGGCTGACGCGGGAGATCGATCCCGGGGTTTTCACCATTTACGCCTCGACCGAACCGGTGGACCTTGCGCACCTCGGCGGATCGAGCACGTACAAGACTGTTGAAGTCTGGCTCAAGGATCCCGATTCTTCGGTCAGGGTAACGGGTGGAGCATCCTACACGCTCAACCCGGAGCGGCATGTCTCGACGCAGGACAGGACACTTGTCTTTACCGCTTCGCCCACACCGACGACCGTTGCGACGACCATTGCGATGGCAGCACCGACAGCCGCAACGACACTTCCGGCAACTCCGCCGGGAACGACGACGCAACAGGCCGGTCTCCCTCTTCCGGGGACACTGGTGGGCCTGATCGCCGGCATTGCCGCCTGCCTCTTTCTCGTGCGCCGGTGAGGTAACCCATAATACCGGCATCATCCTTTTTCCCACTACGCGAGATCGATCAGGGCATTGTGCAGGATGTCGAGGGTATCGCGCAGCGCCCTTCCCGCGTACCGGAGATGGTGATAGATCTCGAGCGTCTTCATCGCGTTCATGGCATCGCTGGTTTTGAAGAGCTTTGCCATGCCCGTGATATACATGTCTTCGATGCGGTGATATTCTTCCCGTCCCTCGTGGATCAGATCCTCCGCCCGTTCACGGTCAGTGTTCATGACCCTGATGGCTTCCGCGATACTGAACGTCCCGGCATGGAGGTACTGGGCCATCGCAAGGATAGGGGGATCCGCGGCAACACCGAATGCATACATCTCCAGCGCCGTCTCCTTCGAGGAGTTCAGGATATAGTCCATCTGCCGGGAGATGCTGTAGATGTCCTGCCGGTCGAACGGCGTGGAGAAAGAACTGATCAGTTTCTCTTCCATGGCGTGCCGCATCACGTCGACATCCCGCTCGATCCGGACAAGGTCATTCGGGTTCGTGTGCGGCGTGGTCCGGAGCCATTGGACGAGGATGCTGACGCCGGCAACCGTACGGTCTGCCTGGTCCTTGAGCATCGCCTCGAAATCGTATTCCCGCGGGAAGAGGTTGGTAAAAAAACCCTGTACTCCCGGCCATTCCCGGAGCCTGTCCGGAGGCTTTTTTCCCATGGATCAGACCCCCACGAACGACGCGAGGATCCCGTAGAGAAGTGCCGCGATCACCATGGTCACAACAAAGGTAGATGCCATGGCGATCAGGATATGCTTTCCTGTGGTCCACCGGACCTTTTTCGGGTTCTCGGCAGCCCCTACCCCCAGCACCGACATGGTGATGATCTGGTTTGACGAGACAGGGGCCCCGGCAAGTGTTGATATCCCGAGGGACGCTGCAGAGAAGAACTGGGAGTCGAACGAGTGCACCGGGGAGATCTTGAAGATCCGGTTCCCGAGCGTGTTCATGATCCGCCAGCCTCCCGAGATCGTCCCCGCCGCGAGGAGAACTGCACAGGCAAGGCGCACCCAGAACGGGATACCCGTCAGGCCTTCCGGGACTGCGGCAACGAGCGCGAGCGCGATGATCCCCATCTGTTTCTGGGTGTCATTCGCCCCGTTGAAAAATGCCATCGCTGCGGCAGCGATCCAGTTGAGCCGGACGAGCGTTACGTTTACGGTCTTCTTTGCATTGCGCAGGGCGATTGACGTGATCCGGTGGATCGCATAACTGCCAACGAACCCGATCATGACGGAGATGACAAAGAAGAACAGGACGAGAGTGACACCGGTCAGTTCGTGGCTGGGGGAGAGGAATGCTGCAAATCCCCAGTTGACGTTTTCCGTTCCGGCTGCGGAGATCCCGGCACCGATAAGCCCTCCCACAAGGCTGTGCGTTGAGGATGAGGGAAGCGCGAACTTCCACGCGACAATATTCCAGCTGCTCGCGGTGAGGAGGGCCACCATCAGGACGAGAAGGGTCTCGTGTGCGGAAGAGAGCGTGACGAGGCCCGCGAGGGTAAACGCGACCGCGCTCCCGCCAAGCATCGCGCCGAGAAACGACATGCACGCTACGAGCAGCATCCCTTCCTTCGGGGTCGCGGACCGGGATGCGATGAATGTCGCCCCGATCGAACTCGCGTCCTGGAACCCGTTGGTAAAGGTAAACGCGAACGCGAGCAGCACGATGAGGATCTCAATCAGCATGGTTCCGGAAACGAACTTATTTGCATGCCGCGGGACAAACCCGCTGCACGCGCGGGATCGTACGCGGAGTATGGTCGCCGGACCTAGAAAAGGATATGCCGGGGGGCATCGCTCCCCGTCTTTCAGAGAACCAGGGAGATGAAGAGCAGGCAGTACAGCGA
>JAAZNU010000123.1 GCA_012798135.1 Veillonellaceae bacterium | reverse complement strand
GTAGCCGCCCCTTGTGGCAAGAACCAGGACCAGTAGTCCCAGGCCTACATACGACTTGAAACCGAAAAGGGTGATGAAGACGGCGGCGAGGATATTGAGCGCCAGGAAGATTTCCATGAATTCCGTGCTGAATTCCAAAGCTCCCAGCACAGGCGAGGCCAGTATCGTAATGAGGAGTGTAAGGAAAAGGCATGCGAAGCGGCGGCGACTGTACAGTTCAGCCAGGTTGTGAATAATCGTCATACTCTGGTGCTCCCCAGGGTCACCGCCATTGGTTGTCTTGATCGCAATGGAGTGGAAGACTCCAGCCAGCCGTTCTTTTCTCGGTTTTCCTATTCTGCAGGAATCTTGGTATCATCTACTGACCCATGTTCAGGTATGGCGGCGTTTAGTGCCCTCATCCTTTTTTCATACAGGCCGATCCCCGGCAATGTGCTGAAACCGTGGGCGAAGATGCTCAGCAGCACTGTTGCCATGACTGCCAGGCTGATGGTCGATTCCCCAGGGAGATGGGATTCATGCTCCAGATAAACGAGCCCGAGCACGATGGAAGCCAGCCCGCGCGGGCCGAACCAGCCCATGAAGAGCACCGTAGCAGTGCTCAGGCGAGTTCCGATGAGGGAAATCGCCACGGGGATCATACGCACCACCGTCAGGCTGATAACGCCATACAGCAGGGACTGGAGACTGAACTGCTTCCATGCGGTGGCAACAAGTACACCGAAAAGAAAGAACACAAAGAAATCGAGGAGTCTTCCCCAGCCCTCGGTGAACTCGACGCTCTGCTCCGCCGCCTCCTTGAAACCCACCTGCACGAAAAGCCCGGCGACATATCCGGCGATGAACATGCTCCCGCGGACGTGTTCGGCCCCCATCACGCAGAGGAGCGGCAACGCCACCAGTCCTAGTTGTTGCAAGGACTCAGCCATCCACTGCTTGCGTTTGGCCAGGCGCAGGAGCCAGCCCCCTCCTAAACCAATCACCAAGCCGACCAGAACTCCGAAGCCGAGTTGTTCCACGACAAATCGCATCAACACGGCACCGGCCCCCTCGGTTCCAATCTGGGCCAGGGCGATGAAAAACATGAGGAACGGAACCGCCATCCCGTCGTTGAGGCCTGCTTCCACGCTGAGGGCCTGCCGTATGCGCACCGGCACCCGCGGACTGCTCACCACCACTTCCCCCAGACCGGCGTCAGTCGGGGCCAGGATGGCGGCAAGGATGCCCGCTTCCCAAACGGACAACTGCGGGAAGACGATAGCTGCCCCCAGCGCGCCAAGGAAGATGGTCGGCAGCATGCCGATGCCCAGCAATCGGACCGGCAAGTTCTCTTTACCTTTGAGGGTCTGAGGGTTGATTCGGGTAGCATCTGAGAAAAGCGTAAGCACCAGGCCAATCTCGGCGATGAGGAGGAATGCTTTTCTGTCTGCTTCCAGTTCTCGTAGCACAGGGAGGGCAAGGACAAGCAGGACCCCGGTCGCGGTGAACACGATCGGCGCCGTGAAGATCGTGCGCTCCAGTCGCCTGGATACCAGGCTGTACAGGAAGACCAGCAGAACGAAGATGGCAATGATCATCATGGCTCACTCCTTCCCTTTCGGGCATCTCCATCCCGGCGGTCCGCAAATCCAGGGCAATGAAGGCCGAGACGGGGTCTACTCCGATGGAGGTGTCCATCAGGTCAGTTTTGGATTATAGGTCAGAAGGGAATGGCAGGGACATTGGACCTTGGTCCAATGAGGGGTATACGAAGAAGAACGCACCGCATGTGTGTACAGGTCTTGACGATTTATGCTGCACGCCTAGCTCACCTGCCCGTAACTTCTTAATAAGTCCAGGTAACGACTGCTCTGTAGGT
>JAAZNU010000068.1 GCA_012798135.1 Veillonellaceae bacterium | reverse complement strand
TAAAAAATATATTAATACTTTGGCACAATTATTGCTTACTCATTTCTATAATACTAAATATATAAAACTACATTCTCTTAAAACCAAATAATCCTAACCTTAAAATTGTAATTATTCTCTATTAAAATAACTCAACTAAAATAATGATACCCCACCCAGTACTATTATATAAAAATAATTATATTTAACTTACATTAAAATAAATGCAATTATTAACAAAACTATGATAAACAATTTTTATTCCAAAATTGAAAAATCTTAAAATAATATATTGACAGTTATTAAATATCCATGTATATTGTTTTTAATGTTAAATTACACAAATAAAAACAGAAATGGAGTCATTTAATTATGGCTAATGGTAAAAAGATTACAATCAATTCAACGACCTTCGCAAGTCGTTGGAAAACTGGGATGAATAATGCTTCCCAGACGATTCAGGACGGCGTCAATGCCGTCACTGAGGCACCCGGTCAAAAAGCGGCAGCGGTAGCCGATTTGTGGGTACAGAATACCACAAACGCAAAAAACAAATGGGCAACCAATGTGGCGTCTGTTACTCTGTCCGACTGGAAAAATTCCATGATCAAAAAGGGAATTCCGGCATTGACGAATGCTGTTGCCCTTGCCGAACCGAAAGTCAAATCGGCCGCAGACAAATTGATTCCCAATATCAATTCGTTGGTTGACACGTTACCCGCAAGAGGGGCTACACTCTCTCAAAATTTGGAACGTGTGCGCCACATGGCCGCGGGCTTGCAGGCTGCTTATTCATCCTGATAATAAGGTAATAAAGCAATTTTTCGTACGCGCTCTTCGTTTCCTTTCTAGCCTGGAATCCTACCCTCTCCCACTTAGGGTAGGATTCCCATTTTTTGGAGAATAAAACCATGTTGAGAGAAAAATCTAAAATTAAAACCGTAGCAGGAAATACGCAATTTTCTTTGCAAGCGGAAGCAGGGCAATCGATTCGTATTACAAATATTCACATTTATTCACCCTCTAGCGAATACGCTACGTTTTTCGTAAATAACGCTGTTGTTGGTTATTTCCGCGTGGGTGGTGGAACGCTTGGAAACCATCTTGCGTTTCCAGGTACTGACGTTGAACGTCTGACTCTTTATAAGTTTCTTCTCCAGTCTGCAATTTTTACTCCAATTCCAATTGCGACCGGTCAAGTATTCAAAATTTCCGGCGTTCATGATGCGGATTCCGTTGTAGTAGTGGTGTATGATTTGTATGACGCGGGTGACGTGCAAAACACTGAGCCTAACGGAAGCCATTCCAAACGATTCGGGTATATCAATTACGGTCGCTACAGCACTACGCTTGCAAGTGGTGATAACCTGCTTGCTACTCAACAAACGACAAATCAGTTTCCTGCTTTTCCGTTTGGTGCAGTCGTTCCAGCGAAACACAAAGTGAAAATGTATGGAATTCTGGCTTCAGATTTTGGCCGCACTAGTAGTTCCGCATCGAACAAACAAACCACTTCCTACCTAAAATTAATTCGAAACCGTATTACGCTTTTCGACGATGATCGAAACGGAATTCCTATGATTGCTGCTGCTCCATCGTCAGACGGCACAAATATCGGAATCGGACAAGGCATTGTCGGTAATTATGACGATATTGATCAGCGGTTACCATATATCTTTGACACACCTTTGGAGTTTTCCGAAGGCGAGTCGTTAGACGTTTATTTGACTACGGTTCTTTCAGCGGGTAGTGCAAACATCGCTGCTAAAGACGCCGAAATTGGATTTATCCTGGACGTTCAATTACTGTAAAACTGATTACTCCGTTTTACAAATAAGAAAGGAATAATTTCATGATTAGATACAAACACGTGACAGTAGCAGCGTCATCCAGTGGAGAAACAACGGTTGACGCATTGTCAGGCTTGGGTGAGAAAAAACGTAAGATTATGCAATTGTGGTATGTGCCTGCTATTACCATAACCGCTACCCCTGCGTTAGATGGTACACGAATCCGCGCTTATAAAGGGCAAGAACAAGTCGTGGATTTTTGCGTTGACTCGTTCAACCTTGGAGTTTATTCGGGTATTTACCTCACCCAAGACATTAAACCTCTCGACTTGGATATGGATTTGGAGCGTGGTCAGGGATTTTCACTCGGTCTGTATGACGCTTCGTCAACGCCTGTTGGTTCGCTGCAATTTTCATATCAGGACATGGAGTAAACACAATGGCAAAGCCGATTCAACCGACTAGTCACGAAATTAGACGACTTCATTTTTTACCTGAAGATTTACAGGTAAAGCCTGAATTTCCCGAATCGGTAAAGTTTCAAGCCCAAGCGTCAATTACGCTTGGGCTTTTATTTGGTTTGTATAATGACGCTTGCAATTCGGTTAACGTTTTTCCTTGGAATGCGTTAAAAGTTGCCACCTACGGTAGCGGTTATACAAACTATGAAACTTTATCGGATACTGCCCCTGTCGATTATACAGACACTCTGGAAATATCGAATACAACAAATCCATTTCATCGATTCGATGTTTTGGTTGAATCCGAAGATGTCTGTATACGATTTTATAACGATCGATCAAAATCCTGGATGGGTGATATTCCATTAACAGTGGGTTATCATTCAATGGAATTCTCCAGTACGAAAATTCAAATTAAGAAAAGATCGTCTACAGCAGGCACGTTTTCAATTGTAGCCTATCAATGAGAAAGAAAAACCAATGGCAACCAATGAGCATAATCCAAGTTTTGGAAATTTACTGACTGCTATGTCAGGATCAACTATTAACATCGTTTCGGAAATCGATAGCGCAATCACCGATATTCAAAACTATATCGATTCTGCTAAAACTGACATTGACAGCGCGATTACAACTTCGCAGAACAATATTTATTCCCATATTTCCGGCTCTACGATTTCAATCGATAATTTTATCGATTCTGCAATAACAACTATTAATGCAAACGTTGATTCAAAAACGTCCATGATTACTACCATTAAAAATTCTATTTTAGGATCAGGCGATACGATTGTTGGTATTCCTAATCTAAATGTAGGAAGTAAATTCACGGAACGACGATGCACGACAAGCGGAACTGAAACAACTTTGTTTTCTTTTTCTTCTCCAGGCTATTTGTGGGTACAAGCGTACAATGATTCATCTACCGCAACTGCAGAAGTTTCTATTTATCGAATTGCTTCTGGAGTCCCGTCTAATTTAATATCTAAAACATACATTCAACCGCAATCTAGTGAAATTTGTGCATGTTTCCCTGCGCTGTGTGATGAGGATTGTTTTATCACAGCAAAGTCGGATGGTTCTAGTTCGGTTTGTGTTATCGCACAATTATATACAACGGTTGCCGGAACCGAGACAGAATTAAATATTTCGGATCACACACAAATTTCACAAGGTACTCCAACAACGAACAATAGGTTGGAAACTGGATTTAATGTTCTTCGGGCAACAACATCGAGCGATGTTCGTAGTATTCTAAAATTTGATTTATCGTCAATTGATCCATCCGCGTCTATTTTATCCGTAGAACTAGATTTATGGAGTATGTACGCGTTGAATCAAACCGATTTTAATATTGGTTTGACGGATGAAGATGTTACTCTAGTAAATTGTACGTGGAACGATCGTCAATCAGGTGTCCCGTGGACGGTTGCCGGCGATGGTGGTAATAGTTTGAATCCAACACCAATCTGGACGGGTAATTTAGTTTGTGCTGCTGGAGACCATTTAACGTTTGACGTCACTGAATCCGTAAAATCGTGGATCAATGGCAGTATTACAAACAACGGTTTTATTTTTTACTATTACCCTGGATTACATTCTAGTACTCGCTTTGGATCATATTATAATTCAACACCTAATAATCGGCCAAAATTGATTGTAACTATTATATGAAAGGAAAGGTAATGTTAAATGAAAATCTCATCGCTATTCTTATCGCGACTCTTGCCGTTATCCTTGTTGTTTTTGATTTGGATAATGGAGATATTATCAAAAGCGTAATTTCTGCTTATCTTGGTTTTCTAGTGGGTCAAAGGACAAGATCGTCAAACAGAAAGGTTCAGAAATGAATACAACGGAACTATTCAATAAAACAATTTCTTTGGCAATTGAAAATGCGGAACGCAACCTGACTGAAACGCAAGCACTTATTGATAAATTCAAAAATGCGGGTTTTTCGGTATCTGACTTGCAGGCGAAACAATTGAAAGCACAACAACAATTGGAACAATTAAGAGCGTTATTATGAGTAAACTTTTAATAGAAAAAAACGAGATTATTAACAATGAATCGACACTCGACGCCGCATTGAACGCCGCTATTAAATTTTGTGGTGGGATTGTACCGTCGGAGTATCGAGAGGGTATTGAAAACGATCTTGTAAAATTACGGTCTGAGTTAGTAAAAAAGTTTACCGACTCAAAAGGGAAAATTTCCTGTTTTACCGAACAAATTGTTGACTCGGTTTGTGCCTATTATTATCCTTACTTTGTTGATTATGCCTATAAGGAAAATCAGGAAATTACCATAACCAAATCGGAAGAAACCACAACAAACGGTCTTGTAACGATAACATACGAAATAAAACCAGGCGAGGATAAAGAAGGTGAATACGATTCTGATTCAACCGATGATACACCCATTTCGGATTCACCTTTCACACTCCCTGATGGTATTTCGCCTGCGCCTCACCCATTACCATCAAATTATAAACCCCATACTCCAGAAATTGAAGGAAACAGGCCAGACTATACGGGTGAGGGGGCAGACGACCGTGATATTACAACCGAACCAAACCGGCTACCCAATGTTTCACTACCCGGAACAGGTAATGACTCCACGTTCCCACCTAGACCACAATACCAGGATACCAACGATCCAAATCGGTTTCCTCAAATGACCGATAGTGAATTACAGGATCGCTTAGACCAATTGACACCCGCGACAACGGGTGACGAATTACCTCCTCCAGTTCGTACTGGAGACGACAACGAAAACGAGGATGAAACGGGTAATCCAGACAATGAAAATCAAGACAATTCTAGCAATAATTCGGACATTCTGGCCTTATTGGAGAAAATTCTCCAGGAAATTAAGAACCAAGGGATTCTCACCCGCGAAACGATTCTTAGTGGCGCATCCGCAATCGTCGAGGCCATTGAATCGATCGAAAACGTTATGGCGATCACAACGGCTTTTATCATCGAGTCGTTCTCAACAATTATCCAGGAACAGACTACGGAACTACAGAGAACAATCGAGCAAGCAGGAAAAACCGTAAGCGATAAAATTGAAAAAACCGCAAACGATAGCAACAAATCGGAAGACGATTCAAAGGGAATCATCGTGGCATTGATTGACTCTCTGGCTTCCGCTTATGATTCTGCATCAAGGTTTTTAGGTGGGTTGATTGACGGTATAGGCGATCAAATATCTTCCACTATTTCATCCGGTTTATCTTTGTTATACTCTGGAATAACTGGAGTAGAAAGTGCAATTGGGAAAGTAGCGTCCAATGTTTTGGAAATGGGCGCATCATTAACGAAAGAAATTGCGTCATGGTTTGAAATTTCGGAAGATGATTTTATGGTA
Organism: Veillonellaceae bacterium; assembly: GCA_012798135.1. The sequence goes on along the minus strand of JAAZNU010000068.1, from coordinate 6,518 downwards.
TGGGTGAAAAAGTTTGTGGAATTCACCCTAAAAACTAGGGAATCATTCAATGAGTTAAAAGCATAGGGGAATCAATATGGCTTTACCAATCCTTTCCATGTTAGGCGGTACGCTGATAGGCGGAGCAATATCATTGCTTGCCTTTGGTACAGGCGTTGGCGATATTGTTAACGTAAAATTAAATCAAGGCTTTCAAGCAAAAGTATTAAGTGCTGCTGAATTAATTCGGTGTTATCTAAAAGGCGTCATTTCTGAAACCCAGTTTTATGAGGAAATGACGAAAGTAGGGTTGAATCGAGATAACGCAAGACGCCTTGCCGAGTCAACCCCAGACGGTTTGAATACTACGGAAATACTAACGCTATGGTTCCGCTATGGCGGAACCGATGAAACTGTTTGGAATATTACCGAGCAATGGCTGAAAGATCGATTTTCCGAAAGTGGTCTGAATTTACAAAGGCAAAAGGAAATTATTGAAGCGAATCGTCCGGTTCCATCGTTGCAGGATATTATCACTTTTGCCGTTCGCGATGTTTTTGAATCGGAACAGGTTGAACAGGGTAAATTAATGGCTGGCGTTCCTGACGTTTACTTGTCGGAATGCCGAAAACGGGGTCTTGACGAAACGGATGCAAAATATTATTGGGCTGCACATTGGAATTTACCCTCGTTAACTCAAGTATACGAAATGTTTCACCGTCTTTATCCAGGCAGCGGTTATCCCGAACCATTTACCGAAGCGGATATGGATATTTTTTTCAACCTGGCTGACATTGCGCCTGGGTATCGGAATAAATTAAAACAAATATCATATCAACCACTAACCAGGGTTGATATTCGCCGTATGTGGCGAACCGGATTTTATCAGAGTCAACCCAATCCAGTTCAACGATTAATCCATGATCATCGACAACTAGGTTATTCACCTGAAGACGCACAACGGCTTGCTAATTATGTCATGCAGACTGAAGGCAGTGGACGTAAGAAACTTACGTATTCTCAGATAGTAAACTTTTATATAAATAATATTTGGGGTGATGATTCGAAAGAAACCGCATTAAAAGAACTAGAAAATTTGGGTTATTCATCAACCTATGCGGAAAAAATACTAACCTATATCGATTTGAAAAACATTACGTCCGAAGAAAAAACCGTTATTGAAGGTATTAAAGAAAAATATTTGAATGGAGTCATTGAAACCGAAGCGGAATTGCGAACCGCACTTTTCAAAGTACCGTTGGAAGCAAGCGCAGTAAATAAGTATATTAAAGATTTTCAATCGTTATCGGAGAAGAGAAAATCCAGACTATCCAAAGCGGAAGCAGTAAAACTATATCAAGCGGAATTGATAACCGCTTCCGAATTTAGAACCCTACTAGAATACCAAGGATATATTGCAAAAGACATAGATTTGTTATTGAAATATTATGGAAAAGGTCGTGCTGAAGATCAAAAACTACCATTAAAAGACGATATTATTTCTTGGATAGAATCGGAATTTATTGACGAATACGGATTCATTTATTACATGCGTAAAATCGGATATAATGACGAATTGATTTTGTTGTATTATAAATCTCTCGGTCTGGAGTTTAGTCAACAAGCGTTAAATAAACTGTCAATCAACGAGAAAATAGACTATGAGAAAATGGTATAAACACAATCCGACAAAAAATGAAGTGGAGATAAGTAAACTAATTATGACTACAAATCAAGATTTTTCCCCATTAGAAATTTTTCCATGTGGTAATGGTTCTCTGTATAACGAACGTGAAATTTCCCAATTCGTTTGGGTGTGTGGCGCAGAAGCAAGAGGGGAGTCGATTTTAGAACTGCAATTGGTTGCACAGGTGGTTATGAATCGATTTTTTGCTCGCCGTACTTATTTCGGCTTGAACGTTCGTGACATTATTTTTAAGTGTAACTGCTCAGGTGTTTTTCAATTTTCTTCCGCAAGCGCAATCGATATAAATCATCATTGGCACGAAAGAGAAGATAAATCGGTTTGGGTTAAAGTTGCTAAGATTGTGCTACCGTATTATCTCGGGAGCAAAGTATCTAGCGAACCTAAAATGTTTTATTATCACGATCGATCAATAAAAAAGCCGTCTTGGGCTGACGGCTTACAAGTAATTTATGATCTTCCGAAAATGATTTTCTATAAAGAGAATAAATGATCATCAAGTATTTCGTACGGCTTTACTCTTCCGCTTGGTTGAATAATCCCCTTATTGTAGGTGCGCGAAAGGTTCTTAACCATCTTTCGCGTAACTACCGTTTCCATCCTGTCACGCAGTAACGCACCATTTAGATGCTCCCATTGCTCACAAAGAAAACTATTTTCTGACAACTTGATAGCGTTCTTGGAAACACCTTTCAATACGGTATCCCCACCAAAAACATAATCTTTCAGGTTGTAAATTTCAACCTGCGTGTCACTTTTTTCAATCTTCAATTTTCCTAGTTCGTAATCGTCTAATAAAGGTAACAATTTTTCTCTGCCGTTTTCGTTAACGATAACCGAATCGGTGTCTATATAATAGCAATTTTCCTGTCCAGCCATTTCCAGTATTTCAAATAGATATTTTCTAGCATAAGACGTAACAAACGAGGCGATCGCAACAACGCTATCAAAACCTTCAACACTTTCCCCTTCTTCAAACCACTTACCCGATATACATTTTATATGACGACTTTTTCCGGTTTTTTCATCTATAAACGTTCTAGTCCATGATTCACACGAACCATCATCAAAAACTAGTTTCCAAACAGGGGTTTTTTGCCCTAGTTTACCGTAAAGAGAATTCATTAGTATTTTGATATTATATTGATAAATATCATTCTTTTCTGCCTTGAATTTAGACCGTAAAGCGTAACATTCGTCCACCCATTTAGTGAATAGTTTTTCACCCTCATAAAATGCTGCCTTGTGAATAGTAATTTTTGCGCCCATTTTTTCCGCTAGTTGTAATTCAGGTTCGCACAATACGGTTCTAAACTCCCCGATTGGAAAACAGAGACGTTTGTTATACCGAAGCGGTATGCAATTTGAACGTGTTTCAATCGTGCAATCGGCAATCCGTAAAATTTGTTTGTTTTTGTGGAATGAATGCTTTTGAAGATCGATCGATCTAACGCCTTGCAATCGTGCCGGAAAGTATTCATTACGCATTACGTAAGGATACATACTGTTAACGTCGAATTTATAATAAACGCCTTTGGATTCCTTCCCAATAAAAAAACATTCGGTTCGCCCGCCATAGTACGATTCGCGTTCCAATTTAACTGCGTCTTTATTGGTATGAACTACTACAGTATGTTGTAAAAAACGGTGTTTGTATGCTGTTAACGCTTGCTTTGCTAAAGTTTCCGAAAACGTGCCCAAATTGTTTTCTTTGAGAAAATCAATCCACGCTTCAAAGGTTTTTCGCAACACTTTTACGTCTTGCTTACAATAAGGAATCCATACCTCTAGCGGTTTATCATAACCAGGAAAATCGCTTTTATATTCTCCCAATTGTTCGCCCAGTTTTTTCAGGCTACACTTAAACCAATTTAAGGTGTCTAGTATCTGTATGGTTTTTCGCTCTGGTTTTGCGGTACTGCTCTTAGTATTTAATTCGGAATATTCATGGCTGACCGAATACTTGAAAGTAGCCAAAAACTTAGAACCATCTGCTATAAGGTTTTCTAGATGAAAATCAAAATCCTGTAGCAAGGTGAAACCCTGTAAAATACGAAAATCAAAATCCATATTGTGCGCAATGATTATGAGTTTTTTATGATCATCCACTTTTGACGTCGCCCACTCCCAAAAATCATAGGCGTTTTCAAAGTGGATTGATTCTTCTGTTTTAACCGAACCATAATCAACAAAAGTTGCCTCCCCGAACCATAAATGATGAATCATTTCTTCAACGGTGTTTGAACCGTCGTTTATTTTTCTAATTTCCTGTTTTGTTTCGGTGTCAACAAAAATCACCCGCGACGGAAATGTCATTTTCTTGCTCCCTTTTAGTATATGTTGAATTTTCATTATAGAGTGTCATGAAGCGTTCACCTTATACATACCTGTAATTTCCACGGTTGATAAATCAGGAATACCGTTTTCAGGTAGATATTGCTCAATTCCCGATTCACTAACCCTTTGTAACTCTGAAATACGATCTTGTATAATTTGATCTAACCTGCCTTTCGTTGTCGTTCTGTACAGACCGATCGTATTTCCTACAACTTGCCATTCGTTAGTAATTGAATTGTATGTTTTGAATTTTATATCTACCAAATATTTATAGCCGAATGGCGATCGAAAATCGGTCGGAACAAACGCACTTGCTCTTATCCAGTCGGATTTTTTTGATGGAATCGATGATAATGAGTTTTTCCGGTTATCGTTAAACTCTCGCCAAATCATCAAGGCCTCATGAGGCATGAGGCCTTTCTTTGTGGCATCGTTTATGGATGATGTTTCTTTTATATAATGGTTAGCAATTTGAGGAGACAGGCCTTTGGAAAGATATTGTTCGAATTGACGTAATTTTCCACGTGCATACTCTGACAGTTTATCAAACAACCCTTGGGAAATAGGCATAATCGTTACCCTTTACATATGAGTTTTTAGAACCGCTACAGATTCACGAATCATGGCGATCGATTGGTATAGAGCCATGCAATATTCGCTTAATTCCGGCTCATTGAATTCCATGTAAATCGTGCCCATTTCCGCTATGTGAATATTGCATTTATCGAGAGCGTCTAACGCTCTCTTGTATCGTTGAACCTGTCCGGTTCTTGGATCTTTACCAATTGAGACCTTGTCATTCATTTCATCCGATTGATTATTTGACTCGATCGATTCATTACTATAAATATCCACCATTGTAGTTGTTCCTTTCAAAAGAAACCCGGAAAATCTCGGTTGATTTTCCGGGTCTTTAGATGTTATTTATTTGGATTTTTTACCCTTACCCGCTTTTTCCGTTGGATCGTCCACACTCTGAACCTCTGGATCAAATGGTGAATCGTCTTGTTCGTAAGCAAAAGGTTTTTGCGATTCGGTCTGCGTCTGACTGACCGCGGCATTCATTACGTCAGGTGCAATCATCACACCCGATGGTAATTGCGCTGGCTGAATTTTCCTCATTGGAGTGAGTCGCGAGGGTTTACCAGTAAAAACACCATCAGGCGAGATACTCCAATCGCCTGGTTTATAGAACTGCGTCGAGTACAGTTTTGCATAATTGGACGCCTTTTTGATCATCTTACTTTCTCCATCATATCGGATTCGTAGGTAAGAACCGCTGCAAATTTGAGAAGAGAAAACAATCTGAGACAGAACAAACGCTCCGCATAATACACGAATCGGTTCGCCTGTATCTTGAATCAATTCGATGAACGGTACTGCTGAATCTCGACAATTGAGAAAATCAACAAACGCTACTTCACCCTCGATAACTTCGCCTGGCTTTTCCGGTTTCCAAGAGTCAACGATAAATTTCTGAAAATCTTGGTCGTGTACTACTGGCATGATTTTTCTCCAATCTGTTTTAAGTTAAATTACTAGGATTTTACCTAGTGAATTTTCAATTTTTGATTTGTGTTCTGGAAACTGCATTAGAAAAGATTTTGAAATGACCAGCCCTTTTACTGGGCGTAAAATAAGCCCCATTTTCCATAAAATATCCAATATTCCTTGGATTCGCCCCATACTTACCTGAAAACGAATCTGTAGCAAAATAGGTGCTGTATAGCCAACGTCATCAAGAAAATGTAAGACCGACTCTTCGGGTAATGATAGTTTTGATTCCATGATTAACCTTTAGTCTGTATTGGTAATATAAAGAATCTCACAATTCTCATATTGTCCTTTTGTAAACGATCTTGTGTCGAACGCTCTAACATACTGGATAGCGTCAAAACGTGTTACGAAAGACGCTATTCTAACCGAGTTTTTCGGTTCAAGTAAGACGATATTAAAACGGCATTTTGAATACTCTAAATCTGTATTCATTTCTACCGCATAGAAAAACTCGTTTCCGCTTGCGTCAAGGTAAGTAGTGGTCGCTAGAGAATCAATTAATGATTGTGCTTGTTCATGAGTTAAAGACGACACTACAAATGACTTTCTAGTAACTTGTGCCTGATAAACATCATATTTCATTTTATTAATTCCTTTCAAGAATATAGTAATTTAATTCATTGCATGTAAAGAATACTAAAATGCTCACCACTAACAACTTGTCTGTTCCCCAATAATTCGTACTTGTCATATAACGCTTTGAATGCAGAATTAAAGGTATTAAACTTGCCTATAATTCTAATATTAATTGCTTTTACGGAAATAATTTGATGATAGGTTAAAGGCGGTAAATCCTTGTATCCATTGTTGTATCGCAAACCTTGAGATTCTAAAAATTCGATCCATGCAGAATTACCACCCTTGAAAGGGTTTTCCTGTACTCTCTCAAAGAACCTTAGCAACGGATTCTCACCATTTACGAATGTTTCATGTTTAATCC
>JAAZNU010000036.1 GCA_012798135.1 Veillonellaceae bacterium | reverse complement strand
TTCGGCCAACCGGGCGATTTCGTACGGGAATCGCGTCACGTTCTGCTTGCAGACATTGGCCAGCATCAGATCGATCAGATAGGTGCCCGATGCGGTCGGCGCTCCCTCGGCCGAGCAGGCGATGCCGGACGAATAGAGCGTCTCGTTCAAATGGATCATTTCGATCAGTTTGTCTTTCAGGTGGGATGCCTTGGCCGCGCCGTTATAGTCGGCCGCCAACGCCGCCGCGCCGATCAGCACATCGCCCACGCCGGCCTTGCAGCCGCCGTAGCTCTGACGGTGATACCCGGCGAAGCGCTCCACCAGCGCGCCGCTGAATTCCACCTCGCCGCACATGAACACGTTTTCCCAGGGAACGAACAGGTTGTCGAACACCATCAACGCTTCATGGCCGCCGAATTTCTTGTTGCCGACATCGATTTCGCCGCCTTCAAGCTTGCGGGTATCGCAGGACTGGCGGCCGTAGATGTAGAAGATGCCTTCGGCGTCGGCCGGGGCCACGAATGAGACGGCGTAGTCCGCATCGTCTTTGGTCATGCTGATGGTCGGCATGATCAAGATCCAGTGCGAATTGAGCGCGCCGGTCTGATGGCATTTCGCGCCGCGCACCACGATGCCGTCCGGGCGTTTCTCGACCACATGCACGAACAGATCCGGGTCGGCCTGCTCGTGGGGAGCCAAACCCCGATCCCCTTTGGGATCGGTCATGGCGCCGTCCACCGTCCAGTCTTCCTCCTGCATCCGGCTCAGAAACTTGTTGAAGCGCTCATGATAGGTTGTGCCCAATTTTTGGTCCATTTCGAAGGTCACGCTGTCCACGGCGTTGATCGCGTCCATGCCGACGCAGCGCTGGAAACAGGCGCCGGTTTTTTGGCCGAGCAGGCGCTGCATTTTCACTTTTTTGACCAAGTCCTCGGTGCTCTGGTGCAGATGGCAGAACCGGTTGATCTTTTTACCGGTGAGATGGGACGTCGCCGTCATCAGGTCTTCATACTCCGGCAGTTCCGCCAGTTCGTAGGTAACTTTGACCGAATTCATCGACGGACGGATAATCGGATGGTCGACGGGATTTTCCACCCGCTCGCCCTGCAGATAGACTTTGAAGTTCATCTTGCGCAAGCTCTCTTCATACTGGGCTCCGGTCATCATTGGCATGGATAAGTCCTCCTTTTCCGTTTGGGCTGAATCGCGAATCGGGTTTGCACCGGCTGACGCGGTTGGCTTTATCGGCTGCCTCAACACACGCCCGGTCAGGCGCGCAATGTCAGTTCACCCTTCCATGACCTCACTGAAGTAGATGACGGAAACATAATCCTCCGGCGTAATCGTCGCGTTGTAGATTTTCCGCAAAAACTCCAGCAGCTGTTTCAGTGACGGAGCAGCCGGGTTTTCCTTGATCAGTTCTTCTTGCGTCAACTCTTTGATTGCCTTATAATCCACATGGTCGATCGCCGCCGTAAAAATTTTCTTGCGTGTTCCGTAGCGATTGCCATAAGTGATCCAGACGACATCGCCTTCCGCATATTTTTGTCGTTTGTCCCCCAAACGGATCGAGCAGTGCTTTTCCCTTTTTTCAAGCTGATAATCGTGAACATCGTTATAGAAATTGAGAATCTTCATGAACTCACACTCCTAATAACGCTTATTGTTCTAATTATTTGAATTATATCACACTTCAGGCTGAACCGACACCGCTTCCCGCGACCCGGCCGGATCGGCAGCTTCACGCAAAAAATACGGCAGGAGGAACACCCGCTTCCCCCTGCCGTAACTCCGATCTGTTACAACGATTATTTGACGGTTAAAATTTTATAGGCGCTTTCGTTTTGTATGTCGGTGACGAACTGAATTTTGGTTTCTTTTTCAGTTTCCCGGTTGCCCGAGGCGATGTCCGCCCGGGAAATTCCCGCCGCGGTAAACTTGCGGGCGCCGGCCATGAGCTGCTGTAATCCGGCATTCAGCTTGTCGGCGCATGTCCACATCGCGATGGCGCCATAGGGAATGTTTTTCATTTCGTCTTTGCCGACTTTTTTCTCGACGTCATAATAGCCGGCGAATATTTCCTGCGCGGTGTAGCCGTATTCCTTGAAGCTCTCGGGCAGTTTATCCCAATTGCCGCAAACTTTCGCTTTCCGGTCGGGGTTCAGGGCGCCTTCGATATTGGATCCCAGGAAACCCGGAATCATCAGCGCACGACCCATGCAGATCAGTTTTGTATACGGGGCGCCCAGCGCCAATGCCTTGAACATCAGATCCTCGCGGGAAATCCCGCCGCCGAACGCCATGTCGACGACTTTGGTTCCGGCATTGGCCAGAACCGTCGCGTATTCATGAGCTTTGGAATGCAGCAAGATTGATGGTACGCCCCAGCTTTCCATCATGTTCCACGGGCTCATGCCGGTGCCGCCGCCGGAGCCGTCCACCGTCAGCAAATCCAGTTTGGCGTCGCTGGCGAACCTGATAGCCATGGCGAGGGCTTCCATCCCATACGAACCGGTCTTGAGCGAAATCCGCTTGAAACCGAGTTTACGCAGATAGGCGATATTGTTCATGAAGTCTTCCCGGACCTGGTCCGGTGACGACAGCTGGGTGTACCCCATCCGGCTGTGCCGGGCGAACGACCGGATCGCCCCATGTTTGAAAGCTGCCTGAACTTCCGGGATATTCGGGTCCGGGTCAACCAGATAGCCACGTTGGGTAAGCCAGATGGCATAGTCCAGGTCCGTGACCTGGATTTCCCCGCCAATGCATTTTGCTCCCTGGCCCCATTTGAGTTCGATGATCACTTTGTCGCCATATTTGTTGATAATATACTGGGCCACGCCATTACGGGCATCTTCGACGTTCATCTGGACCAGGATCGCGCCGTATCCGTCAAAGTAACGCAGATAGCAATCGATCCGACGGTCCAGTTCCGGCGCTTTGACGATCTTGCCATTTTCGATGACCGAAGCCTTGTCAATTCCGACCACATTCTCGCCGATGACAATGGGCACGCCCAGCAGGGCCGCGCCGATCGCGAAGGACTCCCAATATTTCGCGGCGATAAACGTCGACCCCAGAGCGCCGGTCATGAATGGCATGCGACATTTGGTCATGACTTCGTTGCCGAATTCGCACTCGGTGCTGACATTGGAAAAAATGCATTCGTCCTGGGAGTTGCTGATGCCGGCCGGCAAATTGTTCGCACCGTAATTGTATCCCATGATCCGCAGGGCGCTGTAGGAAACTCCCAGCGGATTGTTGTTGCCGCTGCCGGCGGTCACCGTTCCGAAATCGCGTGGATAAAGTAATTTACGTCCCCGGATGCTCGACAGCCATGTTTCGCATTTGCCTTGGCAATCCGCCCGGCACAGCGAGCACAGTCCCGACTCAACCGGATTTCCCCGATTCACTGTTCCCAGTACGTCATTTACCTTTTCCATTCTCTTCCCCTCCATCAAGTCAGTTAAAACGCAAAAAAATAACTAATGTATAATATACACGGACTAATCGTTATTGTCTATGCACCTTGCCAATGTGTTTTGTATACTTGCACATTATTTGTTTTTAATATCGTTCGAAATGTAAACAAGCTGTCAGAAAAATCTATTTCTGTACAGCTTGCTTGTGCAGCGGCGCTAAGGATTAGCGCGCATATTCAGCTTACCGGCTGAATTTTGCCGGTCACTGACTGGATGCAACAGTTCGTCGTAATAATTTGCGTAAAAGTGTTACATTTATTCATATCGCAGCGCATCAATCGGATCGAGCAACGCTGCTTTGCGGGCCGGGTATACGCCGAAGAACAGACCGATGAGTACTGACACCCCGAACGCGCCCACGATGGCCCACCAGGCCACAATCGTATTCCAGCCCGCGATCCAGGAGATGACCCGGGCGCCGACGATGCCGACGGCGATGCCGAACAAACCGCCGGTCACGCTGATGGCCACCGCTTCAATGATGAATTGCATCAGCACATTCCGGAAGGTTGCGCCCAAGGCTTTGCGGATGCCGATTTCGCGGGTCCGTTCCGTGACGGAAACCAGCATGATGTTCATGATGCCGATCCCACCCACCAGCAAGGAGATCGCCGCAATATTGCCCAACAGTACGGTAATGGTCCCGGTCGTTTCGGTCATTGTCGCCATCAGGGCCGTCATATTGCGCACTGTAAAATCGTTCTCCACGCCCGCCGCCAGACGATGCCGACTCCGCAGCAGGGTCGTGACGTCTTCCTGCACTTTGTTGATGACCTCGGCGTTTTTCGCCTGGATGCTGACATTATTCAGGTAAGTAATTCCCATCAGACGGTCCTGGGCCGTCGCCAGCGGGACCAATACCAAGTCATCCTGGTCCTGTCCCATCGACGACTGTCCTTTGGCCCCGAGCACGCCGACCACACGAAATGGCGCCTGATTGATCCGGATGGTTTTGCCGACCGGGCTGGCTGCGCCAAACAGGTTGGCGGCCACGGTCTGGCCCAGCACCGCCACCCGGGCCCGGGAGTTATCGTCACTGTGGGAAAAAAACGAGCCGGCAGAGATGCCGTAATTCCGGACCGTCAAAAAATCCGGCGTCGTTCCCTGTACACTGGTCTTCCAGTTCTGGTTGCCATAGATCACCTGATACTGGGAACTGACTGCCGGCAATACATAACTGATCCCGCCCACCTGCTTGGAAATCGCCTTGGCATCCTGATTCGTCAGGGTGATGTTCGATCCCGCCGCTAGCCGGACCGTACCCGGCGGCGCATTGGAGCCCGGCATGACAATCAGTAGGTTGCTGCCCAGGCTGGCAATGGAGTTCTGCACCTTCTGCTGCACGCCCAGTCCGATCGACACCATGGCAATCACCGCACCGACGCCGATGATAATCCCCAGCATGGTGAGAATGGAGCGCAATTTATTGGATTTCAGACCTTCCAAAGCAATCAGGATGCTTTCGCGGAACATGGCTCCACCCCCTTACTATCCAGTTGACTGTCGGGTTTTCGTTCGTTGTTTTCGTTCGTTGTTTCCGCGTTACGCTTATGTTTTCTGCCCCATCCACCCGGTTTACAAGCGTGGCGGCGGCCCCTGATTCTGCTGATTCGTGGTCGCAGTCGGTTTGGCCACCGGCAGGATCACTTGGTCGCCAGCAGTCAGACCGTTTTTGATCTCGACGTTCTCGTCGTCGCTCAGCCCTGTTTCGACGGTAACACTCTGGGCCTTGCCATTCGTCATGACCTGAACATATTTCTGGCCTTTTTCCTCTTTCACGGCGGCAGCCGGCACCACCAGCACGTTTTTGCTTTCGCCGACCTGGATCGTCGTTCGCGCCGTCATAGTCGGGAACAACAACCCCTCGGCGGAGTCCACGTCCACATAGACCGGATAATACACCACATTCGACGAGGTCGTCGCACTGCGGGAAATCAGCGCCACTTTGCCGGTAAACGTTTTGTCCGGATAGGCGTCCACCGTGAACGTCACAGTCTGTCCCAACTGGATTCGTCCGATGTCGGTCTCGTCCACCAACACTTTGATCTGCATCTTCGACATATCCGCCACATTCATGATCACCTGCGGGCTGGAAATCCCCTGCGCCACCGTCTGTCCGGCCGGGGTCGGCTTGCCGGCGACCACTCCGTCGATCGGGGAAGTGATCACATAGTATTGAAGCTGCGACACATAATTGTTATAGGTTTGCTGGGCGACCTCCCAGTTGGTCCGGTCGGTGTCGAGCTGTTGGATGGACTGGCCGCCGGCCTTGGTCAGACGTTGGCTACGCTGGTAAATCGTCGCGTAATTGTCGAGCTGCGCCTTGAATTGGGCCACCTGCGTCCGCAACGTGGTATCGTCGAGCACCAACAATACCTGGCCGGCTTTCACCGCATCATTCTCTTTCACGCGCATTTCCTGGATCAGGCCGGTGACCCGGGAGCTGATTTCCACGGTATTCACGGCGGAAATCGTGCCCGTGGCGGAAACCGTCGCGTACACGTCGCCCCGCCCCGCCGCGACCGTTACCTCCTGACTGGCCGGTGCCGTCTTGCTTTGCAGATAGTAATAAGCGCCGCCTGCCCCGCCGACCAACAATAACAACGTCAGAAAAACCGCCAGCTTGTGTTTCATCAAACTTTGCCGAATCGTATTCATTGCCAGCCCCCGCTTATCGTTCAGATTGAATTTTCCCTCTGTTTCCGACTTCTTGGTTTAATTATGCTGTTGAATTGTTACAACTTTGTTACAGCTTTATATACACATGCTAAATAATCCTTCTTTTCGATTGACTTCCCCGGTAAAGCTCTTTATGCTAAAGTTGGTTTTAATTTTTCTCACTCAGAGGTGGATTATGCAACATAAAACAATCCTGATTGCCGACGATGAACTTCGCATCCGAAAACTGGTCGCCGATTTCCTGTCGCGAGAAGGGTATACGGTGCTGGAAGCTGACAATGGCGCAAGAGCACTGACGCTACTGGAAAATGAAAAGGTGGACCTGGCCATTCTGGATGTCATGATGCCGGAACAGGACGGACTCAGCGTCTGCCGCGAAATCCGCAAAAAGGGCTCGCTGCCGGTGATCATGCTCACCGCCCGGGGTGAGGAGGTCGACCAGCTGTTTGCGTTCGAGCTGGGGGCCGACGAGTATGTCACCAAGCCGTTTAGTCCCAAAATATTGACCGCCCGGGTCAACGCCCTGTTCCGACGGGCGGACGGAAACAATGGTACTGTTATGGAAAACAGTGCCGGTCTGAAGATCGACAGTGCTTCCCGCCAGGTTTTCATCGATTCCTCGCCCGTGGACCTGAGCCCGAAGGAATATGAACTGCTGGCCTTCCTGGCGGAAAACCGGGGAAAGGCGCTCAGTCGCGAACAAATCTTGAATCAGGTCTGGAATTATGATTACTATGGCGACCTGCGCACGGTCGACACCCACATCAACCGGCTCCGGGCCAAACTGGGCGACAAGAGTGCACTGGTGCAAACCATCCGGGGCTATGGCTACCGGTTTGAGGGGGATAAATGAAAACTTCCGTTCGGACCCGACTGTTTTTAGCCATCAGCGGCCTGTTGCTTTTTTTCGTGCTGCTGTCACTGGGTCTGACCCGGCTGGGCCTAGAGAGTTATTACCTGCGGCAAAAAGAAGATACCCTGATCGCCGCCGGTGTCGATATTGACGGAATCTACCGGGGGAACCCCGGTGATATTTCCGTGGAGCTGAAACGAGCAGCCAATGCCTTGGGCGCCGGCATTGTCATCACCGATCACACCGGCCAGGTCCGGTATACTTCCTTCGGCCCGTTCATTCACCAGCCCCATTCCCGGAACGGCGGCCCTGCCTATCAGCTGCCGCCGCCGCCGCCCCACGTAACCAAGAGCCGGAAAGCGATCGATGCCCGGACCCACCTGGAAATGCTGCGGGACGCCGATATCAAGATCGACTTCATGGTCATCGAGCGGCAACTGAATAACGGCGACATGTTGCATATCCGTCAGGCGTTATCGCCGATTTCGGAAAGCGCCGCCGTCGCTGCCCAGTTCATGGTCTTTACCGGCTTGCTGTCGATTGTGGCCGGTTGCTGCTGGGCGTTCTTCTTTGCGAAACGCTTCACCGGTCCGATCGTCAACCTCAATCGTCTGGCCCAACGCATGTCATTGTTGGACTTTTCCCAGAAAGCCGCGATTGACCAAGCGGACGAAATCGGCGAGTTAGGCAAAAGCATCAATCATTTGTCCAACCAGTTGGATTCCGCCATCGCCGAATTAAGTGAAAAAAACCGGCAATTGCTGGCGGATGTGGAAAAGGAACGCAAACTGGACAAGATGCGCAAGGAATTTGTCTCCAACGTTTCGCATGAACTAAAAACACCGCTTTCCCTCATCCTCGGCTATGCGGAAGGATTAAAGGAAAATGTCGTGCAGGAAAGCGCGGATCGCGAATACTATTGCAGCGTCATCATGGACGAAGCGGAAAAAATGGACCGCCTCGTCCGCGACCTGCTCAATCTGTCCCAAATGGAAGCGGGCGTGTTTCAGCTAAATCCAACGACATTTTCACTGTCGGCGTTGTTGGATGAGATGGTCCAAAAATTCCAGCCGGTTTTGGCCGAAAAAGCCATTTCCCTGGAGCGTCAGAATCAGCCGGACTGCACTGTATACGCCGACCGACTACGGATCGAACAGATTCTTACCAATTATCTGAACAACGCCATTGACCACACCGGCGGGGAAAGAAAGATTCGCCTGTCGGTCGGGCCCGCCACCAATGCGGACCATGTCCGCATCTCTGTCGCCAACTCGGGACAGCCGATCCCGGAGGAAAGCCTCGCTAAAATCTGGACCAGTTTTTACAAAGTGGATAAAGCCCGCACGCGCGAACGCGGCGGTTATGGCCTGGGGCTGTCGATCGTCCGGGCCATTCAGGAATTGCAGGGCAACCATTACGGGGTTGAAAACCAACCCGATGGCGTTAGTTTCTGGTTCGATGTCGATTTGCCGAAACTGGAACCAAACTGAAATATAATCGCGATCATATCGTAATAATATTGTAACAATCTTCCTTCATACTGAAGATGAACTCAAGAAACCGGATTGAAGGGAGAGTACACTATGAAAATCAAATGGCACAAGCGAATTTTGAGTGCCCTGCTCCTCGGCAGCCTGGCCGCATCCCTCACCGTCGTCGGTTTGGTTCAGGCAGCGCCGCCAGCACCGGATTCCGGCCCTGACGCCGCCCAGGCCGATCGTCCGCCACAGCCGGGAGATCCCGCCAAACGTCTACACGAGATGGTAACCAAACTGGTTGAAAAGAAAGTCATCGATACCGACCAGGCCCACCGCGTCATGCTGTTCTTCCAGCAAAAAGACGCTGAGCGCAGAGCCGAATGGGACAAGGTCAAAAGCATGGCCCCAGGGGAACGCGATTCCTACATGGAGCAGCAATGCATCCAGCGATGCAAAAAACGTCCGGATTTGGTCAAAGATCTGATGGAAGGCACCGGCCTGTCGAAAGAACAAGCCCAAGCTTTGGCGCAGGAAATGCGACCGCCCCACGGACCTGGTCGCGCTCCCGGACCCGAAGGGCAAAATCCACCACCGGCACCTCCATCTACACCCTGACAAATCAACTAATCTCATCATCTAAAATGGCCACCTGTCGATTACACGACGGGTGGCCATTTCTATTATGGAAATCATCTAGTAAACTCTATGCCTGCCGGCTGAATCCTCTGGACAAACCTTGGTACCAGCGACCGATATAAGTGTTGCGGATCGTTTGGGTCACCCGGATGCCGCCAAGCTTTCCGGCCAAGTTGTTTCTCTCAGCCAACGCCGCCGCGACCGCTTCGCGTTGAAGTTCCCGGATTTTTTGCCGCGCTCGCCGGATATCAGCCAGCAAGCATTCACTTATCTCATCTTCCGACTTATGCCCGCGGTCGGCCTGCTGGATCAACAGTGTCGCCAAGCGTTGGAACAATCGTTCCCGGGCCTTCAGCAATCGCAGCAGTCCGTTCCAGGATCGGTGCTGTCCATGAATGAAACGGATCTGCCTCGTGGTATTATCGATAATTTCGTCCAGAATCTTTTTTTCTTGTTGAAGAGTTTGTTGATATTCTTGTCGTGTCATATTAGGAATCCGATCCCATCAACGAATCAATATAGGCGCTCTGTGAGCTCAACGTGGCTAATGCCGATTCCATCGCCGAAAACTTTGACTCCCACAATTCGCGAAGAGTATCCAACCGGTCCTCCTCTTTTTCGATCCGTTCTTCGTAGTCCGAAATCCGGTTCGTCAGAGAATTTTCGGTGTTGCTCCCATCGTTGTCGATTCCGGCCAATTCCAACAATTTTCCTTTATTGCCGGCGGAATCCGTGGAAGTCGATACATAATCCGACAAAATATCATAAAACCGCAGCGACAACCCTTCTTCCTTATAGCGGGTAGCGCGCTCGGAAGAGGTCATCGTCCGCACAGCGGCGTTGTTCGAATACGACGTCGATTTTTGCGCAAACAGCGCCTGCACCGCGGTCGCATCTTCCTCGATCGCCGCCTGCAATGCGTCCTCGTCGATATACAGCTTGCCGTTTTCCGAATAGGTGCCGGTGGAAATGCCAATCGCGGTTAATGACAACGATGATCCCGACACCGAGTCCATCAGGGCAGTCCTGAATTCCCGCAGTAGGTCAGACAGTGTGTCGTCGCCTTCCAAAAGGCCGGTTTGCGCCTTGGCATTCCACTTTTCAATCTCCGTGTCGCTCATTTCGTCTTCCTGGTCTTCGGTCAACGGCAGATAGTCGCTGTCGTACTCCTCAGCCAGCTTGTCGTTAATCGTCTCGATCAACGAGTTGTAGGCATCCACGAAATTGCTTACCAAATCATAAATGGCGTCGGAATCCTGACTTACACCAATGGTCGCAGCTTCGCTGGTTGTGTCAATGATCGTATAGGTAACTCCATCCAATTCGATGGAGTTGGAGCTGCGGGTTAATTTTGTCCCGTCATAGCTGATAACGGCATCCGTCCCTTCGGTTGTCGTCCCCAGCAAACCGGCAACAAACGTACCGCTGCTATCCTCGGCAGTCATGATGGTTCCGGCACCGGTCGTAGACGATGTCAAAATCAATTGATCGGATAGTTCGTCATATTCAATCGTGGCGCCGCAGTCGGCATCGTTAATTTCGTCGATCACATCTCCCAACGTATCGTCTTCCGAAAAGCTAAACGACGTGCCGTTAATGGAAAAAGTCACTTCATTGTCCCCAGTTTCCGAATTGCTAACGAAAGTAATCGCTGTACCTAACTGCGCCGAAATTTCTGCCAGAGTCGAATCCTCGGAGATCCGGTTGCTGGTGATGGAATCATCATCAAACCCCAACGCGGTCAGCGCGCCATTGCTGCTGCTATCCGCAATAGCAATGGACGTAACGCCGCTGTCGGTAGTCGCGCTGAACGTTAACGCGCCGCTGCTGTTGGTCCCCACCGTAACCTTGCCTTCGCCCACAACTTCATCCACCGCTGCCTGCAACGAATCGACATCGGTCACGGAGGAATCAATTGACACGGTATATTCCGTCCCATCCACCGTCAAAACAAAACTTTGTCCAGCCGCACTTGTAAAGTCAGGAACGCTACCGCCTGAAATGTCTGCGGAAATACCGGTTGTGCTGCTCATCGTGGCCGCAGTCGCCACCTGCGTTACTTCGATCGTATGCGAACCGATTTTCGCATTGGTTCCAGCAGTGGCGGTCACAGCGCCGGTATCGCTATTGGTCACCGCATACTGCAAATAATTGGCCTGTTTGATCAGACTTGACGAAGACGTGCTGGAAAAATAAGTATCCACAAAATCCTGCAGGTCGGTGATAATATCCCGATACGCTTCCCGCTTCCATTCCGCCAGCTGCAATTGCTGTTTCAAAGAGTTCAGTTTGGTGCTTTCGGCGTCCACCAGATCATCAACCAACGACGAGGTATCAAGCCCGGAAATCAGGCCCGAGATGGCGGTACTGCCGCTACTGGTGGTATACGTGTTTACGCTGCTGGACATCGTCGGTTACCTCCCTTGGTGTCATGGTTGTATGTCAGGTCAAATAATCGACCAAAGACTTGGTGATGACCTTGGCGCCGACGGAAAGCGAGGCGTCATAGACAGTCTGGGCGGTGGCGTACTCGGTGGTGGCTACTGACAGATCCGAATCGATGTTTTCGCTGAGCAACCCCGTATAGGTCGTATAATCACTGGCCAGACGAGAGGAACAGGTTTCCACATAATTCATCCGCGCACCCAGGTCCGAGGTCGCCGTGGAAATCTTCGCCAGATTAGCGTCAATCCCATCCAGCAACTCATCCATTGAAAATTCCGTAGTAGTGACACTCGCCACTCCGGTGCTCGCGTCCGTCGTCACTGACTTATAGCTAGTTTCACCATCCAGGCCCAGCAGCAACTTGTTGATCGTATCAAACAGATTTCCGCCGCCGGTTCCGGTCACAGTCTGCCCTTCCACGTTAACGGCGGTTTGACTGCTGTAACCGGTGTTATAGGTGATTTCCTGCGACCCGCTGTCGGCGTAGATGTTGGCGGAATTCGCAGTATACAGCGCCAGCAGCGCATCACTGTCCACCGAGCTCGACACGACGCCGCCCAGACTCAAATAACCGTCCTTGAATGAAGTGGTGGATAAAGTCGTTGTTTCACCGCTGGCCGCATCAATATATGAAACGGTCGTCTCCGCATATGGCGCCTCACTCGTCGCATAGCCGCCGAAAATATACCGGCCGGCATACTGCGTATTCATCAACTCCAGGATCGTATTTTTCAGCTCCGATACTTCCGCTGAAATATCCGCCAGCTCCGTATCATCCAAAATATCGCTGGATGCCTGCGATGTCAGATCACGGACCTGTTGCACCGCATCCGTCAGCGATTCCAGGGTATCCTCCGTCACTTTCATCCAGGAAGTGGCATCGGCTGCATTCGACTGATACTGTTTGATTTTGGCGACGACACTGCGATATTGCAAGGTTTTTGCGGCTGCCACCGGATCATCGGAGGCTTCCTGAATCTCTACGCCGGTCGAGGTTGCCTCCTGTGCTTCATTCAATCGATTCATATTGGCGTTAATATTCCGGATTACGCTTTGCGTCATCATTGAATTCGTGATTCGCATCATTCTGCTCACCCTCTTCCGATATCTTTTAGCCGTTCACCATATCCAGCATGGTTTCATAGACTTCCTGCCACATGCTGATTGCTTTTGAGGAAGCGGCAAAAGCTTCCTGATACAGTACCAAGTTGGTTGTTTCTTCGCTCGTGGACACGCTGGAAACCGATGCTCGCCGCGTATTCACCGAACACAAGATTTCATCATGCCGCTCGGACTGGGTTGTAGCGTAGGCTGCGGCAGTCCCCAGCGTCGCCGTCATCGATGTCAAATAATCCGCCAAACTACAATTCCCAAAAACTTCGTCCGAATCGCAAAGTTCAATTAACGCCAATATGTTCTCATTATTCTCCGTCTCAGTCGGATCCGCCGAAGAAGATGCGGCGATATTCGCTACGTCGCTCTGCACCTCGTATGACAACGAAATATTGGCGGCCGTAATCGCACTATAGCCATCACTATTGCTTTCCAAAGTTGCCGAATCGACTCCATCATAAGTAAAGAAGCAGACTCCCGTGTCGCCGGACGAATCGTATCCGTCGGCATGTCCTGAATAGCTGGCGGTTCCCTCGTTGAAGGCTTCGGCCAAGGTTCGGGCATAAGAGTCCAATTGGTTCATATAATAAACGACACCTTTATACGCCCCAGCTTCGCCCGTCCCGTCACGCAATTCGAGCAAAGCTCCCAGTTGGCCGCTTTCCGGTGTCACCGCGCATTGCGTATCGTTCCAGACTACCTCGTACATTCCATTTTGAACGCTTGTCGCATCCACAACCTCTTGGCAGGCCAATGTGCGATAGCTGCCGCCGTTAACCAACGTTCCGCCATCGATACTGATCACAAGCGTGGCGACTTCTTCTCCCGTCACCGACGTGCCGGCAGACGTTTCCGTCACTTCAACATTGATCAGCGATGATAGCTTGTCAATCAACAAGTCCCGCTGATCCTCGAGGTCACTGGCGTCCGTTCCCGCCACTTGTACTTGCTGGATCTGTTGATTTAGCGCGGCGATCTGTTCGCTATAGGAGTTGATTTCCGATACCGTCATTTTTACGTCGTCATTAAAACCTGCCCGTATTTCGTTCAGCGAAGTCGCCATGCTGTTCAAATAGTCACAAACAGCTTCGCCGGCTTGTTGCAGACAGGTTCGGGCATCAGTGCTGTCCGGATCGGTGGAGACGTCCTCCAAAGCTGACGTAAACTCACTCATGATCGAGTCGAATCCATCGTCGTTGCTGATGTCTGCCAACACATCCTCCAATTCGCCCAAGGCGGAAGATTTAGTCCCCCAGGCAGTCGCCACACTATTTTCAGCCCAATATTGTGCATCAATCAGGGCATCCCGTTCCCGGGAAACCGAAGTAACCGTCGTTCCCGCCCCGGTGCTGGCGCTGGAGATATATACCGCCGCCGGGCCAATCGCCGACTGCGTGATGGTTTTGCGGGAATAGCCATCCGTGTTGGCGTTGCTGATATTGTTGGTGGCGACCGCCATTGCCGCCTGACTGGCGTATAGTCCGGTTGCCGCCGAATATAGTCCGGTAAATGTCGAAGACATGATTCACCTCCGGAACCTCACCTGATCAAGGAAATGATATCCGATACCAGCCCGTCGACAAGGTTCAAATATTTGGCCGAAGCGCTGTAAGCGCTCTGATAAGTAATCATTTTGGTCAGCTCTTCCTCCATGGAAACGCTGGAAATCGCCAATCGGTCCGTATCGGTTTGCGTCACTAAACTGTCCTGCGTCGCCACCAACCCCTCGGTTGTTTCCCGTTCCGTCGCCAGCCAGGATACCGCCGCCGTATAATAATCGCCCACGCTCTTGGAAAGTCCATCGGCTGCCAGCAACTCCGAGTCCGCAAGCGAGGCGATTGCCGTCGCAATCCCGCCGTCACTCGCCTCGCCGCTTGCGGATACCGCCAGTAACGATGAATCCGCTGACAACTCCGTATTGATCCGGATATTGCTAATATTCATCCCTGTCTCGTCGTCGGTGTCGCCGTTGACAAAGAACAGTACTCCGCTGGCTGTTGTCCCGTCCAGAGTGGTTCCTGACGAAAACAAGTCATTTACGGAATAAGCAATGGTCGTGATAAGGGCATTTAGACTCTGTCGCAATTCGCCGATTGTGCCGGCCGAAGACGGATCAAAATCATATGGCAAATTGGATTCCGCAATGCTCCGCACCGCACTTTGATCGGCCTCTTCCAGTAAAGCCTCAATGCTACCGGACGCAAGCTCAGCATCTTTCCCTGTTTCCGCCCAGGTAACGGCGAGCGGATCGCTGCTCGTTCCGTCTCCCGTAACAACCAGCGTGTGCGTTTGCGTCCCTCTGACCAAGTAAACGCCACCGATGAGAACCTCATAGGTTCCATCCGTCTGCACATTCACTGTCAAATCCGTCAGATTCGACATTTCATCGACCAACGCGTCCCGTTGATCTTCCAAATCGTTGGCCGAATAGCCCTTGGCTTCTGCTCGGCTGATTTGTTCATTCAATGACGCAACCTGCGTGGCCAGATCATTGAGAGAATTTACGGATTCATAGACTTGGTCCGCACACTCCGTCTGCAGTTGCTGCAGTTGGGAGTCCAGTTCCGCCAATAAGTCCACTAGACTGGCCGCCGTCTCCAGCACGGTATCCTGCGCGCTCGTGCTGGAAAGATCCTTAGCCAGTTCCTCCCAACTGTCAAAGAAGTCCTCCATGGCCAGCTGAACTCCCGTTTCGTCAGCCGAGTCATCCGAAGTTGTGGTGGAAAAGTCGCCCAGCAACTCTTCCGCAGCGGTCAACATTTCATCTTTCGCCTCATAATAGGACAAATCCGCATTTTCAGTCCGATACGTCTGATCCAGCATCGTATTCCGCAGTCGGGTAACGGATTCCGTTGTCGTACCCGACCCAACAACGCCGCCAACGTTTACCAGTTCCGAAGTGTTAACCCTTTGCCGGGAATAGCCGGTTGTATTCACATTCGCCAAATTGTGACTGATCGTCGCCAGCGCCGTCTGATTGACCGACATGCCGGAATAACCCAAATAGTAAGTGCCGATCATCGAAGACATTCGGCGCACCACCCTTTTTCTTCATGATACAGAAACGACGCTAACTCACCATGTTGATGACAGTCTGCATCATGTCGTCCGTCACGGTAATCAGCTTGCTGGCCGCCTGGTAGGCCCGTTCCGCCACCATCATTTCGGCGAACTGGGCAGACAGGTCCACATTGGATGATTCCAGTGCCCCGGAAGTCAGCGTGCCTGTTCCATCGGTTCCCGCCACCACTGCGCCGGAAAACGGACCGGAGTTCGCACTAACCGCATATAGGCTGGTTCCGACCTTATCCAGTCCGGCAGCATTGTCAAATACCGCCAGGCCGAGCTCTGCCAGCACTTGTGTCTGGTTATTGCTGTATACTCCGGTAATCGTCCCGTCGGAACTGATCGAATATCCCGTCAGTGTGCCGCTGGTGTAACCGTCGCTGGCGCTGACGGCAATCGACCCAGTTGTATACATACTGACCGCCGCCATATTCATGGATACCGAAAAATCATCGATATTCGTCGTCTTATTGCCGCTGGAGTCGGTGTTGGCGGAAACAGTGATGTCATAGGCCGAATCAAAGGTGTAATTTTCCGGGTCCGCGCCGGTCACCGTAGGATCTGAGCTATAGTAGGTTCCTGTCACCAATTTTCCATTCGCATCAAATGCCAGATAACCGCTGCCGGAAGCATTGATGCTGTCGGACGAATCGCCCGCCGCCCAATACACGGTGGTTATTGTCTGCGCTGTACCGTCCTTATCATAAACCGTCCCCGTCGAACATTTTGTAAACGACACGCTCACATCATATTCATTGCCCAGCGCGTCATACACCGATATCGTCGCCGACGAATCCGTGTCCATATCCGCAGCGATTCCGCCATCCGCCGTTGCTGTCACTGCGTTGGCAGTCGCCGTCGAACTGAATGTTAAACCACTATAATCGACATCAACCGATGTGCCGCCAGCTGTTGACAGCGTGCCACTGCTGGCAAACGTCGTCGTGGTTCCGCCGCTGGCGGTGTACTCGCCGGTCACGATTTTTCCATCGGCGTCGAAAGCCAACGTGGTTCCATCGCTCCAAGTCACTACATTTAAAGTCACGGAATCCGAACTGCCCGACTTCGTATAGCTTCCCGACGTAACCGCACCGCCGGCCAATGACAACGTGGCGGTGGACGTGTTGCCCTCGTCATCATAAGTGGTCAAAGTCTGCGTTATGCCTGTGGCGATATCGCTGGCACTAAGTTTACCGCTTAGGGTTAGCGTGTCTGTCGCGCTGCCGATGTAGAATATACTGCCGCCTTGGCTGTCCGCAGTCGAATCCAAAGTTCCGCCCATGGTCGCATAAGATGTTTTCTGTGGCGCGATCACCTGTTTGCTGGTTCCGTCTTCATTGTAAAACAGGTTGATCGCGCTGACGGCATCTTCGGTATCAATCGCGCCGTCCGTATCCGGTTCCCAGCCGCAAACCTTATAACCGTTTACCGTTAGGTTCCCGCTGGCGTCCACGCTAAAATTACCGGCCCGGGTAAAATAATAAGTTCCGTCGGTTTCGCCCTCCACAATGAAGTAACCGCTACCATTGATGGCCACATCGGTATCGACGCCGGTGCTGGAAATGCTGCCGCTGGTCACATCCGTCGTAACCGCCGATACCGCCACGCCAAGGCCAACCTGTTGAGCATTGACGCCACCAGTATTGGAACTCGTGCTGGCCGCCGAAGACGAACTCAACGTCTGACTCAGCAAATCGGAAAAAGATACGCTCTGGCTTTTATAGGCTACGGTACTTACGTTGGCTAAGTTATTGCCGATGACGTCCAACTTGGTCTGTTGCGCGTTCAGCGCTGTCAGCGCCGCATATACCGACATATTTTTTCATCCTCCTGACAACTCTATTTCTTCCGTCGTTCGGAAATAGAAGTCAGCCTCCCCTACAGGGGTCCGGCTGATGCTTAAGCCAATACTCAGGTAGTGCTTGTGGAACTGGCGGTTGCGCTGTTGACGCCGACCAAATCGTCGTAGCTGACGCTGTTGCCGTCGATGGTCAGATACACCTCGCCGCTTTTTACTGTCACAGCCGTTACGGTACCTGTCGCCGTTACGGTATCGCCCGACGAATCCGTCGTGTTATAAGTGACGTCTTGATCAATCAGGCCATACGCCTCATAGGCTTCCAGCGACTGCCCCATGCTTGACAGTTGCTGCAAAGTACTCATCTGAGCCAATTGCGAAATCAATTCCGTGTTTTCCACCGGATCGGTCGGGTCTTGATTCTGTAGTTGCACACAAAGAAGTTCAACAAAAGATTCAAAATTGGCCAAGTCGCTGTAGGAAGTATTGAGGGTACTGGATGATGTCGTGGTTGTGCTGCCGGTGCTGGATACGCCGGAAGTCGTACTCATGCTTTTCCCTGCCTTTCGTTTAATTTTTCCTGGTGACATGCATATACTTCTGTACACTTGTTGTTTCTGCAAAGCATCTTAGATTTTGTTTAGATAACCCCGCAAAACGGCGCCAACAGAAATTATTGTTTCCTTTGAAAAGTCAAGGCGACACAGATTGGCCGGAATAATTAAAAAACAGCTGGCGAATCTTAGAAAAATTAATTGTTTTCTAAGATTCGCCAGCTATAATTCAAACGGAGTGCTAAGGAGGGAAAATTACAACAGGGATGTAGGAAAGCCGGTTTGATTAATGAAAGTTTTGTTAGCCGAAGACGAACAAAAGCTCGCCACCGCCCTTTCGTTCATGCTGAAGAAAAACGGCTATGTAGCCGACATCGCTCCTGACGGAGAAACCGCACTGGAAATGGCCGCCACCGGTGTCTACGACATTTTGGTGCTGGACCGGATCTTGCCATTCCGCGATGGCCTGTCGGTGCTCAAAGAATACCGAAAACTTGGCTATGATACGCCGGCATTGTTTCTGACAGCGCTTGACTCGGTGGAAGACCGGATTCAGGGGCTGGACTGCGGCGCCGACGACTATAT
This sequence comes from Veillonellaceae bacterium, assembly GCA_012798135.1. The sequence continues at coordinate 60,193 of JAAZNU010000036.1, read as the reverse complement.
GGTCAAGCCTTTTTCCAGCAGCGAGCTGTTGGCCCGTTTGCGCGCCCTGTCCCGTCGGGTGCTCCCTGCCGATACGAAGGAACTGCTGACGGCGGCCGGCCTCACCTTGGACCCCGCCCGCAGCGAAGTCAACACGGGCCATTCTTCGGTAAAACTGACCGTGAAGGAAGCCCTGATCCTGGAACTGCTCATTCGTAACTTCGGCCAAGTGATTCCTACCGATCGCATTCTGGAGAAAGTCTGGGGCGAGCAGTCCGCCGTCTATCGTCCCTATGTCCACCTGTATATTCACTATCTGCGCAAAAAATTGCCCGAACTCCATGTCAGAACGATTCATGAGGTTGGGTACTGCATGCAATAACCTAATGACTGTATCTGGTTTTGATTTCCACACGTCGGCCGGCGTGTGGATTTTTTTATTCAAAAAATATTGTGAAAAGATTCCGTTTTCAAATTTTCTTCTAACTTCCCTAGTCGAACAAATAGACAACCGGGGAAGGTAGAGGTGATTCCAATGATTCGGTCGACGTAAATCAAACGCTGTCGGTTCCGTCACGAAACAAAAAATTCCAGCCAAAGTGGGAGTAAGGACGCTCCCATGAGTAAAAAAATTCAAGGAGGAAAGAATCATGATTATCAATCACAACATGGCCTCCCTCAACACGTTGAACTCGTTGAACGCCAACAACACGACCATGCAGAAATCGCTGGCCAAATTGTCTTCCGGCCTCCGCATCAACACGGCGGCCGACGACGCGGCCGGTCTGGCGATTTCCGAAAAAATGCGCGGCCAGATCAGTGGGCTCGACCAAGCCAGCTCCAACGCGCAGGACAGTATCTCGCTCCTGCAGACGGCGGAAGGCGCCCTCGACGAAAGCACCAGTATCCTGCAACGCATGCGGGAACTGGCGGTCGAAGCTTCCAGCGACACCCTGACCGACAGCGATCGGACCGATATCCAGTCGGAGTTTGACGAGCTCACCGAGGAAATCGACCGGATCGCCCAGACCACCCAATTCAACACCAAAAATTTGCTCGACGGCTCCATGAGTGAGGCCAACGCGACTGCCACCGCTAATGTATCCACCAACACTTCCTTGAACAAGAACACATTGGCGGCCAGCACGTTGACCGCTCTGACCGATGCCAGCGGCAATTCGCTGGGAATTGAAGCGGGCGATACGATCACCCTCAATTATGTCAAAGATGGTGCTCTGCAAACCACTTCCTTCACGGTCACTACCTCTACAACTCTGGCGAATCTCGCTACCAGCGATTTCACCTTGGCGACGGCTACGACCGGCACCTTGACCGCCACGGCCGCAACCGGCGGCACTACCGCGGCCATTTATGGCATCACCTATACGGTGACGGATTCGGACGGAGATAAACGGTCGACTGTCAGCGATACACTGTCCAGTTTTACGCAAACCACCGCCGCCAATGATCTACGGGCCGACGGCTCCGCCACTATTCTGATCGGCGCCAACACCGGCCAAAACCTGAATATTTCCATCGATGCCATGGATGCCGGTTCGCTGGGTGTAAAAAACCTGACCGTCACTTCGCAGAGCGCCGCGGAAGTCGCCATCTCGGTCATTGACACCGCAACTTCCATGGTCTCAGCCGCCCGCGGCAAAATGGGCGCCGAGGAGAATCGTCTGGAACACACTATCAACAACCTGACGACGTCCAGCGAAAATATTACTTCCGCCGAATCCCGCATCCGCGACGTCGATATGGCCGCCGAGATGGCCGAGTACACCAAGCTCAGTGTAATCAATCAAGCGGCCACCGCCATGTTGGCACAAGCCAACCAGCAGCCGCAACAGGTTCTGCAGTTGTTGCAATAACCGAAACACTTCTCACCCGACCCGGTTAAGTGCAAGCGTACTATCAGAAGGGCCGTACCGAAACTTCGGTTTCGGCACGGCCCCAAATGTTTCATGGATTCAAAGCAGGAAAAGAGGCGAAAAATTGTGCCAACCAGTTGGTATCAGGCCATTCCGCCCATTCTGGATCAAATTCAGATTGAAAAACCCGCATCGGTCCTGGACGTGGGTGTCGGATTCGGCAAGTATGGATTACTACTGCGAGATGTTCTGGACATTCCCTTCGAGCGTTATCATAAAAAACAATGGCAAGTGAAGATCGATGGCATTGAAGCCTATGAACAATATAACAACCCTTTGCACGATTTCGTCTACGATCATGTTTATTATGGAAACGCAATGGAGATCATTGATCAGTTACCGATCTATGATTGTATTTTGTTCATTGATGTTTTAGAACATTTTTCCAAGGACGACGGCCACGCATTCATTAAAAAACTATTAGCGCACACCAAAAAATCGCTGCTGATTTCCACACCGCTGTATCCGGCGGAACAAGCAGAGTATCTCGGCAATCATTATGAACGACATATCAGTCAATGGTCTCCCATTGACTTTATTGAGTATAATTTCCAATATTTGCGTTTGGATATTGGCAACAATGCCGCCCAACTGTTTCACCTTTCCCCCGGCACGCCGCAACCGGCTCTGCAGAACCGCAAGGCAATTCCACTCGTCGCCCATGAACCGCACCGGCCCCTGAAAATCAGCTATATATTGCCGCATCGTCAACTAACCGGTGGCTTAAAGATGGTATTGGAACAAATGACGCAACTGCAGAAGCGAGGGCACAAAGTATCTGCCTTACTGCGGGATCAGCCGGGGTCCAAAGTACTTCCCGACTGGTATGATGTCAAAATCGCTCGGACTATTTTGGTTCCACCAAACAAATCGTACAACCACTACTTACAGGACTGCGACATTGCAATGGCCGGATGGGTCGAACAATTGGCGGAGTTATCACACGCTCAAGTTCCGGTGGTGTACTGGGAACAGGGGCATGAATGGCTGTTTGGCGATTGCAACAGCTTATTTAGAAATTCAGACCTGCAAAAGCGTCTAAATGAGCACTATTCTGCCAATGTCCATTTTGCCGCAGCTTCCGAAACACTCCACACAATGTTGGCCACGCGCTATCAAATCAACCCAGCGCTTATTCCTAATTTTGTCGACCGCGAATTATTTTCGCCCATCCGTCACTCGTTTAAAAGCCATATTCTGTTAGTCGGAAATCCGAAATTACGTTTCAAAGGATTCGATGTCGCCCTGCGAACCCTACAATTGCTTTGGCAGCAAGGACATCGTTTCAGCGTGACCTGGGTTTGCCAAACCAAGCCTAATGTCCAGGGCGCCAATTTTCCGGTAAACATCGTAATTCAGCCCTCCCAAATTGATTTGGCGAATATTTATCGAAATGCCGATCTGTTCCTGTTTACCTCCTGGTATGAAGGATTCGGCATGCCCCCCCTGGAAGCAATGGCTTCCGGGGTTCCGGTAGTCACAACAGATTGCGGCGGTATCCGCGAATATATCCAAACCGGCGTCAACGCGCTACTGGCCGATCCTGGCGATATCCGTTCTTTGGCAGCCGGACTGTCTTTCTTGATGAAAAATGAATCGGCCCGAAAAATGTTGATAGAGCATGGGCTGGAAACCGCCAGACAATTTAGTCAGGACAAAGCAATCACCCAGTTGGAAAATCTGTTGTCATCCATCGTGACTAGTCAGCCTGAACAGCACACCGACTCTACAACCTTGTTGCCGCACCCGGCAACAATCGGCGGGTAAGCCTGATGGCTACTATATCCTTGTGTGCAATCGTCAAAAATGAGCAGAATAATATCGCCCGCTGCATCGACAGCGTAAAAAAATATGTCGATGAAGTCATCGTTGTGGACACGGGCTCATCGGATAAAACCGTGGACATTGCCGAGAACATGGGCGCCAAAGTTTTTTCGTATCAATGGGCTGACGATTTTGCCGCGGCCCGTAACTTCGCTTTGGATCAAGCCAGCGGCGATTGGATCGTCTTTCTGGATGCCGACGAGTATTTTGAACCGGATAAATCTGTCAATCTGCCTGCGGTGGTCCGCAAAGTGCACGGCAACCGCAAAATTGATGCCGTCTGCATTTTGATGAAACACATGGAAAAACTTGACGGCCCGGCAATTGCCCATACGCAGATTGTCCGTTTGTTTCGCCATTCCAGGTCCATCCGTTATCAGGGCCGCATCCACGAGGCGATCTTCAAACAGGGGCGCAGTCCGGTTGTCGTCTACATCCCGGAATCAACGATGGCTATCCGCCATACGGGCTATTCGCAAAGCACCTTGCCGGAAAAGGCCCGTCGCAATTTGCCGCTATTGGAACAGGAAGTGACGGATCATCACACCAATTGCCTGACTTACTACTATCTCAGCCAGTCGCATATTCTGCTGCATCAGTATGAGCAGGCCGCTCAATATGCATTGAAATCCCTGGAGAACAATGAAGAAATTCTCGCTTCGACAGTCCATCACAAGCCGTATATTTTCTACATCAAAAGTATGATCTTCCTGAACGAGTATCAAACTGCCCAAGTCGCCACCATGGTCAAAGAGGCCTTGCAAAAATATCCCGATCATCCGGAGATATTGCACTGCAGCGGCGTATATCAACTAAAACAGGGGCACTATGGCCAAGCCTTGGATTTTCTGAAGCAGGCCTTGGTTGCCAACCAAAATTTTCACAGTACCTTGGACAACGAATTTCCGAAAGTCGTCGGCAAAGTTCACGAGGAAATCGCCCTAATTTACGATAAAATGAACAAACCGACGCCATGTTTCGAGCATACGGTTTTAGCTTTACAAACGGAAAAACATTTGGGTTCCGCCTTTTCGTTGCTGATCTCCTTGGTCAAGGGGCAAAAGCTCGTCGACATCGTGCAACTGCTCGATCGAATGTATGATGTCCAGGATAAAACCGACGTCGAGTTTTTGGTGCGAAATTTGGCCATTTTGAATCAAAAGCAACTCTTCGCCCATTATCTGAAGATATTATCCGGTCAATTGCAAGGAAATTATTTCATAGGCATGAAGTTTCTGGTTTGTGATAACTTCGAATTAGCATTTCAGTGTTTTGCAACGCTGTTCCGAGAGACTGCGACCGATGGTGCCGAGCTGTTCATCACAATTGCCAGTATCCTCGGCGACCAACCGGCTTGCCTGACATCCATTTCCCAATCAGCCGATTCCTCGCTACGCCGAATCGCCCTCGCCTATTTTCATCCTCAAGAGATGCCGGAACTATCTACAACGGACTTTTCGGCCTATTCCACATTGGTTTTAAATAGCATCAACTTGGCTCACGAAGAGCAGTTGCTGTCCCTCCTCCGCATTTCGGCCCGTTTCCCACAAACTGATGCGATACCGATAACCGTGGATCGACTGTTACAGCAACATGTCTACTCGCCTGCCTTTCGCTTTTGTCTCGAACAGTTGCAACGATCGGACCTCACTCCGATTCTGGCCGGGCAACTGAATGTCCGGGCGGGATTCTGCTGCTACAAAGTCAAAGATTTCAGCCACGCCGCCGACTTCTTCGCGCAGGCGCTGGAATGCGACGATATCCGTGCCGCTGCCGCCGAATTTCTTGACTGGTCATATCAGCAATGCAACGATCCCGCCATTCGGCAAAAAATCACGGCGATCCGAACGATGCATGGTCCTGTCGCTGCCGAAACCGCCTGATCTGGCAATCGCAGCAATACGAACAAAAAAATGTCCCCCGTTGGCGATGGCCGGCGGGGGAATGTTATCGACAACTACAAAACAGAAATCAAGCAACGGGAAACGAATTCATGGAAAAGAATGCACATCCTATATGCTGGACACAGCTCCCGCATTACCGCCCATTTTTGCGGCGTATTCGGTTGCCGTCAGTCCCCCGGATCCGTCCGTATCGAGACTTTTAAATAGATTGGCCGCCATTTCCTCGGTCACATCGTCAGGGCGGGCCGCCGCCAATTCCTCCGCGCTCACCACACCGTCCTGATTGGTATCAAGTTCGCTGAATGTCTGCGACTTCTCCGTCGAAGCCCCCATTCCGCCTCCTCCACCCGGTGGCGGCGGCGGTGGCGGCGGCGCCTGGTTCATGGCCGTTTCATACTCCGATTTCGTCAGTGACCCGGATTCATCCGTGTCGAAACTGTTATACAGGTTGGCTGCCATTTCCTCGGTCACATCGTCAGGACGGGCCGCCACAAATTCCTCCTGGGTGACCGACCCGTCGCCATCCGCATCCATCTTGTCGTACATTTCCGATGTCGATAGCATCGCAGCCTTGCCGGCATCGGATAATTGAAACGTATCCCCGTCAGCGTTGCTCGCAACGACTCCTGGCAGCGCATTTGAAGCTCCCTGAGGAGACGAATTGCCGACATTTTTATTGCCGGAGACACCGCTGTAGGGGTTGAGCAGCATGGATGCCAAGCTGCTGTTTACGGACGAAATACTCACCTTTCACACCTCTTCCTCTATTTTCTCCCGTGTCCCGTTGCTGTCGATTCGGATAAATATCTTTTATCCTGTATCTACTTTATATCATCGAACTTTTTTCTTTGAAGATTCTTTTATCCAGAAGATAGCGCGTAAAAAAATTTTCGTCTCTTCAGTTGGGATTTTAGGGTCGTTGTCTGCTCGAAAAAAACTTTTCTGTAAATCTCTCTTGACAACAACCGACAAAAGATGATAACTTTGTATACAAAGTTCAATATCATTTCACTTTGTCTTGTTCAGAGAGTGAGTTTGTGATTCCGTGGGTATAACCCTGCGGAAGTTTTCTTTCTCACAGGAAACTTTTCTGCAGGGTATTTTTGTAACCAAACGTAGTTCACTGGCGGGGGGAGGGAAAACGCGGCAAGCAACAGTTCGGTCGCAACCGCAAACGATGGCCATGATAATAAAAAACCAAAAAACGAAAGGAAGATTTATTCATGACTCACCGAAAGCGATATTGGGCATTTTTTATGTGTTGTCTGTTCGTACTTGCCGCAGCTGGCTGCGGTTCCGCGAAACCCAGCGCCAAACCGGCATCAGCGCCGGCGCAGCCGCAAGTGAAAACCATCAAGCTGGCCCATGTGGTCAACGAAAAGGACCCTTACCACATCACCGCCCTCAAATTCAAAGAGTTGGTGGAGGCAAAGTCGCAGGGAAAAATCAAGGTCGAGGTATTCCCCAACGCTTCATTGGGCGATGAACGGGCCCTGATCGAAGGAATGCAGATGGGCACCGTACACGCCGGGGTCATCACCAACGGTCCGATTGGCAACTTTTTGCCGGAACTGGCCGTCTTTGAAATGCCTTTCCTGTTCGCCAACGAAGCGGAGGCCTATAAGGTTCTTGACGGCCCGGTCGGCCAAAAAATGTTGGCCAAATTCGATGCCATCAATCTGAAAGGCCTGGCATTCGCCGAGCGTGGCTTCCGCAACCTCACGAATTCCAAGCGACCGGTCCGGACTCCGGCGGATGCCGCCGGTCTCAAAGTCCGCGTCATGGAGAACCCGGTGTTCATCGACACCTTCAAAGCGTTGGGCGTAAACGCCGTCCCCATGGCCTGGACCGAAGCCTTGACCGCCCTGCAGCAGAAAACGATCGACGGGCAGGAAAATCCGGTCAATGTTGCGTTCGCCTTCAAGTTACAGGAAACCCAGAAATATTTCTCCATGACCAAACACACCTATTCACCCGCAACCATCGTCATGAGCAAAAATTTCTTCGACTCGTTCGATAAGCCGAGTCAGGATATTTTACTGACCGCCGCCAAAGAGTCGGCCCAATATGTGAGAAAATGGGGCGCGGCGCAGATGGCCGAGCAACTTAAGGCGGTTCAGGCCGGCGGCATGGAGATAACCACCGATGTCGACACCAAAGCATTTCAGGAAGCCGTCAAGCCGGTGTATGACAAATATGGGCCCCGTTTCGGCGCCTGGTTGAAGGAAATCGAAGACGCCAAGAAGAAATAGACTGCTAGTAAATATGCGGAAACGAGGAGTGTGAAACATGAGCACGCAAAAATATCAGTTCGGGTTCGGGGAAGGCAGCAAGGAACTGGTCCTGCCTACAGAACGGATTCTATATGACATCAAGGGCACGGCCGTCGAAGCCGTCACCGATGTTCCCGCTGCAGTGCGCGAAGCGCTGCGCAATCCCATTGGCACGCCGCCGCTCGCCCAGATCGTGAAAGCCGGCGACAAAGTCGTCGTCACCGTCGGCGACATTACCCGGGCCTGGATCAAACATGACCAGTTTCTGCCGACCGTGTTGGATGAGCTGAATGCCGCCGGCATACCGGACGCCGACATTTCGATCGTGGTGACGCTTGGCGCGCACCGGCCCCATACCCCGGCTGAGGATATCGCCGTCTGCGGCGCCGAAACCTGCCACCGGGTCAAAGTTTATCAGCATGATTCCCATGACAAGGCCAACCTGGTACAGCTTGGCACAACTTCCGGCGGAGTGCCGATCATTGTCAACCGGCGGGTCGCCGAAGCGGACAAGGTTATTTTGACCAGCGGCATCGTCTACCATTTGATGGCCGGATTCGGCGGTGGCCGCAAATCGGTCATGCCCGGCGTGAGCGCCTACGAAAGCATCCAGGGCAACCATACTTTCTGCCTGCACAAGGAAATCGGCAAGGGGCTGAACGCCAACAGCGTCTCCGGCAAGTTGGCCGGCAACGAGATGCACGACGACATGCGGCAGCATGCCGCGGCCCTCAATCCTGCTTTCCTGCTGAACGCAGTCTTCACGCCGACCGGAAAATTCGCCCGATTCTTCGCCGGTCACTGGGAACAAGCCTGGCTGGAAGGTTGCAAAGAGGTGGAGCGAATCTATGGCATCCCCATTACGCAGCAGGCGGATCTGACGATTGCCTCCGCTGGTGGCTTCCCCCGCGACATCAATCTGTATCAGGGCTCCAAAACCATCGACAATGCCTACGCGGCGACCCGTCCGGGCGGCGTGGCCATCTGTTTTCTGGAGTGCCGCGATATCAAGGAACCGCCGGATTTCAGCGACTGGTTCAACTACACGGACAAATACGAGCGGGAAATTGCCCTGCGAGCCGGCTTCACCGTTCCCGGCTTCATCGCCCTCAAGTTTGCCTACATTGCAGAAACCATTTCTCTCATCATCGTGACCAAACCGGAAAACGCGGACTTTGTCCGTCACGCCGGCTTCATTCCCGCGACCAGCGCCGAGGAGGCCATGCGGCTCGCCCGCGAAAAACTCGGCAAGGACGATTTCTCGATCACCGTTATGACGGAAGCCGGAACCACGGTTCCGTTGATGCCCGGCGGTCATTAAGAAAAAGAAAGAGAACAGCGCGGATTTATTGCTATCTGGCGATAAATCCGCGCTGTTCTCTTTTAGCGGACCTGAGTTGTATTTTTTATAGGCTATAGCCGTAATCGCTGATCCATTCCAACGAGCTCAGGCTGTCCGGCGTCGGAATGTATTCCAGCCCGACATAGCCTTTATAGCCGGCATTGTCGAAATCCTCCAGCAGCCAGCGGTAGTTGATTTCGCCGGTCCCCGGTTGGTGCCGGCCCGGATTGTCGGCGATCTGGATGTGGGCGATTTTCGCCAAATTGTTCCGCAAGATTCCCGCCAGCTCGCCTTCCATCCGTTGGGCGTGGTAGACATCGTACTGCAGAAATATATTTTCATGGCCGGCTTCGGCCAGTACTTCCAATGCCTGTGCAGTCGTGTTCAGCGTGAACCCCGGCATATCGCGCGAATTTAACGGTTCCACCAGCAGTTTTACGCTGACCTCCGCCATGGCATCCGCGGCCAGGCGCAGATTCGCAATCATGGTGCGGCGTTGCTCCGCCGCCGGAATATCCGCCAGCTTCTTGCCGACCAGGCAGTTCACTTGCGGCACACCCAGGATTTTGGCATACTTCACCGCCTTCTCAACCCCTGCAACAAATTCGGCGGTCCGTGCCGGATCGACCGCAATTCCTCGGTCGCCGCCCGCCCAGTCGCCAGCCGGCAAATTGAACAATACAATTTTCTGGTCGGCGGCCTGCAAAACTTTTTGCAGTTCGTCGATGGCGTACTCATACGGGAACATGAATTCGACCGCTTTGAAGCCGGCTTTCGCCGACGCGGCGAATCGCTTCAAAAAAGGAACCTCCTGAAACATCATGGTCAGGTTGGCTGAAAACTTTGGCATGCCACTTCACCTCCAAAATAATTAGCCCTTAAGAAACCTCATCCCTGTGCCCGGCGGTCACGCTGCGCCATCAACAATTCCGTCACCTGATGAACCGCCGGGGCATCCGGCAATTGTGCGGCCATCTTCTCCAGATATTGTCGTTGCTGAACCATTTGAAAGGTCCAGGGGAAATTCATGTCGAACACCCAGGACATCCGAAATAACAGCAGGTCCGCCGCCGTCCGGATATGTTCGAACCGGGCGACCTGCCCGCCCAGAATGCAGTCCAGCGTCGGCGCCGAAACTTGCTGCCCACCGTATTCAGGCATCGGCAACATCCGGAGCAATGCGTTCTCGCTGGTGATCATCGCCAGAATGTCCAGTTTGTCGGCATCGCGAATCATCCGGGCGAAAAATACCGTGTCCGCATCATCCCGCGGAATCTCACGACCGTTGTGATAGCGCACCGCCTTTTGAACCAGGGCCTGTTGCGCCGGCGGCAATTCCGCTAAAACGCCGGTTTCCCGCAATATCCGCACGCCCAGACAGGCATGATCCTCCGATCGGAAATCGTTGAACGTCCGGTATTTCGTATACTGGCGAAACCGTCCCACATCGTGGAACAGCGCTACCAGGCGGGCCAGCGTCTCCTGCTCCGGCGATAACCGCAATGAACCCGCCAACTGCCCCATATAGTCGCAAACCCGGGCAGTATGGTCCTCCTTCAGCCGGACATGCGCCTGGATGTCGGCATCGTCGGAATAAAACGACTCCGCATATTCCGCAAACCAGTTCCGCAGCCGGCTGAACAACTCTGAATTCATAGGTTCCCCCGTTCTATGGCCGCATGTTGATGAATTGAAGGTCGATTCCATAATCCTGGGCTTTCAGGAAGCCGATCACTTTCTGCAGGTCATCCTTCTTCGCGCCGGCCACCCGAATCTGATCACCCATGATCGAAGCCTGCACCTTCAGTTTCAGTCCCTTGACCCCGGCCACGATATCCCGGGCCTTGTCAGCGGCGATTCCCGTCTGTATCTCCATCTGCTGGCGAACCGTCCCTTTGCTGGCCTGCTCCAGCTTGCCCGGTTTCAGGGCCCGCGCTGAGATGCCGGCCTTCACCATCTTCAGGCGCAGCACATCCAGCATCGCTTCCAGCTTGAATTCATCCTGAGCCGCAAACTTCAGGCTATTGCCCTCGAGAGTGATTTCCGCCACCGCTCCCTTGAAATCGTAGCGCTGGCTGATCTCCTTCATCGCCTGATTCACGGCATTGTCCATGCTTTGCATGTTGACCTGCGATACTACGTCAAATGAACAGTCCTGGGCCATCCCTTCATCCCTCCCGCAAATTGATTTTGATTTTTTCCACCAGCCGGACCGGGTAGTAGGATTCCTTCGCCTTGCGCAGCCCTTCCTCGCCCATGTCCTCCTCGCGGTTGACATATTCGACGTCGCCCCAGGCCTGGCGGCAGCATTCCCGGTTGATGAGGGCATACAGGCCGGGAATGGATGCATCCGCCTTTTCCATGTGAACGACCGCGGTATCCGAATTCAACTGTTCGCCAATGCTGAAGGCGACTGGTCTTCCCGCCAGGCGGATAAGGCCGCCCCTTAGCTGCAGGGCATCGAAGTGATCCAAAGATTCGGTCAGGGCCCGGTACTCGGCGCCCACCATGCCGTCACCCGTGCAGTCGCGCTGGCGGCACCAGAGCTGCTCCACCGCCAGACAGTCCGCCCGCGCCGCTGCGGTCAGCGGTTCGTAGGACCAGTCAGTGTGCTCGGCCAGGAAACGGTTCACAAAGTTCCGTTTCGAATGATATTTCCGTCCGGCCAGCGTGCGCAAATCCTCCGCCCGATAGACATAATCGAAATAATCCCGCTGCGCCGTCATCGCAAACCGACCGGGAAACGCCGTGTCCAGTTCGGCCCACATCGCCGGCGACAGTCCCTTCATCAGAAAGGGTTCGTTCCGGCAGCGGCTCTCCCGCACCGCCGCATCGACGGCGGCCGCGAACGACCGGCCTGCTGCAGCAAACGGCGCCAAAAAATAAACCAGGCCATTGGCCTGCAACCGGAGATACAGGGAGTCTTCGGAAAGCGCCCAGGCGGTGGAAAAATTATCACGCCAGGTAAAAAAGGTCGTAAAGGTAAACCAGGAATTCTCGTAGTAGCGTTGGCCCAGCATTGCGTCAAACACAGGCTTGTCCGCCAGCTCCAGCGGTTTAAAATCCAAACTTCATCAACTCCATAGTATATAGTATTCTCGCTGCAACGAAAAGTTCCTGTCACCAACTAAAAACCCAACGCAAAACAGGGGCCGCGGAGAATTCACGCCGATCTCCGCAGCCCCGCCCTGCCGGCCGGTCGAATCCTCAGCCGCCGGTTTGCACTTCCATGTCGATTTTTCCGCTGTCCGCCGTCAGTTTGACGGTCGAACCTTCCGGCACGTCCCCGCGGACAATCCGCTTCGACAGCTCGGTTTCCACTGCCCGGCCGATCAGTCGCCGCAACGGCCGCGCGCCATAATTCGGATCGTAGCCCTCCGTCGCCAGCCGCCGCAGTACCGCGTCGTTCCAGGTCAGGTTGATGTTGAGCTGCTTCTGCAGGCGCTTTGCCAGGCCCGCCAGCAGAATGCCGGCGATCTTGCCGACCTGTTCGGCGGACAGAGCGTTAAACACGATGATATCGTCGATCCGGTTCAGAAATTCCGGCCGGAAATGAGCCTTCATCAACTCGAGTACCCGCTGTTTCGCCACCGCGAAGTCATGGTTCAGGATCTCGGCGGAACCGAGGTTGGAGGTCATAATGATCACGGTATTCTTGAAATCGACCGTCCGGCCCTTGCCGTCGGTGAGCCGGCCATCTTCAAGGATTTGCAGCAGGACGTTGAACACGTCGTTGTGCGCCTTTTCGATCTCATCGAGCAGAATGACACTGTAGGGGCGGCGTCGCACCGCCTCCGTGAGCTGCCCGCCCTCCTCGTAGCCGACATAGCCGGGCGGCGCGCCGATCAGGCGGGACACGGTGTGTTTCTCCATGTATTCGCTCATGTCCAGGCGAATCATGCTGCGCTCGTCGTCGAACAGGACTTCCGCCAATGTTTTGGCCAGTTCCGTCTTGCCGACGCCGGTCGGGCCGAGGAAGATGAACGAACCGATCGGCCGGTTGGGATCCTTGATTCCGGCGCGGGCCCGGATGATCGCCTCGCTGACGGCGGTCACCGCCTCATTTTGGCCGACCACCCGTTCATGCAGGGTATCCTCAAGATGAACCAGTTTCTCGCGCTCGCCGGTCAGCATCCGTGACACCGGAATGCCAGTCCAACGGCTGACCACTTTGGCGATGTCATCCTCGTCGACTTCTTCCTTGAGCAACATCTTGTTGCTGCGTTTTTCCTGCAGCAGGGCTTCCTCGCTTTTCAGACGCTGTTCCAATTCCGGCAGGCGTCCATACTTCAGCTCCGCCAGCCGGTTCAGGTCGTAGGCCCGCTCGGCGGCTTCCATGTCGTTGCGGACCGACTCGATCTCCTTCTTCAGGCCGCGCAGCCGGGTGATCGCCTGTTTTTCCATCTGCCACTGCGCTTTGAGCGAATCCGACTCTTGCTTGGTTTCTTTCAGTTCTTCCTCGATCCGGGCCAGTTTCTCCGCCGAGGCCGGATCGTTTTCCTTTTTGAGCGCTTGCTGTTCGATTTCCAGCTGCATCACGCGGCGCAACAGTTCATCCAGTTCGGTCGGCATCGAATCGATCTCGGTCCGCAGTTTCGCCGCCGACTCGTCTACCAAGTCGATGGCCTTGTCCGGCAGGAACCGGTCGGCGATATAGCGGTCCGACAGCACCGCCGCGGCTACCAGCGCCGCATCCTTTATCTTCACGCCATGATGTACTTCATAACGCTCCTTCAGGCCGCGCAGGATGGAAATCGTATCCTCGACCGACGGCTGGACCACCATAACCGGCTGGAACCGCCGCTCCAACGCCGCATCTTTTTCGATATGCTTGCGGTACTCGTTCAGGGTCGTCGCACCGATGCAGCGCAATTCACCCCGGGCCAGCAATGGTTTCAGGATGTTGCCGGCATCCATCGCCCCTTCGGCTGCGCCGGCGCCCACTACCGTGTGCAGTTCGTCGATGAACAGAATAATCCGGCCTTCCGACTTGGCGATCTCCGTCAGCACCCCTTTGAGGCGCTCCTCGAATTCACCGCGGTATTTCGAGCCCGCCACCATCGCGCCGAGGTCGAGCGAATACACGGTTTTGTTCTTCAGGGATTCCGGCACGTCCCCGGCGATGATCCGCCGGGCCAGCCCCTCGACAATTGCGGTTTTGCCAACGCCGGGATCGCCGATCAGCACCGGATTGTTTTTGGTCCGGCGGGACAGGATTTCCACCACGCGGCGAATTTCATCGTCCCGGCCGATCACCGGGTCCAGTTTGCCCTGCTTGGCCAGTTCCGTCAGATCGCGGCCGTATTTGGCCAGCATCTGCGCGCCGCCTTCCGGATTGTCGCTGGTGACATTCTGCCCCTTGCGGAAGCCCCGGCTCCAGTCGCGAATCTTGGAACGGGTCAGCCCAAAATCGCGGCACACCTGTACGACGTCGGCGTCGCCGTCTTCCGCCACCGCCATCAGCAGATGCTCCACGCTGACATATTCATCCTGACCATCTTTTGCCAATTTCTCGGCCAGCGCCATCACCCGCACCATTGCCGTGTTCCATCGCAGATTGGCGTCCTGGCCCCGTACCGACGGCTGATTCTTTACCAACTGGGCCGCCTTGGTTTCCAAAAGCGCCGGCTCGATCTTGGCCTGCGCCAGAATATGGTCGATGATCGGATCCCGGTCTTTCAGCAAGGCGTGAAAGACATGCCGGGACGTCACTTCCTGATGATAATTCATCGCCGCCGCTTGCTGCGCATCCTGCAGCACCGCCGTCGCTTTTTGCGTCAATTTTTCTTCCGCCATTTTCTTTCCTCCCCCCGCGTTACCGGTTTCGCAGTTCAAAAATCTTTTGATACAGTTCCACTTCCTCGGCGCTTTGTTCCAGCGGCGTATCGATCTTCACCCGCACGAACATGTCGCCGAAACTGCCATTTTTCCGTTTCAGCCCTTTGTCTTTCAGCCGCAGTTTCTGACCGTTGTGGATCCCGGCCGGAATTTTCAGCTGAATCAGGCCGGCCGGTGTCGGGACCGATACCTTGTCCCCCACGACCGCCTGTTCCGGATAAATCGTCAGATCGGTCTCCACATCGACCTGGTTTTCAATGCGCCAAATCGGGTGTGGCAAGGCATTCAACCGCAGCAGCAGGTCGCCCGTTCCACCGCCGCCATAGCCGGCGCCGCCGAGGCCCTTCAGCCGTAATACCGCGCCGGGATAGATCCGCGGCGGTATTTTTACCTTGACGGTCTTCGAAGATCCGCCGGTTTGGATTTGAATATCCTTTTCGCCGCCATTGTAGAGTTCTTCGACCAACAGATTGATCTCCGCCTCGACGTCTTCGCCGGGGATTGGTCCCCGCTGCCGTTCCGTCCGGGCACCGCGCCGGCCAAACAAATCCTGGCCGAACAGCGAGGCAAAAAAATCGCTGAACCCATGCAAATCCTGGCCATTGATGTTCACATTACGAAAATCAAAGCCACCCATGTCGGGTCCCGGCTGGAAGTCCTGCCCCGACTGCCAGTTCATACCCAAGCGATCGTATTTGGCGCGTTTTTCCGGATCGCCGAGCACTTCGTAGGCCTCATTGATGATTTTGAACTTTTCTTCCGCCGCCTTCTTGGCATCACCCTGATGCAGATCAGGGTGATGCTGTCGGGCCAGCTTGCGGTAAGCGGACTTGATTTCTTTCTCCGTCGCCGTCCGGGACACGCCCAGCGCTTCATAATAGTCGATATATTTCATGGATTGCTCACCGCCATTTCTTCCACTTTATTATTTTTCTTCGTACTCCGCGTCCATGACATCGTCGCCGCCTTTTTTCGGTCCGGCCGGATTTTCCACCGAAGGGCCCTGGCTTTCCGGCTTGCACTGGCAAGCCTGTCCGTAGGCCTGCTCCAGTTCCGACTTCACGCTGCGCAACGTGCTGATGTCCGCATTATCGTCCAACGCCTTTTGGGCTTTTTCCAGGGAGGTTTCGAGCAGCCCTTTCACATGGGCCGGCAGCCTGGCCGCCTGATCGGCCAGAAGACGCTTGGATTGATAGACGAGCGTGTCCACTTCGTTGCGGACCTCCACCTGTTGCCGGCGCTGTTTGTCCTCGTCGGCATGCTGCTTGGCGGCCTGGACCATCTGCTCGACTTCGGTCTTGGGCAAATTGCTCGAATTCGAAATCGTGATGGTTTGCTCCTTGCCGGTAGCCTTGTCCTTGGCACCAACCGTCAGGATCCCGTTCGCGTCGATGTCGAACGTCACTTCGATCTGCGGCACGCCCCGCGGCGCCGGCGCGATGCCGGACAGCTTCACCCGGCCCAGCGTCCGGTTATCCTTGGCCATTTCGCGTTCGCCCTGCAGTACGTGCACATCCACTTCCGGCTGATTGTCATCCGCGGTGCTGAATACCTGGCTGCGCCGCGCCGGGATCGTCGTATTGCGCTCGATGATCTTCGTCATTACGCCGCCCAGGGTTTCCACGCCGAGCGACAGCGGTGTCACGTCGAGCAACACGACATCCTTCAGCTCGCCGGTCAGAACGCCGGCCTGGATCGCCGCGCCCACCGCTACGACTTCGTCGGGGTTCACACTCTGGTTCGGTTCCTTGCCCGTCAGGGTTCGGACCATTTTCTGCACGGCCGGAATTCGGGTAGACCCGCCGACCAAAATCACTTCCGCAAGATCTTTGGCAGTCAGCTTAGCATCCGACAACGCTTGTTCGACCGGCTTACGGCAACGAATTACCAGTTCCGCCGTCAGGTCGTCGAATTTGGCCCGGCTCAGCTTGGCTTCCAGATGCCGGGGCCCGGATGCGTCCGCGGTAATGAACGGCAGACTGATCGTCGTTTCCATGACTGACGACAATTCGACCTTGGCCTTTTCCGCCGCTTCCGTCAACCGCTGCAACGCCTGCTTGTCGCTGCGCAGATCAATCCCGTTGGCTTTCTTGAAATCGTCGGCCAGCCAGTCGACCAGCACTTTATCGAAATCGTCGCCGCCCAGATGGGTATCGCCGCTCGTGGATTTCACTTCGAACACGCCATCGCCCACTTCCAGGATCGACACGTCGAAGGTGCCGCCGCCGAGGTCGAACACCAGAATAGTCTCGTTCTTTTTCTTGTCCAGTCCATAGGCCAGCGCCGCCGCCGTCGGCTCATTGATGATCCGCAGCACATTCAGCCCGGCAATTTTCCCGGCGTCTTTGGTGGCCTGACGCTGGGCGTCGTTGAAATAGGCCGGAACCGTGATGACGGCGTCCGTGATCTTTTCGCCCAGATACTTGGCGGCATCGTCCACCATTTTTCGCAACACTTGCGCCGAGATTTCCTCCGGCGCATAGCCTTTGTCATCCACCTGGAACTTCACGGTGTTGTTCGGCCCGGTCACCACTTTATACGGCACCAGTTTCATTTCGGCGGTCACTTCGTCGTAGCGGCGGCCGATGAACCGCTTCACGGAGTAAAACGTCTTGGCGGGGTTCATGACGGCCTGGCGCTTCGCCAGCTGGCCCACCAACCGTTCGTTGTTGTCCCGGAACGCCACCACGGACGGTGTCGTCCGACCGCCTTCGGTATTGGCGATCACTTCGGGGCGTTCCCCTTCCAACACGGCGATTACCGAGTTGGTCGTTCCCAAATCTATTCCCACTGCTCTTCCCATTGTCAGAACCTGCCTCTCTGCCTGCGCTTGGCGCAGTTATTTTTCGGGTTTATAACGAATTCAATTCAAAAATCCCAAATCATGAAATTTTTTCGAGCCATCCAAGCGGCGGAAATGAGAACGCTTCGACGCTTCGCTTAACCTCCGCTTATCTCATGTTCCGCCGCTTGATGGTCGGATAACCCTGTGTCTTGACGATCTCCGTCGCATATAGCCCTGTCGATAAAAAACCGGCCTCCCTTTCAGGAGAGAGACCGGTTTCTCAACAACACCCCGTTACTGGATATCCACCACGTGCCCTTTTTCCGGCTTAGTCGCCTTGGGGACCGTGATTGTCAGCACGCCGTCCTCAAACTTGGCGGTCGCCTTGTCGCCAGCCACCAGCGTCGGCAGCGGCAATGTCCGGCTATAGGTTCCGAAGAAGCGTTCCGAGTGGAAATAATCTTCCTTCTTCTCCTCGTAGTCCGACTTGACTTCCCCGCGGATGGTGATCGTGTCTTCCGTAACCGTCACGTTGATGTCTTCCTTCTTGACACCGGGAACATCCGCCTTGACGATGACATCCGTTTCATTTTGGATGATGTCAACCTTTGGCTCCCCACCTTTGAACAGAACGGGTACGTTCGGCATGTCCAGCATCCTGGTCATGTCCGCAAAGTCCCGGAAAAGGTGGTCCATCGGCGACCACAATCGAATGTTTGCCATTTTGAACCCTCCTCATTTTTTGGTTTTGGCTTTCGCCTCTGACTTGATTGTAACAAACCATTTTTTGAAAGTCAATATTTTTGACTTTATATTTTTTCTTATTCCCCGAATCATCGCCAATCCGCCATTCGCCTGAAAAAAAAGGGTACTGCCAAAAACAGTACCCTTTGCGACTACCTCCTATTGCGCCGGATTGGCGACCCGTCCCATAAACAGGATCGATCCGGTGGGTTTGTGGTGAATCAGGAAGAAAAACGGGTGATCCGCCCGAAAAACGGTCGGCGGCGGCGGCATGCTCTTCAGTCCGACCACTACGGCCGTCGCCGCAGCCGCCTCGGTTCCGCTCTCATTCACATCGATAAAAGCTTTGTGAAATACTCCTGAGATATACAAGTCCTTTTGGCCTGTCAATCCGAAAAAATCGGCCTTTTGGTTGTCAAACGCATCGACCATTCCCAACGCCGGCAAGTAGTCCTTGTTCTGCAAGGCATACCGGGCGTCGAATTTGAACCGCGGCAAAAACAGGCTGAGCCGTGTCGGCTGCATTTGGGTCATCAATATCCCCACTTGCTGCCGTGACAACTTTTGTTCCAGGGAGCCGAGGTCATCCTTCGGCAATAACAGGACCATCGCCAGGTCCTTGCCGGCATACGGCAACTCGACCGCTTGCAGCATATCCGTCTCTGTATAGGGAAGTTCCCCTGTCCGCACCATCATCGGGACTTCGGCGGTGTTTCCAGGACTGACTTTAAATAGCGCCGGCTGGGTCTGGTTTTTCTCAAACGGGGTTTCCCATTCGCCTTTGAAATAAATCGCGTTGGTCAATACCAACCGCGTCAGCGAAGTAATGTCGCCCTGCTGCAGTAAATTCCGGATCTTATCGGCTGTTTGCCGTTCCACCCATTGGTTGATCGTCATTCGGCTTGGCTCCGGCGCCTGCGAAAAGTCCAAAGTTTGGAATCCGCCGGCGTAAAATTCGCCAATCAGGGACAAAAACTTTGCTTCAAACGGATAATTCCGCTGCCCCCAGAGCGTATTGGCGATCTTAAGCTGATACGGTTTGCCAGTTCCGTCCAGGCGAGCCGCCAAGTCACGAAAAGATCGGTGCAACGATTCCTGTTCCGCGTCAAACCGCAGCGCCGCTGCCATCTGCTCCGCCGTTTCACCGCGCGCTCCCGCATAGGTCATGCCTAAAGCAGTAGAAATACTATAGGGAGAAAAAAAGACATTTTTCCCAAGATTCGTTTCAGCACCGGCAATCTTTTGATACAGGGAAAAGGCAAATTCGTTGTTATTGGCGACCCGGGCCCTGATCACATCCTGTTCCGGACAGTCGGAACATTCCCCCAGACTTGGCCCGCTGACAACCAACAGCAATATCAGCGCCCCCAGTATCCCGAATCGGCCCCATCGATGCAACATGTTTCCGCCTCCCCGCGCGACATTGTCAAACAATCTTATCCCGGAAAGCTCAACGCCCGTTTCGGACATTTGGCCACGCAAACGCCGCACTTGATGCAGTCCGGATCGGCGAACAATTCGCCATGTTTGTAGGGCGCCAGATCCATCGGACAAGCTTTGGCGCAAAGTCCGCAACTCACACAAGTATTTTCGACACGAATCGGATTTTTCCCTTTCGAAAGCAAGGAGGCCAGCGTACCCATCGGGCAGAAGCTGCACCAGGTCCGCGGGCTAAATTTTAACGCCAGAAAGATGCCGATCAGGGTCGTGATGAAAATCACCCGCAAAAATACTTTGCCGATGGCTGCCGGATCCGGCCAAGCTCCCGCCATTTGCCAGGTAAACAAGCCGAAAATCGTGAACAGAACCCCGTAACGGAATCCGGGAGCGCGGGCCCAACCGGGAATAGTCCGGGAAGGATTGATTTTGGCGAACACTTCATCCCACAAGCTGCCCCGGGGGCAATAATTGCCGCACCAGGCCCGTCCCTTGAACGGCGCCAGCGCCACCGGCGCCAACATGCAGACCAGCGCGATCAGTCCCAACACGGGGTAGAAAAAAAATCCGACGAACAAATAGGCAATCAGCACAAAATACGCGTACTTCTTCCACACAAAAACCACCGCCTTATTTATACCCCCCCGTCCCGGGGAGGGATATTTTTTATTATAAACAGTGAACTGATTTTTGTCCAGACCTGTAGTGAAAGTGTTGTGTAAAATTGCCAAAAATACTGAATCAGTCGGACCGCGCTGAAATTTGATTGACGGGATTTTCACCGAAATTCGTATCGGCTCGCCGCGACGTTTTTCCGGGCCGGGTCCAACGGCTCATCCGGCGCCAGTAGACCCTAAAATCAACATCCTTGTTGCTTTTCACCGGAAAAGCATTGCTGCTTCACCGGCGAATTCTACGGTTCAAATCCAACGCAATCGGCATTTTCCAGCGCGGTTCGGCTAAGTATGCCTGCCAAATAAAACGGGGCATCGGTTTCACCGATGCCCCGCTTTTACTACTCTTATTCAACCGTTACGCTCTTAGCCAGATTTCTGGGTTTGTCCACGTCGCAACCCCGGGTCACCGCCGCATAGTAGGCCAGCAACTGCAGGGGAATGACGGCCAGGATCGGCGCCAGATATTTCTCCGTGGCCGGGATGAAGATGGTATGGTCGACGTATTTTTTGATCTGATCGTCGCCTGCCATCGCCAGACCGATGACCACCGCGTCGCGAGCCTTGACCTCCTTGATATTGCTCAACGTTTTCTCATAGACGTCCATTTGCGTTGCCAGGGCAATCACCGGCACGCCTTCGATAATGAGCGCCAGCGTTCCATGCTTCAGCTCGCCGGCGGCGTACGCTTCCGCATGGATATAAGAGATTTCCTTGAGCTTCAGCGCTCCCTCCATCGCCACCGCATAATCCAGCGACCGGCCGATGAAGAACACGTCTTCGTTGAATCCGTAAAGTTCGGCGAAGGTCTTGACCGCCTGTCCGTTGGTCAGGAATTCATCCGCCTTTTGCGGCAAATGCTCCAATTCCGCCACAATTTGTTTCAGGCGTTCCGCCGGCAGACTTTCCCGCAGCCCGGCCAAATACAGGGCGACCATCAACATCACCAGCAGCTGGGTCGTATAGGCCTTGGTGGACGCCACCGCAATTTCCGGGCCTGCCCAGGTGTAGATGACTTGATCGGCTTCGCGGGCGATGGAGGAACCGACGACATTGGTCACCGCCAGTGTGCGGGCGCCCAACCGCTTGGCTTCCTTCAGCGCCGCCAGGGAATCGCTGGTCTCCCCGGACTGGCTGATGATGATGACCAGCGTGCTGGAATCGACCAACGGATTCCGGTAACGAAACTCTGACGCAATATCCACTTCGACCGGAATCCGCGCCAGCTGCTCCAGATAATACTTGCCGACCAAACCGGCATGGTAGGCCGTGCCGCAGGCCGTGATCATGATTTTTTTGATGGCTGCGACTTCTTCCCGGCTCCATTTCAGTTCGTCGAAATTGATGGCGTGGGCGTCCCGGTTCACCCGGCCGGTCATCGTGTCGCGGAAGGCCTTGGGCTGCTCGGCGATCTCCTTGATCATGAAATGATCGTAACCGCCCTTTTCAGCTGCCTCCGCATCCCAGTTGACTTCGAAGACTTTCTTGGAAACCGGCGTTCCCTGACGGTTGGTGACCCACACCGAATCCTTCGTGACCACGGCCATTTCGCCGTCGCTGAGGATGAAGGTCCGGCGGGTGCGATGGATAATCGCCGGAATGTCGGAGGCGATGAAATTCTCGCCTTCGCCCAGGCCAATGACCAACGGATTGTCCTGCTTGGTGCAGATGATTTTGTCGGGTTCGTGCCGGGAGATAAAAACGAGCGAATACGAACCACGAATCTCCGCCAGAACCTTCTTCACGGCTTCGACAAAGTCGCCTTCGTAATACTCCTCGACCAGATGGGCCACGACTTCGGTGTCGGTCTCCGACACAAACTTGTGTCCCTTTTCCATCAGACGTTCCTTGATGTTCAGGTAGTTTTCCACGATGCCGTTGTGCACCACCACGAAGTCGCCGTGGCAGTCGGCGTGCGGATGGGCGTTGGTATCGGACGGGCGGCCATGGGTCGCCCAGCGGGTATGGCCGATGCCCAGATGTCCTTGCGGAATTTTTCCCTCGATTTTCTTTTCCAGGCTGTCCAGACGTCCCATGCATTTGTCAACATGAATTTCCGAGCCATTGTATACGGCAATGCCGGCCGAATCGTACCCGCGGTACTCCAGTTTACGCAGGCCTTCCAGCAAAAATGGCGCGGCTTGTTTTGGGCCCACATAACCCACAATGCCACACATCTATGTTATTCCTCCAAACTTCGTATTCGGGGTCTGCCACAATCGTTTTGTCCCGCCGGTCACCCCGCGGTTTTGTCGATTGCTTGCGGCTGCAGACAGCCGGAAGGCATCCGCTGACATCTCGATGAACCTTCCCCTCGTCCGCTTGCCTGTGGGCAAGCGCCAGCGCTATATAGTTCCGGTTTCGTACCCGCCGGTCGCGCCGCCACCTCCTTTTCCCGGCTGTCTGGTCGGCACTGGAAACATATTTGCCCTTATTGTATAGGAAATCGGCGATCCGGTCAATTCAGCTCCGCCCGGATCACCTGCGCCACTTCGCCGGCCAGTTTCTCCAGCTCGCCCAGTTCAGGCCCTTCGGCCATCACACGAATGAGTGGCTCAGTACCGGAAGCGCGAACCAGCACCCGGCCGTCTTCACCCAACTTCGACTCAGCAGCTTTCACCGCCGCGGCAATCCGGGCATTCTCCTGCCAGCCGGCTTTGCTGCGAACACCGACATTGACCAACACCTGCGGAAACCGGGTCATGAGCGCCCCCAGTTCGGACAGGCGCGAACCGCTGCGTTTCAGGGAAGAGAGAAGTTGCAGTGCCGTCATCAGACCGTCGCCGGTCGTGCTGTGCTCGCCGAAAATGATGTGGCCCGACTGTTCGCCGCCCAATGTCAGGCCGTGTTTCTGCATGGCTTCGAGCACATAACGGTCGCCGACGGCGGTGACCATGACTTGTCCGCCGACCCGCCGCATCGCCTGATGCAGCCCGATATTGCTCATGACGGTCGCCACCAGGGTATTGTTCCGCAACGTCCGCTGCCGGATCAGTTCATGGGCCAAAATCACCATGATCTGGTCGCCGTCCACCAGCTGTCCCCTCTCGTCCACGGCCAGGCAACGGTCGGCGTCGCCGTCGAAGGCCAGGCCCAGATCGACTTTTCGTTCCCGCACAGCTGTCTGCAGGGATTCCATATGGGTGGATCCGCAGTGGTCGTTGATATTTTGGCCGTCCGGCGTACAGTGTAAAACCTCGAGGTCCACTCCCAGCCGGGACAGAACGGCCGGCGCGGTTTCGCAGGCAGCGCCGTTGGCACAGTCAATGAGCACCCGCAGGCCGGTCAGAGGTTCCTTGACCGTGCCGCAGAGAAAATCCTGATATTCGGCGATCCGGTCATGCCGGTAACCGATCGTTCCCACGGATTTTCCCGTGGGCCGGGGCAGTGTCTCCATGCCGCGGGCCACGATTTCCTCCAGTTCGTCCTCGACCGCATCGGGCAACTTGTAGCCCGTACCGCTGAAAAATTTGATGCCGTTGTCGCCAAACGGATTGTGCGAGGCGGAAATGACGACGCCGGCCGCAGCGTCGGAACTGCTGGTGAGCCAGGCGACGCCCGGGGTGGGAATCACGCCGAGAACCTCGACATTGCCGCCGGCCGAACAGATTCCGGCGCACAGCGCCGCTTCCAGCATCTGCCCCGAAATTCGGGTGTCCCGGCCGATCAGGAATGTCGGCTTTTTCTGTTCCCGGCCAAAATACCAGGCTGCGGCCCATCCCAGGCGGAACGCCAGTTCCGGCGTCAATTCAGTGTTGGCGATGCCCCGTACTCCATCTGTGCCAAACAATCTTGCCATTAAAAAAGCCTCCTATGCTTCTGTCTGTTTATTCGGGTTTGTATTCGCGCACAATTGCGTTCGCCGTATTCATGCCGTCCAGGGCGGCGCTCATGATCCCGCCGGCGTAGCCGGCGCCTTCGCCCATGGGATACAGTCCCGCCACATTTGCCGATTGCCGATCGTCGCCGCGTAAAATCCTGAGCGGCGCCGAAGTCCGGGTTTCCACCCCGGTCATCACCGCGCCCGGATGGTCAAAGCCGCGAATTTTTCGGCCAAAATCAGGCAACGCCCGGCGCAGTGTGGCGGTGACAAAATCCGGCAGGCAGTCGCCCAAGTTGACGCTGCGGGTACCGGGTCCATAACTGGGGGGGACGAGAAACTCGCGGCCACCCGAGCGCCCCGCCAAAAACTCGCCCACGGTCTGCACCGGCGCGAAATAAGACCGCCCGCCCAGTTCAAATGCCTGTTGCTCATACCGACGCTGAAACTCCACCCCGGCCAGAACTCCGTCGCCAAAATCCGCCGGCATGACGTTCACGGCCAGAGCACTGTTGGCCGAACCGGAAGAACGGCTGTAATGGCTCATGCCATTGACGACGACACCGCCGCTTTCCGAAGCGGCGCCGATGACGACCCCGCCGGGACACATGCAGAACGAATAGGCAGTACGGCCGGTGTCCCGGTCATGGTGGACCAGCGCGTAATCGGCAGCTCCCAGCCGTGGATGTCCCGCCGCGGCGCCGTACTGCGCCCGGTCGATCAGTTCCTGGGGATGCTCGATGCGCACCCCGACCGAAAAAGGTTTCGCTTCCATGGCCACGCCGCTACGCTGCAAAGTCTGATAGGTGTCACGAGCGCTGTGGCCGATACCGAGCAAAGCGACCGCGCAGGGTAAAAGTTCGGTTTCATTGAGAATCAAGCCCGTCAGCGTTCCCGCTTCCTGACGAAAACCCGTCACCTGGCAGCCAAAGCGAACCTCTCCGCCTAAAGCTTCGATCTGTTGACGGATGTTTTTGACGACTTGCCGCAGGCGGTCGGTGCCGATGTGCGGTTTGTACCAATACCGGATTTCCGGCGGCGCGCCGGCCTCAACCAGAATATTCAGCGCCTCGGTCATCAAGCGGTCATGTACCCGGGTCGTCAGCTTGCCGTCGGAAAACGTGCCAGCCCCGCCCTCGCCGAACTGCACGTTGGCGGTTTCATCCAGCCGGCCCTGCTCCCAGAACTTCCGCACGGCCAGCTGTCGTGTTTCCACATCCGGTCCGCGTTCCAGCACCAGCGGTTTGTAGCCATGTCGCGCCAAGGTCAGCGCCGCAAACATCCCCGCCGGGCCAAAGCCCACCACGACCGGCCGTTCCGGCAACGGTCTGCTGCCCGGCTGGAAGCGCGGAACAGGTTCCGGTTCCACCAAGGTCAAGTTCTTGTCGACCAGCCATTTTTTTAGCCATTTCCCGTTTGCCGCCGGTACGGCGAACTCTACGGTGTACACAAAGGAAATATTGCCTTCCCGCCGGGCATCCAGCGCCTTGCGCAAGACCGTGAAATTTTGCAGTTGTTCGTCAGCGATACGCAGGCGCGCACAAACAAAGGTTTCCAAAGATTGTTGCGCATCAATGGAAACCCGTAGATTGGCCAGTCGCAATGTCAGCGGCGTTTGTTGATTCATTTCAGGGTCCCTGCCCCACTGTGATCCGTACCATGACCGTTTTTCGCGCCACCGTGATTCCCGGTTGCAGTTGCAGCGGCACTTCCCGGGTCACATCCCTGGTGATTCCCGTCAGCGCCACCGGCTCCGTCGACACGGCCGTCAGCCGGTCGAGAATTGCCTTCGGTCCCCGTAACTCCACTTTCGCCGGTTCGGTAAACACCCGGCGCAACAGAACGCCATCCGGCAGATTGCCGGTCAGGACGGTTTTTACATCGACAGTTTTCGTGATGGTCCCCGGCTCCAGCACGCCGGAAATTTTGACCTGTGCCGGTTCCACTTTCAAAGTCTTCAATTCGTTTCCGTCAACTCCGGCGATGAACAGCTTGGCATCCAACGCGAACGCCGGCGTCCGGTCCCGAATTTCCACCGGCGCCAACACCTTGCCAACCGAATCCAATACGCTCTGTGGGCCGGTAATGGTGACAGTTTTTGGAGTAATTTCTACTTTGCCCAGGGTCATCTGGCCGACAACGGGACCGGTCAGTCGCGGTTCCACCGGAAACTGGCGTGATTGAAGCGCTTCCAGGGTAACGCTGACTTTGCCCGGGACCACTTCCACCAGCTCATAGCCAGTCGGCAACTGTACCGAAACCGGCAGGTCATACTGTCCGGGCGTCAGTCCTTTCAGATCGACATAGGCCTGGAAATTCCGGCCGGCCGCGCCAGCGATCGCGTTCCGCAAGCCGCGGACCTTGATACGCACCGACTCCGGCGCTTCCATGACGACCATTTTCCCCGACAAATTCCGGCTGACCAACGATACCTGAAAGGTTCCCTCCACCGGCGGATTTTGCTCATTCATGACAAAAATCCACAAGATCAGGGCGACTAATATCGCCAACAGCTTGGGCAGCAGATTCCGGCCCAGAAAATAATTCATTGCCGGCCATTCCTCCGATTGATGTAATCACTCAACCCCTGCGCCTTGGGGGCAAACAGTTCCTCCAGCCGTGATTGCAGGGAATTAAAATCCAGCCGGCGTTCCAGGCGGCCGCCCAACGCGATGGAAATCACACCGGTTTCTTCGCTGACCACGATCACAAAGGCGTCGGTCTGTTCACTCAGACCGATCGCCGCCCGGTGCCGCGTCCCCAGTTCCTTGTCCAGGCCGGACCGCTCTGTCAGCGGCAGCAGGCAGCCAGCGGCCAAAATCCGGTTGCCGCGGATGATCAGTGCGCCGTCATGCAAGGGTGTGTTCACTATAAAACAGTTCAGCAACAACTCGGTGGACACCACCCCGTCGATGCGGATGCCAGTTTCGGCATAATCGTTCAGACCGGTTTCCCGTTCCACCACGATCAGGGCGCCGGTCCGGGTCTTGGACAAAGTGGCCGCCGTTTTCGCCAGATCCCGGAACAGCTGGGACATTTCCTCGTCGTTCAGACGTTTGGATTTGCTGAAAAAACGGCCCCGGCCTATGTGTTCCAGCGCCCGCCGAAGTTCCGGCTGAAATACGACCGGCAGGGCAACCGCGACCACGGTCAGCGTCTTGCCCATGAGCCAGTATAAAACATTCAGGTGCAGCCAGTTGCTCACCAGGGCCATCACCAGCACCACCAGCAAGCCTTTCAGCAGGGTTACGGCCCGAGTATCCTTGATCATGTCGTACAGCTTGTATAATACGAGCGCTACGATGAGGACGTCGAGCAAATCGATCAACCCAAACGGCGGTATGAAATTTCGAATTTGCAGGTCCATCGCGTGTACACCCCATCATAACGAATCTCTCTGTCATTCATTATTCGTTCTTTGACGAAAAAATCCTTTTAGCCCCGTACAATAACGAAAGCCTCCCGTAGTTGCGGGAGGCTTGAAACCCTTTGGGATCAGAGTTTCGTGACCGTATTGACCCAACCGCGCGTATCCGGCAGAGTGCCATACTGTATCCCGGTAACTTCGTCAAACAGTTTCTGGGAAGTGGGACCGGTTTGATTGTTGTTGATGATGATCTTCTTGCCTTTCCAGGACAATTCGCCCACTGGCGAGATAACAGCGGCGGTGCCGGAGCCAAAGGCCTCCTGCAGGGTGCCATTTTCAGCCGCGGCAAAGACTTCGTCAATGGAAATCTTGCGTTCGGATACTTTCATGCCCCATTCCCGGGCCAGTTCCAAAACGGTTCGGCGGGTGATGCCGCCCAGAATGCTGCCGTTAAGCGCCGGCGTAATCAGTTCATCATTGATTTTGAAGAAGATGTTCATCGTGCCGACTTCTTCGATATACTTGCGTTCAATGCCATCCAGCCAGAGCACCTGGGCGTAGCCTTCATGCTTGGCTTCGACCTGCGCCCGCAGGCTTGCCGCATAGTTGCCGGGAGTCTTCGCTTCGCCGATGCCGCCGGGAACTGCGCGGACATACTTGTCCTCCACCCGGATGCCGACAGGATTGAAGCCCTGCGCATAATAGGTGCCGGATGGCGACAGGATGATGAACAGCCGGTAGGTGTCGGAAGATTTGACGCCGACGAACGGATCGGTCGCAATGATGAACGGCCGGATATAAATGGATGTGCCCAATTTCCCGGGCAGGAACCGCTTATCCAGTTCCAGCAGTTTGAACAGGCCTGCCTGTACCTGATCGACATCCGTATTGGGAATACAGAGGATATCCGCGGAACGGTTGAACCGTTGCAGATAGTCGCGGGTGCGGAACACCACCAGTCGGTCGTCGTGGGTTTTGAACGCCTTCATTCCCTCAAAAATCGCCTGTCCATAATGGTACACCATTGCCGACGGGAACAGGCTGAATTCTTCATAAGGAACGATCCGCGGCGAGTGCCAACCTTTGCCGGTCTGGTAGTCCATCACGAACATGTGGTACGTGAAATGCGTGCCAAATCCCAGTTTGTCCTCGTCGGGCATGGTACCCGGCCTAGTCGTTTTTTGGATACTGATCTCTGTCATACCGTTACCCCCCTATTGCCGCTTAATTTATCCTATTATATATTGCTTTTTGTATACATGTCAATCGTTGTTTGCTGCAATTGCATAATAGAATGGCAACTTGTAAGGGCTTGTCTCACCTGTGCGGACGCGGTCCCGCCTTCCGAGTTCCGGGCCTCGATACAGGTTTCGATCTGGAGCGCCGCCAAAATATCATCGCCAAACAATGGGCACAACGCCTGTAATTCCGAAAGGGGGAGTTCGGTCAGACTGCGTTGCGTCTCAATGGCAAGGCGGACCGCCCTGCCGACGACGGCATGGGCTTCCCGGAACGGCAGGCCTTTTCGCACCAGATAATCGGCCATATCGGTTGCATTGGAAAAATCATCGTCCAACATCTGCCGCATCCGCCGGGAATTCACTTTCATTCCCCGGAGCATGTCGGCATAAACCGAAAGACTGAATTTCAACGTGTCGATAGTGTCGAAGGCGCCTTCCTTGTCTTCCTGCAGATCTTTATTGTAAGTCATGGGCAGGCCTTTCAGAATCGTCAGCATGGCCATCAGATGCCCCGTCACGCGGCCGGTTTTGCCGCGCACCAACTCGCAAACGTCGGGATTCTTCTTTTGCGGCATGATGCTGGAACCGGTGCAGTGGGCGTCATCAAGCTCAATGAAGGCAAATTCAGTCGACGACCACAGGATCATCTCTTCACTGAGCCGGGACAAATGCACCATTAAAATGGCGGCAAAGGCGAGAAATTCCAAAATATAGTCCCGGTCGCTGACCGCATCCATACTGTTGGCGTAAATCCGGGAAAATTTCAGTTCCCCGGCGACCATCCGACGGTCGATTGGGAACGTGGTTCCCGCCAACGCACCGGCGCCGAGCGGCATGATGTCGGTACGGTCCCAGACTCCCTTCAGCCGGTCGAAATCGCGGGCCAGCATATGAAAATACGCCAGCAAATGATGGGAAAACAGCACCGGTTGCGCCCGCTGCAAATGGGTGTATCCCGGCAGAATCACATCAATGTTGGCCTCGGCCACCTCTACCAATGCCCGCTCCAACCCGTGGAGCAGCGTCGCGATCGACTGGATGGCGGACTTCATGTACATATGCGTATCCAATGCCACCTGGTCGTTGCGGCTGCGGGCGGTGTGCAGTTTGCCGCCCACCGGGCCGATCCGTTCCGTCAGGCGCTTCTCGACGTTCATATGGATATCTTCCAGGGCGATTTCAAACGTGAAATTGCCGGCTTCGATATCCGCCAGGATGGAGGTAAGTCCCTGGATGATCTGTTCCGTTTCTTCCGCGGTCAGGATCCCGCAACGACCCAGCATCCGGGCATGCGCCATGCTGCCGAGAATGTCTTGTCGATACATGCGCTGATCAAACGAAATGGAGGAGGTGAACTCCTCCACATTCGCGTCAGTGTCCCGGGTAAACCGGCCACCCCACAGCTTGGTCACTTCTGTTTCGCCTCTTTTTGCATCATCAGCGCCCGAATCTTGAGCGGCAGACCAAACAGATTGATGAAGCCTTCGGCATCTTTCTGATTGTAAACTTCGTCCTCGCCAAAAGTGACAAAGCCTTCATGGTAGAGGGAGTATGGCGATTTGACGCCGGCGCTCATGATATTGCCCTTGTACAATTTTACCCGCACGACACCGGTGACGGTCTGCTGGGTCTGATTCACAAAAGCGTCCAGGGCTTCCCGCAACGGCGAGAACCACATGCCGTCATACACCAGTTCAGCGTACCGTACCGCCATCTGTTCCTTGTAGTGCAACGTGGCCCGGTCCAGGGTGAGGGTTTCCAGTTCGCGGTGGGCATAGAACAGAATTGCGCCGCCGGGGGTCTCATATACGCCACGGGACTTCATCCCCACCAGACGATTTTCCACCAGGTCGGCGATGCCAACGCCATGTTTGGCGCCCAGTTCGTTCAGTTTTTCCACCAGTGCGACCGGGCTCAATTTGCTGCCGTTGACCGAAACCGGCGCTCCTTTTTCAAAGCCGATTTCCACATATTCCGCGGCATCGGGAGCAGTTTCCGGCGTCTTGGAAATCATGCACAGGTCCGGTTTGGGTTCGTTCCAGGGATCTTCCAGGTCGGCGCCTTCGTGGCTCAAATGCCAAAGGTTGGCGTCCATGCTGTAGGGTCGGGCTTTGGTCACCGGCACGGGGATGCCGCGTTTTTCCGCGTAGTCGATGGCGTCTTCCCGCGAACGAATATCCCACAGCCGCCAGGGCGCGATGATCTTCAGATGCGGGGCCAACGCCTTGATGGTCAGTTCGAACCGGACCTGATCATTGCCTTTGCCGGTGGCGCCGTGGGCAATGGCGACTGCGCCTTCCTTCTCGGCGATGCGGGCCAGGGCCTGGGCGATGATCGGCCGGGCCATCGAGGTTCCCAACAGATACTTCCCTTCGTACATCGCGCCGGCTTTCAGCGTGGGCCAGATGTACTCGGTGATGAACTCGTCCCGCAGATCCTCCACATAAACCTTGCTGGCGCCGGTTTTGATCGCCTTTTGTTTGACAAATTCCAGGTCGTCGCCCTGGCCGACATCGGCGCACATGGCGATAACTTCGTAACCATAATTTTCGATCAGCCAGGGAATGATGACGGAAGTATCCAGGCCGCCGGAATAGGCCAGTACCACTTTTTCCGCTTTAGGGTTCGCTGTGTTGCTCATAATCGTTTTCCCTCCAAAAAATCTAGTCTATTTTAATATTTTACCTCGTTTGCCGTCACATCACCAGTGCCATGATCGCTTTTTGCACATGGAGCCGGTTCTCCGCCTCGTCGAAAATCTCCTGCGCGTGTGCTTCGAACAGTTCGTCGCTGATCTCCTCGCCCCGGTGCGCGGGCAGGCAGTGCTGGATCATTGCCTTAGGTTTGGCAATCGCCACCAGCGCACTGTTCAGGCTGTAACCGCCGAACGCCTTCAGCCGGGCCCGGTGTTCCGCTTCGTGCCCCATGCTGGACCAGACATCCGTCACCAACACATCGGCGTCACGCGCCGCTTCCCGCGGGTCATTGCACACCTGGACGCTGCCGCCCGTTTCCTCGGCCGCAGCCTTGGCGGCTTCCACGATGTCCGGTTTCGGTTCATAGCCGGGCGGAGTGGCGACCATGACATGCATCCCGGTCTTGGCGCCTCCCTCCATCAGGGAATTGGCCATATTGAAACCGTCACCCAGGAAGGCCAGCTTGAGCCCCTTCAAAGTTCCCCTATGCTCCCGGACTGTGAACAGGTCCGCCAAAACCTGGCAGGGATGATGGGAGTCGGTCAGGCCGTTGATAACGGGAATGGAGGACCATTCCGCCAATTCTTCCACATCCTTCTGCGCAAAGGTGCGGATCATGATGCCGTCCAGATAGCGGGACAGCACGCGGGCCGTATCCCGGATCGGCTCGCCGCGGCCCATCTGGAGGTCGTTGGCCGAGAGAAACAGGGCGGAGCCGCCGAGTTGGTACATGCCGACCTCGAAGGACACGCGAGTCCGCGTGGAGGATTTCTGAAAGATCATGCCCAGAGTTTTGCCTTTGAGCAGGGGGTGTTCGACGCCGTCCTTCACTTTCTGTTTCAACTCGGCCGCCATGCGGAATATTTCCTCCACTTCCGCCGGGGATAGATCGTGAAGAGCCAGCAAGTCCTTTCCTTTCATGCTCATCGATATACCTTCCTTTGTTTCCGTCGGCTTTCACCGACGATTATTGCCATTGCGCCAGAACGCCATCGAGGATGGCGATGACTTCGTCGACATGGTTCCGCTCGATATTCAGCGGTGGAACGAACCGCAACACATTGCCGGCCGTGCAGTTGATGATGACGCCCTGCTTCAGGCAACGGTCGACCACTTCGCGGCCGGGTTTGGTCAGTTCCGCCCCCACCATCAGGCCTTTGCCCCGGATCTCGCGGATCAACGCCGGATATTTCTGTTTCAGCCCAGCCAGCTCTTCCAGCAAATAGTCGCCCATCGTCACGGCATTAGCCATCAGATTTTCCTGTTCAATAACCGCCAATACCGCCAACGCCGCCGCACAGGCCAAAGGATTGCCGCCGAAGGTCGAACCATGGTCGCCCGGCGCAAAGGCTGCCGCCACCTTTTCCGTCGCCATAAAGGCGCCGATCGGCACGCCGCCGGCCAGTCCCTTCGCCAGGGTCACGATGTCCGGTTTCACGCCGTAGCCTTGGCAGGCCAGGAACGTGCCGGTCCGCCCCATGCCGCTCTGAATTTCGTCAAAAATCAGCAACGCGCCGTGTTTGTCGCAGAGTTCACGCGCGTATTGCAGATAGCCGTCGGCAGGTGTATGAATGCCGCCTTCGCCCTGTACCGGCTCGATCATCACCGCGCAAGTTTTGTCAGAAACAGCCGCAGCGAGCGCTTTTTTATCGTTGAACGGCACATACCGGAATCCACCCGGCAACGGTTCATAACCTTCTTGATATTTAGGCTGGCCGGTAGCGGTCAGCGTTGCCAGCGTCCTGCCGTGGAAAGAATGCTCGGCCGTTACGATCTCGAACTTGTCGGCGGCCTGCATTTTGCCATATTTTCTGGCCAGTTTCATGGCGCCCTCGTTGGCCTCGGCGCCGCTATTGGCGATGAACACCTTATCGAGTTTGGACAGTTTGGCGATCTTTTCGATCAGCTGAACTTGCGGTTCCGTATAATAAAGGTTGGAACAATGGATCAGTTTGCCAGCCTGTTCACAAACCGCCCTGACCAACGCCGGATGGGCATGCCCCAGTACATTGACGGCGATCCCTGCCAGAAAATCAAGATACTTCTTGCCGTCGGTGTCAAACACATATGGACCTTCGCCATGCGACAATACCAGCGGATAGCGGCTGAACACCGGCATGAAATATTTCTGATCCTGCTCAAACACCTGCATTTTGTCCAACTACACTCACCCCTTGTTTTTTACTACCGCCGTTCCGGCAACATTGCCCGGTTGCAGGGATTCGACGATGCAATGCGGCCGCCGGCCGTCGACCACTCGGGCCAGGCGCGCGCCCTTCGCCAGGGCGCGCATGCAGGCCTGCACTTTCGGGATCATGCCGCCGTCTACTACACCGGTTTTGATCATCGCAGTCGCTTCCTCAAAAGATAGTTCGGCGATCAGGCTGTTCTTGTCATGGTAATCGCGAAAAACGCCTTCCACGTCCGTCAACAACAGGAACACATCGGCCTGCAGCTGCGCCGCGACGGCGGCAGCGGCCGTATCCGCATTAATATTGTAGGTCTGTCCAGCCGCATCGGCGCCGATCGGCGCAATGACCGGCACATAGCCGCCGTCCAGCAGAGTCTGCAGCAATTCAGGCCGGACCGACGCCACTTCGCCGACAAACCCGATATCCACCTGTTGGGCTACGCCGTTTTCGTAAACCGTCGCCAGCTGGCGGCGAACTTCAAACAGATCGGCATCCTTGCCGTTCAGACCTACCGCGCGGACACCGGCGCGATTGATGAAATTCACCAGTTCGGGATTGGTTTTCCCCACCAGCGCCATCTGGGCCAAAGTTGCCGTTTCAGCGTCCGTCACCCGCAAGCCGGCGACAAACTCGGATTTTTTGTTCATCGCCTTGAGCAAGCCGGTGATTTCAGGCCCGCCGCCATGCACAATCACCAACCGAACGCCGGCATGAGACAAGTCGGCAATATCCTGGGCGACCGCCTGCTTCAGGGAATCGTCCAGCATCGCATTGCCGCCGTATTTGACGACGACTGTGCGTCCCCGCCAGTTGTTGAGTTCCGCCGTGCCGCTCATGTCGTGTACTCCCCGTTGATCTTGATATATTCGTAGGACATGTCGCAGGTATAGATTGTCGTGCCCGCCGAGCCGACCCCCAGATCGATGACCACCTTGATTTCGCGCTCGGCCATGACCGAACGAAGAGCTTTTTCGTCAAATTGGGCACCCAAACCGCCCGCCACGATCTGTACACCGCCGATGGCCAGCGTTGTTTTCAAGGGATCCAGTTCGGCGCCGGAATAGCCGGCTGCACATAAGATCCGGCCCCAGTTGGGATCCTGGCCGAAAAATGCCGTCTTGACGAGCGGCGAGTTGGCGATCGCCATCCCCGCTGTCCGGGCATCCGCCTCATTGGCGGCACCCCGCACTTCGATTTCGATGAATTTCGTTGCTCCCTCGCCGTCACGTGCTATTTTTTTGGCCAGGTTCAAGGCCGCCGCTCGCAACGCCGACGCAAACTCCATGTATTCCGGTCCTTCCAGACTGGCGATCTGCGGGTTGCCGGCCATGCCATTGGCGAGCACCACGAGCATGTCGTTCGTGCTCATATCGCCATCCACCGTGATCCGGTTGAAAGATGCGCCCACGGCTTCGGTAAGGGCCGCTTGCAGCACCTCAGGCACCACGGCCGCATCCGTCGTAATCAGAGCCAAAGTCGTCGCCATATTGGGGCAAATCATTCCCGCCCCTTTGGCCATGCCGCCAAAACGCACGGATACGCCACCCAGTTCTGCCACATAGCCGCAAGTCTTGACAAAAGTATCAGTGGTCATAATGGCCTGCGAAGCCTTTTCGCCGCCGAACTCCGACAGTTCGGCCACTGCCTGGCGAACGCCGGCGGACAGTTTTTCCATAGGCAGCGGCACGCCGATCACGCCGGTGGAACCAACCACGACCGCCTCCGGGGCGATGTCCAAAAGCGACGCCACTTGCTTGGCGGTATTTTTGGCATCGGTCAGCCCCTGTTCACCGGTGCAGGCGTTGGCGCAACCGGCGTTCAATATGACCGCTCGTCCTGAAACGTTTTGCATGGCGGCGCGGGAAACGATTACGGGAGCAGCCGGAAAGCGGTTCGTCGTGAACCGGCCGGCCCAATTTGCCTCCACTGTGCTAAAAATCAGCGCCACATCTTCCTTGCCATTTTTCTTGATGCCGGCCTTGACGCCGGCCGCCTTGAATCCCCGGGGGAACGTAACTCCACCGGCAACTTCTTTCAACACCTCGCGTACCCCCTCCATCATGGATACAGCGGCGCCTGGGTCAGGCCCGCCTTTTCGTCGATCCCAAACATCACGTTCATATTCTGCACCGCCTGACCGGCCGCGCCCTTGACCAGATTGTCGAGCGCCGACACCACGATGACCCGGTTGGTCCGGGGATCGATATGCCAGGCAATGTCGCAGAAATTAGAGCCGCGGGTATTTTTCGTTGCCGGATAGCCGCCACGGCCGAGCAGCCGAATGAAGAACTCACCGCCATAGGCCTTCTGGAACGCCTGGTCGACCTGCTCCGGCGTGACACCGCTGTTCAGGTTGGCGTAGCACGTGGACAGAATGCCGCGGGGCATCGGGATCAGATGCGGGGTGAAATTGATGGTGACCGCTTCCCCCGCCACGGCCGACAAAGCCTGCTCGATTTCGGGCGTATGCCGGTGATTGGCGATGCCATACGCCTGAACATTTTCAAAGGCCTCGCAGATCAGATACATCGTTTCCGCTTTGCGACCGGCGCCGGAAACGCCGCTCTTCGCGTCCACAATCAAAGAACGCCGGTCCACCAGGTCGTTTTGGACCAACGGCGTCAACGCCAGAATCGAAGCTGTCGTATAGCAACCAGGATTCGCCACGATTTTGGCCGACTTCACATGTTCACGCTTCAGCTCCGTCAATCCGTAAACCGCCTGGGAATCAGCGTGAACATGCTTCAGCTTGTACCATTTTTCATACACGCTCGTATCCGCGAACCGATAGTCAGCACCCATATCGATCAGCCGGGCACCGGCCCGGGTCACCTGCTCGCCGATCGCCATCGCGTGACCATGGGGCAGGCAGGCAAAGACGACATCGCTGCTAGAGGCTATATGTTCGACTTCCTTGATGGAAATCATCGTATCATGATAAAATTGGATCAAATGCGGATAAGTCTGTGCAATCGGCGTCCCCGTCTGATTCTCGGACGTCAGGTACTGAACCTGGGCCTGGGGATGATTCGCCAGAATCCGCAGCAATTCTTCACCGGTATAGCCTGTGGCGCCCAAAATACTAAATTTCATTTGCACCGCCTCCATTCATTGCTGATTATTATACATCACTTGTGCATTTTTTTGCAACACTTTTGCGGCACATTGTATATTTTGTTCAGCAATGTTTTTGCAGGAGTACACCAGTCGCACCAGACCTATTGTGGATAGCTGCGTCAATATCAGCAATTTTAATGGTAACGGACGACCTCAAACCGGTACAGTTCAACGGATTCCTCGGGATAAATTCCGGCTTTGCGGCAAGCGATGGCTACTTGGTCCGCTGCGGAATCCACCCCGGCCAGATCGGGCAGCAAGACGCCGGAATGACCGCCTTGTCGCACAATCACGCCATAGCGTGCGGGATCGAGTTTATCCATGGAATCGATCCGTTCCGGATTACCCAGGATGTCGACCGATACTTCAAGCTCCGCCAATTCCGCTAGGGCAACCCGGTCGAAGCGCGGGTCCTCAGTGGCCGCACTCACGGCATTGCGAATGATTTCCCGCGCAACATCCGGCTGGGTCGGCAGGATAGTGCCGATGCAGCCACGCAACTGCCCGTTCTTTTTCAGAGACACAAACACACCGGCCCGTTTCGCCGCTTCCGGCGGCAATGTGCCGGCTGGCTGCGGCAGGATGCGGGAATGCTCCAAAAAATAGCGCAAACTTTCCTTCGCTAGATGCACCGGCCAACTTTCCTCACGGTTCACGCGAGTTCCCCTCCTTCACCTTGCGGCGGTCTTTCGCGGTAAATGTGGCAACCCCGTAGCCAACACCGAACGGCCCTTCGTAGGACAGGATCGTCGCCTCCGCGTCCATCCCGTCCATGGTTCCCATTAAAAAGAAGATGGGCCGGAGTCCGCATTCCCCGGCATCTTCCACCAAATCCGGCGACAGCGCGAACATGGACTTGACATCCATGGCCTGCAGCAACTGGATGATCCGTTCGTCAAACACCCGTCCCTGCGGACTATACCCGGCAGGCGCGCTGGGAATCAATCGGTGGGACAAGTCGCCCGATGCAATCACCGCCACTTTTTGCCGGGTTGCTTCGATCGCGCCTTGAACAGCCTTGCCGAAAGCGTACATCTCCGGATAACTCAAGAATCCTACGCTCAGATGGACCACCTGCCCCCGAAACCCCGCCTTGTTCAAATAATACAGCGGAATAACGGCGCCATGGTCCAACTGCAGAGAAAACCGATACTGCTGAGATAATGGTTCATCCAAAATCGCCAAGCTGACCCCCAGCCGCTCAGCCTGTTTAATGATGTTTTGCGCCAACAAACTGTTGGTTTCAAATGAAACCGCAACTTCCGGCGCCCCGAAGGCGGACAGATTCCCGCGCAGAACCGGCGAAACGTTAATCCCTACGGCATCTTGGAATGCGGGACCATGCGGCGTTATAATAACAATTGTGGCCGGATTTTTCCGCATCAGGAACTGCGCCGCCGATTCCGCCGCCTGCACGCTTTTTTGGACCTGGGTCGATTCCGGTCCTCCCACTTCGGAAAGCATGATGGGCGGATGCGGAAACAAAGCGCAACCAGCCAAATAAGTCACGAACATCGCCCCCCTTGTTTCCATACTGACTTGCATTTTCCACAGCCTTGGTTGTAAATCCTGCTACTCCGGCTGTAAATCGTAAATTTTCGGAGGAATACATGCGTTGTATCAAATGGATCTTGCTGCTGTGTCTGGCAGGCGGCTTATATTTCGGCTGGAGCAGCTCGGGCGGGGAAAACCCGTTGCCGTCTTATCTGCAAAAAGCCAAGTCCGCCGTATCGTTTCGCACTTATGTCAACAGTAAACTGGACCGAAAAAACTATGTCGCCCTATCGCAAGTTCCCGTCACCTTTCAGCAAGCCCTGATCGCCGTCGAGGACAACCGGTTTCACCAACATAGCGGGATCGACATGGAAGCGGTGTTTCGGGCCGTACTCGTCAATCTGCAATCCGGCGAACTAAAGGAAGGCGGCAGCACAATCACACAGCAATTGGTCAAAAATTTGTTTTTATCCCAAGACCGTACCTGGAGCCGCAAAGCCCTGGAAATTCCGCTCACCTGGTTGATGGAACTACAGTTCTCCAAGTCGGAAATCCTGGAGATGTATGTCAACACGATTTATTTTGGCTCGGGCGCTTACGGAATCAACGAGGCCGCCCAGACCTACTTTGGCAAAGCACCCCGTGATCTCACGCTGGCCGAAGCTTCGCTCATCGCCGGCCTGCCGGCCGCTCCCTCGGTCTATTCTCCGCTGGTCAACCTCGAAAAGGCCCGGCAGCGCCAAAGAATCGTTTTGGCGGCCATGGTCAAGTACAGCTTTATTACAGAGCGTCAGGCGGACGAAGCCCGTAATGCGCCGCTGCGGTTCGACAACTGAGCGTTTTCGCAACCCCATAACGTCTTTCGGCGTAAGCAAGGCCCGGACAGGCGACTGCCTGCCGGGCCTCAGTATGTCCGTATGAGATTTTCCTATTTGCCGGATTTCTTCTTGGCGGCCGGCTTGGCCGGCGACGTCGACGGTTTGGCATTCGGCACGAAGAAGTTCTGCATTTCTTGCCACTCCCCGTTCAGGTTATCCTTGAGAACGGAGAGATAGGTACGCTCAATGGTAAATTCCCGGATATACGTGTTCGCATCAATATATTTTGCGTCTTTGATCAGCCGTCCTTCATCCTGAACGTTGAAGGCCAGCAGGGTGAAGTATCCTTTACGGCTACCGCCAAGATCGGTTTTCACCGCCACCCCCATCGAAACCGGCGAATTTTTCTCCATCAGGTTGCGGGTCAATTCCTTGTAGGTGGCGAACACCACGGAGTCGGCCGAGGAAACGAGCGGATAGAGTTCCGGGAACATCTTCTGGAAATCCTTGATCTGGAACGGCATATCCGGCGTAAACCGCTGCATGCGCACAAACGACCCGGGCTTGTCCCCTTCATATTTTACATCCAAGCCAATGCCGATGTCCGCCCGCCGGAACCGGTAGGTGTAAGTATCGGCCTGAGCTTTTTTGTAACCGCTTTTTTCCCACTGCTCCTTGGTC
The DNA here is from genome assembly GCA_012798135.1 of Veillonellaceae bacterium. Next base: position 20,033 of record JAAZNU010000036.1, on the reverse strand, counting down.
CAGGGCTGGTTGTCGGTATCAAGGACCAAGCGGTAGTCGCCGTACTGCTGGCCGATGGTTTCCCGAGTATCGCCCAGACCGGCGAATGCCGGACTTCCCGTCAATAGAATGCATAGCGCCAAGCCAGCCAAAATCAGTTTCTTCATCTTTCATTCCCCCTGTTGCAATGACCCTTGGTCGAGTTCATCGTAAAATTTCGTATTATTTATATTTGACCTGACCAGCCGGGAATCCTGCACAAAAACAAAACCCGGAAAATACTTTTCCGGGTTTTGAAACTGCCAATTAACGTTTCGAGTACTGGGACGCCTTACGGGCTTTCTTGAGGCCGTATTTGCGACGTTCCTTCTCGCGCGGATCACGAGTCAGGAAGCCAGCTTTCTTGAGCGCCGGACGATATTCGCTGTCCACGCGGAGCAAGGCGCGGGCGATGCCGTGACGTACTGCGCCGGCCTGGCCGGAAAATCCGCCGCCGTCCACGCGGGCCAAAACATCGTATTTAGCCAGAGTATCGGTCAGGTTCAACGGTTGTTTGATCACCAGTTGCAGTGTCTGCAGCCCAAAATACTCCTCGTAGGCATGACCATTGATCAAAATTTTACCGGTTCCCGGAACCAAACGAACCCGGGCAGTGGAAGTCTTGCGCCGGCCCGTCGCGTAATAAATAACCGGAGTCTTTGCCATCAACTGTTCCTCCTCACCAATCGCTATCGCACATTAATTTCAAGGACTTCGGGTTGCTGCGCTGCATGAGGATGCTCCGCGCCGGCATAGACCTTGAGTTTTCTGTACATATCCGCACCCAGCCGATTTTTGGGCAGCATTCCCTTAACGGCCATTTCCATGGCGCGTTCGGGGCGGGTCGCCAACAGTTTGCCGGCAACGGTGAACTTGGCGCCGCTCTGATATCCGGAGTGACGGAAATAGAGTTTCTGTGTCGCTTTATTGCCTGTCAGCACGACCTGGGCGGCGTTGATCACGATGACATGATCGCCGGTATCCATATGGGGCGTAAAAATAGGTTTATGTTTGCCACGCAGGACCTTCGCCACTTCCGCAGCAACCCGGCCAAGCGCTTTGCCGGCGGCGTCGACGACATACCATTTGCGCTCGACGTCTGCGGCTTTTGCCATAAATGTATCCATCAGGGCTCCTCCTCGTTAAAACATGTTCCAGGGGTTGCGACACATCAAAGTTCCGGGGCTAGTGGATACTCTGACAAATCTCGCATAGTTCATTTTATTTGAAGTCAGGGGGGTTGTCAAGGTTTTTTGCAGGCTTTTCATAGAATACTTCCTTAAGATACAATCCGTTCGGTGGGGCCGTAGCCCCCGCCTGTTTGCGGTCCCGGCCGGCAAAAATGGCTGCGAAGTCCGACAGAGATATTTTCCCGGCACCAACCTCCGTGACCGTGCCGACAATGTTGCGAATCATGTGATACAAAAATCCGTTGCCGTGAAACTGAAATTCCAGTTGCTCATCCCGCCGGACACATCGGGCCGAATAAAGCGTCCGCACCGGATTTCGGGCGGAGCTGCCGGCGGCCTGGAATGCGCCGAAATGATTCTCCCCCACCAACATTTCCAGTGCCAGATTGATAAGGCCGTCGTCCAGTGCCCGCTCCACTTGCCAGACATAATTGCGCATGATCGGATCCGGGTGCGGCGAGTTCAAAATCCGGTAAAGATAGATTTTTCCGGTCGCCGAAAAACGGGCATGAAAGTCCGACGTCACCGCCGCCGCGGATAGGACGGCAATATCACGCGGCAAGATTCCCCGCGTCGCCGCCGGAATCCGATCCACCGGAATCGCGCCGGCCGTACGTAGGCTGATCACCTGCCCGTAAGCATGGACGCCGGCATCGGTTCTGGCAGCCCCGGCCACGGCGACGGTCTCACCCAGCAGGAGCGACAGTTTCTCCTCCAATACCTGTTGGACCGTCAACGCATTCAGCTGCCGCTGAAAGCCATGATAACCACTGCCGTCATACGCCACGATCAATTTCAGGTTGCGGCGGTCGCCAGCCGGTGTCATCCCCATTTCAGCCATCCCAATGCCGCCACCAAGCCCGCAAAAACCAATGCGGCGGCAACATCGCGCAAACCGAACTGCAGCTCCTTCATCCGGGTCCGGTGTTCCCCGCCCCTATAACAACGGGCTTCCATCGCCGTCGCCAAGTCGTCCGCACGGCGAAATGCGCTGATAAACAGAGGGACCAACAAGGGAACCATATTCTGGCCGCGTTTCAGGAGATTTCCGGAAGAGAAATCGGCGCCGCGCGCCATCTGCGCTTTCATGATCCGGTCCGCTTCTTCCAGCAAGGTCGGCACAAACCGCAAGGCAATCGTCATCATCATCGCCAGTTCATGAACCGGTGCCTTGACATATTTGAGCGGCGACAGGAGACGCTCCACCGCGTCCGTCAACGCGATGGGCGAGGTGGTAAAGGTCAGCAGCGAGGACATCATAATCAGAAAAACCAGGCGGGCCGACATCTGAACTGCCTGACGTACCCCTTCCTGCGTAATGCTCAGCGGTCCAACGCTCAACAAGGCGGTGCCCGGCGTCATAAAAATATGGATTCCCGCCGTGAGCAACAGAATAATCCACAACGGCTTGATCGAACGCAGCATAATCTTGGCCGGAATTCCGGATACCGCCGTGGACAGGCACAGGAACAGGCCCAACAACAAATACCCGTCATAACTGGCCGCCAGGAAAATGCTGCCGATGAAAACAAGTGTCAGTACGATTTTGTTGCGCGGGTCCAGTTTATGTACGAAGGAATTTCCCGGAAAATATTGTCCCAGCATGATATCTGTCAACATGATGAAGTCCTCTTCAATGCCAGTTCAGCCTGAATCGCGGCGGCAACGGCGTCGGCCGCCAACAGCGTATCGTCCAGTGCAAGCCCCCGGCCTCGCAGGAACCGGAGTAATTCGGTCATATAAGGAAGGCTGATGCCAAAATCATGAAGCGGCAGCGCTGAATCATGGAACAGTTCCGCCGGCCCCCCGTCAAATTCAATCCGTCCCCGGTTCATCACCAGCAAACGTTTCGCCAGGCGGGCCACATCCTCCATGTTGTGCGTAACCAGGATAACCGCCATCCCGGTGCTATGATACAATTGCAGAATTTGTTCAAAGATCTCATCCCGGCCGCGGGGATCCAACCCCGCCGACGGTTCATCCAGCACCAGGTATTCCGGTTGCAGCGCAATTACGCCGGCAATGGCCACCCGGCGCATCTGGCCGCCGCTCAGGCGAAACGGCGATCGCGTGGCATACTCCGCAGGCGGCAATCCCACCCGGTCCATGGCCGATTCCACCCGCTGCGCCACTTCGTCGGCGCTCAGTCCCAGATTGCGCGGACCAAATGCAATATCGTCATAAATGGTTTCTTCAAACAACTGATGCTCCGGGTACTGGAACACCATGCCTACTCGCTGCCGGATTCGTTTGCTGTCGGTCGACTTGTTCTGCAGATTCATGCCGTCGACCGATACTGTTCCCGAAGTGGGCAGCAACAGGCCATTCAAGTGCTGGACCAAAGTTGACTTCCCAGATCCGGTGTGGCCGATTACTCCCAGAAATTCCCCTGGAGCGATGGTCAGATTGATATTGCGCAATGCTTCCCGTTGGTAGGGAGTATCCGGCATATATGTGTAGGTTACATTTTCCAGCACTATAGACATAACGCCGCCGCCAATCCTTCGTTCGTTGTGATTCCCGGCGGCAGGTCCATCCCCCGGCGGCGCAGTTGGGACGCAACATCCGCCGCGACCGGCACATCCAGCCCCAACCCGCGAATCTTATCCACATCCTGGAACACTTCTCCCGGCGCACCATCCAAGATCACCCTGCCCGCATCCATCACGACGACCCGGCCGGCCGCCACTGCCTCTTCCATAAAATGCGTGATGTAGACGACAGTAATTCCTTCCTCGCGATGCAAACGGCAGACAGCATCCAACACTTCCGCCCGACCCACGGGGTCAAGCATGGCGGTCGGTTCGTCCAGGACCAGACAACGCGGCTGCATTGCCAACACGCCGGCAATCGCCACCCGCTGTTTTTGGCCGCCGGACAGCAAGTGCGGCCCGTGCAGGCGATATTCCGTCATGCCCACCATGGTCAGGGCTTCTTCCACGCGCTGTCGAATCTCCACTGGAGGCAAGCCTAGATTTTCCGGTCCAAAGGCGACATCTTCCTCCACAATCGAGGCGACAATTTGATTATCCGGATTCTGAAACACCATGCCCACCCGCTGCCGAATATCCCAGAGCTGGGCGGCATCCCTGGTATCCAGTCCGTCAACGATGCAGGTCCCTTCGCTGGGAACCAGCAGTGCGTTCAAATGTTTGGCCAATGTAGATTTTCCCGACCCGTTGCGGCCAATCACCGCCACGAATTCGCCGGCGGCAATATCCAGACTCACATGGTCCAGAGCCCACAGCTCTTCCCCATTCTCATTCCGATAAGCGTGACACACATTGTTTATCTGCAGCATTGTATCGAGCCCACGCATCCTTCCCTGCGGCCTAAAAAAGAAAGGCGACCCTTGCGGTCGCCCCTAAAGCCATTTACACCAGTTCCAGTATCGCCATCAGCGCCGCGTCACCTTGGCGGGGTCCCAGTTTCAAAACTCGGGTATAGCCGCCCTGACGTTCTTTGTACTTCGGTGCGATTGTGTCGAACAATTTCCGAACCACGGCTTCGTCCGTCATGAACGCCAGCGCCTGGCGCCGGGCGTGCAAATCGCCGCGTTTGGCCAGCGTAATCATTTCATCGGCCAGCCCGCTGACTTCCTTTGCCTTGGCTTCGGTCGTCTCGATCCGCTCTTTTTCAAACAGAGCGGTGACAACGTCGCGCAGCATAGCTTTACGGGCGCTTGAATCCCGTCCGAACTTTCTGTAAGCCATTCTCCACCCTCCTTACTCAGTCTTCTTCTTCCCGCATGGAAACGCCAATATCAATCAACTTTTTCTTCACTTCATCCAAAGATTTCCGGCCAAGATTCCGGACTTTCATCATTTCGTCCTCGGTTTTCTGGGCCAGATCCGACACGAAATTGATGCCCGCGCGTTTGAGACAATTGTAAGAACGAACCGACAGATCCAATTCTTCGATCGTCATTTCGCCGGGATTCTTATTGCCGACGGGAGCTTCCACCACACCGACTACCGGCAAATCACCTGTCAGGCGGAAAATCGACAACGAGTCTTGTAAAATCTCCGCTGCCTTACCCAGCGCCTCATCCGGTCGAATGCTACCATCCGTCCAGATTTCCAGCGTCAGTTTGTCATAGTCGGTGCGATTGCCGACCCGGGTATCCTCTACAATAAAATTCACTTTTAAAACGGGCGAAAAGATCGAATCAACGGGAATGATTCCGATCACGTGATCCGCCTTTTTGTTTTTATCGGCGGAAACATAGCCTTTTCCCTGTTCCACTGTCATTTCCATCCGCAGGGAAAAGCCCTCTTCGACTGTAGCCAAATGTAAATCCGGATTCAAAATATCCAAATCGGAACTAACATCGATGTCGCCCGCCGTTACCTCGCCGCCGCCTTCAAAGTCGATGCGCATGGTATGAATTTCATCGGAATGGGATTTCAGACACAATTCCTTAAGATTGAGGATAATATCCGTCACGTCTTCGCGTACTCCCGGAATCGTGGCAAATTCATGAAGGACCCCATCGATCTTCACGGATGTGACGGCGGAACCTTCCAGCGAGGACAGCAAAACCCGACGCAAACTATTGCCAAGGGTAGTTCCGTAACCGCGCTCCAATGGTTCGCAAACAAATTTGCCATACCGATAGTCCGCGTTTAACTCAACAGTTTCAAGTTTTGTTTCATTCATCCTGCAAAAGCCCCCTCTCTGCGCAAGCTATATTGAATCATCAGTCGAGGGTGGTCATTACCGCGAATACAGTTCGACGATGAGATGCTCCTGAATGGAAACATCCATTTCCTCGCGGCTGGGATAACGAACCAACGTTCCACTCAGGTCGTTGACAACGACATTCAGCCAAGCCGGAATCGTCTTATGCGGCAATTCCTGGGCAATTCCCTGAATCAACGGGGATTCCTTGCTCTTTTCGCAGACTTTGATCACTTCACCGCTACGAACGAGGTAGGAAGGGATATCAACGCGACGGCCGCCAACTTCGAAATGGCCGTGCATGACCAACTGGCGAGCCTGGGTACGGCTTGACGCCAGTCCCATCCGGTATACGAGATTGTCCAGACGGCGTTCCAACAAAACCAGCAAATTCTCGCCGGTAATTCCCTTTTGACGTTCCGCTTTTTCAAAATAACTGCGGAACTGACGTTCCAATACACCATAAATCCGGCGGGCCTTTTGCTTCTCACGAAGCTGCAGGCCATATTCGGACACTTTTTTGCGACCCTGACCCTGCCCATGTTGTCCCGGTGCGTAGCCACGACGGGAAAAAGCGCACTTGTCGCTATAGCAGCGCTCGCCTTTCAAAAACAGTTTGACGCCCTCGCGGCGGCATTGCCGGCAAACCGGACCTACATATTTCGCCATTGCTTTTCAACTCCTCCCGTAATGACTATACTCTTCTGCGCTTTGGCGGCCTGCAGCCATTATGCGGAATGGGAGTGACATCTTTGATCATGTTCACTTCGAGCCCCGCTGCCTGCAAAGAACGAATTGCGGCTTCACGCCCCGCTCCGGGTCCCTTGACATATACTTCAACCTGTTTCATGCCATGATCCATGGCGGCTTTCGCCGCAGTTTCCGCTGCCATCTGGGCCGCGAACGGAGTGCTCTTGCGCGAGCCTTTGAACCCCTGGATCCCGGCGCTTGACCAAGAAATGGCATTGCCGCGGGTATCCGTTATCGTAACCAAAGTATTATTGAAGGTGGACCGAATATGCGCCACACCGGTTTCAATATTTTTTCGTTCCCGTTTCTTAGGCCTGGCAACTTTTTTGGTAGCCAATCTTCTATCCCTCCCTCTTACGCTTTGCTGCGTTTCGCGCCGACCGTCTTACGCGGGCCTTTGCGAGTACGAGCATTAGTCTTTGTCCGTTGACCGCGCACCGGCAACCCTTGGCGATGACGTCGTCCGCGATAGGACCCAATTTCAATCAGCCGCTTGATATTGAGTGATTCTTCACGGCGCAGGTCGCCTTCCACCTTGTATCCTTTATCAATGGCTTCACGGATCTTGGCTACTTCCTCTTCGGTCAAATCACGAACGCGAGTATCCGGATTGATGCCGGTCGTTTTAATAATTTCCCGAGAGAGAGTGAGCCCGATCCCATAAATGTATGTCAAAGCTATCTCGACTCGTTTATCACGCGGTAAATCCACACTTGCAATACGTGCCATGGTTAATCATACACCCCCTTATCCTTGTTTCTGCTTATGTTTGGGATTTTCGCAAATAATCATAACGACGCCTTTGCGTTTTATCACCTTACATTTTTCACAGATCGGCTTTACTGACGGCCTCACCTTCATGCTGATCCAATCCTCCTTTATACTTTGGCTGCCGAATAATCATCCTCTATTTGAAACGGTAGGTTATGCGTCCGCGTTTCAGATCGTACGGCGTCAATTCAACCGTGACCCGATCACCCGGCAGAATCCGGATAAAATGCATCCGAATCTTACCAGACACATGAGCCAACACAACGTGCCCATTTTCTAATTGTACCTGAAACATCGCATTTGGTAAAGCCTCAATTACTTTACCTTCCACTTCAATGACATCCTGTTTGGACACGTGATCCCTCCTCGTCCGCTAACGACAACTCATAGTGACATCGGCTAGGGAAGCGTTAAAATCATGGGTTCCCCATCCATCACAGCAACTGTATGCTCAAAATGCGCCGAAAATTTGCCGTCAGCAGTGACAACTGTCCAATCATCGGCTAGCACTTCGACTTCCGGAGTCCCTAAATTAATCATCGGTTCAATCGCCAATGTCATTCCGTTTTTCAGCAAAGGACCCCGCCCCGGCGGCCCGTAATTGGGTATCTGAGGGTCTTCATGCATCCTCTGTCCAATGCCATGACCCACATAATCACGAACCACACCATATCCGTGAGACTCGGCATGAAGTTGAACCGCATGGGATATGTCTGATAACCGGTTTCCTTTGATTGCTTGTTTGATTCCCTCGTACAGAGACTCTTCGGTGACTTTCAGCAAGTTCTTCAGTTCTTCGCTGATCTCGCCCACCGCAACCGTAATGGCCGCATCGCCATAGTAACGGTTAAGTTTGGCGCCAACATCCAGACTGACGATGTCACCGTTTTTTAATTGCCGGGAACTGGGTATGCCATGAACAACCTGCTCGTTAACCGAGGTGCAGATATTCGCCGGAAAACCGCCGTAACCCTTGAAGGCCGGAATTGCACCGGCGTGACGGATATAATGGTCGGCAATGCGGTCAAGCTCAATGGTTGTAATGCCAGGAACGATTGCTTTTTTTAATTCTTGCAACGTCTGTCCCACAATTTTACCTGCATCCCGCATATAGCCGATTTCCCGTTCCGTTTTCAGCACAATCATGGTTCTTCGCCCGTCAGGCTGACGATAATATCGCGGAACACCGTATCGGCGGCCTGGGCGCCATTAATCTCTGTATAGAGATCGCGGTCCAGATAATACTGTATTAATGGCTGGGTTTGTCGTCGGTAAACTTCCAACCGTTGCCTGACCGTTATTTCCTGGTCATCAGCCCGTTGATAAAGTTCGCCGCCGCATCGATCACAAATTCCGGGTTTTACCGGCGGTCTGAATTCCATATGATAGGTGGCGCCGCAGGATTGGCAGATTCGGCGTCCGGTCAGTCGGGGAATTAAATCTTCGTCAGGAACGACGATGTTGACTACTCGATTGAGACGGATTCCCATTTTGGCCAGCATCTGGTCCAAAGCGTGGGCCTGCTGGAGGGTCCGGGGAAAGCCATCCAAAATAAAACCGCCCAAGCAGTCAGATTTGGCCAGTCTTTCCCGAGTGATGCCAACCGTGACCTGATCGGGTACCAGCGCCCCCACATCCATGTAGCGTTTGGCTTCCAAACCCAGGGGAGTTCTCTCTTGTAAGGCTCCCCGGAAAATGTCGCCGGTAGAAACATGGGGAATGTCATAACGTTCAACAAGTTTAGCCGCCTGAGTCCCTTTGCCAGCGCCTGGCGGCCCCATCAATAAGAGATACACGAGCTGTCATCCCCTTACTTCATGAAGCCCTGGTAATGCCGCATCAAAATCAGCGATTCAATTTGTTTCATCGTATCAAGAGCGACCCCAACAACAATCAGCAAAGCAGTCCCGCCAAAATATACCCCTTCAATCCGGGTTATCAAAACAACGAAGTTCGGCAGGATTGCAATGAGTGCGAGGAACAGCGACCCGGCCAGGGTAATTCGGGTGACAATTCGATCCAGATAATCCGCAGTCGGTTTGCCGGGTCGAAGTCCGGGAATGAAGCCCCCGTATTTTTTCATGTTATCGGCCATATCAGGAATATTCATGGTAATTGCCGTATAGAAGTAGGTAAAGAATACGATCATCACTGCATACAAAGTCGTTTGGAACGGCGTCCCCCAATCAAACCAGTGAGCCACCGTCTTGACCCAGCCCACATCGACGAATTGTCCGATGGTGACTGGAAACATCAAAACCGATGACGCAAAGATGATGGGAATAACCCCGGCCTGATTGACCCGCAGCGGAATATGCGTGGAATGCCCGCCATACATTTTTCGGCCGACCAGACGTTTGGCATATTGTACCGGCACCTTCCGGTGTCCTTGCGTAATCGCAATAACGAAGACAATCATTGCAATCGCAATCACCAGGAAAAGAAGCACATTAAAGAAACTAATCGTTCCGGCTTTCAAATATTCGTAAATCACAAAGAGGCCATCCGGAAGGCGGGAAACGATCCCGGCGAAAATGATGAGCGAAATCCCGTTGCCGATGCCCTTCTCGGTCATCTGTTCGCCCAACCACATCAGGAATACGGTTCCTGCCGTCAATGTCAATGCAATCAGCAAGATGGAACCAATTCCGGGGTTAATGATGGCGTGTTTCAGGCCAAACGCCATTCCCAATGCTTGGATAAATCCCAGAACAACTGTCCCATAACGAGTGATCTGAGAGATTTTTTTGCGCCCCTCTTCGCCCTCTTTGGACCATTGTTCAAACTGCGGCACCACCACCGTCAACAGCTGCATGATGATCGATGCATTGATGTAGGGTGTGATACTCATGGCAAAAATCGAGAACTTGCTGAGAGCGCCGCCAGCGAATAAATCAAGTAGCCCAAGCAGATTACCTGTGCTGAACATCTGCTCGATCACGGCCGCGTTCACGCCGGGGACCGGAATGTGAATACCGGCCCGGAAGACGATAAACATGGCCATGGTAAATCCGAGTTTTTTTCGAAGCTCCGGAATTTTTAGCACATTGGCCAAGGCCGCCAGCACTTAGACCACCTCGACTTTTCCACCGGCTGCCTCAATTTTGGCAACTGCAGCCTTGGTAAAACCATTCGCCTTTACAGTCAACGCCTTGTCCAATTCACCATTGCCCAAGATCCGCAAGCCATCGTTGACCTTTTTGATGATGCCGGCTTCGACCAGTGACACCAAATCGACCACTTCACCGGCTTCAAAACCATTCAACGAACTGACGTTCACTTCTGTATAGGTCAGTGCAAACTTATTATAGAAGCCCCGTTTAGGCAATCTAAGATATAACGGTTTTTGCCCGCCTTCAAACCCAGGCCGCTTTTTGCCACCGGCACGGGCGCCTTGTCCTTTGTGACCGCGTCCCGATGTTTTTCCCAAACCGGAACCCAAACCGCGTCCGACACGGGTCCGGGCTTTCTTGCTGCCTGGCGCGGGAGACAATTCATGCAACTCCATCGCTTGCGCCTCCTCGTACTGCTATTCTTTCTGTTCTTCCACGCTGACCAGATGTTCCACTTTGCGAAGCATACCCCGGATTGCCGGTGTATCGTCCTGAATCACAGAATGGTTAACCTTGGTCAGGCCCAGAACACGTACTGTTGCCCGCTGATCTTCCGGCCTGCCAATGAGGCTGCGTCGGAGAACAATTTTCAATTTTGCGGCCATGCCAAACTCCTCCTAACCCAATAGCTCCTGAACGGTCTTGCCGCGCATTTGCGCAACAACTTCAACGCGTTTCAGGTCTTGCAGCCCTGTCAAAGTGGCCCGTACCATGTTATTCGCATTGGACGATCCCAATGACTTGGTCAGAATGTCCCGGATTCCTGCCAGTTCAAGAACTGCACGGGCAGGACCGCCGGCAATAACTCCGGTGCCTTCGGAAGCCGGCTTGAGCAATACCCTGCCAGAGCCAAATACACCTGTTACTTGGTGTGGAATGGTTGTTCCCACCAACGGAACATGGATGAGATTCTTCTTGGCATCTTCTACGCCTTTACGGATTGCCTCCGGAACTTCGGACGCTTTACCCAGCCCGGCTCCAACATAGCCGTTGGAGTCGCCGACAACAACCAGTGCACTAAATGAGAACCGGCGTCCGCCTTTGACCACCTTGGCCACACGGTTTATAAACACAACTTTTTCTTTGAGATCCAGTTTTGTTGGGTCTATTCTTGCCACTGTTTTCCCTCCCTCGCCTTAGAACTCAAGTCCCGCTTCACGGGCGGCAGCGGCCAGCGCCGCCACACGACCGTGGTATAGATAGCCACCCCGGTCGAATACGACTTTGCTTATCCCTTTGGCCACTGCGCGTTCGGCGACCAATTTCCCAACTACCTGGGCGGCATTCACGTTACCGCCGTAATTCAGCGTAGCGCTGACTTCCTTGTCCATGGTGCTGGCGGAAACCAAGGTAGTTCCCGTTTCATCATTGATAATCTGGGCATAAATATGTTTCAGGCTGCGAAAAACATTGAGTCGCGGGCGCGCCTGCGTACCCGACAGGTTTTTGCGAACCCGGGTATGACGTTTTTTTCGCGAAATATTTTTATCCGGCTTTTGAAGCAAGTCTTTTCACTCCCCTCTGCTAAGCACTTATTATTTCTTGCCTTTGGCGCCGGCCTTGCCGACCTTCCGGCGGACGACTTCGCCTTCGTACTTGATTCCCTTGCCTTTATACGGCTCAGGTTCACGGTAGGAACGAATTTTGGCGGCAAACGAACCAACGGCTTCCTTGCTGATACTGGAAACAACAATCCGGTTCGGCTGCGGCACTTCGATCGTTACGCCGGCCGGCGGATCTAGTTCCAGCGGATGCGAAAACCCGAGTGTCAGGTTCAGTTTATTGCCCGCTTTGGCAGCACGGTACCCCACGCCATTAATTTCCAAAGTCCGACTAAATCCCTGGGTAACCCCAACAACCATATTGGAAATCAGCGTGCGGGTCAATCCGTGCAACGACCGATGCTCCTTGGTATCGGTCGGACGTTCGACGATGATGGTCGAGTTATCCAACTTAATGGTCATATCTTTATTGAACAGCCGACTCGTTTCGCCCTTGGGGCCTTTAACCGAAACACTTGCGCCTTCGATCTTCACTTCCACCCCTTTGGGTACAGCAATCGGCTGTTTGCCAATCCTTGACATTGTCGCACCTCCTCAGTTCGCGCCGTCTGCAGTTTTACCAGACAAAGGCGATAACTTCGCCGCCCAGGCCAGTTTTCCGGGCCTGTTTGTCCGACATGATTCCCTGAGACGTCGAAATAATAGCAACCCCCAAGCCACCGAGTACCTTCGGCAACTGGTCTTTCTTCGCATACACCCGCAGGCCGGGCTTAGAAATACGTTTAATGCCGGTGATTACTCGGTCGCGTTCCGGCCCATATTTCAAGCTGACCCGCAAAATTCCCTGCTTGCCATCCGAGAGTACTTCAAAATCCTTCACGAAGCCTTCTTCCTTCAGGATTTGGACGACCGCCCGTTTAATTTTCGAAGCAGGAATTTCCACTTTATCATGATGCACCGCATTCGCGTTCCGGATGCGTGTAAGCAAGTCCGCGATCGGATCCGTCATTACCATTGAATAGTACCTCCTTCCTGATGGACATTACCAACTTGCTTTCGTAACTCCCGGGACAAAACCTTTGTAACTGAGTTCACGGAAGCAGATTCTGCAAATCTCAAATTTACGCATATAACCGTGCGGGCGTCCACAGATCTTGCAACGATTGTGATGCCGCACCTTAAATTTGGGGCCTTTTTTCCATTGTTCGATCAAGGCTGTTTTGGCCACGTGTCTTACCTCCCCTTAGCTACGCGCTGAACGGCATGCCCATCAGTTTGAGCAGTTCCCGCGCTTCTTCGTCGGTGTTGGCCGTCGTGACAATCGTAATATCCATCCCGCGAATCTTATCAATTTTATCGTATTCCATTTCCGGGAAAATCAATTGTTCCTTAACTCCGAGCGTATAATTGCCGCGGCCGTCAAAGGCCTTCGGGCTGATTCCACGGAAGTCCCGCACCCGCGGCAGCGCCACGTTCAAGAGCTTATCCATGAAATGATACATACGCTCCCCGCGGAGTGTCACTTTCGTTCCGATGGACATGCCTTCGCGGATTTTGAAAGCCGAAATCGACTGCTTTGCCTTGGTTACAATGGGCTTCTGTCCAGAAATCTGGGTCAGGTCAGAGACCGCCGCATCCAAAGCCTTGGGATTGCCGACAGCATCGCTGACGCCCATGTTGACGACAATTTTTTCGACTTTAGGGATCTCCATAACATTCTTATAGCCAAACTTTTTCATCATTGCCGGAGCAACTTCTTGGCTGTAAAATTCTTTCAGCCTCGCCATGCATCATACCTCCCTTCTGTGCGGATTATTTTTCCTTGTCGATGATCTCGCCGCATTTTTTGCACGCCCGAGCCATCGCGCCACTTGCCAGGGCCGTCTTTTTGATACGGGTCGGCTTGTCGCACGACGGACAAACCAACATAACTTTCGAAGAGCTCAGCGCCGCTTCTTTTACCAAAATTCCGCCCTGCGGCATTTTTTGGCTGGCCTTGGTGTGGCGTTTGACTTTGTTGACGCCTTCAACCACAACCTTGCCTTTCTTTGGCAGCGCTTCAATGACTTTGCCTTTTTTCCCTTTGTCTTTGCCGGAAAGAACGACAACCATATCGCCCTTCTTGACATGCAGCTTAATGATTTCAGCCAACTTAGGCACCCCTCTCGCTTAAAGTACTTCCGGGGCCAGCGAGATGATTTTCATAAAATCTTTCTCGCGAAGTTCTCTGGCGACCGGTCCAAAAATGCGGGTTCCTTTGGGGCTTTTATCATCCTTGATGATAACTGCGGCATTTTCATCGAATCGGATATAGGATCCATCCTCACGACGAAGGCCCTTCTTGGAACGAACAATTACCGCCTTAACCACGTCGCCTTTCTTCACCACGCCACCGGGCGAAGCTGCTTTTACCGCGGCTACAATGACATCACCAATATTGGCGTTTTTCCGGAACGATCCTCCCATCACGCGGATGCAAAGAATCTCTTTAGCCCCTGTATTATCAGCAACATTGAGTCTTGTTTCCTGTTGAATCATGACACACCCTCCTTTGGTCCCAGGTGGCTATTTTGCTTTTTCGACGATTTCGACAACACGCCAACGCTTATCCTTGGAAATCGGACGTGTTTCCATAATTTTAACCTTGTCGCCTACGGTGCTCTCGTTGTTTTCATCGTGCGCCTTAAATTTGACTGTCTGACGTACCGATTTGGCATAAAGCGAGTGTTGCACCAAGCGCTCTACCGCCACAACTACCGTTTTATCCATCTTATCGCTAACAACCGTGCCCATTCTGACCTTGCGTTCATTTCTATCCGTCACGTTTCTGTAGCCTCCTTCCCTTGAGAAGACTCTAAGCCCGTTGGGCTTTGATCTCTGATTCTCGTTGGATCGTCTTGATCCGGGCAATAGCCTTCTTCACTTCGCGAATCCGCATTGGATTCTCCAATTGACCCGTAGCAATCTGAAACCGAAGATTAAACAGTTCCTCTTTCAGACCGGCAATCTTCTGTTCCATTTCCGTAGCATTCAAATCGCGAATTTCCTTAGCCTTCATCAATCTCGCCACCTGCTTCCGCATCAAGCTGGCCAGCTTTATTGCCTACCACGAACTTGGTTTTGATCGGCAATTTGTGAGCGGCAAGACGAAATGCTTCTCTCGCCACATCTTCTGAAACACCAGCCATCTCGAACATAATTCTACCTGGTTTTACCACGGCCACCCAATATTCCGGCGAGCCTTTGCCGCTACCCATACGGGTTTCAGCGGGTTTTGAAGTAACAGGTTTGTCCGGGAAAATTTTAATCCAGACCTGCCCGCCTCTCTTGATATAGCGGGTCATTGCAATACGAGCAGCTTCAATCTGACGGTTGGTGATCCAGGAAGGTTCAAGGGCCGCCAATCCGTATTCGCCGAACGCGACGGTATTGCCTTTATTGGCATTTCCCTTCATGCGACCGCGAAATTGTTTACGGTGCTTAACTCTTTTCGGTAACAGCATTAGTTTCCAGCCCCCTCACCCTGAGGATTCTGAACGTGTTTCACATTCTTGCCGGTCGGGAGTACTTCGCCTTTATAAATCCAGACCTTGACGCCGATGCGGCCGAAAGTGGTATGTGCTTCCGCTGTACCATAGTTGATATCCGCCCGCAATGTATGCAGGGGAATACTTCCTTCGCGATAGGATTCGGTCCGGGCAATTTCGGCGCCGCCAAGGCGGCCTGCAACCATGACTTTGATCCCCTTGGCGCCGATCCGCATGGTGCGGCCGACAGTCTGTTTCATGACCCGCCGGAACGCCATCCGTTTTTCCAGCTGGGCAGCGACATTTTCCGCCACCAGGGTGGAATCCAACTCCGCCTGTTTGATTTCGGCGATGTTGACGTCAATGGTCTTGTCCGTCAATTTTTTCAAGTTCTTCTTCAGTTCTTCGATGCTGGCGCCGCCACGTCCAATCACCATACCTGGCTTGGCGGTGTGAAGCGTGACTTTGATCCGGTTGGCGGCCCGTTCGATTTCAACCTTCGAGAGGCTGGCCGTCGCCAGTTTATTTTTCAAAAACTTACGGATCTTCATATCTTCATGAAGATTGTTTGCATAATCTTTATCGGCATACCAACGAGCATCCCATGTCTTGATGATACCGATGCGAAGACCATGCGGATTCACTTTTTGTCCCATTCGCGATTCCCTCCTTCGCCTCGTTATCTTTCCTTAACGACAACAGTCACATGGCTGCTGCGTTTAAGGATTTTAAAAGCCTGTCCCCGGGAACGGGGATGTACCCTTTTCATTGTCGGGCCCTGATCAACAAAGGCTGCCGAAACGTAAAGGGAATCCGAGTTCATGTCAAAATTATGTTCCGCATTGGCAATCGCCGATTTCAAGACTTTATAGATGACGCCTGAAGCAACTTTGGGCGTATTTTTCAAAACGGCCAATGCTTCCGTTACATCTTTGCCCCGAATCAGATCGATTACTATGCGAATCTTGCGCGGTGCAATCCGCACATATTTGGCAACCGATTTAGCTTCCACGAATTAACCCCCTTTTTGAAAACTGCCTATTTGCCCTTAACGCCAGTTGCTCTTTCCGCCTTGGAACCGTGACCCCTAAAAGTCCGGGTCGGAGCAAATTCACCGAGTTTATGACCAACCATGTCCTCCGTAATATAAACCGGAACATGCTTTCGTCCATCATGGACGGCAATCGTATGTCCGACGAAAGAAGGCAGGATGGTGGAACTCCGCGACCACGTCTTGACCACTTTCTTTTCGTTTTTTGCATTCATGGCATCGATCTTTTTCAGAACGCTGGCATGAACGTAAGGTCCTTTTTTAACTGATCTTGACATTATACGGTGACCTCCTTTCTTCTCCCGTTATTTCGTGCGATGGCTGACAATGAGTTTTTCCGACGCCTTCTTCTTGGAACGCGTCTTCGTCCCCATTGCGCACTTGCCCCACTTGGTGACCGGGTTCTTACGCCCGACCGGCGAACGGCCTTCGCCGCCGCCATGCGGATGATCGCACGGGTTCATCGCTACGCCGCGATTGGCCGACCGGATACCCAGCCACCGGGAACGGCCAGCTTTGCCGATCGTAATATTTTCGTGTTCATGGTTCCCCACCAGTCCGATGCTGGCCCGGCAGTTTACATGCACTTTTCTGACTTCACCGGAAGGTAAGCGCAACAGTGCCTGTTCATTTTCTTTCGCCATCAGTTGGGCGGAGGTGCCGGCTGAGCGAACCATCTGAGCCCCTTTGCCGATTTTCAGCTCAACATTATGAACCAAGGTACCAACGGGAATATTGCGCAGAGGCAACGCATTGCCGACCTTGATGTCCGCATCCGGACCGCTCATCAGCTTATCGCCGACTTTCAAACCGTCCGGGGCCAAAATATAGCGTTTTTCGCCGTCAGCATAAAACAGCAGGGCAATTCGCGCCGAGCGGTTCGGATCGTATTCGATGGTCGCCACCGTAGCCGGCACATCATCTTTGATCCGTTTGAAATCAATGATTCGATACAGACGCTTGTGTCCACCGCCTTGATGACGAACGGTCAAACGGCCCTGATTATTCCGGCCGCCAGAACGGCGAACGATCTCGGTCAACGATTTTTCAGGTTTGCTCGCGGTGATTTCTTCAAAACTCGATACCGTCATGCGTCTTCTTCCGGGCGCATATGGTTTAAAACTCTTTACTGCCATGAGTGATCCTCCTCATCAACCGCCCGAAGGCTTAGACTCCTTCAAAGAATTCAATGCGCTGTCCCGGGGCTACTTTAACGATGGCCTTTTTTACATCCGGGCGTTTGCCGGAGTTTTTGCCCATGCGTTTGATCTTGCCCATGACCCGAACGGTGTTGACATCCAGAACCTTAACTTTGAAAACTGTTTCCACGGCCTGCCGGATCTCGACTTTGTTGGCATTCAGCGGAACAATGAATGTATATTTATTGTCTTGCATCCCCGTATTGGATTTCTCCGTAATTAACGGCCGGATTAAAACATCGCGCAGATTGGTCATTATGCCAGCACCTCCTCGATTTTAGCGATGGCATCCTTGGTCACAAATACCCGCCGATGATTTAACAGGTCGTAAACGTTAATTCCCAGAGACGTGAGGGTCGTCACGCCAGGAATGTTTCCGGCGGATTTCTCGACGGCTTCATTTTTCTCCGCCGTAACCACCAACGATTTCCCTGCGGTTGCCTGGAACCCTTCCAGAAAATTGACCATGTTTTTGGTCTTAATTTCGGCAAAACTCAGGTCTTCCAGAACGAGCAACTCACCCGCATTCACTTTCGAAGTAAGCGCGGAACGCAACGCCAGACGGCGAACCTTGCGCGGCATCGAAATCGTATACTTGCGGGGATGCGGACCAAACACCGTGCCGCCACCGACCCACAACGGAGACCGGATCGTGCCGGCGCGAGCGCGCCCGGTACCTTTTTGTTTCCAGGGCTTTTTGCCGCCTCCACGTACAAAACCACGGGTTTTTGTCGCAGCAGTGCCTTGACGCTGATTGTTCAATTGCATGGTCACCGCCTGATGCAGAACCGCCGCATTGACTTCACAGCCAAAAACCCAATCATTCAATTCAATTTCACCGGTTTGTTGTCCCGACATATTATATAGGGCTACTTTTGGCATGAATTATATCCTCCTTTCCAAACAAGGGTGTGTCTCTATTTTCCACTCTTCACCGCAGCTGTTTTTGCCGGCTTCACAGTATTCCGAATCAACACGGTTCCGTTTTTGGGACCAGGAATCGCGCCCTTGATCAGGATTAAATTCCGTTCGGCGTCCACACGAGCTACCGTCAGGCATTGGACAGTTACACGTTCGCCACCCATACGGCCGGGGAGCTTTTTCCCCTTGAATACTTTGCCGCCGCCGCCGCTGATACGAGGTCCCATAGAACCGGGCTCACGATGCGACTTGGAACCATGTCCCATGGGTCCGCGGGAGAAGTTGTGACGCTTGATAGTGCCAGCAAAGCCTTTGCCTTTAGACGTGCCGACAACATCGACGATTTCACCTTCAGCAAAAATATCCACCATAATCACGTCGCCCACTTTTTGTTCCGGCACGTTCGACAGGCGAACTTCACGAAGAAACTTGACGGGCTTGACATTAGCCTTTTCGAAATGTCCTTTTTGCGGCTTGGTTACCTTTTTATCTTTAACAACGCCTCCCCCGATTTGCAGGGCGTTGTAGCCATCGCTTTCCACACTTTTCACCTGGGTGATCAAGTTGGGGCTGGCTTCAATAACCGTAACCGGGACTACCTTGCCGTCACTCGCAAAAATCTGAGTCATGCCGATTTTTTTCCCTAATAGACCTTTAGCCACAATTGCCACCCCCTTACAGCTTGATTTCGATATCCACGCCAGCCGGCAAATCAAGGCGCATTAATGCGTCGACCGTTTTGGGCGTAGGCTCGAGAATATCAATTAAACGCTTGTGCGTACGCATTTCAAATTGTTCACGGGAATCCTTGTTAACATGCGGCGAGCGCAAAATCGTAAAAATGTTTTTTTCGGTCGGTAATGGAATCGGCCCCGAAACCAGGGCTCCTGTTCTTTTCGCCGTTTCAACAATCTTGACCGCGCTTTGATCCAAAGCCTTATGGTCATATGCTTTTAAACGGATCCGGATCTTTTGTTGTCTTGCCACTTATAATTCCTCCTCATCGTCCAGTTTCTCGGAACGGACTTGCTCCACAGGAATTCCCCGCGCACGTCGGCGGCAACCTCCCGTTTCATCGCAGTGTCGCCAATATCATGACAGGTAGGGGTGTGAGCACACACCCCTACGCCACAAGGGTTTTATTCGTTGATCGCGGTAACCACGCCGGCGCCGACCGTACGGCCGCCTTCCCGGATCGCAAACCGCAGTCCCTCTTCGATCGCGATCGAAGTGATCAGTTCAATGTTCATCGTCACGTTGTCGCCAGGCATCACCATTTCCATCCCCTCCGGCAGGTGCGCCACTCCCGTC
>JAAZNU010000070.1 GCA_012798135.1 Veillonellaceae bacterium | reverse complement strand
GTCGCGCATATCATCACAGTTTTGCAGTTCCATGTTTGTTTTGACGTAATCACGATAACTAATATCACTACGCAGGGAATGCAAAATTTCACCAAAGATATCGCCCTTGAGCCCCATCGTCTTGGAAGGTGTATCCTTGCTAATCCTAGGTAAATCCCATCCGGGAAGCAGCCCTGAGAAACGGTCAATAAAAGCGGTTTCACGCAAGAAATTCGGGAAAACACGGAACAAGCCCACCTGTTCGTTCAATGGTCGTTTGTTTTGATCCAGGTCGATGTTTGCCAGCATCACCAGACCGGCTTCGGCATTGATGGAACTGGCGCTCCCGCGAGCGAAACGGCCGGCTTCGAGGTAAGATTTCAGTAGGGCGGTCAATTCGCCGGATGTATCCGCTTTGACTTTTTGAGCTTCGTCAATCACTACGCTGTCATATCGAGTGATTAATCCAGGGGTCTTGCGTGAATCATTAAAAAATAGTACCGCTGGTGAAATTGCACCCGAGCGAACGGCTACATACCGCGACATATTTTCAAAGACGAAACTCTTTCCGGTGCCTTTCGGGGCCAGTTCCACCAGGTTGTAACGCGGTTCAACCATCGGGATAAGCCGGCAGACTAATAAGATCTTTTGCCTTTGGGTATAGAGCTTGTAATTAAAACCCATCGAAGAAATAAGAAAATCAATCCATTCTTGGGTTGTAAAGCTCTTACGGCATTCTCGAAAATACTCCAAATCCATATTTGCCAGTTGAAAGGGCCGGAATTCGCGCATCCAGATTTGCCCACGCGGATTATCATCGTTCTTGGGGACATAATAGAGTTTTCCGACCCCCCAAAGTCCGCTGCTCAACAACATTTCATTATCTTGAATGATTTGTGGGATCGCAAACGCAGCGCTTTCATCTAAAAATGGAATGTTGAGATACCGATCACCTTTTTCCAAATTTACATAAACAG
The DNA here is from genome assembly GCA_012798135.1 of Veillonellaceae bacterium. The sequence continues at coordinate 921 of JAAZNU010000070.1, read as the reverse complement.
AATAATTGTCTAAGAATTGAACTTCCATTTGTTCAAAAAGCTGGTTCTTGATCGTTTCTTTTTGGCTTTTATCAGGAACATATTTCTGAACGAAGCCGGCGATTTTCTGACGCGCTGTTTCTGTTAATTCAGTGCTGTCGTCCAGGTAATGAGAGATAATCCATTCCCGCACATAGGTAGGAATTGCCCGGCTGCCAAAACCGGCTTTATGGACAAAAGACTTATTGATCACAATTTCACTAAAAACGTCTACTGCCTTTTGTTCAAATGTTTCCATCACTCACTCCTTGGACAAAATCTTCATCTTTGGTTGATGAAGGCTTGATGTTAATCATCAAATACATTGGTGCTTTTCTCTTCAATCATCTTCTTCATGATGATCTTGGGTTGCACATCGAAAGTATGCTGTTCGCCATGGGCGTGGAACCGAACTCGAATGTGCAAGCTGTTCTGCTCTTCAACGATGCTGGTCACTTTGAAGCGCGCCTTGATCTGGACCGCCATATTTTTCTTTCCATTCAATAAGGCTATCCGGACGGGTTCACTTTCCACATTCCCATTCAATAGGCTGACCTGAACCTGCTCTACAGCGGATTCATTGGGGTTGCCAATTTCCAGTTCAATCGTTTCCATGCGGTAACGGTATTGATTTTTCTTGAGCAAAACAGTTAAATCCTGCGTTGAGACGGTGGCCGGTTCAAAAACCAGATACGGAACTATGATTTCTTCGGGCAGCAGCCCGCCGTGAACGTAAAAATCCTTATCGGTGGGTAAAAAGCGGTTGCCGCGCCTGGCGCACAGCACATTTTCTGGATTCATAAAATCATTGGCAGGCAGGAAAAAGCAATCCAGTTTCAAGTTATCGGCCAGACCGGTAAAACGTTCGCTGCTTACGGTGACGTAGCGGTGAGAGCGAGCCTC
>JAAZNU010000008.1 GCA_012798135.1 Veillonellaceae bacterium | reverse complement strand
GATCGATCTGATGCTGGCCAATGTCTGCAAGCAGAACGTGACGCGATTCCCGTACGAAATCGCCCGGTTGGCCGAAGACATCGCCGGCGGGCTGATGGTGACCATGCCGTCGGAGAAGGATCTGCGCAATCCGGAAATCGGCCCGGTCGTGGAAAAATATTTCAAGGGGATTGAGTCGGTGCCGACGGAATACCGGATGCGGATTCTGCGCCTGATCGAGAACCTGACCCTGGGCACGGCGGCTGTCGGCTACCGGACGGAGTCGATGCATGGGGCGGGGTCGCCGCAGGCCCAGCGAATCATGATTTCCCGCCAGGGCAATCTGGAGAAGAAAAAAGAACTGGCCAAGACGATCGCCGGGATTCCCGCCAAAGAGAAGAACTGATAATAAGTCGAGTGACCCGAATTTGCCCGGCATTTGTCGTGGATATACGGTTATGTCGGGAGGAACCGTACTTCTGTTCCCATCTCAATTGCTTCATTAACTTGTTTTGATCCCAAACGGACCTGTTAACCTGATGACAAAAGCGGGGTTGGGAATTGAGAACGATGAGGAAAAGATTCGAGAAGCCGCGCGCAATGGGTACAATTGGGAATATCCTATATGGCGCAATGAAGATGGTTCAATCGCCGAGTGGAAATAAAGAAGGTTGCTTGGAGGGACGAAGATGGCAAAGCTTGATGTAATAAATAAAGTGCTGCAAAGCGGTATTGTAGCCATCGTCCGGACGGACAATGCTGAAAAAGCCAAAAAAATAGTGGAGGCAATCAGCGCCGGCGGGATCAAGGTGATCGAGGTCACCATGTCAGTACCAGGAGCGATTGAAGTAATCCGGGAATTGTCAGGCTACTGCGCGCAGACAGGGATTACACTCGGCGTCGGGTCGGTGTTGGATCCGGAAACGGCCCGGTCTGCCATTCTAGCCGGGGCGGAATACGTGGTCACTCCGTGCCTGAATCCGGACGTCATCAAGTTGTGCAACCGCTACCAGGTGCCCAGTATGCCCGGCGCCATGAGTGTCCGGGAAGTAGTCGAGGCGCTGGAGGCGGGGGCTGATATCGTGAAAGTCTTTCCCGGAGAATTATTGGGGCCGCAGTTCATCAAGGCCGTTCACGGGCCGATTCCCCAAGCGCCGCTGATGCCGACCGGCGGCGTGACGGCAGATAATGTCAAGGACTGGCTGGCAGCGGGCGCGGTGGCTCTCGGTGTCGGCGGGTCCCTGACTGCCGGGGCCAAAACCGGTGATTATGCAGCGGTAACGGCAGCGGCGAAGTTGTTCGTGGAAAAAATACGCGAAGCGCGCAATCTGTAATCGGCGATAGGGGAGGGATCAGTGTGGGCAAGAAGATCGTTACTTTCGGCGAGGTTATGATGCGTTTGGCGCCGCCCGGCTATCAACGTTTCTTGCAGGCCAACTCATTTGACGCAACCTATGCCGGCGGTGAGGCGAATGTAGCGGCGTCCCTGGCACAATACGGCCATGACGCCTACTTTGTGACCAAACTGCCGCCGCATGAGATCGGTCAGGCTTGCCGGTGCTTTCTGCAAAAGTATGGCATCAAAACGGACTACATCAAAATGGAGGGCAGCCGGTTGGGGGTTTATTATCTGGAGACCGGTGCTTCCCAGCGAGCCTCCAAGGTGATTTACGACCGCAAGGATTCGGCGATTGCCAACGCGCAGCCAGGGGAATTCGACTGGCCGGCAATCTTCAGCGGCACGGAATTTTTCCACATTACGGGGATCACCCCGGCGCTCGGCGACAGCGCGGCGGCGGTGAGCCTGGAGGCAGTGAAGGCAGCGAAGCAGGCCGGAGTGACCGTGAGCTGCGACCTGAACTTCCGGAAGAATCTCTGGAGTTCGGCCAAAGCCAATGAGGTCATGAGCACACTGATGCCGTTCGTCGATATCGCCATCGCCAACGAAGAAGATGCGGAAAAGGTCTTTGGGATCAAGGCGGACAATTCCGAGGTGCAGGCCGGAAAAATCGACGACAGCGGCTACCAGACAGTTTGCCGCAAACTGGTGGAACGCTTCGGTTTCAAAAAAGTGGCGATCACACTGCGGGAAAGCTATTCAGCGTCCGACAACGGCTGGTCGGCCATCCTGTTCGATTCAGCGCTGAACGAGTTTTTCAGGTCGCGCAAATACGACATTCATATCGTCGACCGGGTCGGCGGCGGCGATTCCTTCGGCGGTGGCTTGCTCCACGGTTTCCTGACGGGCATGGGCAACCAGCGGACCATCGAGTTCGCGGTGGCCGCTTCCTGCCTAAAGCATACGATCCCCGGCGATTTCAACCTGGTCAGCGTCGCCGAGGTGGAAGGACTGATGAAGGGCGACGGTTCGGGGCGGGTGCAAAGGTAATGTACTAACGATTTCAGGTGGCGCAATTCACCGAGCGGTGCAAGGTGGTGGAGTTTATCAATAGATGGTTACTTTGCCATTCATAAAAAGTTAGCCCTGGGACGCAATGTCTCAGGGCCATTTTTTAAAAAGCTTGTTCGGCGATTGCAGGTTTTTTCCTTTACATCGCCTGTGGAATCGGCTATACTACGTACAAGAACAAATGTTCTGTTTTGGCCGGGGCCTTGGTAAATGGGCGATTACAGGAAGGGAGCCGATGTGAGCGATGAAGACGGTTTTTGTATACGTACAGGATACTTTGGCGGACTGGGAGGTCGGTTATGCTGTGGCCGAGTTGCATTCGGGCCGTTTCTTCCGACAGGCGGCGGAACCATTGACCATAAAAACCTGCGCATTGTCGCGTGAGCCAGTCTGGACCATGGGCGGTTTGCGAATTTTGCCGGACCTTACGGTCGACGAGATCTGCCGGTCGGAAGCGGCGCTGTTGATTCTGCCGGGGAGCGACACCTGGCTGACGCTGCAGCATGAAATGATTTTAGAGAAGGCCGCTGATTTTTTGGCGGCCGGGATCCCGGTGGCGGCGATTTGTGCGTCTACGGTGGCCCTGGGGAAGGCGGGGTTGCTCAATTGCCGACGTCATACGAGCAACGATCTGGAATTTTTGCGGCTGATCTGCGGCGATTCCTACATGGGGCAGAATTTGTACGAGCAGCAGCCGGCTGTCCGCGACGGCGATCTGATTACGGCCGCCGGGACGGCGCCGCTGGAATTCGCCCGCCATATTTTCGAACGGCTGGACGTGTTTGCACCGGCGACACTGGCGGCGTGGTACGGCCTGCACAAAGAACAACAACCGATGTATTATGAGCGGCTGATGGCTTCCCTCGGCCGGCAGGGATGAACTGGGGCAGCAAGTGATAAGATGTATGCCCGGCTGGCCTGATTTGTCTCGGCTGTGCCGCAGCTTTCAACGATTGCGCGGAAACTGGAATTCGCGCGTCAATAATCGGGCGGCGTTGTTATACTCGGAATATTCCTGATTGATACAACGATGGGTTTCATGGAGACGGGTTCCGAACTTCCAGTTTTCAAAGACGCGAGAATCGGCGTCGATGAGTTGCTTCACGTAATCGCGGAGAAACGGGGGGAGAATGGAGCAACAACTGGGGCACCGGATCAGACGCATTGGATTCTCGATGTGATCAATGCGTTTTCGGTATTCCGAAAGTTTTACGGAGAAAACTGTGCCGCAATGGCCGCACCTAAAATCAAAGAAATCCAAAATTGTCACCCGCTTCCGTTGGATTGTATATCTTAACAGTATTCCACATGAAGCAAGGGTGTCCTTCTGCATGCCTGAATTTGTGCGAAATAATTTTTACATTCTTTAACATGGACAAAAAAATCTCGCTGATTTCCGGGACGAAATCAGCGAGAGCAAGATGGAGGCTGGAGTGGGACCTCACATTAGGTGAGCGCTATCGACGTTAGAGGTTGCCAATCTTCTTCTGCTTTTGAGGAACCGGTGACCGTTCATTAAGTACGGCGAAAAATTTCCCCGCATCGATTGTGATCCGCGCCCCGCATTTGCAACAGATAAACGTGGGATTTCTCCGAAGTTCTTCGATGGAAATCAGCTTCTGATGATCACATTTCGGGCAGGAGACATCGAGCTTATCGGACACGAAACCACCTCGTTATATTTACCAACCTCCATGCGGGAATATTCTACCTGAGGACGATAAATCCTTTAATAATTTGTGAAAATTTAAAAAATAGTTTGATTAAAGTTTTCATTGAAAATAAATTGCTGGTTATTGATTGCTAAAGCAATATTCCCTAACAAATTCGATAAACGCTTTGCAGGCCGGTGGAAGATAGTTATTGGGATTCCAGACCAAGCCGATGGTCACGTGGATTCGCGGTTCGAGCGGTACGGTAACGATGGCGTCCGTGTCGTTCACCGCTATGGCGGGCAGAAAAGAAATGCCTGCCCCCTTGGCGACCAAGGCTTTGATGGTCAGAAATTGATTGGTGGATATCTCGATTTTGGGAGTCAGGCCAGTCTCGGCATAGGCATTCAAAATGATGGAGCGCAGGACGAACCCCTCGTTATACAGCACGACTGGTTCAGCTTCCAGCTGCTTCAGCGTCAGAAATGCCTGACCGGACAGTGGATGGTCAGCCGGCAGGCAGACGACCAACTCTTGTTGTGTGACGGGTAGACTGCTCACACCAGCCATCTCTTGCAGCGGAAAGATGATCAGGCCGGTGTGGATTTTTTCTTTTCGAACCGATTCCAACGAGGCGAATGACCCTCCATCGATAATCCGCATATCGAGCGAGGGGTGCTTTTTTTTGAAGCCGGCAAACAATGGCGGAAAAAAATAGGCGCCGGTCATCGGCGGCACGGCAATGGTGAAGCTGCCGCGTTTCAGATTTCGATATTCGGCCATAGTCGCTTGGGCAGCCTGAAATTGAGCGAGGATCTCACGGGCCAGCTTTAACAGAACTTCGCCTTCCGTAGTAGGCGAAATCGGTTTTTGATTGCGGTCAACGAGGCGTAGTCCCAATTCGGCTTCCAATTTGTTGAGCGTTTTGGAGATCGCGGGTTGAGAAATATAGAGCCGTTCAGCGGCTGCTGTAAAGTTTTTTTCGTCGCAAATCACCACGAAATATTCTAAGTCCCGTAAATCCATTTTTCACCTCCAAATACAATAACTTTTAGTTATTGCCGGATGAGTATATGATATTTCAATTATGGGCAAAACACAACTATAATTAAAACAAATTAAAATTCTCTGAAAACGAAAAATGAATGGGAAGGACCGGTGCATTTGAAATGTTGAATGGGATGGAAAACGTAGCGGTAGTCTCAACTCGCGATCGGCTGGTAGAAGAGGCTTATCAGGAGCTGTCGGGGTATTACAGGGCCAAGGCCCAGTCTTCAGGCAATCGGTGGGGTCATGAGAAAAGTGACGGCTATCTGGCAGAGCTGGAAAAAGAATGTTCACATAAGGTTTTGGACTAGCGAGCCATGCCCGAAATTTTTCCCGGCGCAGAATTTATTCCATATGTGTTTTAGTGCGAAGCAGGGGCTGTGCCAAACCTTGGGTTTTGACGCAGCCCCTGCCAATGTTTTTCATGGCCATCGGGACGCTAACTGCGAAATTTGAGTTGCGTGCCGAATTATGTTATGTAGTTCGGACGAAGTCTCTGATTTTGATACAATTCTTGACTTGTCAAAATTTTGTTGACAACATTGAAGAATATTAGCAGGTATTTCGTCTGGCCGCTGCGAATATTACACTAAAAATGAACGAAAGAGGTGCTGTGGTGTGACGGAGAGAAAGACAAAATTTAAATTTCCTCATGTTTTTGCGCTTATGTTTATGATTACAATTTTTATGGCAATTTTGACGTGGATTGTCCCGGCCGGCGAATTTACCCGGGTGAAACAGGGCGCGATCACCAAAGTTGTCGCCGGCTCTTATCATTTGGTAAAGTCGCAGCCCCAAGGATTCTGGCAGGTGTTTGAGTCCGTCGCCAAAGGCTGGCAGCAGTCGGCGGTGATGATTTTCATGGTGTTTTTTGTAGGTGCGGCGATCACGACCTTGGAGCAAACCGGCGCAATCCGGGTTGGTCTGGCAAAAGTGGTCAGGGGCCTGAAAGGCAAGGAACTATATGCGGTAGGAATTGTAATGACAATTATGTCCATTGGCGGAGCTACCGGTGTGTTTGCCAATCCGGTCGTGGCGCTGATGCCCATTGGTTTGATGCTGTCCAAGGCGCTTGGTTATGATGAAGTGGTGGGGTTCGGGATGATTTATCTCGGCTCCTACGCCGGCTTCAATGTGGGCTGGGGCAACGTCTTCACCGTCGGCATTGCCCACAGCATCGCCGAGTTACCGATGTTTTCCGGCATGGGCGTTCGGGTGTTGTTCCATGTCGTCAACTTGGTCATGACCTTCGGATTTGTGGCCATGTATATCAAAAAAATCAAGGCGGATCCGACCAAGAGCCTGACGTATGATCCCAACAAAGTTCAGGCGGCGGAAGCGGCAGAACATGACAAGGACGAAAAATTGACTACGCGCCAGATTCTCTGTTTGCTGATTGCCTTCCTTTCCTTCGCGGCGATCATTTACGGATCCATCCGCTTGAACTGGGGAATTCAGCATTACTCGGTGGTATTCATTATGATGGCGGTATTCAGCGGACTCGTCGGTGGGCTGGGGATCACCGGTACGGCCAATTCTTTTGTTAAGGGCTGCGGGACGATGGTTTACGCCGGTTTTGTCATTGGAATGGCCAGAGCGATTTCCGTGGTCATGACCGACGGCAAGATCATTGATACGATCGTCAACTGGCTGTCACTGCCCATCGCCCAGGCGGGGCCGGTGCTGGGCGCCAACCTGATGCTGGCCGCCAACATCGTTATCAACTTCTTTATTCCTTCCGGCTCGGGACAGGCTGTTACCGTAATGCCGATCATGGTTCCTCTGGCGGATTTGACGGGGATCACGCGGCAGGTAGCCACGCAGGCCTTCCAGTTCGGCGATGGCTTCACCAACTGCATCATTCCGACTGCGGGCGTGGTCATGGGCTGTCTCGGCATTTCTAATATTTCCTATGAAAAATATGTCGGCTGGTTCTGGCCGTTCCTCGTCACCCAACTCGGTTTGGCGTTTGTCGCCATTACAATTTTGCAAATTATGAAATGGGGTCCGGCATAGGGGGAGTGGTCGCCTGTTGACCCGTCCGTATAGTGCGAACTGATATGCTCCCTTTAAAGTAGACAGATGCAATAAACACATCTGAAAACTTTGAAGGGAGCCTTTTTTGCGTAAAAAAGGACACTTGCCGGTTGAAGACAACATAGGGATTGTTTGGCGTTCGTTTTTTTGCGACGCGGCTGTCCGCACCTAGTCCAGCGCAAAGCCGTTGCTTTGCTGTCTGATCCAAATGAAAATGGACACCTTCCGGCATCCATTTTCTTCGCAATTTATCTTTTTCACCTATCTGTCTGATTGGGGGATAGTTCAGAACGAACAGCAGTCCGGCGTTGCGTCAGTTTTGTCGGTCTTTGGGAGTACCACTGGGAAAGCCGATCAATTTCGGGTACAGTAGCAATCCAACCCCAAAGCCGATAAAAAAGGTCAACAGCGGAAACGTCGCCGCTCCTTCGCCGCTCATGGTCGATGCCTCCTTTGTCTCTAAGTCTGTAAAATTGTCTGTTCCCATCTTAACACAGTCACCCGTCAAAAAGGCGTCAGGAAACTTGCGGAGGGAATAAAGAAAGTGTATAAATGCTGTGTAGTCCGGCGGTTTCCGCCGGAAACGCCAGACGACGGAGCCAGTTCAGGCAGGAAGATGTGAAACGGCAGCGAACATGTACATGGTAAACTTTCAGACGGTATCCGGAATATTGGTCGGATACCGTCGCGAGAAATGAGGCGATGATTTGAACGAATACGGTTTGTTTTTGGACTGGGTCAGACGGATTGGCAAGGGCAAGCTGCAAGCTTATCAGGATTCGTTTGCCCGGACGTTTGGAATCAGTCTGTGTTTGTTGTCGCTGGAGGGAAAGACACACACTATCTGGTCGAATTCTTCGTTGTTTTGTTACTATATGATGAAGAATAACCGGAGCCGCTGCCTCCAGGAACGGGAATCCGCCGCAAAATCAGTGCTGGCGCAGGGGATGACCCGTGCCTTCAAATGCTATATGGGGTTGACTTTTTTCATCTCGCCGGTCTACTTTCGGGACAAGCTTGTCTGCGTGGCCTATGGCGGCGGCGTGCGACTAGAGGGCGACAAAGTGTGCCTGGACAATAAGCTGGCGGAAAATGTCACCGTCATGTCGGAGCAACAGTTCGGCGATATGTTGGAGCTATTGCAAAACACGCTGGAGTTGCTCAATTTTGATGCAGCCGCCGAGATCGAATCCGCGTCGGATACCGAGACAGCCAACCAATCGGCCGTGGATCTGTTCTTTCTGAAACACCAGCTCAGCCGCCGGGAGATGGATATCGCCCGGGAGGTATGCGCCTGCCTGAGCAACAAACAAATCGGCGAAAAATTATATATCAGTGAAACAACCGTGAAATCCCACATCAGCAATATTTTGGCCAAGACGGGCATGAAAGACCGGATGCAACTGGTAATGTTCTGCAAGGAACACAACCGTGAGTAGGCTCTACAATCTGTCAATCCGTAAAAAACTGCTGCTGTTCGTGTTCGTGGCCGTAACCGTGCCTATGGTTGCCCTGTTCGTTTCGTCCACCATCATCATGGACAAGCAAAAAAAGGAGAGCGAACTGCTGTATTTGCAGAGTGCGCTAAAGATTGCCCGAACCCAGATGCTGATGCGCAAGGCGGAAATGGAAAAAGGCGGCCAGCGGCTGGCGCAGAATCCGGCTTTCCGAATTGGCGTAAGGGCCGGCAACGAAAAATTGCTGGTGGAGGAACTGATCAAGTTGCGGCAAATCTATGACTATCTGGATGTCGCGGCCGTCCTGAACGCCGAACGGTGGCCGATCGCCCGCGTATCCTACGATTTGCGCGACGACATGCCCTGGGACCTCGACGGGCTGGTTCAGACCGTATCGGAACAGGGCCGCTCCATTACTTCGGAGGAAGCCCTGCCCCTGGGCGATTTGTTTTTTTCGAATTCCGCCAGTTATGAGCGGTTTAAGATCCCGATCGCCAATCGCTGGGATTCAGCCGGCAATCAGGAATATTTGACCAAGTGCCAGATCGGCTTGGCTGTGATCCCGATCTTTGACGAGGTTCGCGCCGATCAGCTGATCGGCTATCTCGTGGTGGGCGACGCGGTCAACAACGATTCGTATTTTCCGGCTTTCTACAGCCGCCAGGTCGAAAATTCCTTTTTGGCCATATCTACCGACGGGATTCGCGTGTCTTCCAATATCCAGACGCCCACGAAGGAAAACTACATCGGCAGTCGGATTCCCATAACCAACAAAACGTTGGACGGCCCCAAACAATACTTTTTTGGCCGGGTCGACTTCAATGATGAGGTTCACGTGTTTTTGGACGAGCCGATCATCAATCACAAAGGGGAAGTCACCGCCGCCTTGGGGGTCGGCATTCCCGAGGAAAAATTTGCTGTCATTCTGTCGACCAATCAATATCTGATTGTGGCGGTGACGATCCTGGGCCTGACCGTGATGCTGATCATCGGCCGTTATTTTGCCGGAGTGATTACCGAGCCAATCATGGCGGCCACCCGATTCGCCGAAAAATTGGCGCAGGGCGAACGCAATCTGGTGTTGCAACCGGAGTGGGTCGAGAATCCTCACAGTGAAACCGGCATTTTGCTGACTACTTTTCAAAAAATGGCGGCTTCGCTGGAGGCCAGCGAAAAAACGAACGAAGAATATCTGGAACGGCTTCGGCAGGAACATCAGAAGCAGGTGGCCTTATCCCGGCAGCTGCAGGAAATGAATGACGAATTGGAGGGCAAAGTCGTTGCCCGGACGTTGGAGCTGGTCCAGGCGGTCGAGGCGCTGAAAAAAGCCAACGGCGTCAAATCGCAGTTTTTGGCCAATATGAGTCACGAACTCCGGACGCCATTGTCGGCCATCATTAGCAGCGCGGAGGCGTTGATCGGCCGGGTATTCGGGCCGCTGACGGAAAAACAGGAGAAGCATATTCAAAATGCGCTGAATAATGGCAACCATTTGTTGCAACTCATTAACGACATCCTCGACATTTGCAAAATCGAAGCCGGCAAGATGAATCTGACGCTGAATGATTTTTATATCGCGGAGATCATCGAGAACAGTTGCGCCGTGGTCCGCAGCATCGCCAGCCGCAAAAACATTGAGCTCAGTGTGCGGATGGAACCGCCGGATTTCATAGTCCGGGCGGATGCGGTCAAGGTCAAGCAGATTCTGTACAATCTTTTGTCCAATGCCGTCAAGTTTACCCCGGATAATGGCAAGGTTGAAGTCGAGGCCTTCCGACAGGAGCATTTCGCTCAGTTCCGTATCCGCGACAACGGGATCGGCATCCGGGACGAGGATCAGGAGCGGGTGTTCGTGGAATTCGAGCAGGTTGACAATTCGTATCAGCGGCTTTACGAAGGAACCGGGCTGGGTTTGCCGCTCACCAAAAAATTGGTGGAGATGCATGGCGGTCAAATCTTTCTGATCAGCAAGGAAGGCATCGGCACGGAAGTGGTGTTTACCTTGCCGCTGCCGGGGGGCGGCGATGCGGATTCCGAAAGCATAGGGAAGGACTAGAACATTGGCTAAAATCCTGATCGTGGACGACAACGAGCAAAATTGTGAATTGATGCGGGACGTAATCTCCTCCTGGGGTTATGAGGTCGACAAGGTGTTCCAAGGGATGGATGCGCTGGAGTATGCGCGGAGCACGCCACCACATCTGATCCTGCTGGATGTGATGCTGCCGGGAATGAACGGGTTCGAGGTCTGCCGCGAACTGAAACGCAATCCGAAGACGGAATATATTCCGGTCATCATGCTGACGGCGCTCAACGATGTAGAAGACAGGATCCGCGGATTCAAGGTCGGCGCCAGCAGTTTCATCTCCAAACCGCCGAATTACAACGAGTTAAAGTATGTGATTTCGTCCTGCCTGCAACGCAAGCAGGTATTTGACAGCATGGAATCCCGACGGCCCTTGTGCAATGCCTTTCTGGTCCTGATGCGGGCCAAAGACGAGCTGCTTTATCAGCAGGCCATTCAGCGGAGTCAGCTTTGCGAGAAAGTCGGGCGGTTGTTGGGCTTGTTGGAAACGCAGCTGGACCGGCTCGTGGCGGCGGCCTGCTTGTGCGAAATCGGCGCGGTCATCCGGCCGTTGACGGACCCGGATCATGTAGTCGTGGGGGAAGACATCGTGCGGCCGTTGAAAATGGGGGAATGGTTGACCCTGTTTGTCCGTTGGCATCATACGAAGGTGAACAGCCCGGACTTTCCTCGGGACGCGGCGGCCGAGCAGGATGTGTTGCCGGAATTGCGGATCATGAATACTGTCAACCGCTTTCTGGAATTGCGACAAAACCATGCGGACAAGGATGAATGCCTGTCCATTTTGCGGGATGAGGCCCGAACGGGCGAGTGGGATGCCAAAACCGTGGAGGCCTTGTTGCAACTGCGCAAGGATGAGACTTTCATCCAGGCCATGCAGTACGGCCGGTAACCCAAGACGGTTGCGTAAATATTGTTCAATGCGTTCAGTCGCTGCTGACGGCTATCATGGTCGGGCAGCGATTTTTTTTTTTGCTCGGCGAAAAAGCCGACCCCGTTTTGGCTGTAAAGAATAAGACCTTTACGACCTAAATTGCCCTTGAATAGCCGAACTCATACTTTTCTACAACTTTCAGAAAGTTTACGCCGAATAAATCGGCCGATAATCCGACTCGCGGTCAATGGCGGCGAATGTCGCCCGAAAGTAGAATGAAGTTGTGCATACGGAGGCGGGTACGCAGACGATACGCCTTCCAGATTCGATGCATAGTCAGAAAATACGAGGAGGATTGTACATGGCTAAGAAGTTGGTCGACATTCTGGCGGAAAAAGGCATGTCCCTCAATCTGCAGTACGGCGGGGACGCGCCGGAAAACTTGGTGGACCGTGAGGTACACAAGGAGCCGTTTCCCCGGACCAAAAAATTGATGGACTTATACCTCGGAACATTATCTTCGGTCAACGTGGAGTTCCCGTACTGGTACACCCGGAAATATCAGGAGATGGAGTATGAGGTTCCCGAAGTGCGGCGGGCCATGGCTCTGAACCATGCTTTCTCCCATATTTCCACCACGATCTGGCCCGGCGAGAAACTGATCGGCGGCAAAGCGGCCTACTATCGCGGTTCATTCCCGATGCCCTGGCTGTCCGAAGGTTTCTTCATGGCCAAGGAAGATGAACTGTACCAGGCAGCTTTGGCCAAAGGCGGCGCCAGCGCCGACGAAGTCAGCAAGTTTGGCGCCGGCGGCGGCAACGTGACCAAGAGCGTCGGCAACGTCGTATCGATCGCCGGGAAATTCGGCATTCGGGCGGAAGAAGTTCCCGCGCTGCTGAAACTGGCCAAAGCCTGGGTGAATAAATCCGTTGATGATCTGGGCCACAAATACGAGCAGATGGTTCCGGAATATCAGATCAAAGAAGAAGTCATGCGCAGCGTCATCTGCATGTTCGACTCCGGCTACACCCTGCCGCAGGGCCGTGAAGTCATCAACTACTACTTCCCGCTGCAATATGGCTATGACGGCCTGATCGAAATGGCCAAAAAAGGCAAGGATCGGGTTGCCGGCCGGGCCGACGGCGACGGCATCACCGGCACGGGCCGCCTGTATTTCTACGAAGCGGCGCGCCTGGTACTGGAAGGCATCCAGGCCTGGCACCTGAACTATGCCAAGGAAGCGAAACGTCTGGCAGCCACGGAGACCGATCCCGCCCAGAAACGCGAATACGAAGAAATGGCGGACACCATGGAGTGGATCGCCCACAAACAACCGCGTACCTTCCGCGAAGCGCTGCAAATGATCTACATGATCCACATCGGCGTGGTCAACGAAGACGCGATTTCCGGCATGTCCCCCGGCCGTGTCGGCCAGGTGCTCTGGCCCTGGTTCGAGCAGGACATTGCCGCCGGCCGCACCACGGAAGAGGAAGTCACCGAACTGCTGGAATGCCACCGGGTCAAGATGACCTGCATCGACTGCTTCGCCTCCATGGGCGTTGTCGGCGGCGTGCTGTCCGGCAATACCTTCAACAACCTGACAATGGGCGGATTGCAACGGAATGGCCAATCGGCCGCCAACCGTCTGGAAATGCTGATCGTCGAAGCCGGCATCAAGTGCCCGACGCCGCAGCCGACCCTGTCCGTGCTGTATGACGAAAAACTGCCGGAGGAATTCCTCCTGAAATGCATCGAATGCGACAAGACCGGGACCGGCTATCCGGCCTGGATGAACAATCGCGGCGCGATGGAGTTCATGATGAAACAGTATGGCGCCGAAGGGATGAACCTGGAAGAATCCCGCGCCGTGGCTATCGGCGGCTGCCTCGAAACGTCGCCCGGTTCCTGGAAAGAACTGACCCTGAACGGCAAGAAATACTGGATTCCCGGCGGTTCCGGCACTCCGACCAGCGTCGGCGTCCACTTCATCGCCAATCCCAAGGTTCTCGAGTTGGTACTATTCAATGGCTATGACCAGCGGACTAAAAAACAGGTCGTGCCGGCCCACAACAAGAAACTCGAAACCTATGAGGAAATGTGGGAAGTTTACAAACACTACTATGAAATCATCGTGGACTGCCTGGCGACCACCAACAACCTGCAGCACGACATCTGGCGCAAGCAGAACATGGCTCTCTTCAACTCCCTGCTGAAGCCGGATTGCCTGGAAAAGGGCCAGCATATCGGCAACATGGGCTATCGCTACAATGCCACATTCAATGTGGAAAGCTGCGGCCAGATCACGATGGTCAACGCCCTGGCGGCGATGAAGAAGCTGGTCTACGACGAGAAAAAATACACGCTGGAGCAAATGCGGGATGCCATCAAGAACAATTTCGGTTTCAAAAATGCGGCGGAAATCGGCAGCTTCTCGCTGGCGGCGCAGGAAAAACGCGACGAAAGCGATACCTACGACGAAATCCACAGCGACTGCCTGAAAGCGCCGAAATATGGCAACGACGACGAATATGCCGACTCGATCCTGCGCGAATATGAAGAATGGTTCTGCGAAATGTGCCACGGCGCCGAATCCCTGTTCGGCAAACCGATGTACAGCTGCCAGATTTCCGTTTCCACCCATGGCGCGCAAGGTGCTGCCACTCTGGCCACTGCCGACGGCCGCCTGTCCGGCACTACCTACGCCGACGGCTCGATGTCGGCCTATCCCGGCACCGACCGCAACGGTCCGTTCGCTCTGTTCGAATCCGCGACCTGCTGGGATCATTCCCAATCCCAGAACTCGCAGATGAACCTGAAAGTTCATCCGAATGCGGTCAAAGGCGTCGAAGGCGCCAAGAAACTGCTCGACCTGACCCGGGCCTATATGCGGCGTGGCGGCTACCACATCCAGTACAACATCGTCGACTCCAAGGTTTTGGTCGAAGCGCAGGCCAACCCGGACGAATATCGTGATCTGATGGTCCGCGTGGCCGGATTCACCCAATATTGGGTGGAAATCGGCAAACCGATTCAAGACGAAGTTATTTCCAGAACTGAGTACGAAGGGGTGTAATGCGATGAAGAACAATGTGAATCACAGCGATTGCCAGAATTTCATTCCGATCGACGTGGCAAAAGGCTACTGCAGAATGCTGAAAGCCAATGTCGTGATCGATACTCCGGTTTGCCCGAAATTCGCCCAAGTCGCCAAATGCAAAGGCTGCTCCAAATTCGGCTGCCCCGATGAAAAGGGAATCGGCCAGTGCGGTGGCTTCAAGGATGAATACTGGGCCTATGGCGAAATGAAAGCGGTTAACTGCGAAATGTTCCAGACCAAATAGACCCCTACCGATTCAAAAAGGGTGCAAGGTTTTTGCACCCTTTTTGAATGGAAGAGCAAATAAATAATAATTTTCGGCAAATATGATTTAAATAGGAGGGGACATCATGGACGAAAACAACGCCAAGCGTATGTCCTACAGTGTAATTGCCGCCGCCTGGCTGGCCGTGTTCTGCCTGTTCGGCTACCGGGCCACGTTCGCGGTTCTGTCCGGACCCATGGCGCAGACCATGAAATGGACGGGAGCGCAAGTATCCCTGGGCTATTCCCTGATGATGACCATTTACGCCATCACCGCCTTTTTCAGTGGTATGATTCTTGATAAGTGGGGAACCAAGCCGGTTTACGCGATTGCGGCGGTGTTCGGGATGCTCGGCTTTTATCTGACCAGCCGGGTGGAAACTCTCTACGCCTACTATGCCTGTTATGCAATCTGCGCCGGGATCGGCACCGGCATGCTGTGGGTGTCGTCGACCATCTCCGTCCGCAAATGGTTCATCGGCAAATACTACGCCAAAATGTGGGGCATCGCCTTTGCCGGTGCACCGATGGCGCAAGTGCTTCTGAGCCTGGGCGTCAAGCCTTTGCTGGTGCAGAATGCGGCGCAATGGCGTGATGCCATGAATTACCTTGCCTGGATTATGTTGGTCATGTTGCTGATTGCTTCGGCGCTGGCGAAGAAAAATCCCGAACAATACGGAATTCAGCCCTTCGGCTCCATGCCGGCGGCGCCGGGAACCGCCGCCAAGAAAGAGCATATCTGGAGTGTCGGCGAAGCCTTCGGCACTGCCGCCATCTGGGGTGCAGTCATTGCATTCCTGACCAGTATGGTCGCCGAATTCCTGATCTGGACGCAGGTCGTCCGTTACTGGACAAAAGATCTGCAGATGCCGCTGGATACCGCCACGAACCTGTATGTGGCCATCGGCGTCGCCGGTATCTTCACGATGCCGCTGATGGGCGTTGTTGCCGACAAGGTTGTCACCTCCATCGGCAATGAAGTGAAAGGCCGGAAAATCATGTTGGTGGCGGCGCCGCTGGTCGGCTTGGTCGCCTGCGTCCTGCTGCTGATGATGAACGCAAAATCCTTCCTGCTCGGCGTGGTCGTATGTATCCTGTTCGCCGTTTACTGGGCCATTGAACCGGGCGGGGTGGTCGGTTACGCCGGCGCGGTGTACGGTCGGGTCAGCCTGGGAAAAATCTGGGGGACGGCTACATTGATCGTCATGGGGATCGGTCCCGCCCTGGGCAGCTTCATGGGTGGCTATCTGGCCGATACCTCCGGTAATTTCACGGCTTCGATCCAGTTCGCCATGGGCGCGTTCGCCCTGTCGGCCATCGTGGCATTCCTGCTGCCGCTGCAGGCGACGGCGAAGGAAGCGGCGTTGGATCTCAGTAAACCGGTCTCCGGCGACGACTGACCGGAATTAACCAATCAGCAATTTTGCAACAGTGATGGGGGAGAGGGAACGTGCGGCGCTACCATGCCGTCGTTCCTCTCCCTGGCATAGCAGCGGTGGGAGGGAAAGTCTTGGATGAGCTAAAAGGTCTGATTTTTGATATTCAGAGTTATTCCGTACACGATGGGCCGGGGTGCAGAACTACCGTTTTTTTTATGGGTTGTCCGCTACGCTGCGAGTGGTGCGCCAATCCGGAAGGTTGGCAGGCCAAGCAGCGCATGATGTATCGGATGACAAAATGCGTGCATGACAAGGAAGGTTGCATCCGCTGCGTCAAACGCTGCCCGTACCAGGCCGTCAGTGCCGGTGCGGACGGCAAAGGACCGCTGGAGATCGACTGGGAAAAATGCAAGACCTGCGAAACATTCGAGTGTACGCAGGCCTGCCTGAAAGAGGCCATGGTTCTATGCGGCAAATGGTATACCATCCCCGCATTGATGAAAATATTCGAGCGGGATCGCCACTATTGGGGCCATACCGGCGGCGTTACCCTGAGCGGCGGCGATGCCGTGGCCCAGAAAGATTTTACGCGGGCGTTGCTGAAACGCTGTCAGGAAGCCTATATCCATACGGCGATCGAAACGAGCGCCTGTTTCCCGCAGGAACAGTTCTTGTCTGTTCTGCAATACGTCAATTTCGCCTTTGTGGACATCAAACACATGGACGCGGCGAAACACCAGGAACAAACCGGTGTTTCCAATGAACAGATCCTTAAAAACGTCAAGGCGCTGGCCCAGGATTCATGGCCGGGCCGCCTGATCATTCGCATCCCGATTATTCCCGGTTATAACGATAACGACGAAAATATCGTGGCGACGGCGAAGTTTGTGAAAGACGCCGGTTTGTCCGAAATCAATGTGTTGCCGTTCCACCGCCTGGGCGATTCGAAGTGGAAACAGTGCGGCATGGTTTACCCCTACCGTGAACAGGAATCGCCGGAGCCGGAGCAGATGGAGCATATCCAGAAGCTCATTCAGGCGCAGGGGCTGATTTGTTATACGGGGTCGGACACGCCGTTTTAGAAAAACTCAAAAAAAGAGTCCAGAGCGGGAGCCGGAGATGAGAACGCTTCGACGCTTCGCTTAACCTCCGCTTTTCTCATGCTCCGGCTCCGGTCAAGACTATGATGCGGAATGAGAGTGTGTGGATTTACCGATGACAGCAGTGATCCTTTCATGGATTTCGGCGTGAAATGCGCTGAAATAACGGCGTCAGACAGAATGGCATGGCCAATACCGGCGGGACTGGGTGTTCCGTGGGGAGCGATGCCTGGTTGCGCCGGACTATGAAAGCGGATTGCCCGGGTCGAGATGTGAGCAGGTGCAACGGTGAAAATTCTGGTGATCGGCGACAGCATTGGCCTGCCGCGGTTTGCAAAACATATGGCGGAAGTGGAACTCTATTATGAGGATACCTATCCGGAATGGGTACGTAAATTGGCGCTACGGCGGTTCGCCGACGAGGATGTTTTGCTGGTGAATGCTTGCCAACATGCCCATACTTCGCTGCATTTGTTGCGGGGAGCGGCTAACGATGTTTGTTTTTTGCAACCCGATGCCGTGGTCCTGCAACTGGGAATGGCTGACCTGTGGCCGGCCGCCGGCCGCTCGATTCCGCCGACACTGGCGGAACTGGCCGGCAAGGATCCTTGGGTTGACGAAAGCGAGTTTACGCAGAACATGGAACGATTCGTGGCCTTTTGCCTGTCGCAGCCGACGTGCCGGGTCATTGTCGTCAATATTCCTCGCTGTCATGACCGCCAATACCGGCAGCATCCGGGAGCATGGGAACGGACCGAACGGTATAACCGGCGGTTGGCGCAGTTGACGCCGAATCCCCGCCTGGCCCTGGTTGACGCCCAGGCGATGTTTGCGGAGCTGGGCGAGGCCGCGACGGGTAGCGACGGGATTCACCCGACAGCGCAATGCTCCCGGCGGCTGGCGGAGATAATTGTCGAAACATTGGCGAGGTTGCTGGACGAATCTGCCGGAGCTGCGACGGAACGAGACGGGAGGAAACATGATGATGACTGCATTGGCGGATAAGGAAGAATTGATCGGGCGGATTGTCAACATCGAACTGGCCATGTTTTCGCGGGTGAAGGCGGCGGAGCCGGCGGCGTGCCAGCAGATGCCGGAAACCTTCCGGACCATGCGCCGGATGAGCCATTCCGCGTTGTCGACGGACACTCTGGAATCCTACTTGCGGGATCTGCAATCGGCGGTGACCCAGGGACGCAATTTGATCACGGAAAAATACGCCCGGATGGATAACCTGATCCCGCCGATCAACCGGAATCCGCTGATCAAGAGCATCGTGGCGTTGGAGAGTTTCTGGCTGCGCGACCTGCATGAACGATTCCCGCTGGCCGTTCGCTGCGACGGACGGTTCGAAGTGTACGCGCTCGGCGAGCTGGAGACGTATTCGGACCAGACCCTGGAGCTATATTTCCGGGATGTGGAGTCGGCCGTTGAAGCTGGCCGGAATCTGGTCGAAGAGCGTTACGAATACCTGTACAAAAGCCTCGGCTTCGCTTCACTGGCCGAAGTGGAACAACGCGCGCAAACCGCCGCGCACTGAAAGGTTGGATAGGTTCATGCGCGAGCAGATTTTGCGGGACATTATCGACCTGGAAACGGCTATGTTCCGAAGCCTGAATATCGGCGAACCGATGCCGGAGGACCGGATCAGGCCATTTCGCCTGATGCGCTGGATGACCTACTCCGTATTGGCCGATGATACGCTGGCGTCCTGGTTGGCTGATTTGCAGGCGGCCCGGCAGACGGGCCGGAATGTGCTGACGGAAAAGTATGCCCGGATCGATAACCTGATACCCCCCATCAAAAACAATCCGCGGATTGGTGAAATCGTGGCTGCGGAAGTGCGCTGGATGGAAGAACTGCATGACCGCTATCCCCAAATGATCCGGCGGCAGGCCGACGATGCGGCACTGTTCGAAAAATATGCCGCCTGCGAACTGGAAACGTGGTCGGATACTTCCATTGAGCTGTACCATCGGGATGTTTGCGCCGCATTGCGCGAACGCCGGAATTTGCCGGAAGAACGCTACAACAACCTGTACGGCGCATGGGCCAAGGCTCGCTGGCGGAGCTGGAAGCGAAGGCGGCGAACTGACAGACTCGGAATGCTTGCAGAGCGATTTTTTGAAGACTGCGGGGCTCCGGCCGGGGTCCCGTTTTTCTGTGTGCATAATTATTGAATTCTTATCGACACGGAAACAACAAAAGCAAGGAGGCTGGGCTAAGCATGCGGTTCCGGTGAAGACGGCAGGAAAAAACGCCGGCGTACTTTTTGGGGCGATCAGTATGGAAGAATTATCCCGCAAGGTCTTAAATATCAAGATCGGTAAAAGCGGCTACGCCTACATGGTTCAGAGTGACGGCCTGACGATCGTGCATCCGGACCGGGCCATGGTGATGAAGGACAACATTTTGCAGAACCCCAATGCGCCCCGGGAACTGAAGCAAACCACGGAAAAAATGGTGAAGGGCGAACACGGCTTGACCCGGTATAGTTATAATGGAACCGACAAAATGGTGGCGTTTGCGCCCGTTCCCAACTCCCGCTGGTCGTTGGCGTTGACCGCGCCAGTGGCGGAAATCACGGAAGTATTGTCGTCGCTGACTGTGATTTCGCTGGCCACCATTGCGGTGGTCCTGGTACTTGCCTCGATGGTGGTGATCCTGTTCGCCCGCCGGATCGCCCGGCCGATCCGACAGATCGAAACCGCGGCGGCGCGGATTGCCGCCGGCGACATTTCCGCCAACCAGTTGGATATCCAGTCGAATGATGAAATTGGCCGATTAGGCAGTGCTTTTGAGCAGATGGCGGAAAACTTGCGGAATCTTATCCGAAAAGTTGGCGGTTCCACAGATCAGGTCGCCGCATCCGCCGAGGAACTCAACGCCAGCGCGGAACAGTCCGCCCAGGCGGCGACGCAAATCGCCCAGGTCATCACCGAAGTCGCGGCCGGCGCGGAAAAACAGCAGAAGGCGGTGGAACATACGGCGGCCACAGTGGAGCAAATGTCGGCCGGGATTCGGCAAATCGCCGACAACGCCAAGGCTGTCGCGGCAGCTTCCGCGAACTCCGCCGAAATAGCGGCAACGGGCAGTCAATCCATCGAAAAATCGATCGGGCAGATGGATGTTATTGAAAAGACCGTGGTCAAATCGGCTGAAGTCGTCGCCAAACTGGGAGAACGATCCAAAGAAATCGGTCATATTGTGGAAGTGATCGCCGGTATTGCCGGTCAGACCAACTTGCTGGCCTTGAACGCGGCCATTGAAGCGGCCCGGGCTGGTGAGCAAGGGCGCGGTTTCGCCGTGGTCGCCGAAGAAGTCCGCAAGCTGGCGGAACAGTCGCAGGAAGCGGCGAAGCAAATAGCCGACCTGATCGGCGAAATTCGGCAGGACACCGACCAGGCGGTGGCGGCGATGCACGAAGGAACCCGGGAAGTCCGAACCGGTGCGGAAGTGGTGACACATGCCGGCCAGGCGTTCCAGGATATCTTTGGCGCGGTCAACGCCGTTTCCCGCCAGATCGGCGAGATATCCGGCTCGATTCAGGAACTGGCCGGCG
The DNA here is from genome assembly GCA_012798135.1 of Veillonellaceae bacterium. The sequence continues at coordinate 79,840 of JAAZNU010000008.1, read as the reverse complement.
GCAGCCAACAGATCGTGCAGGCGGTTCAGGATATCGACGCGGTCAGCAAGGAAACTTCGAGTCAGACCCAGACCGTATCCGCCGCCACGCAGGAACAGTCGGCCACCATGCAGGAAATCGCCGCCTCTAGCCAGGCCTTGGCCAAGATGGCGGAAGAACTGATCGAGGCGGTCAGCAAGTTTCGGCTGTAGACGGCTCGCTCATAATGCTGAGACAAACAAGGTGCTATAAATAGTGTTTGATTCAATTCGTCGCTTGTTGCAGTCGAACTAAAAATTTCAGCCTAAAAATCCGGGGCAGGACAGCTGCGCCGTGAGCCAATTCAATCTGGGGCTGGACAAGCTATCTTTTAAAGGTATCTCTAGTTATGGCATCAAAGGAAATGCGGTTGATGTCTGGAAAAATTTAATATTTTCATGACCTCCCTGATACGGGAGGCCTTTTTTATGAAGAAGAATCGATACAATGCCGCTATTGGGGTGACATAATCGGTTGCATTGGGGGAATGCCGTACACAATTCTCTAGTTTTAACCAAATCAACAATAAAAATATTGTGGATTTCAGAGGGATTAGCTGTTTTTCTTGTTGTTTTGACTATGATATGATAAAAAACAATAAAAATGCAAAATATTTAAAAATCATCTTGCGATTCAAGTTCGCGTTTTGGAAAAGGAGTTGAAGCATATGTCCGTAAGTCTTGTAATTCGTGGGGGGTTGGTAGTAGATCCAGCTTCGGGAACCCAAACAGTGGCTAGCGTTCTGATAGATAACGGTAACTTTGTTGGCATTTGTGAAGAGGGTAGGGAGCCGGAATCCGCTGAGGTGATTGATGCTAGAGGTTGTGTTGTAACACCGGGCCTAATAGATTGCCATATGCATATGTTTTATAAAGGAACGGAAAATGGCATTGATCCGGATACGACATTGTTGCCAATGGGAGTGACAGCAGGCATTGATCAAGGAAGTGCTGGCTCCGGAAACTTTGAGCTCTTTTATGATGCTATTATTGCGAGAAGCAAAGTTCATATTTTTGCTACTTTAAATTTGTCGACACAAGGTCTGATTACCAGTACTTATCCTGAAAATTTGGGTCCCACTTTTACTAATATAAATGCTATGCAACGCCTTTTTGCCTGTTATGGAAATGTTTTGTGCGGCATTAAAGTAAGAATTAGCAAAGAGTTGGTAGGTGATTTAGGACTAAAGCCCTTGGAAAATGCGATAGCTGTTTCAGAGAAAATTGGCACTAGAATTGCGGTTCATACTACCAATCCACCCGTTCCTGTACCTGATTTTATTAATCTTTTTCGTAAAGATGACATATATGCTCATACCTTTCAGCAACGTGGCTATAGCATTCTAAACGAAGATGGGAAAATTTGTCCTGAAGTATTGGCAGCACGTAAACGGGGGGTGATTTTTGATTCAGCCGATGCCCGCGTTCATTATCTGTATCCAGTAATCAGGGAAGCCTTGGCAGAAAAATTTTATCCTGACACTATTAGTACGGACCTTGTTCAGGGAAGTTGTTTTAGGCAGGGTGTTTTTGGCTTGCCACGAGTAATGGCTAAATACTTGGAGCTTGGAATGCCAATTATGGAGGTGGTTCGAGCTGTTACCGAACGTCCGGCGGAAATACTTAACCAAAAAGGTAAATTGGGTACTTTACAAGCAGGCGCGTGTGCGGATCTGGCAATATTTAAGCTCGTAGAGGCCGCTTCGCCCATGACGGACCGGTTAGGCAGTAGTGTAATTTTACATAAATTATTCTTACCTCAGTGTACGGTATTGGGCGGGAAAGTGGTTTTTAGGCAATTCGATTTTTAAAATTGGGGAGGAAAACATGAATACTATAGCTGTTGTTTTTAGTGATTTAGCGGTTTTGAGTTTGTTAATGCTTATTGGCCTAGCATTACGTAAAAAGGTTAGGTTCATCCAAAACTTGTATATCCCCGCTTCACTGATCGCCGGCATTGTAGGTTTGTGCCTGGGACCGCAGGTTCTAGGGTGGTTTACACCGTTTTCGTTGCCCATTGGGAAAACTATTTCGCAATGGCCGGGAATTTTGGTTAATGTAGTTTTAGGCCTTTCATTCTTTGGCGCCAGCTCTTCCAATAATTTCGGCAAAGTTGCGCTGTCGGCGGTTACGCATGGGGGATTGATTCATCAGACCCAAGTACTTGTAGGGCTTGGCGTGACGATGTTGATGATGCCATTCTTTCCGAAACTTCCTTTGGCGTTTGGGTTAACTCCTGTGTACGGATTTCACGGTGGACATGGCACGGCTAATGCTGCCGGTGTTGCTCTGGCGAATGCTGGTTGGGCGGATGGTGTGGCCGTAGCCAACACGATGGCTACGGCCGGGCTACTGTCAGGCATTATAATCGGTATGTTGATTATTAATATTGGCGTGCGGCGCGGGTATGCCAAAAAGGTTTCTAAACCGCAGGATATTCCTGCGGATATTCGTGAGGGTATTGTACCGGCTGAAAAACGGGTGGCTATAGGCAAAGGTGTAACTTATAATGACGCATTGGATCCGCTTGCATGCCAGTTATCCTTTGTCGGTATAATATTAGGTATGGCCAGCATACTTTCCAAGAGCCTTATCTGGGTACATCCACTCTTAAAAGAAATACCTTTGTTTGCTTGCGCAATGGTATCTGGCGCCCTGCTGTCGTATATACTGAAAAAATTCAATATGAGCGGTTATATTGATAGACCTACCATTAACCGTATTGCAGGTGTGGCTTTGGACTTTTTAGTTTGTTCGGCCATTGCAACCATATCAGTAAAAATATTTGCATTGTATTTTGTACCGCTAGTGGTAACTATTGGTGCAATAATTATTTTTAATCTGATGGCTAATTTCTATTTTGCCTGGAAATTGTTTGACGTGGACTGGTTCGAACGGGCTATGGGAAGCTATGGACTGGAAAGTGGCGTTTTAGCCACGGGCCTGATGCTTTTACGCGTTGTGGATCCTCAGTTTGAAACGACAGGCCAGGAATCGGCAGCTTCTTCAGCGGCACTTTGCTATCCGTGGTCGCTGCCTTATATTATGTTTATGCCGGCACTTTCCGTTGCACTCTCTCCTTGGAGCATTGTTGGGATTAGCGCTGTGCTTTGGATTGCATTTTATATTATCGCCAGGAAATTTTTCTGGCAGTCAAGCCATAAGTTTAGCGATATTTTGACTGCTGAAAGCAGTGCTCCCAGAGCTCAAGGTTGATGCGAAGCAAGTGGGTAATTTTGCTGGGTGAATGCCAAAAGAAACTGGAAGAGCGTTTTGCGATATAAAGGACAGATAAAAATCCGGTTCTATTCTGGCAACCGGATTTTTTGTTACTAGATAATCAATTCGAAAGCATTCATCTTATTCACAATGGAACGATAACGGTTCATTTCAGCTCGGATTACCAATTTTAGATCTTCAACGTATTTGGGCAAAGGTTGACCTTTACGGCAAACTAAGCTGATGTTGTTAGTTGAAATGTCATTTTTGACTGGAAATACTTGTGGAGGCGTGGAGGAGACGGTGTTGTTTTGCCAATACTGGTATAAGTACATGGGTGAAATGATCCCCACGCCATCGTCAGCCAATCTAAGCATTAATTCTTGATTGTTGGTTTCTAAAGTTGCATGAGGATACATATTGTTGACGGAAAAGAGATGATCCAGGTTGACGCGGATACGATTTTGGGGGGGAAGCAAATAGAAAGGCAAATCCTGAATGGATAATAAATCTACACCTTCTTTTTGAAATCTGGCTCGGTCAATTTCCCAGGTTTCAGGATGATAAGCCTGGAGCAAAGCGGTACTTACCGAACAGCAGAGTTGTTCGGTAACCATTGGAATAATTTCTAAGTCGTGGGTGGGCGGGACGTTAACGCATACACACACATCCAATTTATTGGCTCGTAGTTGCTGCAATAAGCTTTCGGTGTTGTTTTCTTCCAGCGTAATTGAGATGTTGGGATGTTGGGGCTGGTATTCATCCCAAATGTTACCGAAGAAGACTTGGGTACGCTGCCGGGACATACCGAGTTTTAAGTGACCAGCGCAGTTTTCTGCTAGATCGGCAAACTTTGCTTTCATGGCATTTTCAGCATTTAACATTTGCCAGGCATAAAATACCATTGCCTTGCCGGCCAATGTCAACTGTAAAGTCGGCCTGCGTTGGAACAATTCAACACCATATTGTTCCTCCAGACGATGAATATGAGCGCTGAGATATTGTTGGCTGATGTAAAGCTTGGCTGCAGCCTTAGTGATGTTTAGCTCTTCGGCGGCTACGAGAAAGTATTCAAAACCTTGAATGTGCATCTCAACCTCCACAATAAAAATATTGTTGAATATCAGAAAAACAACAGTTTGTTTAGTTGTGTTCCTCATGGTACTATGAACTACAAACAAATGTCAAATATTTTAAAAATACAAACGATTAAAGCTGAGTTATGAACGGAGGATCAAGATTGTGTTGAAGTTAATGGATTGCACTTTGAGAGATGGCGCGAATGTTGTTGGGAAGGGGTTTAATGCTGAACTGACAATTATGATGCTCGAAGGGTTAACCATGAGTGGTGTGGATTATATTGAAATGGGCAATGCTGGCGGTATTGGCGCATATGAAATAGCTGGCTTTACCAAGGCGGAGACTGACGAGAAGTATCTTGAGCTGGCCAATCCCTATCTGCAAAAATCTCAAATCGGCATGTTCTTAAACGCTAAACGGTATAGCGAAAAATATGTGAAGCTGGCTGCGGAGAGAGGTTTGTCCTTTTTGCGCGTAGGTGTTGATGCTGATGAGTGCAATTTAGCGATAGAGCCGATCAAAGCGATTAAGGCAAATGGAATGAAAGCCTTTTTCGCCGCCATGAAGGCTTACCTTCTGGAGCCAGACGCAATTGCTGAAACAGCAAAAATGTTGGAAGATATTGGATTGGACGAATTTACCATCATGGACTCTGCTGGTTGCATGTTGCCGGAAGATGTGGCTAAGATGACGGAAGCCATTGTAAAAAAATCTAAGATTCCAGTGGCCTTTCATTGTCACAACAATCTGGCGTTGTCCGCCGGCAATGCTTTGGCTGCATATAACAACGGCGCTGCTGTCCTAGATTGCGGACTGATGGGGATGGCCCGCAGTGCCGGAAATCTGCCGACTGAAGCGGCCGTAGCCTTGATGCAGAAATATGGAGAATTAAAGCATGTCGATTTGTATACGATGTTAGATTTCATTGATAAGAAACTGGAACCCGCTATGCGTGAACAGCACGATTATCGTAATCCTATCATGCCTTTGGATTTGATGCTGGGTATTAGCGGCGCCCATTCCAGCTTTGGTAAATTGTTTCGCCAGGTAGCGCAGGAAACCGGCGTAAACCTGTATCAGTTGATTGCGGAAGTTTCTGTGGAAAACCGAAAGGAACCTTCACAAGACTTGATGCGTAGTGTAGCGGCTCGGCTGGTCAAGGCATGAGAGGAGGAAGCATGATGAAGGTGGTTTTAGCTGGTCCGTATCCGACAGGCGCTTTTTTGCGAATACAAAAGTCGTTAGCAGGAACAAATATAGAGTTGATTGAAGCCGCCACTCAGGAAACCTTTGACACTATAAGTGATGTGGATGCGGTTATTCTGCGCGTATTGCAAATGCCCAAATCGGTAATTGAGCGTTTTACTCCTCGTTTGAAGCTGATTATGCGTTGGGGCGCAGGTTTTGATTCTGTAGATATTGAAACTGCCGGGAAAAAGGGCATTGCAGTGTGCAATACGCCTGGCGCTAACGCTTACGCGGTTAGTGAACTGGCAGTGCTGCTGATGTTGGCCGTTGGCCGCAAGCTTATATGTCATGACCGCAGTCTGCATAATGGCGTGTGGAGCAAAAATATCTTTCTAGATCAAAGCTTTACCTTGAATAATAAATTAGTAGGTGTTATCGGCGGCGGTAATATTGGACGCCAGGTAGCTCAGAAGGTTCGGCCTTTTGGGGCTAAAGTGCAGTATTATGATGCGTTCCGTCTCAAATCGGAAGTGGAGAAGGAGCATCAGATGGAATATGTTGATTTGGATCAGTTACTTCGTACTTCGGATGTTGTAACTCTACATATTCCACTTATAGATTCCACTAAACATTTGCTTGACGCTAGACGTTTGACCATCATGAAAGATGGCGCTATTCTCATTAACACAGCACGCGGTGGCATTGTAGATGATGCTGCTTTGCTGGATGCTGTGAATAGCGGTAAATTGGCAGGGGCCGGCTTGGATTGCTTGGAGCGTGAACCGCTAGAGAAAGATGATCCGTTGCTGGCAAATTCCAATATCATTGTTACTCCGCATGTAGGCGGGGGCGTAACAGATATTGCCGATGCGATTATTCCAATGTTGATTGAAAATGTAAAACTTTTAGCAGCAGGAAAGCCACTAAATTATGTGGTTAATGAAATTTTTTTAGGCATGCCACGCACGTAGCAACGTATTAACACAACATATGGTCGACAAAAAATATAAACGCAATATATAGCAATGCCGTTGATCGGAGCCTGTGGCTTGAATCTTTCGTCGCAAATATTCAACGAATCATGCGAAATCTGAGCAGTTGCCGCGTAGAAAATGATCACTTCACCCAGAAAGTTTCACGGGTTGCAGGCATTCGGCGTGGCCATGGCGAATCCATATAGCCGGAACAAATCAATCTGCAGACTTTTTTAAGTTCAATACAAATGGAGGGTTCTGCATGCATGTGGTAGTGGCGCCGGATTCGTACAAGGGGAGCGTGTCGGCTGTCGACGTGGCGGCGGCAATGGAACGGGGAGTGCTGCGGGTGTTTCCGCAGGCGGAAGTGCGCAAGATCCCGATCGCCGACGGTGGCGAGGGAACGGTGGAGGCGCTGGTGACCGCCACCGGCGGCCAGATGAGGCAAGAACGGGTCCGGGGGCCGTTGGGCGAGGCGGTCGACGCCTGCTGGGGCATCCTGGGTGATGGACAAACGGCCGTGATCGAAATGGCCGCCGCTTCGGGTCTGCCGCTGGTCCCGCCGGACCGACGGGATCCCCGGATCACCACGACCTACGGCACCGGCGAACTGATTCGGGCGGCTTTGGATGCGGGACTGCGTCGCATTATCATCGGCATCGGCGGCAGCGCCACCAATGACGGCGGGACCGGCATGACCCAGGCGCTCGGCGCGAAATTCCTGGCGACAGATCGTTCGGAGTTGGCGCCGGGGGGCGGTGCATTGGGTAAGCTGAAGGCGATGGATTTGTCGGGGCTGGACCCGCGCCTGGCGGAAACCGAGATTACCGTGGCCTGTGATGTGGACAATCCCTTGTGCGGTGCGCGCGGAGCGTCGGCGGTCTTCGGGCCGCAGAAGGGCGCGACGCCGGCCATGGTGGCCGAACTGGACGCGGCGTTGGCGAACTTTGCCGAGTGCGCCCGGACGGCGACCGGCCGGGACATTGCGGAAATGGCGGGCGCCGGCGCGGCCGGCGGCCTTGGCGCCGGACTGCTGTTCTTCACGCCGGCGAAACTGCGCCCCGGCGTGGAAATCGTGCTGGAAGCCGTGAAGTTCGCGGATATCGTCAAGGACGCTGCTTTCGTCATCACCGGCGAGGGACGGACGGATTTTCAGACGGCCTATGGCAAGGCGCCGGTCGGCGTGGCCAAAGTCGCCAAACAGTTTGGCGTGCCGGTATTCTGCATTTCCGGCGGTCTGGGCGACGGCGCCGACGATGTGCTGGCCCAGGGGATCGACGCGGTGATGAGTATCTGCTCGCGGCCATTGTCGCTCGACGAGTGCATGCGGGACGGCACGACGCTGATCGAAGAGGCGGCGACCCGGCTGTGTCGGATTTTGCAGGCGAAAGTCCGAGCCTGATCTGGTTTTCCCCGGATAGGTCACAAACCGACCCGGATATGGTACAATAAACGCAGAAATGGCGTAAAGCGCGTTCTGAGCCTTTCAGTCGCGCTTTTCTTCATGATTGGAATACAGAAACGGATGGTGATCCTTTTGAAATTGGCCGAGTTACGGGTGGGAAACAGAGTGGAGCGACAGGAGATGATCCTGTGGGTGCAGAAGAGTTCGCAATCGGCGAACGGGTCGTGGTTCGTGCGGGGACTCGTCGAAGACCCGAGCGGATCGATGGGCTTTATTTGCTTCAACGCCGAGTCGGTGGCGCGGGTGAAGGATCTGACGTCCGCTGTGCCGGTGGTGGTCAGCGGCCAGATTCAGGCCGACCGTTACAGTCAGGACGGCAAGCTGCAACTGTTGGCAGACTTCATCGATCTGATCGCCCCGGGCAAGGATGTGTCCCATCTGTTGCCGACGACGACGAAGGACATCGAAGAATATAAAAAGAAATTCATCAAACTGGTGGCGCAGGTGAAGAAACCGCCGTTGCGTGAACTGCTCGGCGAAATATTCAGCGGCGAACGTTGGGAGAGTTTTGTCCGGAATCCCGCCGCCAAACGCTTCCATCATGCGTATATCGGCGGTTTGCTGGAACATACGGTGGATGTTGCCGAAACCGCGCTGGCGATTGTAGCTTCCATGCCGGACATCGATCGCGACATGGTGATTGCCGGAGCGCTATTGCATGACCTTGGCAAGACCGAAGAGATTTCCTCGGAGATCGGTTTTTCCTATACGGATTCGGGACATTTGATGGGACATATCACCGCCGGCGTGCTGCTGGTCGAGGATGCGGCGCGGCAGGTGCAGTATTTTTCCGAGGCCGACCGCAAAAGCTTGATCCACATCATCCTGTCACATCACGGTGATCGGGAAAAGGGCTCCCCTGTCTGCTGTGCTACCCGCGAAGCGGTGATTGTGCATTACGCGGATGAAATCAACGCGGTGTTGCAGCAGTTCGACGAAACCACGGACAAGGACGCGCAGGGCTGGAGTTTTAACAAGATGCTGGGGTACATGATCCGGGTTTGACCGGAACCGACGGGTATGGTATGCTATAACCCCGATCATAGAGTTTGGCTGTGAGTGGGAAAGGCGATCGCGGCCGCACGCATGAGGCGGTCGAGGAAAGTCCGGGCTCCATAGGGCAGGGTGCTGGATAACGTCCAGCGAGGGCGACCTTAGGGCCAGTGCCACAGAAATGAAGACCGCCGGCTTTCGGGCCGGTAAGGATGCAACGGTGCGGTAAGAGCGCACCAGCGGCCGGGTGACCGGCCGGCTAGGTAAACCCCACCCGGAGCAAGACCGAATAGGGAAGGGATGAAGCGGCCCGCTGAACCTTCCGGGTTGCGTCGCTAGAGCCGTCGGGCAACCGCCGGCCCAGATAGATGATCGCCACCGCGCAAGCGGCACAGGACCCGGCTTATTGATCACTCACAGCCAAAAAAATAGAGCTGTCTCACTTCAGGTTTTCTACCGGTCGTGAGGCAGTTCTTTTTATTTATTTTTTCGACTGCGAAAATTTGGCATGGATTTTTAAACTCGTGTGGAATAATACATAGGAATAATGTAATATAGGCTCAGTAATAGCGCAGAAAGAGGGGATTCCTGTGCGGGTCGTGATCCTGGCCGGCGGATTCGGCACCCGAATCAGCGAAGAATCGCATCTGAAGCCGAAACCGATGATTGAAATCGGCGAACGGCCGATTCTTTGGCATATCATGAAAACATACTCCCATTATGGGTTTGACGATTTTATCGTCTGCCTGGGTTATAAAGGCTACTGCATTAAGGAGTACTTTGCCCATTATTATTTGTACGAATCCGACGTGACGTTTGATTTTCGCTGTGAAAACCAGCAGATCATCCATACGCACCAAGCTGAGCCGTGGCGGGTCACGCTGGTCAACACGGGGATCGACACTATGACCGGCGGCCGGATCAAACGCATCCAAAAATATGTGGGCAATGAACCTTTTTTGCTGACCTACGGCGATGGCCTGAGCGATGTCGATATCCGGGCCAGCCTCGAATTTCACCGACAGCACGGCAAATATGCAACAGTCACGGCCACCCAGCCGACCGGACGTTATGGCGCGCTGGGGCTCGGCTATCGGGACCTGGTGACGGATTTTCAGGAAAAGCCCCAGGGAGACGGCGCGTGGGTCAATGCCGGATTTTTTGTGATGGAACCGGCAGTCTTCGATTATATCGACGGGGACTCGACCATATTGGAGCGGGAGCCCTTGGAAAGGCTGGCTGCGGACGGGCAACTGGTTGCCTTCAAGCATCGCGGCTTTTGGCAGCCGATGGACACACTGCGGGATAAGGTCGCACTGGAGAAATACTGGCAGAGCGGCAACGCTCCCTGGAAGGTGTGGGCGGATTGAACCGGGATTTTTGGCGGGACCGAAAGGTCTTCGTAACGGGTCATACCGGGTTCAAAGGCGCCTGGCTTTCCCTCTGGCTGGCGGACATGGGAGCGAGAGTCACCGGCTATGCCCTGCGGCCGCCGACCCAACCGAATCTTTACGAACTGGCCGGTATCGCCGACAAGGTGCGGACGGTCACCGCCGACATCCGCGACCGGAAAAAGCTGCACGAAGCCATGCAGGAGGCCGAACCCGACATAGTCATCCATCTGGCCGCGCAACCGCTGGTGCTGGATTCCTATCGCAATCCCGCCGAAACCTATGAAATCAACGTGATGGGGACGGTCAACCTGCTGGAGGCGGTGCGGCGGTGTCCGGCGGTCCGGGCCGTGGTGAATGTCACGACCGATAAATGCTATGAAAATCAGGAATGGATATGGGGATACCGCGAGAACGACCGGTTGGGCGGCGCCGACCCCTATTCCAGCAGCAAGGCCTGCTCGGAATTGGTGACCGCCGCCTACCGGCAGTCCTTTTTTGCGGGAGCGGACCACCGACCGGCGGTGGCGACGGCACGAGCCGGCAATGTCATCGGCGGTGGCGACTGGGCGACAGACCGTCTACTGGCGGACTGTTTCCGGGCGCTATTGGCCGGGGAAAAAATCCGGCTGCGCAATCCCGGCAGCATCCGGCCCTGGCAGCACGTGCTGGAACCATTGTACGGGTATCTGACGCTGGCGGAGGGATTGGCGCAGCATGGCGACGAATTCGCCGGCGCCTGGAATTTCGGGCCGGCGGCGGAAGACGCCCAATCCGTGGCGGCGGTGGTCAAAACATTGTGCGAGTTTTGGGGCGAAGATGCGGACTTTGAGATCACCGAAGCCGCCATGCATCAACCCAATGAGACCCGGTATCTGCGGCTGGACGCCGCAAAGTCCCGGCTAAAACTGGGCTGGCGACCGCGCTGGTCGACCCGTCAGGCGGTCAAGGCGGCCGTGGACTGGACGAAGGCTTTCCGACGGAATGCGGATCTGCAGCAAATGACGCTGGACCAGATCCATGAATATGAACGACAGGCGGCAGAGCAACCGTGAATGAACAAAAGGACCCGCAACGTCTGCGGAAAGAGATCCTCGACAAGGTGCGCGAATACTATCGGGCCGAATTCGGCAATACCAGCCGGGGCGGCGACGGTCGTATTTCCTATGCCGGGCGGGTGTTCGACGAAACGGAGCTGACGTATCTGGTCGACGCATCCCTGGATTTTTGGCTGACCGCCGGCCGCTATGCGGAACGGTTCGAGCAGGAACTGGCTGATATTTTGGGCGTCCGGTTCTGCTCGCTGGTCAACTCCGGCTCTTCCGCCAACCTGTTGGCGTTCATGGCGCTGACCGCGCCGGAATTGGGGGAGCGACGGATCCGGCGCGGCGACGAAGTCATCACCGTGGCCTGCGGCTTTCCCACCACTGTGGCGCCCATCGTGCAGTTTGGAGCGACGCCGGTGTTCGTGGACGTATCGCTGCCAACCTACAACATCGATTGCGCTCGGCTGGCCGAGGCCTTGTCGAAAAAAACAAAAGCCGTGATGATCGCTCATACCCTCGGTAATCCTTTTGATCTGCAAACAGTGAAGGCATTTTGCGACCGGCATAGCTTGTGGCTGATCGAAGATAATTGCGATGCCCTGGGGGCCCGGTTCCGCATGGCGGACGGCAGCTGGCAATATACCGGCGCTGTCGGCGATATCGGCACTTCCAGCTTTTATCCGCCCCATCACATCACGATGGGCGAGGGCGGGGCTGTTTATACCAACAATGCCAGCTTGCATAAAATTTTGCGTTCATTGCGGGACTGGGGCAGGGATTGTTGCTGTCCGCCGGGAAAAGATAACTGGTGCGGCCATCGGTTCGACCGCCAGTTCGGCGAATTGCCGTCCGGTTATGACCATAAATATGTGTATTCCCATTTCGGCTACAATCTCAAAGTCACCGATATGCAGGCGGCCATCGGCTGCGCCCAGCTGCACAAGCTGCCGGAGTTTGTCGAAAAACGCCGGCGCAACTGGCGGCTGTTGCGCGACGGGCTGCAGGACCTGGAACAAATTTTCGTCTTGCCGGAGCCGACGCCCGACGCCGATCCCAGCTGGTTCGGCTTTTTGTTGACGGTGAAACCGGACGCGCCGTTTACCCGGGATCAAGTCGTTCAGTTTCTGGAGGGGCGCGGAATCCAGACCCGGATGCTGTTTGCCGGAAATTTGACCAAACATCCGTGTTTCGACGAGATGCGCCAACCCGACGGCGGCTACCGGATTGCCGGCGACCTGCGGGTCACGGACCTCGTCATGCGCAATACCTTCTGGGTCGGGGTGTATCCGGGCCTGGGGGAAAAGGAAATTGCCGGCATTGCTCAAGTAATTCACACGTTTATTGTAAAACAGGGTGGTGAGCAATAATATGTCATTTATAAGGAAGCCTCTATTTGTTTTTGAGATGGCGAACAATCATCAAGGGGATGTCGAGCACGGTAAAAGGATCATTCACTCGATCGCAAAGGTTTGCCAGCCATTCCAGGAAATATTTGATTTTGCTTTCAAGTTTCAATACAGAAATTTGCCGACATTTATTCATCCAGACTATCGAAACACTGCAACCAATAAGCATATCAAGCGTTTTTTGGACACTGAGCTTTCCGAAGATCAATTCCTGAAATTGAAGAGTGAATTGTCTCCGCTGGGATTTTTATCAATTTGTACAGCTTTTGATGAGGAGTCAGTTGAAAAGGTCGTCAGGCATCATTATGATTTCATCAAGATCGCCAGTTGTTCGATCAACGACTGGCCGTTGTTGGAAGCCATTGCTCAGCATCGAATGCTGAAAGTCATCGCGTCCACAGCAGGAATTTCCTTAGTGGAAATCGACAATGTTGCGGCGTTTTTTCAGCATAGAAATATGCCATTGGCATTGATGCATTGTGTTGCTGAATACCCTACTCCCTTCAACCATATGGAACTGAATCAAATTGATCTTTTTCGTCGCCGGTATCCTAAACTGACGATCGGTTTTTCCACGCATGAACAGCCAGGGCATCCGGCCGTCGTTCAAATGGCGGTGGCAAAGGGAGCTCGCATTTTTGAAAAGCACGTGGGGATTCCCTATCGCGGAACCGATATCAATGCCTATTCGGCAACCCCTGAACAGGTCGGCCAGTGGTTGGCCGCTGCCAAGCAGGCTTTCGACATATGCGGAATTGATACGGGCCGCCATCCAGTAAGCGAAAAAGAAAAAGCCGATTTACGTTCACTGCAAAGAGGGGCCTTTGCCAAGGCACTGATCAAGGCGGGAGAATTCCTGGATTCCAGTTCGATTTTTTTGGCGATGCCTTGCCAAGAGGGTCAAATTGTCGCCAACGATATGTCAAAGTATCGCCGAATGACGGCTAACAAGGATATTACGCCAAATTCCGCTGTGCTGTGGGAGGATGTCGAGATGCAAGATATCCGCCAACAAGTTGCCGGATATGTCGAACGGGTTCGTTTCTTTGTGAAAGGATCCGGAGTAACAGTTCCCAAAGGAGTTGGCTTTGAATTATCACACCATTATGGGTTGGATTCATTCCTGCAATTTGGTGCAACTATTATTGATTGCCTGAATCGGGAATATTGCCGTAAATTGATTGTGATACTACCGGGTCAGAGACATCCGATCCATGTCCACCGGCAAAAAGAAGAGACTTTTTGCATTTTGTACGGACAGGTAATGGTTGATTTAAATGGGGTCGTCAAAGAGTACGAACCCGGGGATTCCGTATTGGTTGAGCGGGGCAGTTCCCATGGCTTTTGGTCCGAAACCGGCGCGATCATGGAAGAAGTTTCTACAACTCATATTGTGGGCGATTCCTATTATGATGATCCGCGAATTGTGGAGGCGGAGAAGCGGAAAACCCGGTTTACGCTCTTTTTTGTGGACGGCGAATAGAAATGAGCCAAGTGCGACTGCCTTTGATTGCCTGGGACGTTGATGATGTGATGAATGACTTGCTGCGAAGATGGTTTGAGGACCGATGGTTGCCGACCCATCCGGAGTGCGGTTTGAAGTATGAGGAACTAGTCGAGAATCCACCACATAACCAGCTGGGAGTGCCTTTGGACGATTACCTGCAGTCTTTGGATGAATATCGAATGGGGAAATATCTTGCCTTGGAACCCAACCCGATTTTGTTGAAGTGGTTCGAAACCAACGGCGCCGCATTTCGGCATATCGTTGTTACGGCGGTTCCCCTTTTAACCGCATCACTTTCGGCGAAATGGGTGTTCCAACATTTTGGACAGTGGATTCGAGGCTTTTTCTTGGCCCCGTCCCCACGCGCCGAGGTTCTGTTTCCCGGTTATCCGGCGAACAAAAGAGATATTTTCGAAACTTGGATTCAGCCGGACCTTTTTATTGACGACTCGGCAAGCAATGTGCAGCAAGCGAGAGGCTGCCATATTGAATCGATTTTGTTAAAAAAGCCTTGGTCAGCTTCTGGCGACGGATGGGATGTTGTCTTCGAGAAGCTTGGACGCTTGAAGGAGATAAGACTGAATGCTGATGAAACTGTCTGACTATGTAATGCAATATCTTGCCGCCCGGGGAGTGCGTGACGTTTTTACATTGCCGGGCGGTGGTTGCATGCACCTGACGGACTCTTTGGGGCGAACTCCTGAACTGAATCACGTGTGCATGCTGCATGAGCAGGCCGCCGCCATTGCGGCCGACGCCTATGCCCAATACCGGGGAGGGTTTGGTGTATGCCTGGTGACGACCGGACCGGGTGGGACCAATGCGATTACCGGCGTTTGCGCTTCGTGGATCGACTCCACTCCTGTCCTTGTGATTTCCGGACAAGTGAAGCGAGCCGATTTAATGAGCGGGCGTGGCGTAAGGCAGATGGGAAACCAGGAAGTCGACATCGTGTCCATCATCAAACCGGTCACAAAATATGCGGTCACAATTTCTGAACCGAACTCAATCCGGTATCATCTTGAAAAAGCTGTCCAGGCGGCCTTGACCGGTAGACAGGGGCCGGTTTGGCTGGACATTCCTCTGGATGTGCAGGCCGCTGTTATCGACGAAGATAGATTAGAAAGTTTTTCGCCAGATGCCGTTATGAGAGCAGACGAGTTGGCGAAAGTTGCGGACGCGACGGTTGATTTTCTGAAGCAGGCGCAATGCCCGGTGTTACTGGCTGGGTGTGGCATCAGAAAAGCGGGCGGCGAGGCAGAATTCAACGCGCTGATTGATTTACTGCAAATTCCGGTTCTTACTACGTGGCGGGCTGCGGATCTCATTCCCGACAATCACCCTTGTTTTGCCGGGCGACCCGGCAGCATCGCCCAGCGAGGCGCTAATTATACCCAACAGAGGGCGGATCTATTGCTTATCATTGGAGCTCGGTTGGATTTGCCGCAAACTGCTTACAATCATCGGCAATTTGCTCCAAAGGCAAAAAAAATAATCGTCGATATTGACGCCAATGAAATCGGCAAGCTGGACATGCCCTTTTCCTTATCCGTTGAGGCGGATGCGAAAGAGTATATTTGCGCGTTGCATGCAAAATTGCAGGAACAGCATTGGCAAAAATCAAATCCTAATCAATTGTGCCAACAAAACTGGCTGAACCAGACCTTGGCCTGGAAAAAACAATATCCGGTTATTTTGCCCGAATATTGGGCGAGTCAGGAACAAGGGGTCAATACTTATTGCCTGATCGACAGACTGTCCGAGCTAATGGATGAAGGTGACATTCTTGTTCCAGGCAGTTCGGGCGCCTGCGCCGAAATTACCATGCAGGCGTTCCGATTCAAAGCGGGACAAAGGGTTCTGAATTGCCCCGGGCTGGGGGCAATGGGTTTCGATCTGCCGATGGCCCTGGGAGCGGCGGTAGCCAGCAACGGCAAGCGAGTCGTTTGTATTGCCGGTGATGGCGGGATACAGTTGAACATTCAAGAATTAGCCACCATGAAACGGCTTAATCTGCCTATAAAGCTTTTCATACTGAATAATCAAGGTTATGGGTCCATCCGTAATACTCAACGTAATTACTTCGATGGCCGTTATGTGTGCAGTAATGAGGAATCAGGACTCTATTTGCCGGATATGATAAAAGTGGCGGCAGGTTATGGAATAACCAATTACCGCTTGCACGGCAATGCTGCAATGCGAAGCGAAACGGCAAAAATTCTAAATGAACCGGGCCCTTGCATTGTCGATGTCGTGACCCCGCCGGACTTGCCGACAGCACCCCGGGTCATGTCCCGGCAAAAGAGCGGCGGCGGGATGGAAACCACGGGAATGGAAGATTTATGGCCGGAGATTGATGAAAATTTACAATAACTTGAGGCTAATAATTCTATGAAACAAGCGATCCATTTGCTGGCCCACCGTATTGAAGACCCCACCAAAGGATTGCCGGAAGATGTATTTCTCTTCGTCAGTAGCATTACGCCGATGATCAATGTGGATTTGCTGATCAAAGACGAACAGGGAAAAACTCTATTAACGTGGCGGGACGATGGATTCTTTCCACCAGGGTGGCATATTCCGGGCGGAATCATTCGATATAAGGAGACTATTGACGAAAGAATTTGCGCGGTGGCATTAAATGAGCTTGGTTCCAAAGTGAAATACCAACCCGTCCCGCTGGCGCTGAATGAGGTGATTCACCCTGACCGAAAGATTCGCGGGCATTTTATTTCGTTGTTATATACATGTTCTCTTATCAGCTCACTGGACGGGAAAATGATGTATATAGATGGAAAGCCCAACTCCGGCGAATGGGCATGGCATTCGTGTTGTCCGGATAATCTGATTGCTGTTCATGAAATGTACCGGAAATTTATTTGAGGGGATAAGGGGCGAGGCTTTTGAATAAATGTAAGGTTTGCAAGCGCGAATTGCCCCTCAAACCAATAATTGAATTTGAAAACATGCCAAGCGTGGCGCAATATTTCCCTGATGCCAGTTCTCTAAAAAAAGATCGGGGCATTAGTTTGAATGTGTTTCAGTGTGAAGGTTGTGGTCTTCTACAGCTAACCAGCAAAGCGGTGCCATATTACAAGGAAGTTATACGGGCTGCGGCAATTTCTGATGAAATGATTGGTTTTCGAAAAAGACAATTTGAGGATTTTATAGAAAAATATGCCCTGAAGGGTAAAAAAATAATTGAAATAGGCTGTGGCCGCGGTGAATACTTGCAGGTCATGAATCAATTTCCGGTGGATGCCTATGGATTGGAAAGTTCCGCGGAATCGGTAAAAGCGTGTGCGGGCGCAGGACTCAATGCAATCCAAGGGTTTGTGAATCAGGACAGATATTCATTGCCAACAGCTCCCTTCGACGCTTTTTATATGTTGAGTTTTTTTGAACATCTGCCACACCCCAACACTGTTCTCCGGGGAATTTCTCATCTTCTTACGGCGGATGGCGTTGGACTAATTGAAGTACCTAATTTTGACATGATGTTGCAGAAAAATCTGTTTTCAGAGTTTACGGCGGATCATTTGTTGTATTTTTCACGTGACTCGTTAACTACGGTATTAAATCTGAATGGTTTTGAAGTGGCAGAGATTGGCACTGTGTGGCATGATTACATTCTTTCTGCTGTTGTACGCAAGCGAAAGCAGCTGGAACTTTCTGCTTTTCTTCAGAATAGAGCAAGGATTACCTGCGAAATAGAGAAATTCGTTTCTCGCTTTGGAGATAATAAAGTGGCTGTTTGGGGAGCGGGTCATCAGGCACTGGCTGTATTGGCATTGGTGAACCTGAGCGGAAGAATAAAATATGTTGTTGATTCGGCAAAATTTAAGCAAATGAAATTCACGCCGGCGACGCATATCCCTATTGTGGCTCCTGAGCGGCTACAAAGCGATCCGATGGATGCAGTCATTATAATGGCTGCTGGTTATTCGGACGAGATTGCGAAAATTTTACGGAACATAGCCCCCCACATTTGTTGCGCAATACTGCGGGAGAATGGACTGGAAGAAGTTACTTTTGACGGAGGACGTTCAAATGCCTGAAAACGAGAAACTCAGTCACGCTGAAATGGAAAAAAGAAATCAATTAAAGCACAATAAACCGTATGCCTTTGAAAAAATTATGCAGTACGCGGATAAGGTTAACCGCGGAGAGAGTATCGCCATTATCCAGTTTCAATATGATTACCGTTGCAATTTTGCCTGCGAGCATTGTTGTATCAAAAAATTTCAAGAGCAAAAAAAGGATCGGTTCTTTCGGATTGAAGATGTCAAAGAGTTATCCAGACAGGCGGATGAAATGGGATTGGCCCATTGGGTCATTACCGGCGGAGAACCATTGGTGTTTCCAGACTTTGACGAACTCGTAGCTGCCATTGACCCACAAAAGTTCTATATAACATCCGACACAAATGGTTGGCTCCTGGATGATAAAAGGGCAAAACATCTGAAGCAGATCGGCGTCGATAAAATTCAGTTGAGCTTAGATAGCCTTTCGGCTGCTGAACATGATCAATTTCGCAATGCGAAGGGATCGCATGCGCGGGCGATGAAAGCGATTGACGCATCGCTGAACGCGGGGCTGAATATTATTTTGTCGACCGTAGTAACTAAGCAAAGGGTGCGGTCAGAGGAGTTCATTGAGTTTTTAGAGTTCGCAAAAACAAAAAATGTCGGTGTATTTGTTACCTATGCAAAACCGGTCGGCGCTTGGGAAGGGAATTTTGACGCGTTGGTTACTCGCGACGATATGGATTATATTCGCGAATTGGAGAAAAAATATAATGTGTTTACTCATTTGACACCATCATACGGATTGGATTTGGGCTGCATTGCAGTAAAAAGAATGATCTCCGTCACCAAATATGGCGACGTCATGCCATGCCCATATATCCATACAACTCTGGGCAATTTTTTCGATGAACCATTAAAAGATATTGTTGAACGGGGAATGAGAATTCGTTGTTTTGGCAAACACATTGACACCTGTCTTATCGGCGAGAATCGGTTTTTTATCGACAAATATGTTGTCAATAAAATTTATGGTAAATCAACGCCGGTTCCGGTCTCTGAAGTGTTTTCCGACGAAGACTATTTTTAGGCTGAGTCCTAGAGGGAGTTATTATGGCTGCCACAATCCTTGTTACAGGGGCTTCTGGTTTTTTAGCGAGACATTTGGTTGATTCTTTGTCTTTGCGGCATCGTGTGTATGCCTGTTCGCGTCATGATCTGAACTTGTTGGATTCTCTGGCAGTAGAGGAATTTTTGAACCGTCATCCGGAGATAGAATTCGTCATTCATTGTGCGACGACAGGGGGAAGACGAACAACCAATTATGACGACTCGCGAACTGACGTCGTGGAGCAAAATTTACGGATGTTTTTCAACTTGTTCCGTTGCTTGCGCGAAGATCAAAAAATGATTCATTTCGGCAGCGGAGCTGAATATGATCGGAACAGAATGCCGCCTAAGGTAAAAGAAACCTATTTCGATCAATATGTTCCAGCCGATTCTTATGGGTTTTCTAAAACAATCATATCCAAGATTATTTCGAAGACCAACAACGTTATGTGCTTAAGGGTTTTTGGCGCCTATGGAAAGGATGAGGATTACCGCTACAAATTCATTTCCAACGCGATCGTCAAGGCCCTGCTCGGCTTGCCGATTACCATCGCCCAAAATGTGGTATTCGACTATCTGTACATTGCGGATTTTGTTCGGTTGGTGGAAAAACTGTTGGAATGCGACTGGCCTTACCGGCACATGAATATCACGCCGACCCAATCCATCGCTCTCGTCTCCCTGGCGGAAATCATCAATGAGGTGACCGGCAACAAGGCGGGGATTACCGTGCTGAATCCGGGCTGGAACACCGAGTATACTGGCGACAACCGAAGGCTGCTGGAAGTCGTCGGTCCGTTCGATTTCACGTCCTACCGCGAGGGAATCCGTGAGTTGGCGGCCTATTATCAATCTGTCTGGGACAGCCTCGACCTTGATGTCGTGCGGGCCGATCCCTTCCTCGACAAATGCATCGTCAAACGTTAGCGCTTGAGGGAAAGAAATTTGTTCGGTTCATTTTGGTAGGCCTGCTGAATACGGCATTCGGCTATGGCGTCTATGCGCTGTTCCTGTATATCGGCATGCATTTTGCTTGGGCTTCGTTCCTATCCACAGTGTTGGGCATTCTGTTCAATTTTTTCACGACTGGCCGAATCGTTTTCCGCAACACGGATTATCGCCGGATCGGTCGGTTCTTTTTGGTGTACGGCGTAGTATATCTCTTTAACGTAATGGGGCTGGCGATTTTCGATCACCTGCGGATCGACCTTTATCTGGCCGGCCTGCTGCTGATCCCGCCAGCTGCCGTATTAGGCTATCTGCTCAATCGCCGGTTCGTGTTTGGAGGGGTAGAGTGAAAAAGCTGATCAGCGTGATGATGCCCTGTTACAATGAGGCCGAGAATGTGGAACAGGCATACCGGGAAGTGCGGCGCATTTTTGAGAATCTGCCGCAGTATGACTACGAACATATTTTTATCGACAATGCGTCGACCGATCAGACGGTCGATATCCTCAAAAGGTTGGCCGCAGAGGACCGACGGTTGAAGATCATCGTCAACACCCGGAATTTCGGCCATATCCGTTCCCCTTACCATGGGATTTTGCAGGCGGGCGGCGCGGCCGTCATCTGTCTGGCTTCGGACCTGCAGGAACCGCCGTCGCTGATCCCGGAATTCCTGAAGTGGTGGGAGCAGGGCTTCAAGATGGTGCGCGGCGTGAAGAGCCAGAGCGAAGAATCGGCCCTGATGTTTGCCATCCGCAAGATGTACTACAATTTCGTCAACCGGGTTTCCGATATCAAGCTGCTCAAGAACAGCACGGGGTTCGGTCTGTATGACCGCTGCGTCATCGAGGAGTTGCGCAAGATCGATGATCCGTACCCGTATTTTCGGGGGCTGGTGTCCGACATCGGCTTTCCCAGCCACGAAATCGAATACACGCAGCCCACGCGCAAACGGGGAATCAGCAAAAATAATTTTTACACATTGTATGATATTGCCATGCTGGGAATCACCAATCACTCCAAGGTGCCCCTGCGGCTGGCCACCATGCTGGGGTTCGCGATGGCCATCGCCAGCTTTCTGATTGCCATGGGGTATCTGGTGGCCAAGTTGATTTTTTGGGAGCAGTTTTCGCTGGGGACCGCGCCCCTCATCATTGGCCTGTTCTTTCTCGGTTCGGTACAACTGTTTTTTATTGGCATTATTGGGGAATACATCGGCGCGATCTATACCCAGGTGCAAAAGCGACCGTTGGTGGTGGAAAAAGAACGGATCAATTTCGACTGATCGCACAGATGAACGCACAGAAAAAAGGAGCGCCATCCCATAACTCCGGTTAATGGGTGACGCCCCTTCGTTTATTTTGGTTTATTCTTGCCACTGCCGTTGGCTCAGAAGAAGTAGATTTCCGGCTCTTTTCTTGGTACGGCCGGATGCTCGACGGCGGCGTAGCCAAGCACCAGCGGCGCAGCGGCGGTGTATTCGTCGGGAATTCCCAGTTCGTCCTTCAGCTCGCTGGTGTTGAGAAAATCCCGCGAAAAGCCGATCCAGCAGGTGCCCAGCCCTTCGTTGTGCGCGGCCAGCATCAGGTTCTGCGCCGCCAGGCAGGCGTCCGCTTCAGGGACCGGTCCTTCCGGCTTGGCGTAGATGACGATCAGCACCGGCGCGTTGTAAAAAATGTTGAAAGCCTTGCGGGACAACGCCGCCCGGTAACGCTGAAACAGGGGGTGCTGGTCCATCGTGGCCAGCAGCAGTTCCTTGGCCCGGGTCGAATATTCCTGCAGCTTCTGTCTGTCGGTGATGACGGCGAAGGCCCAGGGTTGGGCGTTCATGGCGCTGGGTGCCTGCGTCGCCAGGGCGATGAGTTTTTCGATGAGGGCGCGGTCCACGCCCTGCTCCGCATAGCGGCGGATGGAGCGTCGGGTTTCGAGCGCCTGTATCAGATCCATATCTGGTCAATCCTTTCTTCTCTTCACGCCGCATCGGCGAATTTGTTTTCTATATTATAATCGACATTGACTTTTCCGCAAATTTTTTTTAAAATATAACTAGGCCCCCGGGGGAGGGGGTAAAATAAAGCGAGGTGTCAGAAATGGCTGTAATTAATGTGGGAAATGAAACGACTTTTGACGAAAAGATTTTGAAGACCGATCGGCCGGTATTGGTGGACTTCTGGGCGTCTTGGTGCGGCCCTTGCAAGATGGCCGGCCCGGAGGTGGAAGCGGTCGAAGCGGCGGTGGCGGACAAGGCGGTGGTGGCGAAAGTCAATATCGACGAACTGCCGGACCTCACATCCCGTTACAACGTGAAAGCGGTACCCACTTTCATCGTCTTTAAGGGCGGTAAGGAAATAAACCGCTTCACCGGGTACAAAACCAGGAAGGATTTATTGGCCGCTTTGGAAAATATATAAATGAAGTGAAGGCAAAACTCCCGGATCTTCTCCGGGAGTTTTTTTGCAAGCCGCAGGCGGGGAGTGTGGAAAATGTCGGCGCAGACAGTGTTGATTGCGGATGATGACGCCAAGATTCGGGAACTGCTGGAGCTATATTTGACCAAAGAGGGGTTTGCGGTCGAGCAGGCCGCCGACGGTGCGGAGGCGATTCTCAAGGCGCAGCAGCTGAAACCCGATTTGATCGTGCTGGATGTCATGATGCCTGTCCTCGACGGCATGGAGGTATGTCGGCAGGTTCGGAAGTTTTCCCGGGTGCCGGTGATCATGCTGACGGCCCGGGTGGAGGATGACGACCGCATCCTCGGACTGGAACTGGGGGCGGACGATTATGTCGGCAAGCCCTTCAATCCGCGGGAGCTGGTGGCCCGGGTCAAGGCGGTGCTGCGACGGGTGCAGGTTGCCGAGGCGCCAGCGGCGGGAAACGATGTGCTGAAATTCCCCAATTTACTGATCAACCGCCAGGAATATGCGGCGACGGCCGGCGGCAACACCGTGCAACTGACGGCGAAGGAAATGGACCTGCTCTGGCACATGGCTTCACATCCCGGGCGGGTGTTTTCCCGTGAGCAGCTGCTGGAATCGGTCTGGGGCTACGAGTATTTCGGCGATACCCGCACCGTGGACACCCACATCAAACGCATCCGGCACAAACTGGGCGTGCAGGAGGACGGGCCCTGGGACATCAAGACGGTCTGGGGCATCGGTTATAAGTTCGAGGTGCGTTCGTGAAACAGTCGCTGCAAACGAAGCTGTTTGTCAGCTTCATGATTGTGGTATCCCTGATTCTGGCCGGCTTTGCCGTGGGGGCGTCCGCGCTGGTGCGGCAGTATTTTTTGTCGGCCAAGCAGCAGGAACTGGTGGGCAAGGGCCAGGAAATGGGCCTGGTGCTGAACGATTTTTTGTCCGGGAAATTAACGGCGTCGCAGTTGGTGGAATTGGTGGATCGCATCGATGAATTTCTGGATGCCCGAATCTGGGCCGTTGACGGCGCCGGCCGGGTGATCGTCATGTCCGCACCCCGGCGAGGATTAAGACATCGCCAAGAGATGGGCCCCGCCCAGGACATGGGTCCGGGTTTCGGCATGCAGCAGGGAAGGGGCAATGGACCGGGCGGCGGTCAGGGGAGAAGCCAGGGAAGCGGTGTGCGTACCTCGGCGACCATCCGCAGTTTATTGAAGGACATGGGCCCGGTTTTTCAGGGGCAAGTCTTGACACGGACGTTTTTTCACCCCTATTATGGAGAAGATATGATGATCGTGGCCGTGCCGATTCCGAATGGGAACGGAGCGATCGATGGTGCGATCATTCTGAATGCGCCGGTGCAGGGAATGAATGCTTTCCTGACGCAGATTTACTGGGCGATTGCGCTGACCGGCCTGTTGGCGCTGGCGCTGACGGTGTTTATCGTGCGGCGTCTGTCCGGGGGCATTGTCCGGCCGTTGCGGTCGATGGAGGAAACCGCGGCGGCGATGGCGCAGGGTTGTTACGACCGGCGGGTGGAGGTCACGACGCAGGATGAGGTGGGGCAGCTGGGCGCCTCGTTCAATACGTTGGCGCAGGAGCTGGCGAACTTTGTGGCCCGCACCGAGCAGATGGAAAAGCTTCGCCGGGATTTCGTGGCCAATGTGTCGCACGAGCTGCGCACGCCATTGACAATCATCCGGGGCTATACGGAAGCGCTGCGCGACGGTACGGTGACGGATCCGGAGAAAACGGCGCGATTTCATCAGCTGATCGTCAGCGAGACCGAGCGACTGGAGCGTTTGATCGCCGACCTGCTGGATCTGAGCCGTCTGCAGGCGCAGCAGTACGAGATGGAGCTGGAACCGATCCCGCTGCCGGAAATCGTCGACAGCGTGGTGGGCATGTTGCGCGGCAAAGCGGAGGCGAATGGGGTTGCCCTGTCATGGCAGGGAAAAAAATCAACGGCGATGATTCGCGGAAATGGCGATCGTCTGGTACAATTATTATTGATACTGTTGGACAATGCCCTGAAATATACGCCGGCCGATGGGAAAATCACCGTTTCTCTGAAGCCGGCGCCACAGCAGGTGATCCTGACCGTGGCCGATACGGGCGCCGGAATTCCGACGGACGATCTGCCGCTGATCTGGGAACGCTTCTACAAAGTGGACAAAGCCCATACGCGGGAAAATCACGGCACCGGCCTGGGACTGTCGATCGCCCGGGAAATCATCGACCGCCACCACGCGCAGGTTGACGTCGCCAGTACGACGGGCGCCGGCACGACCTTTACCATCCGGTTTCCGGCGTTGACGACGAAGGGTTGATAGTAGGGAGGAATATTGTTGATAGGGTTCACCAAATTGTTGTGCGGTACAGCCACCATTTCCGACGTGATGCGGCAGCGTCACGGCCACGGCGCCATGCCGGCCAATCTGTTGCAGTTCTCATCCGAGCGGTCGCCGGTCGTGGTCTGGAACATCACTTCCCAGTGCAATCTCAAATGCCGGCATTGCTACATCGAAGCCACCGAGGCGGCCAAGGACAACGAGATGACGACTGCCGACGGGATGGCGTTCATCGACGACCTGGCGGAAATGAAAGTGCCGGTACTGATGTTTTCGGGCGGCGAACCACTGGTACGGCCGGATTTGTTCGAGTTGGCGGCCTACGCGGTGGAAAAGGGACTGCGGATCGTTCTGTCCACCAACGGGACGCTGATCGACGATTTCACGGCGCAGCTGATCAAAGACGCGGGCTTCCAGTACGTCGGCGTCAGCATCGACGGCTGCGAAGAGACCCATGATATGTTCCGGGGCGAGAAGGGCGCCTTTGCGGCGGCCATCGCCGGCATCCGGGCGGCCAAGGCGGCGGGTAACCGCACCGGGGTCCGGTTTACACTCAACAGTCTGAACAAACGGGATCTGCCGGCGGTTCTGGATCTGATCGAACAGGAAAAAATCGACCGGTTCTGCATGTATCACCTGGTCTACGCCGGCCGGGGCGGCGATATGAAGAACCTGGATGTGACGCTGGACGAAAAACGCGAGGTGGCCCAGCTGCTGATCGACAAGGCGCTGGATTTCGACCGGCGCGGCGTCGAGCTCGAGATATTGACGACCGACAACCATGCCGACGGCCTGTATCTGCTGGATTACATCGCCAAAACAAATCCCGCCCGCGTGCCGGAAGTCCGCCAGCTGCTGGAGTTGCACGGCGGCTGTTCGGCCGGCGACCGCATGGCGGATGTCGATTATCTCGGCAACGTACATCCCTGCCAGTTCTGGAGCGATCTGACGTTGGGCAATGTCCGGGAGCGCAAGTTCAGCGAGATCTGGAACGACCTGGAGGCCAATGACGGCATCCTGGCCCGGCTACGGACCAAACCGGCGCAGCTGAACGCCCAGTGCGGCAAGTGTTCGCAAAACCGGCTGTGTGGCGGCTGCCGGATCCGGGCGTCGGTGGATGGGGACATCTGGGGCGACGATCCCGCCTGTTTCTGGACGGATGTGGCGAAAGAAGCGAAGAAATGCTGATTTCCTGGAATACGACCCAAGCCTGCAATATCAACTGCCTGCATTGTTATCGCGATGCGGGGGATTGTCTGCGGGACGAACTGACGACGGCCGAAGGCAAGCGGTTGCTCGACGAGGCGGCGGACTGCGGATTTCGGATTTTCGTTTTTTCCGGCGGCGAGCCGCTGCTGCGGCCGGACCTGACGGAACTGATCGCCTATGCCCGGTCGAAAAAACTGCGGCCGGTGCTGGGCACAAACGGCATTCTGCTGACGCCGGCCAAGGTGGCGGAACTGAAGGAAGCGGGTTTGGCGGCGGCGGGCATCAGTATCGACAGCGTCGACGCCGGCCGGCACGACTGGTTCCGTCAGTCGGCAGGGGCCTGGGCGGCCACTGTCGCTGGAATGAAAGCCTGTCGCGAAGGAGGCCTGCCGTTCCAGGTCCATACCACGGTGATGGACTGGAACGAGGCGGAAACGCTGGCAATCACCGATCTGGCCGTCGAGTGGGGCGCGGTGGCCCATCACATTTTCTTTTTGGTGCCGACAGGACGCGGCGACAACATCAAGGACCGCAGTCTGCCGGTCGAGCGCCAGGAGGCCCTGCTCCAGAAAATCCTGGAGAAGCAGCGCCAGGTGTCCATCGAATTAAAGCCGACCTGCGCACCGCAGTTCATGCGGATCGCCGCCGAAAAAGGCATTCCGATGCGGTTCAGCAAAGGCTGCATCGCCGGCACGGCTTACTGCGTGATTCTGCCCAACGGCGATCTGCAGCCCTGCCCGTATTTTCCGCTGAAGGCGGGCAACATCCGGGACGGCGGCTTCGCGAAGCTGTGGCGGGAGTCGCCGCTGTTCGCGGATCTGCGTCGGGCCGAACTGGGCGGGCAATGCGGCGCCTGCGGCTACCAGAATATTTGCGGCGGCTGTCGGGCCCGGGCCTGGCATGCGTCGGCCGGCGATTATCTGGCGGAAGATCCCAGCTGTATTTTTTCCGGCCGCTGAAGGGGAGGAGAAACCGTATGTTGAGAGGAGTCCGCGGCGCGACCACGGCAATTGCCAACGAACCGGCGGCGATCCGGGACGCGACCCGCAACCTGCTGGTGGCACTGACTAAAGCCAACGCCTTGCAGCCCAACGATATCGCCGCGGTGATTTTTAGTTCCACGCCGGACCTGAATGCTTCGTTCCCGGCGGCGGCGGCGCGGGAACTGGGCTGGACCGAGGTGCCGCTGTTCGGCACACAGGAAATCGACTGCCCGGATGGTATTTCGCTGTGCATCCGGGTATTGATCCTGCTCAACACCGATAAATCGCAGCATGAGATCCAGCCGATTTATCAGGGGGGCGCCGTGGTGTTGCGACCGGATCTGAATCCGGCGGAACCACGGCGGAATTGAGGAGATAGACGATAACGATGGATAAAACGGAACAAAAATTGATTTCGGTCGCCGTGCCGGTCTACAACGAGCAGGAAAACATCGACGCTCTTTATCGCGAAGTGGTCCGGCACCTGGAACCGTTGCCCTACCGGTTCGAACTGATTTATATCGACGACGGGTCTAAGGATGCAACGCCGCTGATTCTCGACCGCCTGTCCCAGCAGGATTCCCGCGTCCGGGCACTCATTTTGGCCCGCAACTACGGTTTCCAGACCGCCTTGACCTGCGGCATGGAAAACGCCGAGGGCGACGCGGTCATCACTATGGACGGCGACCTGCAGCATCCGCCGGCATTGTTGCCGACGCTGATTGCCCGCTGGGAGGCGGGGGCCGAAGTGGTCCAGACCATCCGCAAGGATACCGAAGGGGTTTCCTGGCTGAAAAAGCTGACTTCCCGCGGTTTCTACCAGTTGATCAACGCGATCTCCAAGGTCCACATCGTCGAGGGAGGCTCGGATTTCCGGCTACTGGACCGCAAGGTGGTCCTCGGGTTCCGGAGGTTCGGCGAGCGGGCGAAGTTCATCCGGGGCATCATCAGTTCGATCGGCTACAAACAGGAGTATCTCGAGTTCGTGGCGCCGCCGCGCCGGGCGGGCAAATCGAAATTTTCCCTGGGAAAAATGTTGCATTTCGCGCTCGACGGCATCACCGGCTATTCCAAACTGCCGCTGCGCATCGCCTTTTACATGGGTCTGCTGCTCGGCCTGGCCAGTTTCGTTTTGCTGGGGCACGTGCTGTACATCAAGCTGTTCACGGAGGACGCCGTTCCCGGCTGGGCCACCACTTCGGCAAGCATCGTGCTTCTGGGCGGGCTGCAGATGGTCGGCCTGGGAATCGTCGGCGAATATGTGGGCCGGATTTTCGAAGAAGTCAAGCAACGCCCGCTCTATCTCATCCGGGAGGATTTGCGAAAAAAATAAGTGATGTCGGCAGGATTTTTCGCCGATACATAGAATAGAAAATAAGTGAGCTTTTAAATAGCCGAATCCAGCTCAGGTACGGGGGAACCATCAGTGGGGTGAAACTCGGTTTGCCGAGTGGGGTGCCTTCAACCCTAACCCGTCAGCTAACCTCGGAGGCGACAGAGAGGAGCAGTTCTATTGCGTTTTCAACGGTTTCTGTTCGTGTTGTTGTTTTCGGTGTTCTGTCTGATTCCGGTTGCACAGGCCGCGCCGGAAGAGCCCCTGCAGGTCGGCGACCAGGGCGACGAAGTGCTGGCGTTGCAGGAAAAGTTGTCCCAGATGGGATACGTGGTCGGGTCCATGGATGGCGTGTATGGCGAGGTGACGGCGGAGGCCGTGCGAACCATGCAAAAGGAAAAAAATCTGTCGGTGGACGGCAAAGTCAGTCCGGAACTCTACCGGACCTTGATTGGCCGGGATCTGCCGATCAGCCGCGGTGCCTCGACGGCCACCGTCCGGCGTCTGATCTCCTCCAGTTTTCAGTACGTCGGCGTGCCGTATTGGTTTGGCGGCACGACCCCCCGCGGGTTCGACTGCTCCGGGTTTACCCGGTACGTTTTCTCGCAGGTCGGGATCAACCTGCCGCGGATGGCGGACGGACAATTCGCCGTCGGCAAGCCGGTCGCGACGGAACGACTGCGGCCAGGCGATCTGGTGTTCTTTGAAACCTACGAACCGGGGCCGTCCCATGTCGGGATCTACATCGGCAACAGCCAGTTCATCAGCGCCACTTCGAGCCGGGGCGTGGTCGTGGCCGATCTGTTCGGTTACTATTGGGGTGAGCGGTACATCGGCGCCCGGCGGGTCATGTAACCACAAACAAACGAAAAGACCGCTTCCGGCGGTCTTTTTTCATGGGAAAAGGCAAGGAGGTTGGAAAAATGACGGAAACAAGGCAAAAGGCCTGGACCGTGCTGCGCAAACATGTGAGCAGCGAAGTTTTGCTCAAGCATTGTCTCGCCGTGGAAATCGCCATGCGGGCCTATGCGGGGAAATTCGGCGGCGACGTCGAATATTGGGGGGCGGTGGGCCTGCTCCACGACGTGGATTTTGAAAAGTTCCCGCACGACCATCCCCATCATGCCCGGGAGATTCTGATGGCCGAGGGCTATGACGACGCCATGGTTATCGACGTGGAATCACACTGCCGGACTTGGGAGAGCGGACGCAGCCAGCTCCAGAAGACCCTGCTGGCCGTGGATGAAATGACCGGATTTATCATCGCCTGCGCGCTGGTGCGGCCGGACCGCAGCCTGGACAACCTGGAAGTCAAATCGGTCCTGAAGAAAATGAAGGACAAGGCCTTCGCCCGGGCGGTCAACCGGGACACCCTGACCGGCGGCGCCGCCGACATGGGGGTCGATTTCGCCGAACATGTGGCCTTCCTGACCCAGGCGCTGGCAACGGCGGTCAAACAGCCGGAATATCAGGAGATTCCGCTGCTCTGAGAGCGCTGGCATCCTGTAAAGCCAAAGAGCTCCCTGCGATCGTCGTCGATGCGGAGAGCTCTTTGTCATTCGCGAAACAGGGAGTCCCACTGATGGTACAGAACAGCCAGGATGAGCAGGAATAGGATGCCGACATCGCCAATATAAGGTTCCAGGATGATTCCCCCTTTTTACGGACCGGCTGTCGCCTGTAACCATTATAAGCGGTTTTGCCGGCAAACGTAAGGGGAAATGCAGGAAAAGAGGCGTGACGATGAAAACGATGCAAATTCATCCGGACGATAATGTCGCGGTGGCGCTGACCGATCTGACGATCGGCGAGGCAGGGGCCGCCGCGGCGATCCCGGCGGCGCACAAGCTGGCTATCCGGCCGGTCCGGCGCGGCGAGGCGGTCATCAAATACGGTCAGCCGATCGGTGTCGCTACGACCGATATTGCTGCCGGTGAGTGGGTGCATGTCCACAACCTGGCGACCAGCCTGGGCGAGCTGCTGGACTACGAATATGCGCCGGCGACGCTGACTCCGGAAAAGTTGCCGCCGGCTTCATTCAGAGGCTATCGCCGGCCGGATGGCCGCGCTGGCATACGCAACGAGATCTGGATCCTGCCGACGGTGGGCTGCGTGAACCGGATCGCCGAGCTCATCGCCGCCGAGGCTGGCCGGGAATTCGGCATTTTACCGAATCTGGACGGGATTCACGCTTTTCCGCATCCCTACGGCTGTTCGCAGTTGGGTGACGACCATCGACGGACGCAGCAAATCCTGGCGAATCTGGTGGATCACCCGAACGCCGGCGGCGTGCTGGTACTCGGGCTGGGCTGCGAGAACAACAATATCGCCGAGTTTCAGAAAGTGTTGGGGAGCTGGGACGCCGACCGGGTGAAATTTCTCGAAACCCAGGCGGTCGAAGACGAACTCGCCGCCGGCGTGGCCGCGGTCGAGCAGCTGGCCGTTCACGCTTCCCGGACGCCCCGGACGGAATGCTCTGTCGCCGAACTGAGCATTGGTTTGAAATGCGGCGGCTCGGATGCGTTTTCCGGGATCACCGCCAATCCGTTGGTGGGACGCATCGCCGACCGCCTGACGGCGATGGGGGGCAGCGCGGTGCTGACCGAAACGCCGGAAATGTTCGGCGCGGAAACGCTGCTGATGGCCCGGGCGGCCGATCGCGCAGTCTTCGACGGTATTGTCGCCATGATCAACGATTTTAAGCTGTATTTCCGGTCGCACCACCAGGTGATCTACGAGAATCCTTCTCCCGGCAACAAGCAGGGCGGCATCACCACTCTGGAGGAGAAATCCCTCGGCTGCATCCAGAAAGGCGGCGGTTCAGCGGTGACCGATGTGCTGCCGTATGGCGGCCGGATACGCAAGACGGGGCTGACGCTGCTGGCCGGGCCGGGCAATGACCTGGTGGCTATAACGGCCCTGGCCGCCGCCGGCTGTCAGCTGATTCTGTTCACGACCGGCCGTGGCACGCCATTGGGGACGCTTGTACCCTGCCTGAAGATCGCGACTAACGAACCGCTGTTCCGCAAAAAGCGGAACTGGCTGGATTTCAACGCTGGCAGCCTGATCGGCGGCAGCAGTCCGGAACAACTGGCGGACGATCTGTTCCATCGGCTGCTGGCGACCGCGTCCGGCGACCGCACTAAGGCAGAAAAACTGGGATTCCGCGATCTCACCATCTTCAAGGGCGGCGTCACGCTGTAATCGGTGCACTAAAAAAAGGGATATTGCCGTTGCTGTGGAAAATAATATACAGGCTGTTGATAAAGGCCCATCTGCTGCTGTGTTGAATTTTCTGGGGCCGAGCCGCGACCGGCCGGCGGGGAAACGGAGGAACCGGAATGAAAGGGCGCAAACGTCTGGGCGAACTGCTCATGGAAACGCAAAAAATCACCCAGGACCAACTGGACCAGGCGCTGGCGGCGCAAAAACGCAGCGGGGAGCGGTTGGGCCGGGTGCTGATCAAGCAGGGGGCCATCACCGAGCCGGTCTTGTTGGAAGTCCTGGTGCAGAACCTGGGAATCCCGCTGGTCGATCTGTCCGCCACGCCACCGGACAAGGAGGCGGCCCGTCTCATTCCCATGTCCCTCGCCGAGCGGCACGGGGTGATCCCGATCCGGAAAAAAGGTAACCGCCTGACGGTGGCCATGACCGACCCCACCAACTTTTTTGCGATCGATGATCTGCGGATGGTCACCCAGTGCGAGATCGAGCCGGTGATGACCATGGAAGCGGACATCCTGAGAGCGATCCAGCAGACCTACACCGTCACCGATCTGGTCGAGAAATCCGTCAGCCAGCTGCAGAAGGACGAGCCATTGTTTGCCTCGGAAATCGAGACTTCCGAAGACGCGCCGGTCATCAACATCGTCAACTCGCTGATCAGCCAGGCGGTGAAAAACGGCGCCAGCGACATCCATCTGGAGCCGATGGAGAACGGCCTGCGCGTCCGGTTCCGCATCGATGGCGTGTTGCGGGAGGCGACCTCGTTTCCCAAGAATATTCAGGGATCGATCGTGTCCCGTGTGAAAATCATCAGCAACATGGATATTGCCGAAAAACGGGTGCCGCAGGACGGACGGCTGCAAGTGCAGGAGGAGGATCGGCCGATCGACATCCGGGCGTCGTCGCTGCCGACCATTTATGGTGAGAAGATCGTGTTGCGCCTTTTGGACCAGAAGTCGGCGATTTTGGATGTGGATGCCCTGGGATTTTCCCCGGACAATCTGGAAAAATACAAAGCCATGTACCGGCACAGCTTCGGCATGATCCTGATCACCGGGCCGACCGGTTCCGGTAAAACCACTACGCTGCATTCGACGCTGAACGAGTTGAACACGGTGGCGAAGAACATTATCACGATCGAGGATCCGGTGGAATACCGACTGGCCGGGATCAATCAGGTCCAGGTCAACAACAAGGCGGGCATGACTTTTGCCAACGGCTTGCGGTCGATCCTGCGCCAGGACCCGAACATCATCATGGTCGGCGAGATCCGGGACAAGGAAACGGCGGAAATCGCC
The DNA here is from genome assembly GCA_012798135.1 of Veillonellaceae bacterium. Next base: position 46,661 of record JAAZNU010000008.1, on the reverse strand, counting down.
ATCCGCGCCGCCCTGACCGGCCACTTGGTACTGAGCACGATGCACACCAACGACGCCGCCGGCGCGGTGACCCGTCTGATCGACATGGGCATCGAGCCGTTTCTGGTCGCTTCTTCCGTTCTGGGCTGCGTGGCCCAGCGGCTGGTGCGCCGGGTCTGTCCCGAATGCCGGACTTCCTACACGCCGGATGTCACCTCGCCGGAGTGCGTTTTGATGGAGGGCGTCGATTCGACCGCGGTCTGCAGCATGCTTTACAAGGGGACGGGCTGCATTCACTGCGGCAACACCGGCTTCCGGGGCCGGGTTGCCATCCACGAGGTCATGCCGATGACGTCGAAGCTCCGGGATTTGACGATTCACCGCAACTCCGCCGCCGAAATCGAACGGGCCGCCGCCGCCGAAGGCATGCGGACAATGCAACAGGACGGCATTGACAAGGCCCTGAGGGGATTTACCACGATTTCCGAAGTGATTCGGGTCGCTTATGAGGAAGATGGAGGTTGAAACATTTTGGAACGACTTTTGCGGGAAGCCGTGGAACGACGCGCCTCGGACATTCATCTGACGGTGGGCGTGCCGCCGACCCTGCGGATCAACGGCGCGTTGGTCCGCCTGAACCTGCCGCCGCTGGGCCCGGCCGATACGCTGCGTCTGTTCGAATCCATCGCGCCGGAAGAGCGGCAGACCTTTTTCCGGCAAAACGGCGAAGTGGACTTTTCCCACACGATTCATGGCCTGAGCCGGTTCCGCGTGAATGCCTTCCGGCAACGGGGTTCGGTGGCGATTGCGGTCCGGCTCATTCCGGAGCAGGTGCCGACCCTCGAGCAGCTGGAATTGCCGGAAGTGGTCGCCAACCTGGCCCGCAAGCCGCGGGGGCTGATTCTGGTGACCGGGCCGACCGGCAGCGGCAAGTCGACCACCATGGCCGCCATGATCAATCTGATCAACGAAGAGCAATCCTGTAATATCATCACCTTGGAAGATCCCATCGAATATTTGCACCGACACAAGAAAAGCCTGATCAACCAGCGCGAAGTCAATGCCGATACCCGCAGCTTCGCCAACGGCCTGCGGGCCGCGTTGCGCGAGGATCCCGACGTGATTCTGGTCGGCGAGATGCGCGATATGGACACCATCAGTATCGCGGTGCGGGCGGCCGAGACCGGCCATCTGGTGCTGGCGACCCTACATACCAGCGACGCGTCCCAGACCATCGACCGGATCATCGACGTTTTCCCGCCCTACCAGCAGCAGCAGATTCGGACACAGCTGTCACTCACCCTCCAGGGAATCATCTCGCAGCAGTTGCTGCCACGCCGGAGCGGGACCGGCCGGGCTGTGGCCGTGGAAATTCTGGTGGCGACGCCGGCGGTGCGCAATTTGGTCCGCGAAGGCAAGAGCCACCAACTGCTCACAGTTATCCAGACCGGCGCCAAAACCGGCATGCAGTCAATGGATGCGGCGCTCCGGGATCTTTGCCGGGCCGGCATCGTGGCCGACGAGGAAGCGCTAATGCGGGCGAGCGATCCGGATAATTTCCTCCGCCTGCGGCGGGGGTAAGCGAGGAATACCATGGCGCGAGAGTATGAATATCGGGCGCGGGATATCAAAGGACAGCTGTTTACGGGCCTGGTGCTGGCCGACGACGAAGCATCCGCCGCCGGCCATGTGCGTAATAAGGGCCTGTTCGTCACGCAGGTCCGTGAAGCGAAGTCCCGTCAGGACATCGGCGTTTTGCTGCGCAACCGGCGGCCGATCAAAACCCGGGACCTGTCGATTTTTTGCCGGCAGTTTGCTACGATGATCGAGTCCGGCCTGCCGATCCTGACCTGCCTGAATGTGCTGGCGGAGCAGACGGAGAATCCCCGGCTCCGCGACACGCTGAAAGTCGTCTACAAGCGGGTACAGGAAGGAACGGCCCTGGCCCAGGCGCTGAAGGAAGTACCCGGCGTTTTCCCCGACATCATGGTCAGCATGGTGGCGGCCGGCGAGCTGGGCGGCGTACTGGAAGTCGTCATGCAGCGGCTGGCGATCCATTTTGAAAAGGAGCACCGCCTGAACGAAAAGGTCAAGGCGGCCATGACCTATCCGATCGTCGTGATGTCGATGGCGGTGGCGGTCGTCATCTTCGTGCTCACTTTTGTGTTGCCAACCTTCATCGGCATCTTTCAGACCATGAACGTCGAACTACCCTTGCTCACGCGCTGGCTGGTCGCCGTGAGTGGATTTTTGACCCGGTACTGGCTGCCGCTGTTGGCATTTGTGATTGCGGCGTTTTGGGGAATCCGGCATGCGCTGCAGTTCCCAGGACCCAGAGCGGCGCGGGACCGGTTTGTCCTGCGGATGCCGGTCTTCGGCCTGCTGACCCGCAAAATCGCCGTGGCCCGGTTCACCCGGACCCTGGCCAGTCTGATTCGCGGCGGCGTGCCGCTTTTGGCGGCGTTGGAAGTGGTGAAGAACGCCACCGGCAACGTGATCATCGCCGCGGCGCTGTCGGATTCGCGGGAAAGCCTCATCGAAGGATCGGATCTATCATCCCGCCTGGGAGCGAGCAAGATTTTCCCGCCGATGGTGGTGCAGATGGTGTCGGTCGGCGAGGAAGCCGGCGAGCTGGACAAGATGCTGGACAAGGTGGCCGACTTTTACGAGGAGGACGCCGAAGACATCGTCAGCCGGCTCAGCAGCCTGCTGGAACCGTTCCTGCTCGGCTTTCTGGGTCTGACGATCGGTGCGATCATCATCGCCATCATGCTGCCGATGTTCGATGTGATCACGAACCTGAACCGGGTGATGTGAACCAGCGGGATAATTTAACCAACCGGCCATTTTTGCCGATAGTATTATCAACCAGTGATAATGGTCTTTGTCAGGTTGATCGATTTTTCAGTAAAATTTAATCTATTATCCCAACGGGATATTGACAAGATTGAACCAAGAGAATAAAATGCGATATGTAGGGAATTATTTTTATCAAATACTGTGGAATCCCTGTGAAATCAACGTTCGACAAAGAAGTCCCAAAGAAAAGTGAAGAAAGAGGGAGAAAAAATGCTTCAATTGTTCAGAAAACGTCTGTCCAACCGGAAAGGCTTTACTCTTGTGGAACTGCTCGTGGTTATTTCCATCATTGGTATCCTGTCGGCCATCGCGATTCCCAAATTCACCGACGCGACCAAGACGGCACGCGGCGCCAAAATTCAGGCGGATTTGCGGACATTAGACAGCGCAATCCAAATCTACAATGCGTCGGCGGGCACGTACCCTGGAGGACTTGCTACTTTGGCGCCTAACTTCATTGCAACTGTGCCCGCAAATTTGGATGCTTCGGCTGAATGGGCAACTAAGGGTACAGCTGGCAAAGGTGGCTCTTATTCAATGTCCGGTGACCGTGCAACATTTGCCGATAAAAAAGTTGAAGAACTTCAATAACGTTTGAAACTTTAACACATATAAGAATGGGGCGGTGACATACCGCCCTATTCTTATGATTGGGTGGAGGAACGCGCTTGTTCCAGGCAACGCATTTTTTGTTGAGCGCCATCGGAATGGTCGCTGTCATGTCTATCGCTCAGCGCCTTTGGGGAATGGACCTGCCTTTCCTGACAGAGAGCCTGGGTGCCTATGGTCATGTCGGCTTCAATCGGGCCAAGGCGTTGGACCTGATCCTGCATGTCGGCGGCGTATTGATCCTGTCGGTGTATTTTGCTGGGATTCGAGCCTGGCTGCGATCCCGGAAGGAACAGCCCCAAATGCGACCCCAGGTTTGGACCGTCTGGCTGCTGGCGGTTGGGTTTTATAACGGTTGGCTGTTGCAGTGGCAGCCGGCCAAGCCGGCGACGGGGCTGGACTGGCTGTATTTGACAGCTGTCGGGATCCTGTGGCTATTGTTTTCCGCCGCGCCATTTTATGGATCAACGCTGCATCGATGGTGCCGGGCGATTGATTGGCGGCGTCAATGGAATCCAGCGAACACCGCTCGGGTTTATTTGGTGTTGTTTCTCGTCGCTGGCGCACAACTTCTGTGGGTGTTGGCGCCGTTCGGCCTGCAGCGGTTGCAGCTATTGAACGAATATCTGGAAATTTCGGCGACGACCTTTCTGTATGAAACCAACCAGACCCTGACCGATCAGAAATTTTTCGACGACCGTCACTTGCTGGGCCCGGCGCTGCGCTACTCGCCGGACCGGGACCGCGGTCGGACGCCGCCGATCAATGACGAAGTATGCGTCATCACGCCGGCCGCACCGGGTTTGAAAACATTGTTGCAGGAAGACGCCAACAAAACCAGTTTGCTGTATGATCCGCAACAACAACGATTGTGTGCGGTGGACGCGATAACAACGGAACAGTGGCTGCGTTTGCGAAGTCTGCAGACCGATGTGTGGGAACAGCAAAAACTGGATGCCTGGTTCGCCTCAGTCAGCCACTATGCCCAGCGGATGCGCGACCGGGTTTTGAGTAAGGACGAAAAGCAGTTTTTCCGGGTCAACCAGTTTACCTTAGGCTTTCAGTTTGCCGGCAACGGGGTCATCCATCATCATGGATTCATGCTGAATCCGTTGAACGAGTACGATCTCGGCAAACCTCGGGCAGAGATCTTCGCCCAGTACGGTTGGCTGAACCTCTGGCTGACCCACGGGTTGATGCAAACTCTTGGCGGAATTAATATCCAGAATTATTTCCGGATCTGGTATTGCTACTACTATCTCTACTACCTGTTATATTTCGGCCTACTGTGGCTGATCTTCCGGCGTCGGGACTATCTGGCCGCCGGAGCGATGCTGGCGGTCGGGCTGTTGAGCTTCATCGAATATCAATGGCTGTTGGAACCGCCAGGCATTAATCCAATCCGCCGCATTATTGAACTGCCGTTGCTCGCTGGCTTATGGCTTTACTGGCAGCGGCCGCAGTTACGGTATTTGTTGCTTGTGCTTGCCTGTATCTGGCTGGCGATTCTGAACAACTGGCAGTTCGGCCTGATGGCGCTGGGCGCTACCGTTGTCTGTCTGGGAGTACAGCGCTGGCAACGGGGTGCCTTGAATGGGAAGACCGGCGATTTCTTGCTGGGGGTCGGTCTCATTGGCGCACTGATGCTGGTGCAATGGATGAGGGGCGGCAACGATCCATTGTCCGCCTATTATCTGGCCGGTTCGGCCGCGATGCCGATCGGCATCTGGAAAGGTCCATTGATTTTGATCGCTTTCGCCTTCGGCGGTGCCCTGCTGGCGCAACTGTTCGATTCACGGCGGCCAATGGCGTATCTGTGTTTGTTTCTACTGCTGTATACGGCGGCGGTGATGACCTATTCGCTGTGGAACGGCTCACCGACCTATCTGCTGGTTCCCGGTCCCTTGTACGTGTTGGCGGCTTTGGCGTTTTGCCGGTATTTGGCGGAGAGGGTACCGGTATTTCGGAGGTTTCGCAAGCAGATGGCCGGTTTGCTAGTGATCATCGGCCTCGGTGTATTGCTGGCCGGTGGCTGGGATCAGGAACGAACCCGCAACGAATTTCTGGGAGTCCTGGACAGTCATCAAGTCTACGAGTGGGATCTGGAACGGGCCAAGTTTTCTTCGACGATGGATCCACGCTATTTTCAAAATGGCGTCGAACTGATTCAAAAGTATTCGCAGGGTCCAAGCGTCCACATCATCTCCAAATACGACAATTTCCTGCCGTTTTTGGCCGGCCGTTACAGCGCCATGCCCTACTTTGAAATGAGCAAGTTCCTGATCTCGCCGCGGGAAACGGCGCTGTGCGTAGAGAGATTACTGACGGACCGTCCCGAGTACCTGTTCGTGGACACGGATATTCGCCGGGACTATGCCGCCGATATGGTGCACCGATATTCGCCATTGGGCGCTTTGCACGGATATTCCCATTACCGAATCGCCCAGATGCAGCTGATGCAGAAGGTGTTCGCGACGGTGCAGGACCAGTACGAGCTGGTGGAGCAGGGATTGATCCTGTCGGTGTACAAGCGGCGACAGTGAAATAGAAAGGGACAGTGAGCGACGATGCAAAAAAGAATGGCGGAACTTTTGGCCGAGGCGGCGGCGCTACACGCTTCGGACCTGCATTGCCTGGTCGGCAATCCCGTCACCATCCGGCTGCATGGTACATTGACCGATCTGTATCCGGAGCCGTTGACCGATGCCGACACCCGGGCGTTGCTGGACGAAATCGCGACCGAAGAGCAGAAACGCCTGCTGTGGAAACGGGGCGACGTGGACATCTCCTACGAACTGCCCGGGCAGGAACGCTTCCGCATCAATATCTACCGGCAGCGCCGCTCCGTGGCCATCGCCGCCCGGGTCATTCCCGGCCGGATTCCCACGCTGCTGGAACTGGAAATGCCGCCAGTCCTGCTGCAGCTGTCGCGCCTTCAGCGCGGTCTGGTGCTGGTGACCGGTCCCACCGGCTCCGGCAAATCGACCACGGTCGCTTCCATGGTCCATCAAATCAACCTGGAACGCCGCTGCACCATCATCACCCTGGAAGACCCGGTAGAATATCTGTATCAAAAGCGAAAAAGCCTGATCAGCCAGCGGGAAATCGGCGTGGATGTCGACAGTTTCGCTTCGGGTCTCCGGGCAGCCCTGCGCGAGGACCCGGACGTCATCGTCGTGGGGGAAATGCGCGATCTGGGCACGATGACCACCGCCATCCAGGCCGCGGAAACCGGCCACCTGGTGTTCGCCACGTTGCACACGACCGACGCGGTGCAGACGATCGATCGGATCATCGACGTATTTCCATCCCATCAACAACAGCAGATTCGCATGCAACTGTCCATGATCCTGCAGGGGGTCGTGTCCCAGCAGTTGCTGCCCCGCAAGGGTGGCAAGGGGCGGGTGGCCGCCTGTGAAATTCTGCTGCTGAACCCGGCGGTGCGCAATATGATCCGGACCGGCAAGACCCATCAGATCAACTCAAGCATGCAGACGAGCGGCCGCGCCGGCATGCAGACCATGGACATGGCGCTGGAGATGCTCAGCATGTTCGACGTGATCGACATGGACGCGGCGATGGCGCTGGCAACCGATCCCGATACGATCTTTGCGTCCCAGCGCAAAAAATGGAATGGCCAATAGCGCAAGCGACTGTTCTTGACATTATTTTCGTTTAGATTTATATTAACAATAGCATTTGTTAATATAAAAAATAAACGGAGGTTGCCATGACACCGCATGAAGTGATTGCCAAGTGCGCCGAACTGGGCACGCCCATCACGCAGAGCACGCTGGCCAACTATAAAAAGTGGGTGCTGATCTTTCCGCCCAAGGTGCAGAGTCTTGGCCGCAAAGTCGGCAAGGTTTCCGAGTATCGCGACAGCACGCCCTATGAAATTTATGCCGCCCAGCGCCTGTCCAGCCGCGACTTCGGCTTTTCCCTCGACTATATCGGCTTTTTTCGCTTTCATTGGCTCAGCGGCGGCGAAGAACTGATCGGCGGGCAGCCGCTCGATCTGTTCGTGGAGGGCGGAGCGCTGCTGTGGGGGTTGCTGTATAATTTCGCCTTGATGAACTTCGCGTTTCCCGGCCAGTATCTGGCGTTCTTCTATCCGCTGGAGCGGCTGCAACAGGTCATCGACTACGTTCGGCAAGTGGAGCCGGCCAGCCTGCCCAATGACGATTTCTCGCTGACCGGGGACGAGGATTGGGGAAAAGCCCGGGGCATGGTGCTGCTGCGCCGCAAGGGCGATGGCCATCATGTGCTGGCCCTGCTGTATGAAAACGGGGTCCGTGTGCTGACCTGTCTGGGCCGGTTGCCGGAGGCGGCAAAATGAACGCGCGCGTCTGGCTGGAGTCGGTCTGCGGACCAATCCGCTGGCGCGGCGCGGAAGGAACCTGCCACTGTCCGCTGCCGACGCACGGCAGCCGCGACCGCAATCCATCGTTTTCGGTCAACGCCGCCAAGGGAATTTTCTTCTGCCATAAGGAAAACCTCGGCGGCGGCCTGGAAAAACTGGCCCAGCTGACTGGTCAGCCGCTGCCGGACGCCGGCGCGGCGCCGGGGACTGGCGGTGAACCGCTGCGAATCGCCGCGGCCTACGATTACCGCGACGAAGCGGGCCGCCTGCGCTACCAGGTCGTGCGGCTGATCCCGAAAAGTTTTCGCCTCCGGCGGCCGGACCCAGCCCGACCCGGCCGCTGGCTCTGGAATCTGGGCGATTGCGAAGCCCTGCCGTACCGGCTGCCGGAACTGCTGGCCGCTTTGGCGGCGGGCGAGACGATCTTTGTGGTCGAGGGCGAAAAAGATGCCGACGCGCTGGCCGCGCTCGGCCTGACGGCCACGACTAACCATGGCGGCGCGGGGAAATGGACCCTCGCGTGCTCCCGGCGTTTTCCCGCCGGCGCCAAAATTGCCGTCCTCGCCGACAACGACCGACCGGGACGGGCCCATGCCGTGCAGGTGTCCCGCAAACTGGCGGACCGGGGCTGCGAGGTACACCGGATCGAACTGGACGGCCTGCCCGCAAAAGGCGATGTCGCCGACTGGCTGGCCGCCGGCGGCGACCGGGAGAAACTGCTGCGGCTGGTAGCCGCGCAACAGGCGCAGGAGGAGTTTCCGTTCACCGATCTGGGCAACGCCGAGCGGTTTGCCCAGCGCCAGGCCGGACAACTTCGTTACTGCCGCAGCTGGGGAAAATGGCTGGTTTGGTCGGGCTGCCACTGGAAAATTGACGCCACCGGCGAGGCGGAGCGACGGGCTGCCGAAACCGTGCGGCACATCCTGGCCCTGGCAGCCGGTCTGCCGGATGCAAAACAGCAGCAAGCGATGACCGCCTTTGCCCGGGCCTCGGAATCCGCGTCCCGGCTGCACAGTATGCTCGCGCTGGCGGAAACGCAGCCGGCGCTGGTCGCCGTCGCCGACGATTTCGACGCCGATCCCTGGCTGTTCAACACGCAAACCGGCCTGCTCGATCTGCGCCAGAATCGCGTCCTGTCCCATGAACCGGACCAACTCGTGACGAAGCTCGCGCCCGTCGGCTATGATCCCGCCGCGGCCTGCCCGACCTGGGATGCTTTTTTGAACCGGGTGCTGGACGGCCGAGCGGATTTGATCCGCTATCTGCAAAAAGCGGTCGGTTATTCGTTGACCGGCGATACGAGCGAACAGTGTCTATTTTTGCTGTATGGGCAGGGCGCCAACGGCAAAAGCACATTCCTGTCGACGATCATGGGAATTCTGCATTCCTACGCCCGGCAGCTGCCGATGGATTCGCTGCTGGTCCATGCGAATCGTCAGATTCCGAACGACATTGCCGCGCTCCGGGGCGTCCGGTTCGTTTCGGCGGTGGAGGCCGACGACGGGGCACGCTTGGCCGAAAGCCTGATTAAGCAAATGACCGGACAGGACAAAATTGCCGCAAGATTTTTGCATGGCGAATGGTTCGAATTTGCGCCCCAGTTCAAGCTGTGGCTGGCCACCAACCACAAACCGGTCATCCGGGGCTGCGACGAAGCCATCTGGCGGCGGGTGCGGCTGATTCCGTTCACGGTAACCATCCCCGCCGGCGAGCGGGACCGCTGTCTGGCGGAGAAGCTGAAGAGTGAATGGCCGGGCATCCTGCGTTGGGCGGCGGACGGCTGCCGGCTCTGGCGCGAAGAGGGATTGAACCCGCCCCGCGATGTGGTGGCCGCGACCGACGAGTACCGTGGTGAAATGGACATCCTGGGCGATTTTGTCGCGCAGCGGTGCGTGCGGAACCCGCTGGCTTCGACAGTGGTCGCCGACTCCTACCGCGCCTATGAGGCTTGGTGTCAGCAAACCGCCGAACATCCCGTCACCAAACGAACGTTTATCAGTCGGCTGCGCGAGCGGGGCCTGCAGACCAAGCATGGCAGCGGCCATGTTCTGGTCTGGGACGGGCTGGCACTGGCCGAAGCCGACTCGGAATCGATCCCGGTGTCCGGTAACGAGTTAACGACGGTAACGGCCACTGAACTTTTTGCCCATGAATCTTTGGGCTAACAGCGGAGCTCGGGTGAATTAAGCGGACCGCACCACGTTTCTGCCATCTCCCTTTGCCTTATACAATGCACTATCGGCAAGTTTGAGCAGAGTATTCGGGGAGATATTTTCATCGGGGATCGCTGTCGCAACTCCGCAGCTAACCGTGACATGACGACAAATATTTGACGGCACGTGCTCGATTTTTAACGATTTAACTTTCTTTCGGATGTTTTCGGCGACCGTTACAGCTCCTTTGCGAGGGGTCGACGGCAGAATGACGAGAAACTCCTCCCCCCCATAGCGACTGACAAAATCACCGCTTCGCTGTAGGGATGACTTAATGGCGACGGCTACGTTCCGCAGGCAATCGTCGCCGGCCAGGTGGCCGTAATAATCGTTGTATTCTTTAAAAGAATCGATATCGATCATGATTAAAGATAAACTACTATTGTCCCGCAAAGCTCTTCGCCATTCGATGTTGAAAACCTCATCCAGATATCGGCGATTGGCCAACCCGGTCAAATCGTCAACAGAAGAGGCCTTTTCGAGGATATCTCGGTATTTTTTTAATTTCAGATGATTATTGACGCGCATTCGAATGATAGAGTCATTGAAAGGTTTATGAATATAGTCGATCGCGCCGATTTCCAATCCCTTTTCTTCGTCTTCAATATGATCCATGGCTGTTACAAAGATTACGGGGATGTTTTTTGTTTCGGGATTGCCTTTGAGTTGCTTACATACTTCATATCCATCCATTTCCGGCATTATGACATTCAATAAGATCAAATCGATATCTGACGAGGCAACGACAGCCAGGGCTTCTTTCCCCGAAACAGCCGTCAGTACTTCGTGGTCACTGCTTAATATGTCATGCAATACTTGTAAATTAAGGCGGCAATCATCCACAATCAAAATTTTGGCTTTTATTTCTTCATGATCGATTTTCTCTTGCATTTTACTTGCCCCTTCCGTTTTCCCAGTACCGCAACAACCAAACAAAAAAAGCATCCATCGCAAGATAGGAAGGCTTCCATGGCAGCTCAGATATACCTAGCTCTACTGCAACGCTTTGTCAAAAACATGGGTGATTTCGCTGAATTATCTCGGATAGCCTATCCGCACAGCTTGCTCTGGCCAACAGCCAGACAAACAACGAAACTACATGTTGTCAGACTAATAATCTGATGTTATGCTATCATTCCATCGAAGACTTGTCCAGTGAAATAATGGCAATTGCCAAATCCTTTTCAAAATAATTCTATTCAAAAATAACTGGTCATGCCCCCAGACATAGCTCGACTGGCGGTAACGAGTTAATGACGGTAACGGCCACTGAACTTTTTCCCATGAATCCAGGGTGCAGCAGGGTGAGTTTGTCAGGGCCTGAAAACCTGATTCCGGTTACCGTCGTTACTTCGTTAACTTTAGCTTTGCGAACAGGACTCGTTTGCGTTTTCTTCGGAATGCGATACAATTAAAAGATAGGCGGGGAAGGGAGCAGAGGGTTTGGGAAACTTCTGGCGATGGCATAAACAATTTGTCAACACCCGCAGCGGCTGGGTCTTGGTGGATTCGCTCCTGGCGATGCTGATTCTGACCATTGCTTTGCTGGCGATTGCTTTGACGCATACCTATACCACAAAAACGTCGATGTTCAGCGACCATACGGCTCAGGCAACCTATATCGCCCAGCAGGAACTGGAAAAACTCAAACGGGATTACGATGCCACCACAACCCAACCGGATGTGAACAGGTGCTCTTCGACTAATGGTAAATTCACTGTTAAATGCAATATTGTCACAGGCGTGGCCCCGTTTAACGACCTCAACCTGATTCCGGTTTCGGCGACGGTATCCTGGAGCGACCCCACGCCAAACAGTGTAACGGTAGTTACTTATTATTTTTATAAAAAAGTCGAGTGATCGAAGGGGCTTTTGTGATGGCATCCAACAATCGGGGCGTATCCATAGTGGAACTATTGGTTGGCATTGCGGTCATCGGCTTGATCATGGCCGGCATGGTCGGCATTCTGACTTCGGGGTTGCAATCCACCCGCCATAATCTTTCGATGGGCCGGATCATGGCGCCGGGTCGAACCGCAGTGAATAACATTGCGGATGGGATACGGTTTACCGCAACGTCAATCACGGCACCAGCTGTAAATGCCTCGGGCGGACAATTGACGTATTCGGACGGGACCAGCACCTATGTCGTTCAGCGCAATAGTACGGCTCGTTCCATTGTTATTACAAAGGACGGAGTCGTGCAGTCGCCATCGCCGCTGGCGGTTGGCATCGTGGAATCGCTCACGTTTACACGCGGATCGGATAAACGGGACATAACCATCGAAGCGACGTTCAAAGATCCGGATAATGCGAACAGCCCGAGCCAAAAGATTGTATCGCAAGTCATTGCGGTAAATGCAAAATAGGTTGGTGGAGAAATGACGGCGTTTTGCAAGAGTCGGCGAGGCTCCGTGGCCATTATGGCCGTGATGATCCTGCTGGTGTTGGGCGGGTTGATGGCTGCCGCATCGCCGATGATCATCAATGAAGTGAAAATGAATATGGTGAACCGCGACACGATCGAGGCCCAGTATGCGGCGGAAGCGGGAGCCAAAGTCGGCATCGCGGCGATTTACGCAAAAAAGACAGATTGGAGTTGGCTCGGATTAAACAATTTCCAGCCGTTGATTCCTGGCAGCTCCAATAGAAAATATTCCGTTGCGATCAGTCCGGCCCCGCCTAGCACTGCCGATGGCTGGAAAGCGGGAGATCAATACATCATTACCTCGAAAGGGAAAGTTAATGGCGCCGAGAAAACCGTTAAAGTCAAAGTTACTGTGGGTGGATCAAGCAGTGTGGTCAGATACGCGTCCTTTTCCAACGGGCCGATGAATATTGTTAGCGGTTCGGTAACCGGCGATATTGCGTCGAATGGTTTGATTACAGTTGGATACGGAATGGCCGTCGATGGAACGGTTACCTATAGCAATCAGAAGCCAGTAATAAATGGAACTGCTGGAACGGTTTATGCGGATTCGATCGGTACCTTGGACGTAGCCTCGCTGATGAAATATTCCGCTGCTGCGCCGGCTATGCCGGCCATGCCTACTTTATCGGCGGTTCATTCATACGGGCAAGTTTTGCCGCGGCCGGCTGGCGGGGCGACAACCGTCGATTTGACAGGATCTTACGACTATACGAGCAATCCAACATCGGGGGTATATTATTACGATTCGAGTTTGGCGGATTGGTGGCAATATACCTATAATGTGCCTGCCGGGCAAAAAGTTCTCATTTATATTAACGGTGATTATACCGTTGGAATGCCCATAACCGGGTCGGGCGACATTACTATATACGTCACTGGTCAAATTGATGTTCACAAAAATATAACCGGACGCAATGTTGCGATCTACACCAAAGGCGATATCGACAAAATCGAGAGTGATGCCACCATTTCCGGGACCAATAACGTCAAACTGTTTTCTAACGGGAACATCACAATTAACGGGAACGTAACCGCACCGTCCGTTGGCGTTTATGCGCAAAAGCAGGTTGATTTATATCAAAAAACCATTAGCGGAGACAAGATTGATTTACAATCCACTGGCGATTTTTATATCAGCGGCGGTAATGTTATCGCAAACGCGGGAGGAACCGTTGATATTACCACCTATGCCAATCTTGACATGGGAGGTGGTTCGGTTGTGGGAAGCGTAGTCACGATGAAGGCGAAAACCGCATCGGCTGGGAAAAATAGTTCGAGTGGTTTGCATGGTGTTAATATTAACGTAGGATACCCAACAAATAAAACATATATATATGTTGATGGAAATGTAAATATGGCGTCGGGGACAATTGGCGGGTTATCGATGATTGTATCCATGGGATCGGTTAACTTGCACGGCACGCAAAGCTCGGCAATCATTATCGCCAATGGCAATATTGAAGCGGCTTCCGGTTCCAGCGGCGGCTTGTACGCCAACGGATCAATCTATATTCATGGCGCAAACGTTACTTATTCATCATCGACTTTTTCAAAACTCATCACCGAAACATCGATAACGCCGTTTTCCATTGATTCTTGGGGAACCCCGTAGATAATGTCCAATCAATCATAGCTTACCCACAAATATTGCCTCCCAGGGTCGGGGATATGATCATGGCTTCGGCAGCACAGTATATTATGGCTTGTGAGCAGCAGCGGGACAACGCCCCTTGGTCGGGAGTTGCCCCGTGTTTTTTTGATCGGGTTGTCCCAACAACACCGTCGGCGGGACGAATCGTACAGATATCTGAATTTTTGGCGAATTTTGCAGGAGTTTGGCCGCCGGGCGGGAATATCTTCTTGGGGGATGATAACCCATCAGCCCAAATTTGAAGAGGGGGTTTTTGCATGAGCATGTTCTGCTATCAATGTCAGGAGACCGCCAATGGCACAGGCTGTGAAATCCGGGGAGTCTGCGGCAAAACGGAAGAAGTCGCCAAACTGCAGGACCTGCTGATCTATACCCTGAAGGGGATCGCGGAAATCGTCGTGAAGGGAAAGCTCGACAGCAAAGAGCTGGGCAGCGTCAACCATGAGGTTCTGAAAGCCTTGTTCATGACGATCACGAATGCGAACTTTGACGCCGACGCTTTTGAAACCGAAATCAAGAAAATGCTGGCTTGCCGCGATGAGCTCCGGGCCAGGATCAACGCGGGCCCGTTGCATGACGCCGCGACCTTTGCAGTGTCGACCAGGGAAGACATGCTGGCGAAGGCCGCCGGGGTCGGCGTGCTGGCGACGGCCAACGAAGACGTGCGGTCGCTGCGGGAGCTCATTACCTATGGGCTGAAGGGATTGGCGGCTTACACCCATCACGCCCTCAACATCGGCCAGGAAAATCAGGATCTGTACGCCTTCGTGTATGAAGCGCTGGCGGCGACGCTGAACGACGGGCTATCCGCCGACGAGCTGGTCGCCCTGACCCTGAAGACCGGCGAACATGGCGTGAAGGCGATGGCATTGCTCGACGCCGCCAATACCTCGAAGTACGGCAATCCGCAGATCACGGAAGTGAATATCGGCGTGCGCGGCAATCCGGCCATCCTGATCTCCGGCCACGACCTGACCGACCTTGAGCAACTGCTGGAGCAGACCAAAGGCACTGGCGTCGATGTATACACGCACAGCGAGATGCTGCCGGCCCACTATTATCCGTATTTCAAAAAGTACGACAACCTCGTCGGCAACTACGGGAACGCCTGGTGGAAACAGGTGGGCGAATTCGAATCGTTCAACGGCCCGATCCTGTTCACGACCAACTGCATCGTGCCGCCCCGGAGCGAAGAGGTGCGGGGACGGATCTTCACCACCGGCGCCGCCGGTTATCCGGGCTGTCCGCACATTGCCGCCGCTGCCGACGGCAAGAAGGATTTCTCGCCGATCATCGCTCTGGCCAAAACCCTGAAACCGCCGGCGGAAATCGAATCCGGCAAGATTGTCGGCGGCTTTGCCCATGAACAGGTATTGGCCGTGGCCGACAAAGTGGTGGAAGCGGTGAAGTCCGGCGCGATCAAAAAATTCTTCGTCATGGCCGGCTGCGACGGCCGCATGAAGTCCCGGGAGTATTACACCGAGTTCGCGGCGAAACTGCCGAAAGACACGGTGATTCTGACGGCCGGCTGCGCGAAATACCGGTACAACAAACTGGCGCTGGGCGATATCGGCGGGATTCCCCGGGTGCTGGACGCCGGCCAGTGCAACGATTCCTATTCACTGGCGCTCATCGCCCTGAAACTGAAGGAAGTGTTCGGCCTCGACGATGTCAACAAGCTGCCCATCGCCTACAACATCGCCTGGTACGAGCAGAAAGCGGTCATCGTGCTGCTGGCGCTGCTGCATCTCGGGGTGAAGAACATCCATCTGGGTCCGACGCTGCCGGGATTCCTGTCGCCCAACGTGGCCAAGGTGCTGGTGGAGACCTTCGGCATTGCCGGCATCGGGACCGTGGACGACGATATCCGGCTGTTTCTGGGCGCCTAGCCGATAAATAAAGCGACAGCCCTTGTTGGCTGCCGATTTTGTTCGGGCCAACGGGGGCTGTCGCAGTTTCCACCGCGCCGAATTCGGATCAGATCGTTTCGGTTTCCGGCTGGACCTTGTCTTCGCTCAGGAACCAACCGGCGGCGCAGATCCCTATGAACACCACCCAGAAGGATATTTTCCAGACATTGCCGTGGGCGAAGGAGTTGGACAGGATATTTACCTCCGGGTGCCCGAGCGTATAGATGGCCAGTTTTACGCCGACCCAGCCGACGATCGCGAACGCGGCGGTTTCCAGACCGGGCCGTTTCACCAGCAGATCGCAGAACCATTGGGCAGCGAACCGCATCATGACAACGCCGATAAACCCGCCGGCAAAGATCACGGCGAACTTTCCGCCATCGAGGCCGCCGATCGCCGGCAGGCCGGTGGCGGGAAGGGTCATGGCCAGCGCCACTGCGGCCAAAATGGAGTCGGCGGCGAAAGCGATGTCGGCGACTTCGACCTTGACAACCGTCATCCACAAGCCGGAATGGGACTCTTTGGCCTCGCATTCCGTTCCCGATTCTTTAGCGGTATATTTCTTCAGGAGATGATTGGCGCTCAAAAAGATCAGATAAGTGGCGCCGATCGCCTGAATCTGCCACATGTCGATCAACATGGAGATGATGAACAGGGACGCCGCCCGAAAGATAAAAGCTCCGCCCAGACCGTAAAATAATGCCTTTTTTCGTTCAGTAACAGAGAGGTGCTTGACCATCACCGCGATGACACAGGCATTGTCTGCCGCCAGTATGCCTTCCATGACCACGAGTACCACCAAAATCCATGAGTATTCGAGCAGCAACGAGATATCCATTCATTAACCTCCCATTTTTTCGAGTATTGCGGAACCACGGCACCGTCAGTAGTCCTTCCTGATCTCCCGCCCCCTCACTGTTGTGGAGTTTTAAAAAATAAACAGGATCCTTGCCTGTTCAGGTAAGGATCCTGTTAAAAAAAAGCGATCTTTACCAGTAACGGCAAAGGTCTCGCTAACAACCGAACATTGCCAATAAAGCCGGGGTAAAACCCGTGATGACGACTTTACTGTACAGCTACTCCCCTTTGGGACGATATTCATTTTTCCGACATTGCCTATATTATAGGAAAATCGACTGGATGTCAATCGTTTTTCGAATGGACGCGCTTCAGGGCCGCGCTGTCGTGTTTCATCACCGCAATAAATCGCCGGCCGGGAATTTGACAAATAAAAATAGCGATGTTAAACTTAATGTGAACAATAATTCACAATGAGGGATGCGCCATGAGCAAAAAGAAAACCACGGAGATACGACGGGACGAAATTATCAACGCTTCCCTGCGGCTGATCGAAAAAGATGGTCTGGATAACTTGAACGTGGCTGGTATTGCGTCGGAGATCCACCTCGTTCCCTCGGCGATTTATCGTCACTTTGGCGGCAAGGAGGAAATTGTCGACGCCCTCATCGATTTTGTCGACCGGTCCTTGCAGGCGAATGTCGCCCGCGTTGCCGAGAGTTCCGATCACGCCGCGCACAAACTGGAATTGCTTTATCTATTGCACACTGACTTTCTGAAAACCCAGCCGGCCATACCAAGAATTGTTTTTTCCCTGCTGGCCGGTAATAAGAATCCCGCCCTGAAAAAGCGGATCACATCGGTCATCGCCGATTACGTGGGCCGGGTACGGAATATTTTGGCCATGGGTCAGTCTGACGGCGATATCGCCGCCGCGATCGATCCCGCGGCGGCGGCGCTGCTGTTCATCGGCATGATGCAGCCGCTGATTATTCTCAGCCAGACGGACGATCGGGCCGTCGATGCTTTTCGGCAGGAAATGTGGGCGGTATATGCCCGCGGAATCCAATAATAAAATTTTTTGATCTTTAAGTGAATGCGGATTCACAATGATGCGGACAAAACTGTTTAAACTTCGGGGGAGGATACTGAAATGAAAAAAAGATTGAAGCTGCTGATTCCGGTTTTGATCATTGCGGTGGGGGTCGCCGCCTATACCCTTTATTCGCAGAGAAAGGTCGATCCGAACCAGATCAAAGTGTCCGGAAATATTGAAACAACCACGGTGGGCGCGGGGTTTAAGATCCCCGGCCAGGTGCTGCGGCGAATGGTTGACGAGGGCGAGTCGGTGAAAAAGGGACAGGTAATCGCCAGCCTGGAGACCGCCGATCTCGAACTCGATGTCGCCAACGCCAAAATCCAATTGCTCGCGGCGCAGGTCATCGCGTCCCAACTGGCGAACGGTTCGCGTTCCCAGGATGTGTCGGCCGCTCAGGCCGCTGCGCGGAGCGCCGAGGCGGACAAGCAAAATGCGGCGGCTGAATATCGGCGCATGCGGGAGTTGTTTGCGAACAGCGCGGTATCGGCGCAGGAAAGGGACCGGAGTCTGACCGCTTATCGAATGGCCAGCGCCCGGGCGGACCAGGCCGGTCAACAACTCAGCCTGGTCGTGGAGGGGCCGCGGCGGGAGGAAATCGAACTGGCCGCCGCCAAGGTGGAACAGGCCCAAAAGCAGCTGGAGCTGGCAAAAACCAGATTGGCCTATGCGCAAATTACGGCGCCGATCGATGGATTTGTGCTGTCGAAAAATATCGAGGCGGGGGAATACGTTTCTCCGGGAACGCCGGTTGTAACCATCGGCGAACTTAACCAGGTCTGGCTGAAGGCGTACATCGCGGAAACCGATCTGGGGAGGGTCAAACTCGGACAGAAAGTGTCGGTCACGACCGATACGTACCCCAATAAAACCTACAGAGGTTCGATCGGTTTTATTGCGTCGGAAGCCGAATTCACGCCCAAGAATATTCAAACGGCGGAAGAGCGGGTGAAGCTCGTTTACCGGATCAAGATCATGATCGACAACCCGGCGCACGAACTGAAACCGGGCATGCCCGCCGACGCCGCCATTAACCTGGCGGGGGAATGAGCCATGGAAGCCATTGTAACGGCGGGGCTGACCCGAAGCTTTGGCGACAACCGGGCGGTAAACAATCTGAATTTATCTGTCAGTGCGGGCGAAGTGTTCGGTCTGGTAGGCCCCGACGGCGCGGGGAAGACGACTGTGATGCGGCTCCTCGCGGGGCTGATGGCGCCGACGTCCGGCGATGCCTGGGTGTATGGCTGCAATACGGTCAAGGATTCCGATGCGCTGAAGCACCATATCAGCTATATGCCGCAACGGTTTGGGCTGTACTTGGATCTAACCGTTCAGGAGAATATAGATTTCTACGCGGACCTTTACAACGTGCCCCGGCAAACGCGGCGGGAAAAAATTTCGGAGCTGCTGTCGTTTAGCAATATGACGCCGTTTCGCGACCGCCAGGCGCGCAATCTGTCCGGCGGCATGAAACAGAAATTGGCGCTGGCCTGCGCCCTCGTTCATACTCCGAAAGTGTTGCTGCTGGACGAACCGACCAACGGCGTCGATCCTTTGTCCCGGCGGGACTTCTGGCGGATCCTGTATCGGCTGCTGGAGGAAAAGGTCACCATTTTCGTTTCCACCGCCTATCTGGACGAAGCGGAACGCTGTTCCCGGATTGGCCTCCTGCATCGGGGACAGCTGATCATTGCCGGCACTCCCGACGAAGTCAAGGCGCAAATGCGCGGGGTGTTGGTCGAAGTCCGCTGCCGCGACCCGAGAAATGTTTTCACGGCGCTGCATGCCGACCTGGCGCCCATATCGGCGGGACTGTTTGGTGCCAAGATCCATGTGGTGTTGGCCGGCGAACCGGGACCGGCGCTGCAAAGGGTGGAAAGTTCGCTGGCTAGGTTGGGCTTGGATGCGGAAGCGGCAGTTGTGGTTCCGTCGTTGGAAGACGTCTTTATTTCCATGGTCATGCCTGCGAAGGGAGGAAATACCAGTGCCGGTTGATGCGGGAGCCGTCGAGTATGCGGTAACGGTGGATCGCCTGGAAAAGCGTTTCGGCAGTTTTCAGGCTGTCAATCAGGTGTCCTTTCAGGTGAAAAAAGGAGAAATATTTGGGTTTCTGGGCCCGAACGGCGCCGGCAAATCGACCACCATCCGGATGCTGTGCGGAATTATTGTGCCCACGGCCGGCAAAGCCACTGTAATCGGTTTCGATGTGTTTACGGAATCGGAGCGGATCAAATCACATATCGGCTACATGTCGCAAAAGTTCTCGCTCTATGAAGATCTCACCGTCGAAGAAAACATCGATTTCTACAGCGGAATTTATCAGATTCCGGCCGATCAGAAAGCCGCGCGGAAGGAATGGGTAATCAAAATGGCCGGACTCACCGAACACCGGGACAGCCTGACCACCGTTCTGGCAGGCGGTTGGCGGCAGCGGCTGGCGCTTGGCTGCGCTTTGCTGCATAAACCGCCGGTTATTTTTCTGGATGAACCGACCTCGGGGGTGGATCCGATATCCCGCCGCAGTTTCTGGGATCTCATTTACCAACTTGCCGACGAAGGCGTCACCGTATTCGTGACTACCCACTATATGGACGAGGCCGAGTATTGCGACCGGCTGGCCATGATTTACCGCGGCGAGCTGGTGGCGATCGGTACCCCCGAGGAGTTAAAGGAGCGGTATATGACCGAGGATGTGTTGAATCTGGAATGTCCTGATCCGTTCCGGATGTTGCAGACGATAGCCGGAATCCCGGAAGTTCAGGAAGCGGCGTTGTTCGGGCGTGGACTGCATCTTTCCGTGGCCGATGCGCAGGCGGCGATTCCCGCCATTGTCGCGGCCTTACAGGCAAGCCAGGCCGAGTACACCAAGCTGGAACCGATCCAGCCTTCCCTGGAGGATGTGTTTGTGTCGATCATCGAAGCGCGCGATGGCGTGCGGCAGGCGATGGCGCTATGAACATTCATCGGGCCATTGCGATCATGCGAAAGGAGTTCATCCACATCGGCCGGGACCGGCGCAGTCTGGGGATGGCTATCGCCATGCCCATCCTGCTGATATTCCTGTTCGGGTCTTCGCTCAGTCTGGATGTGGACAATGTTCCCCTGGTCATCTGGGATCAAAGCTCAACCGCTGCCAGCCGCGAATTGATCAGCCGGTTCACCGCCTCCCGTTATTTCGGCCTGGCCGGCTATGTTGCGTCTTACCCGGAGATTGAAACGGCGATCGATAAGCGGGAGGCTATTCTGGCCCTGGTGATTCCCCGCGAGTTCAGCCGCAAACTGGCAAGCGGCCAGGTGTCGGATGTTCAACTGATCGTGGACGGCAGCGACGCCAATACCGCCACGATCGCCATCGGTTACGCACAGGCGGTGACGGATGGATATAATGGTTCGCTGCTGATCAAAACCGCCCAGCAACGCGGCCTGCAGACGGCGAAAATTCCGCTGGAGGCCAAACCGCGAGTGTGGTTCAACCAGAACATGCTGGCCAAAAACTACATCATCCCCGGCCTCATCGCGGTCATCATGATGGTCATCGCCGCCCTGCTGACTTCGCTGACCATCGCCCGTGAGTGGGAAAACGGTACGATGGAGCAGTTGATTACCACGCCGCTGACGCCGATGGAGTTGATTGTGGGGAAACTGACGCCTTACTTTGCCATCGGCATGCTGGACGTAGCGTTGGCGGTTCTGATGGGGCAGTATCTGTTCGAGGTTCCCCTGCGGGGCAACCCGGCGCTGATTTTCGGGGCTGGCGCGATATTTCTGGCCGGTTCGCTGACCATGGGAATGCTGATCAGCATCGCGACCCGCTCCCAACTGCTGGCCAGCCAACTGGCCATGGTGCTGACCTTCCTGCCGTCGTTCCTGCTATCTGGATTCATGTATACCATCGCCAATATGCCGGCGGCGATCCAGGGCTTGACCTATCTGGTGCCGGCCCGTTATTTCGTGGCGATATTGAAGAATATCTACCTGAAAGGCGCCGGAATACCGATTTTGATATCCGAGGCCGGGGTTTTACTGCTGCTTGCCGTCGTGCTGATCATCGTCGCCAACATCAAGCTCAGGAAAAGGCTGGTGTAATGATGGCCTGGGAACGTTTACGGAACATGATCAAAAAGGAATTCATCCAGGTTTTTCGCAATCCCAAAATGAAGGCGATTGTCCTGGTGATGCCGCTGGTCCAGAGCATGGTTTTCGGCTATGCGGTGACCACGGATGTCAAGCAGGTGGCCACGGCGGTGTATGATCAGGCGAACACGCCGGCCAGCCGCGAACTGGTGGATAAGTTCATTCACTCCGGCTATTTTTCGGTCAAGGCGGCGGTTACCAGCAACCGCCAGATGGATGAACTGATCGACTACGGAAAAGTTGCGGCCATCATCCGCATTCCGCCCGATTTCAGCGGCGCGGTCGACCGTGGCGCGGCCGCCGCCGTCCAGATCATTGTGGATGGCACGGACTCCAATACCGCCGGCGTTGTCCTGAATTATGCCGGTAACATTGTCAGAAGCGACGCCGTCGAACTGCTGCGAAAACAGGTTGGCGGCTCAGGCCGGCCGATGGGGCACGTGAATCTCCAATCCCGGGCCTGGTTCAACGCGAACCTGGCCAGTCGTAACTTTTACGTGCCGGGGGTTATCGCCATCATCGTCATGCTGGTTACACTGCTTCTGACCAGCATGTCGGTAGTCCGGGAAAAGGAAATGGGAACCATGGAACAAATTGTGGTGACTCCCGTGACCCCCGCCGAATTCATTTTGGGCAAGACGATGCCGTCGATCATCCTAGGGTTCGTAAACATGATTTTTGTGACGCTCATCAGCGTGTTCTGGTTTGATATACCGGTTCGGGGGAGCATAGCGACGCTGTTTTTGGCGAACGGCTTCTTTTTGATGACCACGATCGGCGTCGGGCTGGTCATCTCCACTCTGTCCGACACGCAGCAACAGGCCATGATGTCGACGTTTTTCTTCTATTTTCCGGCGGTGCTTCTGTCGGGCTTTATGTTCCCCATTGCCAACATGCCGGTTGTCGTGCAGTTTTTTACCTATTTCAATCCACTCCGCTATTTTCTGGTGATTATCCGGGGCATCTTTTTAAAGGGCGTAGGCGTGGCGATCCTGTGGCCGCAAATTTTGGCGTTGCTTGTTCTCGGCGGCTGCGTCCTGACGCTGGCGGTCAGGCGGTTCCACAAAACGATCGCCTAGCCGAAGCGAGTTCGATTGTTTGTGCCCTGGCTTTGTGGCCGGCGCATCCAGGCCATTCCGCCCCGTGCTCCTTGAAGTTTGAAATGCGGCATGATATAATGTTTACAATCAAAATATGGGAGTTGAAAAAATGATCCTGCTTTCTTGCTGAATTTTCCGGCATAATAACGACAGTGACATGGCAACGGCCGGGAACGGCAGGCGCCGACTGTTTTGTTATGCACAGGCAGGCAAGAAAGATCCGGGTTCTTTTCATTCTCAGGATATCAGTTGGCCGTGCCCGATCGGCGGGGTGGCTTTGCTGTATTTTGTGAGCTGCAGGAATCGACTTTCTTGCGGCTCATAATTTTTTGCACAGGAGGGTCGCCATGTCGTTGATAAACGTTGTGAATTTGACCTTTGCCTATGACGGCAGTTACGACAACATCTTTGAAAATGTCAGCTTCCAAATCGATAGCGACTGGAAACTGGGCTTCACCGGCAGAAACGGCCGCGGCAAAACCACCTTTCTTCATCTGCTGTGCGGCTGCTATGAGTACGCCGGGACGATCACGGCCTCAGTAAATTTCGAGTATTTTCCCTTTCCGGTACCCAACGCGGGCGACAACACCCAAGATGTCATTGATACGATCCATCCCGATTGTCTCCGTTGGCGGTTGCTACGCGAGCTGTCGCTGCTGCAAGTGTCCGAGGACGTTTTATGCCGCCCGTTCGTAACGCTTTCCCCCGGCGAGCAAACCAAGATCCTGCTTGCCGTCCTGTTCCTCAAAGAAAATAGTTTTCTCCTGATTGACGAACCGACGAACCATCTCGACCTGACGGCGCGGAAAATCGTCAGCGACTATCTGGGCAGCAAACGCGGCTTTATCTTGGTTTCGCACGACCGGGCCTTTCTGGACAACTGTATTGATCACATTCTGTCGATCAACAAAACCAATATTGAAATCCAGCAGGGAACATTCGCGTCGTGGTGGGAAAACAAACAGCGTCAGGACAACTGCGAACTTGCGGAAAACAGAAAGCTCCGCAAGGATATCGCCCACTTGGCGGCCGCGGCGCGACGGACGGCGGACTGGTCGGATAAGGTGGAAAAAACGAAATGGGGATCGGATAACTCCGGAATTAAGCCGGACCGGGGTTATCTCGGCCACAAGGCCGCCCAGATGATGCGTCGGTCCAAAAGCATTGAATCGCGCCGTCAGGCCGCCCTCGAGAGCAAATCCAAGCTGCTCAAAAATATTGAAAGCGCCGGGCGGCTGAAGATCTCGCCCGGTGACTTTCCGGCGACCCGGCTGGTCGAACTTAAGAATGTGTCCCTGTTCTATGGCGAACGAAGAGTATGTGAGAATGTAAGCCTTACCCTGGAACAGGGGGACCGGCTGGCGCTGAGCGGCAAGAACGGTTCCGGCAAGACCAGTCTCCTGAAACTGATTTGCGGTGATCCGATCGCCTATACCGGCGTTTTTCGGAAAGCCAGCCATCTAAAAATATCCTATGTTCCCCAGGATACTTCGCATCTCAGGGGCGGCCTGACCGACTATGCCGCCGAAACCGGCATCGACGAGACATTGTTCAAGACGATTTTGCGACGCCTCGATTTTTCCCGGACCCAATTTGACAAGGATATGGCTGATTTCAGCGACGGGCAGAAGAAAAAGGTACTAATCGCCAAAAGCCTGTGCGAGAAAGCGCATCTTTATGTCTGGGACGAACCGTTGAATTTTATCGATGTCTTTTCGCGTTTGCAGATCGAAGAGTTGCTGCGTGAATATTCGCCGACCCTGTTATTCGTTGAGCATGACCGGGAGTTTTGCAATAATATTGCGACCAGGCTTTTTGAGCTTTAGCACGATAGGCATTTCCGGTTGCGGACACTGCTGCCAGCGGAGTTTTTTCAGTCGCTGCAACCGTAAAGGCCCGGTGAAGAAATCTTTCCATTCCTGGCAGGATTCCCCGGCTGAGGGCCGAATAGTAATTTTATGAGTGACGAGATCGTTCTGCTATTGAATCTGGCCTTCGTGACCGCCGGTGCGCTCTGCTTCCTGTTTGGTCTGGCCGTCGGCTCGTTCCTGAATGTCTGCATCTGGCGGCTGCCACGCGAGGAATCGGTCGTCCGGCCGGGCTCGCATTGCCCGGCCTGCGGTACTGCGCTCGGGGCGCGGGACTTGGTCCCGATTCTGAGCTGGCTTGTTTTGCGGGGAAAATGCCGGTTCTGCGGCGCGAAGATTTCGCCACGATATCCGGCGGTCGAGTTGCTGACGGGCGCGTTGTTCGTCTGGTGTTACCTGCGCTTCGGCCTGTCACCGGAGCTGGCGCCGTCCCTGATATTTTCCGCGTTCCTGGTGGCGATCACGTTTATCGACCTGGACCATCAGATCATTCTCGACGGCATGCTGGCGCTGTTGGCGGCAGCCGGCCTGGGTTTGGGACTGTGGATCGGCCAGCCGGGCTTCGTCGATATGTTGATCGGCGTCGGGGTGGGCGGCGGCTTGCTGCTGGCGCTGGCGGTGATCAGCGGCGGCGGCATGGGCGGCGGCGATGTGAAGTTCGCGGCGGCGTTGGGGTTTTGGCTGGGTTGGCCGGGAATTTTGCTGTGCCTGCTGATCAGCTTTGTCGCCGGCGGCGTGATCAGTCTGCTGTTGTTGCTGACCAAACTGCGCGGCCGCAAGGATTTCATTCCGTTCGGGCCATTTATCGCCCTTGGGGCCTGGGTGACGTTGCTGTATGGGCGGCAAATTTTGAACTGGTATTGGGGTTTCTGGATCTGAGGTGATTTCATTGCGCCAGCTTCGCGGCGGCTTCAGCTTGCTGGAACTGCTGATCGCTACGGCAATGATCGCGATGATCTGTGGAATGGGCATGATGCGGCTGGGCAACAGCCTGGCCGAATACGAATTGTCCGCCGCGGCTTTGGAACTGGCGGCCGACCTGCGCTGGATGCAGCAACTGGCGGTCAACTCTCCCGCAATCGCCGGCGGGCCTTTTTATGCGTTGGCCGTAGACCATCGGACCGGTGCCCGCTATCAGATCATGGCTTCCACGAAGACGCTGAAATGGACGGTTCTGCCGCAGTCCGTCCGCCTGCTGGACGTGAAGGACAATTTGGTGTTTTATTCCAACGGCCGCCCTAATCAGGGCCTTTCGTTCGTGCTGCAGAGCCTGCCATTGCGCCGAACCCGCTATGTGATCGTCGCCGCCGTGACCGGCCGGGTGCGGATTAGCGACACGCCGGCGCAGGCGGTGGAAAAATGACGGGCTGGCGGCATCGGGGCGCCTTTCTGGTTGACGTGCTGGTCGCGTTCGGCATTTTGAGCGTTGGTTTGTTGGCACTGGCCGGTTTGTTTTGGACCGCCGGCCGTTCCGAACACGAGCTGGCCTGTCGGGAAACCGCCGCGTATCTGGCGCAGGACCGGCTGGAACAGTTGCGGCTCGTCGGTTGTGGCGGCGACTGGTCCGGGGTGGATTTGCTGGCGGAAGCGGGCGTCGAAACGCTCTGGCGGGACGGTCGGCAATATGTCCGCACGACCGAGTGGCAAAGCCGCCCGGATCTGGATGCTGCCGGCCATCTGTTGGAGTCGGCGGTCCGGGTGACCTGGCGGGAGGGCGCCGGCCAGCGGTCGGTGCTGCTGGTGACGTATTTCGCCGTAGACACGGAACTGGAGAATTTGCGATGAGCCGGCCGAGAAGCGGCGTTGCCTTGGTGGAGATCCTGCTTGGGCTGGGGTTGACGACGCTGCTGTTGCAGGCGCTGTTTCCGCTGCTGGCGACATCGTTGCTCGCCTGGAACACCGCGGTGGCCCGCCTGACCGCGCATCAGACGGCGCGGATGGCCATGGAGTCGATGACGCGGGAGTTGCGGCTGGCTTCGGCGGTAAGCTGGCCGCCGCCGGGACAGGCGGATTCGAGGATTCAGTTTCAGGTGCGGCAAGCATCGGGGCAGGTGGACCGGCTGACTTTCCAGCTGGGATCTTCGACCGGACAGAATGGCAGGACTTTGTATCGTGTGCCGGCGTCAGGGCAGCCTTCGCCGCTGACGCAGGATATGGTCGATTCCCTGGTGTTCCTGTTTCAGCCGCCGGGTCGCATCCGGATTTCCCTGACCGTGACCGATCCGACGGCCCGGGTCGCGGCAGTCGCGGAAACCAGCGTTACCTGCCTGAATCTGCCGGACTGAGCTTCTGTCGGCGGACCGGCAAATCTCCGGAGGCGAGCATGAGACGATGGAACCGGCGCGGTTCGGCCGTGGTCGCGGCGATGATCGCACTGACGATTTTGACCTGTCTGGGTGGGACGTTGGCGGTCCTGCTCCGGACGGAGACAGACTCCAGTCAAAATTTCCTGGAAGGAATTGCTGCACAAGGGTTGGCGGAAGCAGGACTCCGGCGCGCAATTGTAGTATTATATAAGAATGGAAATCCTCACGGCTTAGCCGAGACTCTGAATCGCGACGGCTGGTCCGGCAGTTACCGGATCACGACCAGCACCGAAGGAACCGCGCTGCGGGTGCGGTCCAACGGACGGGTCGGCGCGGCGGCCCGCAGTGTGTCCGTGTTGGTTTCCCTGACTTTGAATCCCCGTCCGGATGGGCCGCTCACGGAGCTGACGGTGTTGTCCTGGGACAATTAGAAGGAGGCGCATGGCCATGGAGTTGCAAAACTATATGGAAATTTTGATGTGGCAAAAGTTGGACGACGTGCTGGATTCGCATCCGGGCGTGTGCCGCTGCGAGAAATGCCGTTATGATATAGCGGCGCTGGCCATGAATTTTTTACCGCCCCGCTACGTGGTGACGGACAAGGGGCAGATCTACACCAAAATCAAGGCGCTGGAGCAGCAGTTTAACATCGACATCATTACCGCGATATCGAATGCGGTCAAAGTAGTGAGTTCCGTTCCCCATCATAACCAGGAGACGGTAAAATAGACTGAATGTTTGGTGAAAATTTTTTGCAAAAAATTGCCGGTCGGCGGGAAGACGCGATCGGTCTAGATATTGGCAGCGGTTCCGTCAAAATGGCGGAGGTCGTACTGCGCGACGGGAAACCTTATCTGAAGCGGATGGCGTTGACGGAGGTTCCCGACCGGTCGGTTGTCGACGGCGCGATCGAAGACGAGGACCAACTCGCGGACACACTGCAAAAAATGGCGGCCCGGAACGGGTTTGCCGGCGCCCGGGTGGCGGCGGCGCTCGGCGGCCGAAATTTGTTCATCCGCGAAGTGAATTTCCCGCGAATGACGGAAAAGGAAATGCGCGAGGCGATTCGGTGGGATCTGGAGAAGTATGTGCCGTTTTCGCCGGACAATTTGTATTTCGATTTCTGGATCGTCGGCTCGGGGGCGACCGAGGTCGAGGTGCGGGTGTTACTGGTGGCTGTGCCGAAGGAAGTCGTGGACTCGGTGGTCCGGCTGGTGAAAAAAGCCGGTCTGAAACTGGTCGCGATCGATATCGAGCCGCTGGCCATCCAACGCACGTTGCCGCCGGTGTCCGACTGCATGCTGATCGACAGCGGCGCAGCCGTGTCCCAGGTGACGTTGTTTCAAAAATTCAGTCCGGTGTTTACCCGGAACATTCCCATCGGCGGCAACCAGTTCACGGCGACGGTGATGGAGGGGCTGGAGATCGGCCGGGACGAGGCGGAGCTGATCAAACATCAGGGCACCGACCTGCTGGAGAATTCGGCGGCGGGCGATGTCGCGGACGCCATGCAGGGACAGCTTGACCGGGTTGTCGGCGAGTTGGCCGGGGAAGTGCGGCGGACCATTGAATATTATCAGGTACAGAACCGGAACGTGGGGATTTCGAGAGTGTTCATCACGGGCGGCGGGGCGAAAATCGGTCAATTGCCGGAAAAACTGTCGGCGATTCTGGAATTGCCGGTGACCTTGCATGATCCGTTGCTGAACATGGAGATCGCGCCGTCCTTCAACCGGCAGTATTTGCGCGGCGTCGGCCCGCAAATGGCGGTGGCAGTGGGTTTGGCCTTGCGGGGAAGTGAACGATGAGAATTCGGATCAATCTGCTGCCGCCCGAACAAAGACCGCCCCGCTGGCGTTACGGACGACTGCTGTCGTTGCCGGTGCTGCTGGTGTTATTGATCATTGCCGGCATTTACGGTTATCGGGAATATCGCTACTGGGAACTGGAACAACAG
This sequence comes from Veillonellaceae bacterium, assembly GCA_012798135.1. The sequence goes on along the minus strand of JAAZNU010000008.1, from coordinate 17,387 downwards.
CTCGCGGCGACGCGCAGCCGTTATGAGGCGTTGGCCGCATCGGAACAACAGATGCGGATCGCCCAGACCCGACAGGCGGCAGTGCAGGCGCGGGAAAAAATTTTGCTGGAACTCAGCGGCGGCCGGAATTCCTGGCACGGCGCCATGGTCCATCTGGGCGGGTTCATGCCCCGCAAGGTCTGGCTGACCGAGATCGGCAGCGCCCAGAAAGGCGTGCTGCAACTGAAGGGCAATGCCCTGACCTATCCGGAGCTGATGGCGTTTCTGGCGAAGCTGGAGCAGGACAAGCTGTTTACGGAATCGACGCTGCTCAAGGCCGAGCATGACGGCAAAGAGGCGTTCACCAAATTTGAGATCACGGCGAAGCTGGGGAGGCAATAACGGATGGTGGACCGACAAAAGTTACTGTCCTATGCCCGGGAAGTGTCGCCGAAATATTTGGTGGTCCTGTATCTGACACTGCTGTTGGCACTGACCGCCGGCGTGTCCTCGCTGGCGCTGTATCCGCAGGAGGAGCGAATCGTCGCCCGGCAGCAGCAACTGCGGCAGGAGCTGCAAAAAGTGGCGGCGGTCGAGAACTATGTGCTGACCCACCCGGATATGGACAAGCATCTGCAGGATTTGCAGCAAGCCTTGCTGCGGGCCGAAAGATCCCTGCCGGGGTCGATGGATGTTTCGGAGTTTCTGTCGACGCTGGAAAGAGACGCCCGCGCCGCTGGCGTCCGCCTGACGGCCGTGAAGCCGGGGGCGGTCACGGACCGGGCGGGCTACCGGGAAATGCCGCTGGAGGTTTCCATTGAGGGCAATTATTTCGCGACGCTGGCGTTCCTGAAGAAGTTGGAGGATGGGAGCCGGTTCAATTTGCCGGCATCGTTCCTGATTCAGCAGAAGCAGAATGTGCTGGCGACACGGCTCAACTTGCTGATTTACGGCTATGGGGTCAGCGGGCGGCCGACGACGCCGGCGCAGTCGACTCCATTGACGACGCAGCAGCAGGTGCAGCAGCTGCAACAGCAGTTGCCGAAGGTGCTGCAGACGCCGGCACAGACGCCGTCTCCAACGCCACCCGCCCGGTAGGTTTCAGTGAAAGCAGGCCTTGCCCGGGCCTGCTTTTGATATCGCCACCTCAATATATTTTCGTAGTACGGTAGGAAAGTAGTTTGGAGGGAAGAACATGTTACGGTTCATGACAGCGGGAGAATCCCACGGGCCTTGTTTGACGGCCATTCTGGAAGGAATTCCGGCCGGCGTCCGGATCGACGCGGTGCGGGTCAACCGCGAACTGGCCCGGCGGCAGGAAGGGGTCGGCCGCGGCGGCCGCATGAAGATCGAGCAGGACCGGGCCGATTTTTTGTCCGGCCTGCGCTTCGGCGAGACCCTGGGCAGCCCGATCACGCTGCGGATCACCAACGCGGATTGGGTGAACTGGGAGACGAAAATGGCGGCGTTCGGCGACAAGACCGGTCCGACGGTGGACGCACCGCGGCCGGGTCATGCCGATCTGACCGGTTGTCTCAAATATGACCGCGAGGATGTGCGGGATATCCTGGAGAGGGCCAGCGCCCGCGAAACGGCGGCCCGGGTGGCGGTCGGCGCGGTTTGCCGGCAGGTGCTGGAAAAGTGCGGGATTGTTGTGCAGTCCCGGGTGTTGTCGATCGGCGGCGCGACCACCGATGAGGAACAGGCGGCGAAGGTCGCCGCCGCGAAAGCGGCCGGCGATACGCTGGGCGGTTGCTTCGAGGTTACGGCGACCGGCGTGATGCCGGGGCTGGGCAGCCATATCCAGTGGGATTGCCGACTGGACGGCAAGATTGCCGGCGCCATCCTGTCCATTCCGGCTATCAAGGGCGTGGAGATCGGCGCGGGTTTTGAGTGTGGTGTGCTGCCGGGCAGTCAGGTCCATGACGAAATCCATTACAGCGAGGAGCGGGGGTATTACCGCACCACGAACCGCGCCGGCGGCATCGAGGGCGGCATGTCCAACGGCGAGCCGATCGTCGTCCGGGCGGTCATGAAGCCGATCCCGACGCTGACGCGGCCGCTGGCCTCCGTGAATCTGCAGACCCATGCCCCCGTGCAGGCGAACAGCGAACGCAGCGATGTCTGCGCCGTGCATGCGGCGGCCTGCGTCGGCGAAGCGATGCTGGCCATCGTGCTGTGCGGCGAGCTGCTGGCGAAATTTGGCGGGGATTCATTGTCGGAGTTGTTGGAGAGCGTTGCCAACTACCGGGACCGGCTCGGCTGAAACCATGAATAATGTGATTCTCATCGGCTTCATGGGCACCGGCAAGACCTGCGTCGGCCGGCTGTTGGCCGACCGGCTGGGCTGGTCGTTTTGCGATCTGGACTCGGAGGTGGAACAGGCGATCGGCATGTCCATCGCCGACTATTTTGCTCAAGCCGGGGAGACAGCCTTTCGTGACCGGGAGCAGGAAGCCGTGGAAAGGATTTGTCGCCGGACGGGGCAGGTGATCGCGACCGGCGGCGGCGTCGTGCTGCGGCAGCGGAATCTCGACCGGCTGAAACAGGCCGGCGTCGTGGTCTGCCTGGCCGCCTCCGAACAGACGATTGTCGAGCGCACGGCGGCGGATACTGGGCGGCCGTTGCTGAATCGGCCGGACCGTCTGCAGGTCATCCGGAACCTGCTGGCCCAGCGCGAGCCGCAGTACCGGCAGGCGGACCTCCGGCTGGACACGGAGGGCAGGACCGCGGCGGCAACGGCGGCGGAACTCTGGGAAATTTTGCGGCGGGAGGGGTGGCTCGATGGAAACGATCCGGGTCAATCTGGACAGCAGAAGTTATGACATCACGGTTCAAACGGGCGGCCTGCGCACGATCGGCGAATGGGCGGCCCGCTTTTCCCTGGGCGCCGGGATGCTGATGGTGGCGGACACGAATACCGCTGTGCTGTTCGGCGACGCGGCGCTGGCGAGTCTGGCCGCCGCCGGCTTTTCGCCGACGCTGTTGACGGTGCCGGCGGGGGAAACCTCCAAATCGCTGGCCATGGCTGACCGGATCTACGAACAGGCGATTCAGGCCGGCCTGGACCGGAACTCGGCCATCGTGGCCCTGGGTGGCGGCGTGGTCGGCGATCTGGCCGGGTTTGCCGCCGCGACCTATCTGCGAGGCGTGCCGTTCCTGCAAGTGCCGACAACTTTGCTGGCGCAGGTCGACTCCAGCGTGGGCGGCAAAGTCGCTGTGGACCATGCACTGGGGAAAAATCTGATTGGCGCTTTTTATCAACCGCGCGGCGTGCTGATCGATCCGCAGACTTTGCTGTCGCTGCCCGAGCGGGAATTTGCCGCCGGCATGGCGGAAGTCATCAAATACGGCCTGATCCTCGACGCCGACTTCCTGACGGAACTGCGCACGGACGCCTTGGCGATCATGAGCCGCAGCCCGCAGCATCTGGAACGCATCGTCGCCCATTGCTGCCGCCTGAAGGCGCGGATCGTCGAACGGGATGAGACGGATGTCGGCGACCGGCTGCTGCTGAATTTCGGTCATACGGCGGGCCATGCGATCGAGTTGGCGGGGGGATTCGAGCGGTTTGTCCACGGCGAGGGCGTGGCGCTGGGGATGCTGGCGGCGACCCGTCTCAGCGAGCTGATGGAAATGATACCGGCGGGAACCGTCGCCGAAGTGCGGTCGCTGTTGGAACTGTACGGCATGCCGGTCCACTGCGGCGGTCTTCGCACCGGCGAACTGATCCGGCACATGGGCAAGGACAAAAAACGAGCAGCGGGTTCCCTGCGCTGGGTATTGTTGGCGCAGCCTGGCCGGGCCGTCGTCCGGAGCGACGTTTCTCTGGAATCTGTGCGGGAAGCGTTGCAGGTCATTCTCCGGGTAGAGTAGAATATATACAGACTGTCCGATTATTAAACCGAATCAATACTGTGAAAAAGGAATGATTCAGTTTGCAAATCCACATGCCCCGCAATAAATGGCTGAGCATCGGACTGGTCCTGTTTATCCTTATAGTCGCCGTCATTGCCTACAAAATTTACACCAATATCGCCGCTGGCAAAGAACGGGCCGCCCGAGCACTGGCCGGCCGTACCGTCACGGTGGAAGCCGCGGCGGTGGGACGACGCGACCTCGCGCCGGTGTTCAGTTTTTCCGCCAACCTCGAGGCCGTCTGGAGCACGGAAGTTTCCGCGAAGGCCGACGGACGCATTGACAAGCTGTTCGTGGAGGAAGGCGACCGGGTCACGGCGGGCATGGTACTGGCCCGCCTGGACATGAACGAACTGGCGGCGCAGGTGATGCAGGCCGAGGGACAGGTTTTGCAGGCGCAGGCGACCCTTGAACAGAACGAGCTGAATTTCCAGCGGATGTCCGCTTTGTACAAACAGAATGCGGTTTCGGCCCAGACCCTCGACAGCGCCCGGACGCAGCGCGACTTGGCGATGGGCGGCCTGCAGGCGGCACAGGGAAATTTTCTTCTGCTCAAGGCGCGGCTGGATAACGCCAATATTCTGTCGCCGTTGAACGGTGTGGTGATCCGGCGGCATGTGCAGGCCGGCGCCTTCTCCAAAGCCGGGATCGCGATTTTCACGGTGGCCGATACGTCGACCCTGCTGGCCAAAGCGGTGGTGGGCGAGGCTCAGATCACCGAACTGGCGTTGGGCAAAGCCGTGAGTGTCAAAGTGGACGCCCTGAAGGGCCAGGAGTTCAAGGGAACCATCACCCGCCTGTCACCGGCGGCCGCGGTGCCGACCCGGACCTTCACGGCAGAAGTCAGTATTCCCAATCCGGACGACCTGATCAAGGTCGGAATGTTCGCCAACGCCGCAGTGGTCGGCCAGGAACGCAAGAATGTGCTGGCGGTGCCGGAAAGTGCCCTGGTCATGCGGGAAGACCAGAAAACCGTATTCGTGGTCACCGCTGAAAACCGGGTGGTGCAAAAAGTCCTGAAACTCGGCGACGCCGCCGGCGGTTGGGTGGAAGTGCTGTCCGGCCTTGCCGAAGGGGAACGGATTGTCGTGGGCGGCCAGCATAAGCTGAAGGATGGCGCATCTGTTCGACTCGGCGAAGCGGAAGGGCAGCAGGGCAAATGATCAAACTGTTCATTCGCCGCCCGGTGTTCACCACGATGCTGGTCATGCTGCTCGTGGTGTTTGGCATTACTTCCTATCCGTCGCTGGGAATCGATTTGTATCCGGACATCGATTTTCCGATTGTGACGGTCCGGATTACCTACACCGGCGCCTCCCCGGAGGAAATGGAGGGTCTGATCACCAAACCGGTCGAGGACGCGGTCAGTTCGGTATCCGGCATCAAGACACTGTCCTCCACTTCCCGCGAGGGCATTTCGGAAACGATCATCGAGTTTGAACTGGGCACGAACGCGAAGATGGCGGCCAACGACGTGCGCGAGAAGGTGGCCGGCGTACGGCGGCGACTGCCGGATGAAATCGACGAGCCGGTCGTGCAGCGCTTCGATATTACCGCCCAGTCGATCATGACCTACAGCCTGGCGTCCGAGACCCGCGAGCGCGGCGAGATCCGCAAGATCGCCGAAAACGTGGTCAAGGACGAGCTGCAGAGGCTCGAAGGCGTGGCCGAGGTCAACGTATACGGTTCCGGCAACCGGGAAATCCATGTCTATGTCGACCCGGTCAAGCTGGAAGCTTACAACGTGCCGTTCCAGTCCCTGTATGACATTGTTAACTCCTCGAACTATAATACGCCGGGCGGCCGCGTGAAATCCAACGGCAATGAAATCACCGTCCGGACCCTCGGCAAATACAAGTCGGTCGAGGATATCGGCAAGATTGTGGTATCGGTGCAGCAGGGGCGGGTCGTCCGACTGGCCGATGTCGCCACTCTTGTCGACGGCTGGGCGGAGGAACGGGTGTTTGCCCGGACCATGGGCGTGCCGAGCGTGCTGGTGTCGGTGCAGAAGCAGTCCGGCACCAATACCGTGAATGTGTCCGAGAAAGTCAAAAAAGAAATGGACCGCCTGCAGCAGCTGCTGCCAGGCGATGTCAAGGTGTCGATTGTCCGCGACAGTTCGGTGTATATCCGGGACAATGTCGATGATGTCAACACTTCCCTGATTTTTGGCAGTTTGCTGGCGGTGCTCATCACCTATCTGTTCATCCGGGACTGGCGGGCGACGGTAGTGGCCGGGATTTCGATTCCGACTTCGATTGTCGCGACGTTTTTCCTGATGAAGGTGCAGGGATTCACCCTCAACAATATGTCGCTGCTGGCTCTGAGTCTGGCGGTCGGCATTCTGATCGACGACGCCATCGTGGTGGTGGAAAACATCGTCCGCCATATCGAGGAGGGCGCCACGCCGATGGAGGCGGCCGGCAACGGTACGAACGAGATCGCTCTGGCGGTGTTCGCGGCAACCCTGTCGCTGTTGGCGGTATTCGTGCCGGTGGGTACGATGGGCGAGATCATCGGCCAGTTTTTCAAGCAATTCGGGTTGACCGTCGCCTTTGCGATCGCTTTCTCGATGTTCGTCGCGTTTACGATGGTGCCGACGATGTCGGCCTACTGGCTGAAGCCGATCGACCGCACCACCGTTCCGGCCAGCCGGTTCGGTCGCGCCATCAAGGCGATCCTTGACAAGTGGGAGCACTGGTTCGTCGTCATGAGCCAGGGTTATGTGGATCTGTTGCACTGGTGCCTGAAACGGCCCAAAAAGATTCTGGTCCTTTCGGCCCTGACCCTGCTGATCAACCTGATGCTGACGCCGTACATCGGCTTTGAATTCCAGCCGACCTATGACTCGGGCGAGTTCAGCATCGCGCTGTCCGCGCCGGCCGGCACGTCCATCGACAAGATGAAGGAACTGGTGGCGCCGGTGGAAAAGGAAGTGCTGGCGATTCCCGAGCTGGAATCGGCGTTCCTGATGCTGGGTTCCGGCCGTACTCCCCCCTATAAGGCGAGCATGGGGATCAAGTTGGTTCCCAGTACCGAGCGGCGGCGGACTATGACCCAGATCACCGACGAACTGCGAACCCGGGTCCGGAATCATACCGGACTGAAAATCGGTATTCAGATCGCCCAAATGTCCGGCCGCGGCGACGTCCGACCGTTGCAGGTCGCCCTTCGGGGCCCGGACCTGATGCAACTGACCGGCTATGTGCAGACGCTGGCGGAGCAGATGAAACAGATCCCCGGCACGGCCGACGTCGATTATTCCAGCGAGCAGTACGAGCCGGAAATCGTGGTCAAGCTCGATCCGGTGCGGGCAGGCGAAGTCGGCCTTGAGCCGACATCGGCCGGCAAAGTCATCCAGATCGCTTTTCTGGGGTTGGAGACGAAAAACCAGTACACCGCCGGTGACAAGGACTATCTGATCCGGGTGCGGATGCCGGAGCATCTGCGCCGGGATATCAACGACGTGGCCAATATGCGCATTTCGACCCGGACCGGCGCATTTGTCCGGCTGGGCGACGTGGCGGAGGTCACGCTGTCGTCGGGACCGACCCAGATCGACCGGGAAGACCGGCAGCGCCAGATTATCGTGTACTCGAATGCGGTCGGCGTTTCGGTCGGCGACCTGGTCCAGAAGGTGCAGGAGCTGATTCCGGGCCTGAATATGCCGCTGGGTTATTCGCACAAATTCGTCGGCCAGGCCAAAATGATGGCGGAATCGTTCGGCGAAATCGGCAAGGCCCTGGGGCTGGCGGTCATCCTGATCTATATGGTGCTCGCCGCTCAGTTTGAAAGCTACATCCATCCGCTGACGATCATGCTGTCGCTGCCGTTCGCCTTTATCGGCGCGTTACTGGGATTGCTGATGGGCGGGCACACTATCAACACGATGTCGCTGATCGGGATTATCCTGCTGATGGGACTGGTCACCAAGACCTCGATCCTGCTGGTCGACCACACGATTCAGCTGCGCGAGGAAGGCGTGCCGATCATCGAGGCCCTGATCCGTTCCGGGTCCGTGCGTCTGCGGCCGATTCTGATGACGACGCTGTCGACAATCCTGGGAATGCTGCCGCTGGCGCTCGGCATCGGCGCCGGCGCCGAACTGCGACAGTCGATGGCGGTCGCAGTGGTGGGCGGGCTGATCACTTCGTCGCTCCTGACGCTGGTGGTGGTGCCGCTGGCCTACTATATGATCGACCGATTCCAGGTCGGGCTGCGAAACAAGAAAATGACCAAGATTCACGCCGAGGAGGGACCGGCGCGGGAAAAACAGGAAAACCCGACGACCGGCACAAGCCGGCGGCGGGGTGAACATAAGAAATGGAGTGAGACGATGGACCGCGATACGGTCAGGACCATATTGGACGACTATAAAAACGGTGCGCTGGGTCAGGCGGAAGCCCTGGAGAAACTGACCCTGCTGCCGTTCGAGGACATGGATGACATCAAGATCGACCACAACCGGGCCCTGCGGCAGGGATTTCCGGAAGTGGTGTTTTGCCCCGGCAAGACGACGGAACAGATTGTCCGGGCGATGACGGAACTGGCCCGGGTCAGCCCGAATGTGCTGGCCAGCCGGGCCGTACCGGAGGTTTACCGGGCGGTGAAGGAAGTACTGCCGGAGGTAAGGTATCATGAACGCGCGCGCCTGGTAGTGCTGGAGCGGGAACCGCTGCCAAAGGATCCGGACCGTTTCGTCCTGGTAATGACGGCCGGCACGGGTGACGTGCCAGTGGCGGAGGAGGCGGCGGTGACGGCGGAAGTCATGGGTAACCGCGTGGAACGGGTTTTCGACGTGGGCGTGGCGGGAATTCATCGCCTACTGGCCCAAGGCCCGCTACTGCGGCAGGCGAATGTGATCGTCGTCGCGGCGGGAATGGAAGGCGCTTTGGCCAGTGTGGTCGGCGGCCTGGTCAACAAGCCGGTCATCGCCGTGCCGACCAGCATCGGCTATGGGGCGAACTTCCACGGCCTGTCGGCGCTGCTGGCCATGCTGAACAGCTGCGCGGCCGGCGTGGCGGTCGTGAACATCGACAACGGTTTTGGTGCCGGGCGGCTGGCGGCCATGATCAACCGGTTGAGGTGACGGGATGAAAACAGTATATTTGGATGCGTTTTCGGGCCTGAGCGGCAACATGTTCCTGGGGGCGCTGGTGGATGCCGGCGTGCCGGCGGCGGCCCTGCGCGAAACCATCGCCAAAATCGATCTGAAAGGGTTCGAGCTGAAAATCGGCTCGGCCAACAAATGCGGCATTCAGGCCACCCATATCGACGTGGACCTGACGAGCCGGCATCATCATCGCGGTCTGACCGACATCGTGAAACTGATCCGGGCGGCCGACCTGCCGGACCCGGTGAAGGATAAGGCCTGCCTGGTGTTCAAGCGGCTGGGGGCGGCGGAGGCCAAGGTGCACGGCATGCCGCTGGAAAAAGTTCATTTTCACGAGGTGGGCGCGGTTGACGCGATCATCGATATCGTGGGCACGGTGTTCGGCTTTCATTATCTGGGAATCGAACGGATTTTTTGTTCGCCGCTGCGAGTCGGCCGCGGCTTCGTCAAGGCCGCCCACGGCGTCATGCCGATTCCGGCGCCGGCGACGGCGGAACTGCTGCACAGGATTCCCTGGTATCCCGGCGATATCGACCGGGAACTGGTGACGCCCACGGGTGCGGCCCTGGTTGCGGAACTGTGCAGTGGCTTCGGCGACCGTCCGACAGGTTTTTTGGCGGAGAAGACGGCCTACGGGGCCGGCACCTGGGATCTGATCATTCCGAATGTGCTGCGGCTGCAGATCGGCACGACGCCGGCGGAAAAGGACCGGGACAGCAAATGGCTGCTGGCGGCCAACGTGGACGACAGCACGCCGGAAGTGATTTCCTATGTGATCGACAAACTGATGGCGGCGGGGGCGGTGGACGCCTGGATCACGCCGATCATCATGAAAAAGGGCCGGCCGGCGTTCCTCCTGTCCGCCCTGGCCGACGAATCGTGCAAAGGTAAAGTGGAGGATGTCGTGTTTGCCGAGACTTCCAGCATCGGCGTGCGCTGGCAGGAGGTGCAACGGACGGTGGCCGACCGCAGCATCGTGCCGGTCGCGACGGAATGGGGCTCGGTCGGGGTCAAGGTGGCCGAGCGCAACGGGCAGGTCATCAACATCGCGCCGGAGTTCGGCGATTGCCGGGTGCTGGCCGAGCAGACCGGCGCGCCTCTGAAGAAGATTTACCAGGCGGCGCTGAACGCGTGGAGCGCGCTGAAGCGATGAGCTCGTTCGCCGAATATGTCCTGGGTATCAAGGATAAACTTAATCACGGCGGACTACGGACCGGGGCGGAAAAGCCGGTTCCCTACGGGCTGCGGATCGATGTGGAGGACGGCGGCACGACGGTTCCCGTCACCCTGTATGAAGGCAAGAAAGGCTTTTCGGCGGTGGTCGCCGGCAAGGCCGGGCCGCTGAAGGAGACGGTGGAGGGCCTGCTCCGGGGCGCGCCGCCGGTCGGCAATACCGTCGGCAAACCTTATGGCTTCGAAGATCTGACCGGGTACGAGGCTGGCTGGATCGGCACCGACGAATCCGGCAAGGGCGATGTGTTCGGACCGCTGGTGGTGGCGGCGGTGGCGGTGAAGCCGGACACGGTGGCGGCGTTGACCGGCATCGGCGTTAAGGACTGCAAGCAGCTGTCCGACAAGAAGGCCGGCGAACTGGCCGGACAGATCCGCCGGATCTGCGCCGGACAGTACCAGGAGCTGCTGCTGCTGCCGGAACGCTATAACAGTCTGTATGCGGCGATGAAAAGCGAAGGAAAGAATCTCAACCATTTAATGGCCTGGGCCCATGCCCGGGTGCTGGAGGATGTGCTGGAGAAGGTTCCCTGCCGATTTGCGATTGCCGATCAATTCGCCGATGTGAGATTTGTCGAATCGCGATTAATGGCCCGCGGCAGGGCCATTGTTCTTGTCCAGAAACCGCGGGCCGAACAGAACATCGCGGTGGCGGCCGCTTCAGTGCTGGCCCGCGATGCTTTCCTCCGCAACCTGGCACTGTTGTCGCAGCGCTTCGGCCTGGAATTGCCCAAAGGCGCCGGCAGCCAGGTGAACGAGGCCATTCCGCGGTTTGTCGCCGCCCACGGCAAGGCGGCCCTGAAAGAGGTCGCGAAAATTCATTTCAAAACGTTTGAAGGAGTCTTATGAACATGAAGGCAGTTGTATTGTTGTCCGGGGGACTGGATTCGACGGTGTGCATGGCGGTGGCCCGCAGCCGCGGCTTTGAACTATATCCCATCAGTTTCAACTACCAGCAGCGCCACCAGCGCGAACTGGACTGCGCCCGGCGGGTGGCCGAACATTTCGGTGCGGCGCGGCATCTGGTGATCGACACGAATATGGCGGCGATCGGCGGCAGCGCGCTGACGGACCCGGCCCTCGGCGTTCCCGACGGTGACGTGAACCGCCACGATATTCCCATCACCTACGTGCCGGCCCGCAATTTGATTTTTCTCAGCTATGCCCTGGGCTACGCCGAAGTGGTCGGCGCCGACCATATCTTTATCGGCGTGAACGCGCTCGACTATTCCGGCTATCCCGACTGTCGGCCGGAGTTTATCCGCCTGTTCCAGCAACTGGCCGACTATTCGACGAAAGCGACGACCGCCGACGGCCGCCGGATCGTCGTCGACACGCCGCTTTTGGAACTGTCCAAGAAAGACATTATCCTGTTGGGGACCGAACTGGGCGCGCCGCTGGAATTGACGACCAGTTGCTACCGGGGCGGCGAGTCTGCCTGCGGTTCCTGCGACAGCTGCCTGCTGCGGCTCAAGGGATTCGCCGAGGCGGGGCTGCGTGATCCGATACCGTATGCGGGGAGGGAAAACGGATGAAGGATGTGCAAAATCTGGCGGATGTCCGGGGGATTCCCATTCAGAAAGTCGGCGTCAGCGATGTGCATTTGCCGTTCCTGATCAAGACCAAGACGGGATCGTTCCAGTCCGTATTGGCCCGGATCCGCCTGACGGTCGATTTGCCCCAGGAATACAAGGGAACCCACATGAGCCGCTTTATCGAGGTGTTGAGCGACTGGAGCCAGAAACCGGTGTCCAACCGGGAAATGGAGGCCATGCTCCGGGACATCATGGGGCGGCTCGGCGCCCAGCGGGCGCACATCGAGATCCGGTTCAAATATTTCATCGAAAAAAAAGCGCCGGTCAGCGGCCTGGCCAGTTTGCTCGATTACGACTGCCTGTTCGACGGCAAGCTGACGCAGGACGGGCAGCTGGAATTCGTGCTGGGAATCGAAGCACCGTTTACGTCGCTGTGTCCCTGCAGCCGCGAGATTTCCGAATACGGTGCCCACAACCAGCGGGGAGCGATGCGGGTCCACATCCGCTATGTCCCCGGCCGGTTCATCTGGATCGAGGATCTGGTGGACCTGATGGAGCGCCAGGGCAGCTCGCCGGTCTATCCGCTGCTGAAGCGGGAGGACGAGAAGTTTGTGACGGAAAGCGCCTACGACAATCCCAAGTTCATTGAGGATGTGCTGCGGGATCTGGTGCTGGCGCTGCGGAGTCTGGACGGCGCGGCCTGGTTCGAGGTGGAGTGCGAGAGCTTCGAGTCCATCCATAATCACAGCGCTTATGCCTATCACGCGGAAGAGGTCGGCGGCGCACAATGAAACGTCTCATCGTCAACGCTGATGATTTCGGACTGCATGCGGTGGTGAACGCGGGAATCCGGGAGGCCCACAGCCGGGGTATTGTGACCAGCACCAGCCTGATGGCTGGCGGTGCGGCCTTCGACGAAGCGGTGGCGATCGCGCGGGAGTGTCCGGAGTTGGGCGTCGGCGTGCATCTGACACTGGTCGGCGCGCTGCCGGTAGCGCCGGCGGCGGAGATCGCCTCGCTGGTGGATGGGCAGGGTCGCTTCCGGCCGAGTTACCCGGTGTTTTTGCTGCGCTACCTGCGGGGGGAAGTCCGGCGGGCGGAAGTGGAGCGGGAGCTGGCGGCGCAGATTGAGAAGGTGGTGCGCGCCGGCATCCGGCCGACCCACCTGGACAGCCACCAACATTTGCATGTTGTGCCGGGAATCTCTGCCATCGTATTGGATTTGGCCCGGCGGTTCGGGATTTCGGCGCTTCGCATTCCGGCCGAGCCGTTGACGTTTTTCGGCGGACTGTCCTGTTCGCCTGGTCGTGTCGCGGGCAGAAGCGGTCTGACTGTTCTGGCCGGACTGTGCCGGCGGCGGGCGCGGGCGGCGGGCCTGAAGAGTTCCGACCATTTTTTCGGGATGCTGGCCGGCGGTCAACTGACCGAACAGCCCCTGCACAACATCTTGCGGCGTCTGCCGGACGGTGCGTCGGAGATCATGTGTCATCCGGGGCTGCAGGATGAAACGCTGGCCGCCGAATATTCGTGGGGTTATCATTGGCGCGGGGAACTGGCGGCGCTGTGTGCTCCGGCCACGCGGCAAATCCTGCGGGAGCAGGCGATAGAACTGATTTCTTTTCGGGAGCTGTAGGAACGCATGGAGATTTCACGCAAGCGCATTGCCGTCTTTGTGGCCCTCATTGTGGCTGTTTCGGCGGTGGTGCTGTATTGGACCGTCGATGTGGATACGCTCAGGCAATTGGCGGACTTTCATCCGGCGTCCCTGCTCGGGGTAGTGTTGCTGATCGCGACCGGCATGTATTTTGACGCCCGTCGGCTGCAGCGCCTGAGCGCGGTGGCCGGGCGGAACGTGCAACTGCGGGCGGCGCTGCGGGTGGTGTTCGGAAACTATTTCATGGCCCTGCTCACGCCGGGGGCTTCCGGCGGCGCGGTGATTCAGGTCCTTTTTCTCAAAAAGGCGGGGGTTCCGACCGGCAGCGCGACGGTTATCGTGCTGGTCCGGACCATTTTGTCGATTTTTTTTCTGATCGTCTGCCTGCCCTTGGTGTTTTACCATGACCCGCGAATTTTGCCGTGGTTCGACCGGGAGGCCATTGTTCGCGGCGCGGTTCTGTTCGCCGGCCTGGTGGCGGCGGCGATGGCGATTCTGCGCACCCGCCTTGCCGACCGGCTGGCGGTCGTGGTGTTGAAGCGCTTTCCGGTGCGCTGGCGGTTCCGGCTGATGAAGATCTACCGGGACATGCGCGGCGCGCTCGGCCTGATCGCGGCGTCACCGGCGGCGGTCGGCCTGGCATTTCTGGAGTCCGGCGTCAGCCTGCTGTTCCTGTACGCCATCGTGCCGATGCTGTTTGCGGGGCTGGGCGCCGAGTTGAACTGGCTGCAGATCATGGGCCGGATGATCTTTTTGAACCTGCTGCTGTATTTTGCGCCGACCCCCGGCGGAGCCGGCGTGGCGGAAGGATTGTTCATCAGCAGCTTCAAACCGTTTTTGTCGCTCGGGACCGTCGGCGTTGCTGCCGTGGCCTGGCGGTTTTTCGCGGAATATCTGCCGGCGGCCATTGGCGGCTACTTTACGCTGAAGGTGTTTGGGACGCGGGCCGTGAATAAGGAATAAGGATCAACGGACGAACGAAAGGGAGAATGACTGTGAAAGTACTGGTCACCGGCGGCGCCGGCTTTATCGGCTCGCATATCGTGGATCAACTGCTGAGGCTCGGGCATGCGGCGGTGGTCCTGGACGACCTGTCCAGCGGCTCGTCGGAAAATGTCGCCCCGGGCGCCAAATTCATCCGGATGAACATTCTGGACAGCGAATTAATGGCGGTATTCGAGCGGGAAAAATTCGACGCGGTGTGCCATTTGGCGGCGCAGACCATCGTCGGTTCGTCGCTGGAACATCCGGATATCGACGCGCAAGTGAACGTGCTCGGCACGCTGCAGGTGTTGGAAGGCTGCCGGCGCACCGGCGTCGGCCGGATCATTTTCGCGTCCAGCGCGGCGGTGTATGGCGATACGGCGCTGTTGCCGGTGCCGGAGGACGCGCCGAAACAGCCGGCGTCGTTTTACGGCCTGAGCAAGCTGACCGCTGAACGATACATTCAGATGTATCACGAACTGTACGGCCTGCATTACGTGATCCTGCGCTACGCCAATGTTTACGGCGAACGCCAGGGCGACCGGGGCGAGGGCGGTGTGGTGAGTATTTTTTCCCGCGCTGTGCGGCGGCGGGACCCACTGCGCATCTTTGGCGACGGTGAGCAGACCCGGGACTTCGTGTATGTCGGCGATGTGGCGGCGGCGAATGTCCGGGCGATTCTGACCGACGATCCGGACCATGTGCTGAATATCAGCACGCAGACCGAGACTTCGGTGAACCATTTGACGGAATTGTTGGCGGCGGTGTCCGGCAACCGGCCGGCGGTCGTCTATGAGGCCGCCCGGCCCGGCGATATCCTGCGTTCGATGCTGCGCCACACCGAGGCGCGCCGGATTCTGGAATGGGCGCCGGCGACCAGCCTTGAGGAAGGCCTGGGCCGGACGTATCGGGCTTTGCGGGACTAACGGCAATGACATCAGACTATGTGGCGGGAGGATAATGGGTTGAGAAAATTCGGCGCGGAATTTTGGATTGTTTTGGTAGTTACGGCCTTCATCATGCTGTTCCAGTTGGGGAGCTTTCCCCTGCTGGACCCGGATGAGCCGGTTTATGCCCAAACCCCCCGGGAAATGCTGGCGGCGGGCGATCTGTTGTCGCCGCGGATTTATGGCGATTATTGGTATGACAAACCGCCAATGTATTACTGGCTGGTGGCCGGGGCATCGAAGATTTTCGGGATGGGCGAGTTTGCGGCGCGCTTCCCGTCGGCACTGCTGGCGGTCGCTGGTTCGGTGTGCCTTTATTTGTCTGTATCCCGGCTGATTTCCATTCGGGCGGGCGTGTTCAGCGCGCTGATCCTGTCGGCGAGCATGGAATATTTCTACCTCGGCAAAGCGGCGGTGACCGACATGACGCTGTCGTTTTGTCTGATGATGTCCTTGCTGGCGTTCCTGGAAAAGCGTTATATGCTGTATTATCTGTTCGCGGCGCTGGCCGTGGTCACCAAAGGCCCGATTGGCTTATTTTTCGCCGGCGGGATTGTTTTTTTCTATCTGCTGGTGATGAATCGCTGGCAGGAACTGCGGCGCATGTCCATCCCGGCGGGAATCGGCCTGTTCTTGCTGGTGGCGTCGCCCTGGTACCTTTATATGATCAAGGTCCACGGGTCGGCGTTCGTCGATACGTTTCTCGGTTTCCACAACGTGACCCGGTTCACGACGCCCGAGCATGCCGGCGCCCACTGGTACTACTACTTTCCGGTGCTGATCATCGGCTTCTTCCCTTGGACGCCGATCCTGCTGCAGTCGCTGTGGGCGGCGCTGACAACGAACCGCAAGGACCGGCCGGCGCTGATCTTCTTTCTGGTCTGGGCGGCGATGGTGTTCCTGTTTTTTTCCGTCTCCGCCACGAAACTGGTCTCCTACATTCTGCCCATGTATCCGGCGCTCGCCGTCATCGCCGGCTGGTATCTGGACCAGTCGTTGGAATACGGCCGGGACAAGCCTCGGTTCAGCTGGATTGCCGGGCTGGTCATTCAGGGAATTCTGCTGATCGGTGGATTGTTCAAGGCGCTGGACACGATGCCGCATCTGGAGGCTGGCGTTCTCGGGTTTTCCGGCGTCATCCTGGTCATGACCGCCGCTTCGGTTCTGCTGATCTGGCGTCGGAACATCACCGCGGCCGTGGGCGTCCACGTCGCGGCCATGATGCTGTTTGCCGTCGTCGCAACGTCCCTGGTCATGCCGGCACTGGTTCCCTCGCTGTCGAGCCGGGGCATCGCTGCCGAGTTCCAGAAGCACTACGATGGAACATCCACGCTGCACGTGCAGAAGTTTTTGCAGCCCGGTATGGCGTTTTATGCCGGCGTATTCGGTCCGGAATTTAAAAATGACAATCATCTGGCCGCTTTATTGGCCCGGGGCGAGACCGGCTATGTGGTGGCCCAGCGCAAAATGGCCGAAAAAATACCGCTCACAGAGCGGCAAAAGTTGATTGAATTGGCTTCGATCGACGACAAGGTGATTTATCGGATCCGGCAATAGCCCGGCCCTGTCAGGACAGCAGCGTCTCCGGGTCGGTTTCCGGCTCGTCCGTTGACGGCGTTGGGTAAAAGAACTGAATGAATTCCGGTTTGAAAGTTTCACGGGACAGGGCTTGCAGCAGGGAATCCGTGACGGCGGATTCGAACCGGACCAGTTCGTTCAGGTCGATGGAGGCGTCCTCGACAATGACGATCAGGTAGGGACGGGCCTCTGGGGCATCGGCGGGAACTTCGTCCCGGTCCAGGGGCAGTCCGGGAATGATCCGGACGGTGGCGATGTATTCACCCGCCGCATCGCTGATTACGCCGCGATAAATATTGAACCACAATGTTTTGGCGACTTTGAGCGTATAGGTGCCGGCTTCTGTTTCAAACATGACATGACCTCTTTCTGTTAAGATTACTTCGATATTATAGCACAGCCGGCGATCCGAGTGAAATCAGACCGGTGATAAAGGCCCAGCTGCGGCG
>JAAZNU010000071.1 GCA_012798135.1 Veillonellaceae bacterium | reverse complement strand
AATTAATACAATAATTGATGACATTAATAAAATCAATGTTATCAAATTTCAATTCCAATATGGTTCAATTAATACAACATCTGAAATCGCATATGTGGAAAATGTCATATGATTTCAATTCCAATATGGTTCAATTAATACAATCTACAAATAATAAAAAATAAGGAATTCCATTTAATTTCAATTCCAATATGGTTCAATTAATACCTTAGAAACGATTGAGTATCCAATCGGATCTAATATATTTCAATTCCAATATGGTTCAATTAATACTCGTTGAAAATGACACGGTTTTCACGAGTGAAATATTATTTCAATTCCAATATGGTTCAATTAATACTTGCCTATATCAGGATATAATGAAGGTTCACTTTTCTAATTTCAATTCCAATATGGTTCAATTAATACTTGCGATAATGTTAAAAATAGCAATGAAACTGAAAAATTTCAATTCCAATATGGTTCAATTAATACCTGGAGCTGATACTGAAGCAAAAGATATTTTAGATGAATTTCAATTCCAATATGGTTCAATTAATACTTTATAGGTCGGGGTTGCAAACGAAGTTTTTATAAAATTTCAATTCCAATATGGTTCAATTAATACTTATACCTGACTTTTCCATACTCTTTACCTCCTTCTATTTCAATTCCAATATGGTTCAATTAATACCGGGATATTATAATCAAACAGGTTCGTCGAATACTAATTTCAATTCCAATATGGTTCAATTAATACCCTTGTAATTCTAATAGTTTCATCTTTATTACTTCTATATTTCAATTCCAATATGGTTCAATTAATACCAACCTATTTTTATATAATCTTTCATAGTGAACATATATATATTTTAGCACAAAAAAATCGGCAATGTCAGATGATGTAAACACTATCAAGAGGTTGCCGACGCTATTTTTTATAGTAGGAATAAAAAAATCATCACTTAAAGATATATTTCCGATATTAATCAAACCTACCCTGCCGACTATAATATATTATCGGTAGGATTAAATTCTTTCCCTAATATACGCCTTTTTATATAATTATCACTTGAAAACTCAAATATTATGACAGAATCATTGTCTTTATTTATTATCCTATTTATTTCTGATTTTAACTCTACAAGTTTACCCTCAGTTATCTCACCCTCAAAAACAGAGTTTTGAATCCATATCAAATATTCTCTCAACTTCTTACACATTTTTGAGACTCTTTTTTGCTCCACATCATAAACAATGATTACATACATATCTCATCCAGATTAAAACAGATTTTTCATTTCCATTAAAATTTAATCTTAATTTATTAGTTTATATTTAACTTATTTTAATAATCAGATGTAAACTGATTTTAAAAATTTATATTATTTTTCCTTTTCTAATTCTACTATTACTGCCTTTTTATACATTTTTTCAGGAAATTCTGGGCCTAAAGAAGTATGTACCTTCATCAAAATTCCAATAATTTTATATGTTAACTTATCGTATAAAAATTCTTTATTCATAATGTCTAAACCACTTTTAATTATCTTTCTATTCGTTTACATTCTGATGATTACATCTCGATAATATCCGTTTTCATCTGATTCCTATCTGTTTACATCCTGATGAATCTGTCTTTATCCTGATGATTAAATAACTATCTTCTTGATTTATCCGTTTAGATCTTGATTGAATCTGTTTACATCTTGATGATTTACCACCACGCTCTAAAAGATTGATACTCCTTTTCTCCAAGTATATGTTTAGCTAATTTATAGCACTCCAATCTTATCAGATGTCTATAAGATACGCTTCTTTTGAGCTCTCTATGATCAATTGTCGTTTGCAGTCTTTCATCAAATTCCCTTATATAAAGTTTCCTGCCATCCTCTTTTAAATAACAAAAATTTAATCCTTCCTCAAAATGTTCAGGCTTTATCATATTATTATTTATGAGCTTGAAAGTTACCTTGTCAGATAGTATAGGCTTAAAAATTTCTGCAATATCAAGTGAAAGTGAAAATCTTCTTTCCCCCGGTTCATGGAGAAAGCTTATTGTAGGATTTAAATGTGTATGATATATCTCAGATAAAACCGTAGTATAAACAAGCATATTGCCAAAAGAAATAAGGCAGTTTACTGGATTATCAGGTGGTTGAATAACCCTTTTTGTAAACTCAAAATCAAGTTTTAATATATCATTAAAAGACTGATAATAAAGATTTCTTATATGCCCCTCAATAGCCATTAACTCAGGAACATCCTGCATTAAATCTATCTTTTCTTCTTCTAACTCTATATTTTTTATAACCTCATCCACATCCTTGCCCTGTTTTTGATAGTGCTTTATATTGTTTTTAATATTATGCGACTCAGCTTTAACAAACTCCTTTGCTATAAACATTCTTTTCTTTTTATCCTTATAATGCTCTACCTGTTTTACAAGCAAAAAACCTGAGTTTAAATACTCTCTTGGATAATAGCTTCCCGAATAATGTCCATAATAATTAAAATTGTGTAAAACAACCTTGTTTTGAGACAAAAAATCCAAAAGCCTTGTATTCAAATCAATCTCCCCCATAAGATACATTGAATTAACAGATTCTATTGGTATTGGCTTTTTAATAGGATTTCCATCCTCATCAGTTGTCTCAAGATAAAGTGTATTATCCTTTCTCTCAAGTCTTCCAGATTTAAAAATATAATAATCTCTGTCCATAGTTTATACCCAACAAAGTTCATAATAACTGCATTTTTTGCAAAAAACAATCCTTTGAGGTAAAGGAGGAATTTCTAACCTTACTATTTCATTAATTTCTTTAATTGCTTGATTTAACTTATTTTCAAGTTCAATAGTTAAAATAATTTCGATACTTTTCTTTTCTAAAGGAAACCTCAATTCCCCTTTCATATTAGTAACCCCTTTCTTTTTAAGTTCCGATAAATAAAAAGCAACTTGCATTTTAGCGCTTTCTAAAAAATGCGAGCTTTTTTTAATTTCAGATATTATTATATTACCACCCTTTTTATTAACCATGTCCATTACTATATTATCTATTCTGATTTCTTTGTGATTTCGAGGATATGAGTTTTCTCCTATAGACTTACCAATTATAAGAAAATCATTGTTTTGATCAGATTCTATTTGATGCGCCATTAACCAAACCTCTCTTTTACAAATATAGTAATACCAAATCAAAGTTCCTGTAATATTTACCATATTATACCACTACTTTTTGTAATATAACCAGTTTCAATATCATAATAATCTTCAAGACAATTTTGAGGAACATACATAAACCCTTCAACTTCCGGTGGAATATTTTTACATTTTTGCGATATTGAAATTACATATTGATAAAATAAAGGCTTAATATGATCAAAAGACTTTTTACGTTCAAAAATATCTTTAATATTTTTAATTTGTTTATATTGTTCCCAAATATTTTTTGCTTCACTATCCAACTCCACAAATACATCAATTCTGGGATAGTCCTGTTCAATAAGGTTGAAATGTTCTATTGATTGAGTTTCATCTGTACTATCATATTTTAATTTATATATTGCTTCTAATATTTCTCGCGATGAATCAGATGACATTTTTTCTGTAGTTTCTTTGTAATATTCATCTATAAGATTTAAGAAATCTTTTTCTTTGATTGTTTCATATTTTTTTAATAATTTAGAAGTTATATTCAATAAGACAGGGTCATAAATGTATTGAGCAAATCTTTTCCCATTGTCATCTTTTAATGAAACAATAAATACCTTGCCAGGATTTCTATTATTTCTATTACATCTTCCTGCTGATTGGTTTATAGAATCTAACGGGGCAATATCTCTATAAACAACATCAAAATCTATATCAACCCCTGCTTCTACAAGTTGAGTGGAAACAACTATTTTATACTTACATTGTTTTATGTCTTGAATTCTTTTTAATCTTTCCTTGGGCACAATGTGAGTTGAAAGATATGTTATTTCTTTTTTATTTACATTTTTTGTGAGTAATTTATAAAATTTTTTTGCTGAATTTTCTATCGTATTAAATATAAAAAGAAATTTTTTATTTTCATCAATTTCAATAGTTTCAGCAAATTCTTCAATTGTCAAATCGTTTTCTAATTTTGGTGTTATCGTCAGTCTGTCAAGTTTTGAAAAATATTTATTCCTATCGGACAATTGGCATACTTCATCTCGTTTAAAAATCAATGGTTCAGTTGCAGTGACAAATATAATATAAGAATTAAACTCTTCGGCAATTGTTTTTAAGATTTCTTTACAAAGCAACCAATATTTATATGGAATTGATTGTATCTCATCTAAAATAATTATTGAATTTGCTAAGCGATGAAATTTTCTTAAACTTCTATTCTTATTGGAAATTAATGTATGAAATAATTGAATAAAAGTTGTTACAATAATTTCTGAGTTCCAACCTTCTATTAGAATCTTTGCCGAATCCGATTCCATTTCAATATTATTTTGATGATAAAATATTTCTGAAAGATGATGATGTTTTAATAAGATATTACTATCAATTTTTACCTGATTCGTATTTAAAATATCTTCAAAAACAGAATAATTCTGATCAATAATACTTAAAAATGGTAAAGAATAAATTATCCTGGGTATAAATTTTTCTTTTGTATATAATATATTTCTCAGTTTTAAAGCAAAAGAGAAAGAAATTAATGTCTTACCTAAACCTGTTGGTAGGTTTAATGAATAAACTCTTCTACTTAAATCAACTTCATTATTTATAACTTCTCTATATGCTTCTTCTCGAAGATTATTTATATAACTCTTTCCCCAATTCTTCTGCTCTTTAAATTTGTCAACCAAATTATCCGTAATATTTTCTACTCTGCTAAATACCTTTTTCCCATCTATTACCACATCAGATTTATCCGCATCTAAAAGAATAGAATAAAACAAATTAATCATTAAATATTTTTTAATATCATTTTTTTGATTTTCTACTCGTAATTTTTTTCTTATATCTTTCAGCTCTTCTTTAATTTTTCCCACCCAATTCTTAATATTATTTTTGTCAATTCTTTGATTAATATGATTACCAAGATTTTTTAATTTATCTGCATTAATATTCTCTATTTGTTCATTTAAAATGGCAAGTTCATTTTCTGAAATATTTGTTTCATTTATAATATCATCAATATTAGTATGATGTCGTTTGATAACTAAAAAAGCAATAAAAGGTAAAAACCAATCATCTATATTTTTAATATTTAAATACTCTTTTACTAAAAAATATCCACAAACCGCAGATAATAATGAATGATGACTCTTGTTTTTATTTTGATATTTTAATTTTTGTTCTTCTGTAAAAAATAAATATTCTTGGAAATAGTTTGTAGATTTGCCTAAATCATGAGATAATGTAATAATATGAGATATATCTATTAAAAGATTCTTATCAATTAATTTTATTGTCTTTTCATTAGAAAATGTTTGTGATAATTTAGCAACTCCGCTTAAATGGTCTTGAAGTAATTTATTGGGATGGGAAAATAAATCAGATGAAAGTAATTTTTGTTCCATCTTCTAATTCCCAATATTTTTTAACATTCAATTTTAAAGTCTTTCCATCAGCATCAAACAAAACATCTTCATATCTTGTCACTATTCTTTTTGGTTCCATCTCAGCAGGAATTTTCTCTTTAATATATTTTTTCCCGTCCTCCACTTCTACTCCATTTTGCTGAATTAACGAGAAGGGAACTACTGTAAATAATTCCAAAAAATTGTTGTTTTGTTTTTCTTCTGCATTCAAAAAACCAACAAAAGTAAAATCAGACAGAAGTTCACTCAGTCCTAAAGAAATGGTATAAACGGTTTTATGTAGTTCTATATTTTCAGCAAGAGCAGACAGAATGTTATCATCTTTATGACCAATAAAAATCCGGTAACATGGTTTCTTAACAAATTCTGTTAAAATCTGTGTTCGAGGATTTTTACAGGAAAGAGGTCTTTTTAGTCCTGTTCCTTTTGTTTCTACCAGATTAAGTCCCATTCTTATTTTCTTAATTGGATTACGAAATTGAATGCCTACCCGTGTTTTACCGCTGAAAATATTCAAATATTCATTTTTTTCTTTCCCCGATATAGCGCCTAATATACCATAAATAGTTGGCGGTGGAGGAAAAGAAAAAGTGAGCGGTGAAGAGGTAGTATAAAATTTGCGGAAATGCCCATAATCACCAAATATATCAAAAATCAACACTTTCATCTTACATCCTCTTATCAAAAAGAAATTATCTCTGGGGAAAAATCTTTCAATGCTTCTTCAATTTTAATTTCATTATTATCTGAAATAAAACATACATATTCATCTGTTTTATAATAAATTTTTTCAATTTTGTCTTTGTTTTTATTAAAAACAGAAACTAATTCAGTAATGTCAAGTTTGCCATCGGTAATCGCTCTAAGTTCTTTATCATTTTTAGTAAAAGTAAATTTAATTCGTTTATCAAGTTCACCTATGTGAAAGTTTTCTTCTTTATAAACAACTCTCAAAAGAAACCGTGGCATTTGACCTACTTTTGAAGCAGAAATAAGGTTTTTAGTCCCATTCCAAATTCCATCCATTAATAAATTGATATCTGCTTCAGTAAGAGGTATATTTTGATTTTGTGCAGCATTTTCGTTTATTATTCCATAAAAGGCAATAAGGGAATATGGGAGAATATATTTTTCAGTAAAAGTTCCCTGCTCTTTCCCCTTACCGCTTGGCATTACTGTTGTTCCTTTTATGTAAGTTAAATCAACTTTGTGTAAAGAGCGACCAAACTTAAATTGAACAGGTCCCGTAATTGAAAATGCTTTGCCTTCATCAGTCTCTTGAATTTCTTCTTCAGATTTTTTACTTTTCTTTTTTTCACTCTTGAGAGCAAAAGTCCCACCAAAAAGACGAATATCAATACACTTTTTTATAATTTCATCTGGAGAACCAAACTCTGAAAATTGGTCCTCTTTTGTTTTTAACTTAGTACTGTCGCTTTCATCTGGAATTCCTCTAACAAAAATTCCCTGTTGCTTAAAATCATATAGATAATCCCGCACTGTTCTTTTTAGTCGCACATCAGTAACAATATTTATCCCGGTTTCCTCGTCAATACGGGGTTTGTTTTCATCAATCGGGTCGCCATTCGGATTAGCATCTGTTACATCATAAACAAAAAGAATTTCCGAACGTTTTTTAATTACATTTTCCATAATTTTCCTCCTTCTCTGAATTTTGTTTTATTCCTGTTCCTTCATCAATTTTCTTTGTCATCTGTTTCATCCTCCTTTTTCGGATAAATAATTAACTTTATTTCATCAGCTTTATTCATTCCGCAAGAAAAGTAAAAATTCATTTCATCTACAGAAAGTTTCCAATTATCTCCAGCCGTCAATAAATAATTCGCTACTTCAGAAGCAATTTTTCTTTTGCCATTATCAAATGCGTCATATTCTTGAAGTTTATTTTGAACTTTTGGTAACAATCCTTTAAAATCTCGTTCATCCATTTTTAATCCTTTAATCTGTTTCAAAAATGGTTTAGTTGTTTTCCCCTCAGAATATTGCTTCCTAAGTAACATTTCCGTTAATACTCCCAGCAAGAAAAGCCCTCGCTTTAATGGTAACTCAAAAGCATTACCAAACTTTTTAAATAATTCTTCAAACTGACTCATTTCTACCACCTCCTTTTCGAATGAAATCAATCCGAGTGTTTCAAGGAAAATTATATCTTTAAGAGCATTCTCAATTGCATTATATGGATTTTCAGTAGCAATTAAATCTGCCCTTATTTTTTTTATAAAAAATTTAATTAAAAACTGTAAATCAATCTTTTTATCTTTAAAAACACTTTCAACTATTTCAAGAAAATATCTATTTAGGTCATATTCTTTTTTTTGTTTGTCACTTTTTTCAAAAAAATATCTGATATTCGTAAAAGTAAATAGATCATCACTATTGTATAATTTATCTACTTCATCCTTTGCATCAAATATTTTTTTTAATCGTGATGGAAAAACATCTTCTATAAGCAGTAAT
Source organism: Veillonellaceae bacterium (assembly GCA_012798135.1). Next base: position 2,347 of record JAAZNU010000071.1, on the reverse strand, counting down.
ATTCTTTCGGCACTTTGCTCTTTTTTCAAAAAAAGAAAATTTAATGTTAAATAATCTTTTTCTTCTTTAAGTATATCAAGTATGTCTTCTTCATTGCCCATTATGTGTTTAATTGTTTTTCCTTCTAAGGATGGTGAATTAGTTCCATCTTTAATGATGTTCAATATTCCTTCGTTAATATTAAAGAAAAATTTGGGGATTAAATAATAAGAAAGCCCGTAGAATTTGTACTGTTTTTCTTCAATGAATTTTCGGCCTTCCTCAAGTGATAATTTACATTCTCGGCATACAGGAAAATTCTTCCATGCAATCTCTTTATTACATCCGCCTACGATAAAGCCTGGCTTGTCTATTGTATAGAACTTAAAAACATCTACTTTTCCTGAAACCAAATCAACATTTTTTCCACAAACTGAACATACTTTATTACTTGCACTACATTCTTCATTTTTATGTGATTCTACCATTAATAATAGTTTTTTAAATATCTCTATATCACCAATATATTTCCATTCATTATTCTCTTTGAATTTTAAAGTTAAAATAGCACTTTCTCCTTTAGGAATAGATCCCAATTTTTCTTTAATTTCTTTAATAATGTTCCCTTCATTTTTCTCTACAACATCTTTTATATTTTTTAAAAATTTTTTTTCTTCATCTAATAATTGGAAATTTTTATCGTCTAATATTTTAAACCAGCCTTTCAACTTATTATTAAAAGTTTTATCGATATCAGTAATTTTTGATGTTAGGGTAATATCAGGACCGTTCGATGCCCCCTTGCGATATAAATATCTCATTATTTTGGCTGAGTCAAATTCTTCTAAATCCACATTATCAAAAGAAGCGTCATCTTTAAAATTTATAGTTATTACCCTTCTATATCTACCATTATTATTAGGATTTTCAACTAATATAGATAATTTATCCTTATTATACTTCCCTCTTATTAATTCTCCAATTTCTTTAATTGCTGTTAACAATTTAAACCTCCAACCAAATCATATCATTTCATATTACTTCCACCATACCGAAACCAGCGGAGTTTAACTCGCCAAAGCCACACTCATATCCAAAAAATATTATATCATAATTCCCCTTTATCTTAAATGGACATAGGATTGAAGGGATCTTTATATCCTCATCACCTTTTATATAGTGTGAAAGAACCTTTGCCTTACCTGAAAGCAAATAATCTTTGTTAAACTCCATATTAAAATCATGATTCTCTGGTTTTTTACCATAGAATGCCTCATACTTGTTTATGAGGTTGTTTTTTATTTTGTCTGCTATCTCTGAGTGGTCATCATCTGGTTTGTAATAATATTTTTTTAATTCACCTTGATATTCCTTTTTTGTGGTAATAACAAGCGGTGAAAGACATTTAAAATATATGTAATCATTAGTATTTTCATATCTTTTTATATCATTTTTAAGCGTTTCAATCTTTGTTATATCAAAAGTTTTATTCCCTAAACGAAAAACTCCAAGATTTAACATACCGTTTATAAAATTCTGGATAAACTCATTCCATGGAGATGAGATGTAAAGATATATCTCTTTTGATAAAATTTTTATCTCCGAATCGTTTATAATCTTACGCGGTATTTCAAGCCTTGAAAATGTAAAAAATTTAAAATCTTTTTTAGATAATGTATGATATCCAAAGTGAAGTTTTGTTGAAAATTCAATGTCTGACTCTGAAAGATAATCGTATATCGCTGCGGAGATGAAATGGTTAGAGTTTATAGGAACTGTTCTGTTACCCGAAGTCTCCAATGTTATTTTTATTCTCATTATTTTTATTTTACAATTTTTTATATTATTTTTACACCGCTCTGCTGTTGTTTTATATTATTATATTTTTACTTAACGGATTATATTATATTGGATTTATTAAGAATGATTTTTTATACAATTTATTTATATATTTAAGGAGTTAAATATGAAAAAAATGATTGCAGTAATATTTTTTTGCTTGTTTGTTTTTTATGGTTGCAAAGGCAGGGATTCATTAGAATTAGATGGGTCAATTAAATGTGATACAGGAAAGGATGGTTGCTCTGTAATATCTCGTAACGGATCCTGTTTTGCTCTGTATTTTAATAAAACTGGTAAATGTTTTACAGAAAACAGTCCTGATAAGATTGTTCCATATCCTGAACCTTTAGATATTGATGATAGGATAAATCTTTCAGCAAAGAATTATAATAGTCTAGTAAAACTGGACCACTTTTTAGGCTAGATTAAGGTGAAAAAAAGAGGTAAAATAGAGCCTAAAAGGAGGACAGATGATGCGTAAGAAGTATGAAGCAGGATTCAAAGCGAGAGTAGCTTTGGAAGCGTT
>JAAZNU010000035.1 GCA_012798135.1 Veillonellaceae bacterium | reverse complement strand
TTGTGAGGGTTGCACCCTCATGGATCCGGTGGTGATGGCTGGGGGGTTCCACCCGTTCCCATCCCGAACACGGTAGTTAAGACCCCATGCGCCGATGGTACTTGGCTGGAAACGGCCTGGAAGAGTAGGTCGCCGCCGGTTGTAACCGATAAAACCCTTCCGCGTATACGGAAGGGTTTTATCATCCTTGATTATCTTATCTTTTTTTGTTGCGTTCTCATGCATGGCAGGAATTCGGATGCATTTGCCGAACAATATCCAATACGTGAATGGCCCCGTAGCTCAGCTGGATAGAGTACCGGACTTCGAATCCGTTGGTCGCGTGTTCGAATCACGCCGGGGTCGCCAAGAACAACAGCCCTTTCGGGACTCAATCCCGTAGGGGCTTTTGCTTATGTCTACAGTTTTGATTTGTACATTGACAGTAAAGCGGTTTTAGCATGATAATAAACAATAAATCATTTCTTGGGATTGTGGTGCAGGAAAGGGGACAGCCGGTTGAAACATCGAATCTTGTCGTTTGAGGAGCTGATTGCTCCGTTATCTAAAGGAAAATTGATGTTGGTGGTGGAGTGCCTTAATATCGAAGGGTGTGACCAGCCGGAGATTATGGCCGAGTTGTCGGAGGTGTTGAGTCTGGGCTATGGCGAGGACTTTGATGACTGGGAGGATTTTCTGGATTTTGGCTTTGTGGTGGTTGAAGAAGAGAATCGGCCCGATTATGTAGCGGAAGCTCATTTACTAATTGACTATCTGAAAAATGAAAAATTTCAGCCGTTGATCCAAGCCGATCTGTTTATCGACGGGATTTTGACGGCCAGCTCCTGGAACGGTGAACCAGAAGTGTGGAATATTGCGGAATCTGTGGAAAAGCCGAAGAATTCAGTGATAATCCGGTTTCCACTGGAAAGAATCAGCCGGCGGCAAGAACCTAAATGAATGTTTGCGAGCTACCAGGATATTGGTTTTACTACCGCTTTAGTACCGGTTCCTTGGCCTACAGTATCATATAGTCTTATGGACCAAGTCGGAGATCGCATAAAAAGGGCAGGGAATGATTAAAATTCATTCCCTGCCCTTTTATGCGTTGCATAAATGTTGATTTTAGTCGACTTTTTTATACGCCGCAGCTTTTGCGCCGCAGATCGGACACTGGTCAGGCGCGGTGCCTTCAGCGATATGGCCGCAGACGCTGCACAGGTAGTAATCGACGGACACTGGATTTCCCAATGTATCCAACGCTTTTTGATAGAGAGAAGCGTGAACTTTTTCGGCGTCGTTGGCCAGTTGCATTCCTTTTACAATCGCCGCGGATTGATTTTCGTTTTGTGCTTCACTGATGAAGCTGGGATACATTTCCGTAAATTCGTAAGTTTCACCGGCGATGGCTTCCCGAAGGTTTTCGGTGGTGGACTTGATCATTCCCAAATTGCGAAGGTGAGTGTGCGCATGAATAGTTTCAGCTTCCGCAGCTGCCCGAAATAGTTTGGCGACCTGGGGCAATTTTTCGGCGTCGGCTTGTTTGGCAAAAGCGAGATATTTGCGATTGGCCTGGGATTCTCCGGCAAAGGCGGCGGCAAGATTTTTTTGGGTGTTGTTCAAGGTAAACCCTCCTTAAAAATTTGACATATTTTCTATGGATTATTATTATCCATTGTGATAAAATTGTCAAGCAAAGTTTAACGAAACATTATTTATTGGACAAGAACTTGAGTACTTTCGTGCCGGTGTCGCGAACTTTGCGAATTGGACCGGAATGGGTTTTGGTTCGGGGTTTCATGTCCCGTTCAGACCCGAAATCACCACGCTTGATCAGGGTGTTTTTGGTCTTTTCCGGGACCAGGGCGGATTTGATGACGGTGAGCGCTTTTTCCGGCATGCTGTGGCTATCACAGGTGAATATGTCGATAGCGGCGAATCCAACTTCCGGATAAGTATGGATGGCCAGATGGCCGTCCGTCAGCAGGGCAACAACCGTGATTCCCTCCGGAGAAAACTGGTAGCTTTGAACGCTGAGCATTTTTAGCTCCGCGGCATGAAGGGCTGTCGACAGCATGGTTTGTAACAGCTCCATATTGTTAAGAGCATCCCGGCGGCAACCGTAGAAGTCGGCGGTAGTGTGTCGGCCAATGGCAGCCAAATATGTCACCTCTTTTTGTTTTTCCTATCAAGGGTTGAATTAGAAACTGAGGGTTTTGTATATTAAACTATTATACTTTACCAATCGCAACCATGCAATTCCCAGCGAAAATAACGGAATCAATTACCTACGATGACTTGCAGGAAAGGGAGGGTCAAAGGTAGAATTTAGTAGGAACAACTAGGAAGGCAGGCGCTTATGCATCCGTGCCTGACTGTCCTCAATTTTGATCATAAAGGGGGAAGCATCGATGTCCATGTTTAATGCAGAGCTTGCCAAAGGAATATATCAGGTGGGGGCGGTGGACTGGACCAACCGCGATTTTCATGGATATAAGACACCGCGTGGAGTCACGTACAATTCTTATCTTATCGTGGATGAGAAGATCTGCCTGATCGATACCGTGAAGGCGCCGTTTGCCAAAGAATTATTGGAACGGGTCCGCGAGATCGTCGACCCGACAAAGATCGACTACGTGGTTGTAAACCATGTTGAACCCGATCACAGCAGTGGATTGCCGACGTTCATGGATGCCGCGCCGCAAGCGAAAGTCATCATTACGGAACAGGGCCGTGGCGAAACCGTCAAATATTTTGGCCGGGAATTCGATTTTCAGGTGGTGAAAAACGGTGATTCCCTTTCGCTGGGCAAGCACACGCTCCGGTTTGTGCCGTTGCCGATGCTGCACTGGCCGGATTCAATGGCCACTTATTTGGAAGACGAGCAGATTCTGTTTTCCAACGATGCGTTTGGCCAGCATTATTCTACTAATTTTAAGTTTGACGATGAAAATGATCTGGCCGAGACATTGTATGAAGCCAGAAAGTATTATGCCAATATCCTGATGCCATTCAGCCGATTGGTGCTAAAGGCCCTGGATAGTCTGTCGACGCTGCCGATCCGGATGATTGCGCCGAGTCATGGCGTCATTTGGCGAGCCCATGTCGCGGAAATCGTAGCGTTGTATAAAAAATGGGGGGTCGGCGAAACCGAACCGATGGTGTTGGTCGTTTATGATACGATGTGGGGCAGCACCGAAGCTATGGCCCGCAAGATTCTGGAAGGCTTGACCGCCGGCGGCATCAAAGTCAAGCTTTATCGGATGGCGGAATCGGACAAGAGCGAAATGGTGGCTGAACTGTTGTCAGCCCGCGGGCTGATTATCGGCGCTTCGACTCTGAATAACGGAATGTTGCCGGGAATGGCCGGATTTCTTTACTATTTGAAGGGCCTGAAGCCCCTGAATAAGTCTGGCGCCGCCTTTGGCGCCTATGGCTGGGCCGGCGGCGCGCAGGCGGACATCGAGATCGCCCTCAAGGCGGCCGGAGTTCCGGTGGAAATGGCGGGACCTACGTTGAAGTGGGCACCAACTCCCGAGGAACTGCAAAAATGTTTCGAGTTCGGTCTCGAATTTGCCCGCAAGATGCTGAGCCGATAAAACGATGCGAAACGAAGAGGGCCCAATCGGCCCTCTTTTTGTCGTTATGAGAACGAAAAAATAATGGAGGAATATACCATGCATGCGATTCCGAAGGTTCAGCTGAAACGGCATGGGCGGCACGGGTGTGAAACCGGGCATCCCTGGATCTATGAGAGTGAGATCGACTATGTGAAGGGAAAATATTCGCCGGGCGATGTCGTGGATGTGTATAATAGCCGTCAGCAATTCATGGGCCGAGGCTATATCAATCCCCGGTCGCAAATCGCCGTTCGGTTGCTGTCTCGGCAGGAAGAACCCATTGACCGCACTTTCTTCGAGCGTCGGATTGCCCATGCCTGGCAGTATCGACAGCGATTTTTGGCTGAGCCGGAATATTGCCGGCTGATTTTTACCGAAGCGGACTTTTTGCCCGGACTGGTCGTGGATAAATTCGGTTCCTGCCTGGTGATTCAGACACTGGCGCTGGGAATGGATATTTATAAGGACTGGATTGTGTCCATTCTGGACGAATTGTTGCAACCGGAACTGATTTATGAGCGCAACGATGCGCCTGTGCGCACTATCGAAGGGCTGCCGCTGCAAAAGGGATTTTTGAAAGGTCAGGGCGATACTCTGCTGACGGTCCGGGAGAATGGGCTGCTGTTTCAGGCCGATATCGAAAATGGACAAAAGACGGGATTCTTTTACGATCAACGCGAGAACCGGCGTCTGCTGGCTAATTTTGTGGCCGGCGCTGAAGTGTTGGACTGCTTCTGCTTTACTGGATCATTTGCCGTACATGCCGCCGCCTATGGCGCCAGGCAGGTAACGGGAGTGGATATTTCGGCGGCAGCCCTTGAAATCGCGGCCCGCAACGCTCAACTAAACCAAGTTTCTGAGCGTTGCGAGTTTTTGGAAGCCAACGCTTTCGACCTTTTGCGGGAGTATTCGGATGCCGGGCGATTATATGATACGGTCATTTTGGACCCGCCGGCCTTCACCAAGAGCCGGGCATCCGTGGATAGCGCCGCCCGCGGTTACAAGGAAATCAATCTCCGGGGCCTGAAGATGATCCGGCCCGGTGGTTTTTTGGTGACGTGCTCCTGCTCCTTCCATATGAATCGCGACCTCTTTCATTCGATCGTCGCGGAGGCGGCCGCGGACGCGCGGCGAACTGTACGGGAAGTCGCCTATCTTTCTCAGGCCAAGGACCATCCGTCACTGCCGGCGGCGCCCGAAACAAACTATTTGAAATTTTTGGTGCTGGAAGTGCAATAAATCGGGGACTTGCCAAAAGTCGAAAAGTCAAATAAAATAGAATCACGGAGATAAATCATTTTTGAATTGGAGAGTCGATCATGGGAAACCTGGCGGATTATATCGAAAAATTCATCTTGCTACGATTGTCCGGCCAGCAGGATAACTCTATCGTGGTTAATCGCAACGATCTGGCTCAGGAGTTGGCTTGCGCCCCGTCGCAGATCAGTTATGTGGTGAACACCCGTTTTACGGTGACCCGTGGTTTTGTGGTGGAAAGCCGGCGCGGATCAGGCGGCTTCATTCGGATCGCCCGAACGCCGATGGCCAATTCTGTTTTTGAAACCGTGGTGAACCGCCTGGTTGCAGACCAGACGGAGTCGGAAGTGGAATTGTTGGTGGAGGAACTTCGAAGCAGCGGGTTGATGACTCAGCGGGAGGCCGCCATGCTACTGCAGTTTGTTCAGCTGATGCGGGAGCGTCTGGCGCCGGAGGAGCGGGTCCAGAGTCTGCGGGCTATTTTTTCGACATTGTCGAATTTTTCATAGGAGGATTTGATAGATGCTATGCGATGAATGCGGCAGCAATGCTGCGTGTGTTCATTTAATCAAGGTTGTAAATGGTGTAAAGACCGAGAAACATTTGTGCGAAACGTGTGCGTCGTCTGCCGGGGAGGCCTGTTTCTCCACCGGCATTCATTTTTCCGTCAATGATCTGGTTAAGGCGATGTTCAGCCAGGAAATTGATACGTCGGTCGCCAGTGAATTGATCTGCCCCAATTGCGGCATGGATTTCGCGGATTTCAGCCGGTCCGGGAAAATCGGCTGCAGTGTTTGCTATGAGGTTTTTCATGAACAACTGGAGCCTATTTTGCGGCGGGTCCACGGAACCAGCAGCCACACGGGCAAGGTTCCGGTCAAGGCCGGCAACGCGGTCCGGCTTCGTTTGAAGGTTAAAGGCCTGCGGCAGGAGTTGGATCGCAGCGTGCAATGCGAGGATTATGAGAGTGCAGCAAAAATCCGCGACACGATCCGGTTGCTGGAAAAGGAACTGCAATCCGAAGGAGCGGGGACCGATGGACAATAACGGATCGGAATTGTTTACGGCGCATGTACCGCAATGGATGGAGCAGGCGGGCCCGGAAGGCGATGTAGTGTTGTCGAGCCGGATCCGCCTGGCGCGTAACCTGAACGGAGTTCCGTTTCCGGGCCAAGCGGACGCCGAACAACTGGAAAGGATCGACAGCCGGATCGTCTCATCCGTGCGGGATTTGTTCCAGACAGCGGAAAAGCACCGCTACCAGTTGTTGAATATGGAAAAATTGACGGAGCAAGAACGGCGGATTTTAGTGGAAAAACATCTGACCAGCCTGAAACATGTCCAGGAGCCGGTGAGTCGTTCCTTGATCGTCCGCGATGATACCGCCGTCAGCATCATGGTGAACGAGGAGGATCATTTTCGCATTCAAAGTTTGACGGCGGGCCTGGACCTGAAAGCGGCCTGGCAAATGGCCGATGAAACGGACGATTTGCTGGAATCTCGGCTGGGGTTCGCCTTTAGCGAGGATCTGGGCTATTTGACGTCTTGTCCGACCAACCTGGGCACAGGACTGCGGGCTTCCGTCATGATGCATTTGCCGGCGCTGGTCTTGATGGGACAGATGCACCGCATCATTGAGGCGTCGACTCAGCTGGGAATGGCGGTGCGGGGATTTTACGGCGAGGGAACCGAGGCGTACGGCAACGTGTTCCAGGTTTCCAACCAACAGACCCTGGGGTTCAATGAGACGGAAATCGTCCATAATGTTCTGGGGTTGGCGAAGCAGATAGTGGAGCAAGAACGGGCGGCCCGACGGATGCTGATGGGCGATTCGGGAGAAGAACTGGCCGACCGGATCTGGCGGTCTTACGGAATTTTGCGCTATTCCCGCAGTATGTCGGGACAGGAGGCGCTGGGACTGTTGTCGGCGGTGCGTCTAGGCGTTGACTTGGGGATTATTGGCGAACTTTCACCGACTATCTTTACCGAACTTATTTTGGCAACACGATCCTGTATGGTAGACAGAATGGCCCTTACGGATAAACTGGACAAGTTGGAGCGCAACCGTTTGCGGGCAAAATTGATCCGTGAGCAGATCAAAGGAGGAAGCGTTGATGTTTAATCGTTTTACGGAAAGAGCCAGACGGGTTTTAGTGTTGGCGCAGCAGGAAGCGCTAAAACTCGGCAGCAACTATATCGGCACGGAGCACTTGCTGCTCGGGTTGGTCAGCGATGCCGACAGCGTTTCGTCCAAGGCGTTGGCGTCGCTGAACGTCAATCTCGCCGCCATCCGGTCCCAGGTTGTGGAAAAGATCGGTCGGGATACGGAGAACAAAGCTGAAGTCAACTACACGCCGCGAGCCAAGAAAGCTCTGGAGCTGGCGGTGGATGAGGCACAGCATCTTGGACACAATTATGTCGGCACCGAGCACATCCTGCTGGGCCTGTTGCGCGAAGGCGAAGGAATCGCCGCCCAGGTTCTGAACAGCCTAGGCATTGACAATATTGAACTGACTCGGCAACGGGTCATCGAACTGTTGGGCGGTGTGGCCGCTGCCGGGCAGGCGGCGCCGGGCAAGACGTCACTGCATTCGCATGTCAGCCGGGAAGCGGCATCGATGCTCGACGAATTTGGGCGCGACCTCAATAAAATGGCGGAGGACGGTCAGAGCGATCCGGTAATCGGTCGTGAAAAAGAGATCGAACGCATTATCCAGATCCTCAGTCGGCGCACAAAAAACAATCCGGTTTTGATCGGAGAGCCGGGAGTTGGGAAAACCGCCGTGGCCGAAGGATTGGCCCAGCGGATTGTGGCGGGAAAAGTTCCGGAAACATTGCGCGACAAGCGGATTTTTTCCCTGGATCTGGCTTCGGTGGTTGCCGGCACCAAATATCGCGGTGAATTCGAGGAGCGGCTGAAGAAAGTCCTCCATGAGATTCGGCAGACTCGCAACACGATTTTGTTCATCGATGAGATGCACACGTTGGTTGGCGCCGGAGCGGCTGAAGGAGCGATCGACGCCGCCAATATCTTGAAACCGGCGCTGGCGCGGGGTGAGCTGCAGGCCATTGGCGCGACTACTCTGAATGAATTCAAAAAGCATATCGAAAAGGATGCTGCTTTGGAACGGCGATTTCAACCGGTCATGGTCGGCGAGCCCTCCGAGGAGGATGCCGTCAGCATTTTGCTGGGCTTACGGGACCGTTATGAAGCTTTTCATCGGGTGAAAATTACTGATGAATCGATCAAGGCGGCCGTGAAATTGTCCAAACGGTATATCTCCGACCGGTTTTTGCCGGACAAGGCGATCGATGTCATGGATGAAGCGGCCTCACGGGTACGCCTGCAGACTTTCTCGCCGCCGCCGGATGTCAGGGATATTGAGCGGAAGCTGGAAGCCGCCCGGACGGAAAAGGAAGCGGCGATTTCGGCTCAGGAATTCGAGCGGGCTGCCCGGTTGCGCGATGAGGAGCAGCAACTGCGCGAGGAATTGGAAAACAAGCAGCGGGAATGGAAACGGGCCGGCAGCGATACGATTCTGGTGACTCCGGAGGACATTGCACATATTGTGGCGAACTGGACGGGAGTACCGGTGAAGAAGTTGGCGACCGAGGAGTCGGAACGCTTGCTCAAATTGGAAAGCATCCTGCACGAACGGGTGGTCGGCCAGAACGAGGCGGTTACTGCCGTGGCCAAGGCAGTCCGTAGGGCGCGGGCCGGCCTGAAGGACCCCAAACGGCCGATCGGTTCCTTTATCTTTCTGGGACCGACGGGGGTCGGCAAAACCGAATTGGCGCGGGCGTTGGCCGAAGCGCTGTTCGATGACGAAACCGCCATGGTTCGCCTGGACATGTCTGAGTACATGGAGAAGCATGCCGTGTCCAGACTGGTCGGAGCGCCGCCTGGCTACGTGGGGTATGAGGAAGGCGGCCAGCTGACGGATATCGTGCGGCGCAAGCCGTATGCGGTAATTCTGCTGGATGAGATCGAGAAAGCGCATTACGATGTATTTAATATTTTACTGCAGGTTCTGGAGGATGGGCGTCTGACGGATAGTCAGGGCCGCACGGTTGACTTTCGCAATGCCGTGATCATCATGACGTCGAACGTCGGGTCCCGTCATTTCCGGCAGGAAAATGCGCCGTTGGGCTTTTTGACCGAGTCCGCCACCGCGGTTTCGGCGAATAACGCCGCCAAAGCCCGGGTTTTGGAGGAGGCCAAAAAAACCTTCCGACCGGAATTCCTCAACCGCATCGACGAAATCATCGTTTTTTCCAGCCTGAGCGATGCCGAGCTGAAGCAAATCGTCGACATCATGTTGTCACAGGTCGCCAAGCGGCTAAAAGATGCCCGGATCGGCTTGGAGGTGACAGACGCGGCCAAATCGGCAATCCTGGCCAAGGGACTCGATCCGGCCTACGGCGCCCGGCCGCTGCGCCGGGCAATACAACACATGGTCGAGGATGTTGTCACGGACATGTTGTTGCGCAATGATGTCAACGCCGGCGATACGGTGCTGGTGGATATCTCGCCGGATCGGGGACTGGCATTGACTCGCAAACAATAACCGGCAGGAAATTCGGCCGGAAATGGCGAAAACACTCGTAGCGCTACGAGTGTTTTTTGTTATTTTCAGGAACCGCCAATACCGGTCGCTGACCGGCTGGCCGATGGAAGGAGTCCCGCGTGGCAAAAGCAAAAACGATCTTTGTGTGCCGTGAATGCGGCTTTGATTCGCCAAAATGGCTCGGACGGTGCCCGAATTGCAATCAATGGAATACCATGGTCGAGGAAAAAATCCGGGAACAGCCGGCAGCCATGACGCCGGCGGGAGAAAAAGCCAAACCGCAGCGAATCCAGGAGTTGCCCGATTCGGGAGATTTGCGCCATTCGACTGGGATCGATGAACTCGACCGTGTACTTGGTGGCGGGATTGTGACCGGTTCGTTGACTTTGGTCGGCGGCGATCCGGGGATCGGCAAATCCACCCTGTTGCTGTCGGCTGCCGCGCATTTTTCGCGGCGCAACGGGGCAGTGCTTTATGTTTCCGGCGAAGAGTCGGCTGCCCAGACCGGCATGCGGGCCCGCCGCACCGGCGCGGCCGAAGAAAAATTGTGGGTGCTCGCGGAAACCAGCCTGGAGTCTATTTTGCAGGCGGCGGCCGATCTGCGGCCCGCCTTGTTGATCATTGATTCGATTCAGACTATGTTCTGTCCCGGTGTACCTGGCGCGGCCGGCAGCATCAGCCAGGTTCGCGAGGCGACTGGCCGCTTGCTGCGGTTCGCCAAGGAAAGCGATATTCCGGTTTTCATCGTGGGTCATGTGACCAAGGACGGCAGCATCGCCGGTCCGCGTCTGCTCGAACATATGGTGGACACCGTGCTGTATTTTGAAGGGGAACGGAACTATGCTTTCCGCGTATTGCGCCCAATTAAAAACCGGTTTGGCTCCATTGCGGAAAGTGGAATTTTTTCTATGGAGCGCCAGGGGCTGGTGGAAGTCAAGAATCCTTCCCGCTTCCTATTGGCGGAACGGGGCGAAACTGCCTCCGGATCGGCCATTACCGCCTGCCTGGAGGGAATTCGGCCTTTGCTGATCGAGATTCAGGCCCTGGTATCCACGACCTGTTTCGGCTTGCCCCGTCGGACCACCGCCGGCATGGACGCCAACCGACTGGCTCTGTTGCTGGCGGTTTTGGAAAAACGGCAGGGCATGATGCTGGGAAACCAGGATGTATACGTCAATGCCGTGGGAGGATTCCGGTTGAATGAACCGGCAGCGGATCTGGCGGTGATTCTGGCCGTTGCCTCTAGTTTCCGAAACTGCGCGGTGGACCGTTCCCTGGTTGCTCTGGGCGAAGTCGGCCTGACCGGCGAGATCCGTATGGTGCCTCGGGTGGTGCAGCGGGCCCGGGAGGCTGCCGGCCTGGGTTTCCAAAAGATATTGGTCCCAGCGGGCAATCTGACCGAATTGGCCAAAGAGGCAGTGAATGTTGAAATCATCGGCGTGAAAAGTTTGTCGCAGGCGATGGAGGTGGGGTTGCAATGACATTGATTTCACCGGAAGGAAAATTGTGGGATGCCCGCTTTGTCAAGATGCTGAAAAAACTGGCGCCCGGCACAGCTCTGCGCGAAGGTCTGGAAAATATTCTGCGGGCCAAAATGGGGGCGTTGGTGCTGATGGATGACTCGCCGGAAGCACTGAGCATTGTGGATTGCGGGTTTACGTTGAATGCCGATTATACTCCCGCCAATTTTTACGAACTGGCGAAAATGGACGGCGCACTGATATTGTCCAATGACGGCAAAAAGATCCTTTTTGCGAACGCGCAACTGATCCCCGACCCCGGCATTGTCACAACGGAAACGGGTACGCGGCACCGGACCGCCGAACGGGCGGCCAAACAAACCGGCGCTCTGGTGGTGGCGATTTCCCAGCGCCGCAACATTATTACCATGTACTTGGGAAATCTGCGTTATACACTCAAAGATATTACGTTCATTCTGGCTCGGGCCAACCAGGCCCTGCACACTCTGGAACGCTACAAAACAGCTCTGACCAGAAGCCTGGACAGCCTGAATGTGCTGGAGCTGGATGACCTGGTTACCTTGAGCGATGTGGCGGACGTTCTGATCAAAGGTGAGCGGGTGGCCCGCATTGCCGCCGAAATTGAGCAGAACATCATTGAACTTGGCAACGAGGGAAGACTGGTCAGCATGCAGAAGGAAGAGGTCCTGCCCGGCAATGTCGGCATCTGGGATTTGATTCAGGATTATTGCGTGGACCCGACGATCGCCAGCCATGAATCGGTGCTCGGCCAGTTGCAGGCGTTGCCGGAGGAAGGACTGGACCGTTATACGGTCGCCCGTCTGCTGGGTTACGGAATCACCCCCAGCACGCCGGACGTACCGGTGATTCCCCGCGGATACCGAATTCTAAGGCAGATTCCGCGCCTGCCCAATTTAGTGGTGGATAACCTGGTGAACCATTTTAAGACCGTTAATCATCTTTATCGGGCTACGCCGGCGGAGCTGGACGAAGTGGAAGGCGTGGGCGGCGCCAGGGCCCGGGCGATCCGAGATGGGATCAAACGATTGCGGGAACAGACGATCTTTGACGCGCCGGGTTAACTCGGCAGCTGCCGGACCAGTCGGTTTGCTCCGCCGCAAATAAAAAGACGCTGCACAAAGCAGCGTCTCGGGCAGGCGAAAAGTCAGGAAAGGTTAAAAATGCCAAGAGTACGGACGTTCTTGGTCTCGTGCTGCAGAACGGTCTGCAGATCCAAACCGGTCAGATTGCACAGCGCGGTCAGATAAAACAGTGAGTGTCCCATTTCATTGATCAGAACATCCCGACAATTTTCACACAACTCGCCGGAGAGATGCGAGGACATAAATGTCTTTAAATTATTGAACTCGGCGTCGGCGGGGATTTTTTGCCGTTCGGCGACAATGGAAATACATCCGCACTCTGTCACAGCTTTGGCGACGGCGCGATTGACCCGCGCTGCCGCTTCCTGGTGTTTGGTTAAAACATCAAGAATGCTTCGGTGACGAATTAAATAATCTTCTACTGCCGTCTGAAAGTCTGCACATGATTTTTCCTGCAATGAACCGCACCTCACTCTGGGATAATTATATAAATGCCGGTAAACTGTTGTCAAGCGGATGGCGGCGCTGAGCGCAGTTCGGTTTTTATTTGCAGAATTATTTATTGACATTCGCGGTGTGAGCGTGTTACAATACCGATTTTGACAAAAAAATAAAATTTGTGCTATAATCTCTTTGCGCGCAAATAACAAATTGAGGATATTCGTCAAGTTTTGTTGCGCAGCTCGGAGGTGTCACATGCTTGCCGTTGGTGACAAGGTCGTTTATCCCATGCATGGCGCGGGTATTATTGAAGCCGTTGAAGAACACGAGGTCATGGGGGAACGTCGGGAATACTTTATCCTGACTATGCCTTGCGGCGGCATGCGGGTCATGATTCCACTGGATAATGTCGAACATATTGGCTTGCGGGAAGTTATTTGCGAAGCGGAAGTCGCCAAGGTGTTCTGCACTTTGCGGACGGCGGCACCACAACCTTGCATTAATTGGAATCGCCGCTTCAACCTCAACCTGGCCAAGATCAAAAGCGGCAATATCCACGAAGTCGCGGAAGTGGTGCGCAACCTTACACTCCAGGATCGGGTGAAAAAGCTGTCAACCGGCGAACGGCGGTTGCTGGACACGGCGAGACAGATTCTGGTCAGCGAGTTGGTCTTGGTATGCCGAAAAGACGCCGAGGTAATTGCCAAGAACCTCGATTCGATCATCGACGAAGGGCCGTCGGGCGCATGACGCCCTTTTTTTTTGCGCCAGGGAAGTCATTGGGAAGGCAAAAACCTGTAGGAATTTGGCAAAGCTTATTATATAATATATAAATCAAAGCCCTTTGGGGAGGAGGTGAAATGATGATCGAAAAAACATTGCGGATTCTGATTTGCATTCTGGCAGGGATTGCCGGACTTCTGGCGGCGGATCGCGTTTTTATGTCGTTGCCGCCGGGAATCTTGCCGGAGTTGTTGCAGGTGGGAATTTTTGGCGTTACCGCTGGAACGGTGATCTTTTTTCTGGTTGGCGGATTGGCCGGAGCGTTGGTTGGCTATGTGGCCGCTCCTTGGCTGATCGGGTTTGTCTGGCGTTATTCTGTATGGATGGAAGCAAAGTTGCTCAAAATGCCGCTGAATGATGTGCTGGCAGGGTTGCTCGGCTTGGGTATCGGTCTTATTATAGCTAATTTATTAGGTTCGGCCTTTGTGCCGGTTCCGTTGGTCGGTCGCTATATCCCGATCCTTCTCAGCATTGTGCTTGGTTATACGGGAATCAATGTAGCGATTCACAAACGGGAAGAGCTGGCGGCGCTTTCATTTCCGACATTTTTAGGCGGTCGGGAAAAACACCGGGAAAAGACCGTTGCCCAGCCAGGACATTACAAAATTTTGGATACCAGCGTCATTATTGACGGCCGGATCGCCGACATCTGCAAGAGCGGTTTCATCGAAGGAACTTTGCTGATTCCGGGCTTTGTTTTGGAAGAATTGCAGCATATCGCAGACTCGTCGGATTTGCTCAAACGCAATCGAGGACGGCGCGGGCTGGATATTTTGAACCGCATTCAAAAAGAAATGGGTGTGTTTGTTCAAATCGACAACCGCAACTTTGACGATGTGGCGGAGGTCGATGCCAAACTGGTGCGTTTGGGGCAGCTGATCAAAGGAAAGATTCTCACGAATGATTATAACCTTAACAAAGTGGCGGAGTTGCAAGGGGTAACCGTCATGAACATCAACGAGCTGGCGAATGCCGTAAAACCGGTTGTCCTGCCTGGCGAAGAAATGGTGGTTCATGTCGTCAAGGATGGGAAGGAAGCCGGCCAAGGCGTGGCCTACCTGGATGACGGGACCATGATTGTAGTGGATAACGGCAAGAAGCATTTGGGCGATACTGTTGAAGTTTTGGTGACATCGGTTCTGCAAACGGCGGCGGGACGGATGATCTTTGCCAAACTTAAATAATCGGTTGGAGGTTCGGTTCATGGATTTACCGGCAGGAACCACGTCTACAAATTTTATCCAGAATATTATCAATGAAGACGCCAAAACCGGCAGGCACGGCCAACGGGTGCATACCCGTTTCCCTCCCGAGCCGAACGGCTATCTCCATATCGGCCATGCGAAGTCCATTTGCCTGAATTTCGGAATTGCCGCCGATAACGGCGGCCTGTGCAATCTGCGGTTTGATGACACGAATCCCAGCAAGGAAGACGTCGAATATGTGGATTCGATTCAGGAAGATGTCAAGTGGCTCGGCTTCGACTGGGGCGATCGCATGTTCTATGCATCGGATTATTTTCCGCAACTTTATGAGTATGCCGAACAACTAATCCTGATGGGCAAGGCGTATGTCTGCGATCTGAACGCCCAGGAAATACGGGAATATCGGGGAACACTCACCGAACCCGGTCGTAACAGCCCCTATCGCGATCGCTCGGTGGCGGAAAATCTGGACCTGTTTCGCCGGATGAAGGCCGGTGAATTTCCGGATGGGTCCCGTACTTTGCGGGCTAAGATCGATATGGCGTCGCCGAACATTACCATGCGCGATCCGGTGCTGTATCGTATTTTACGGGCCACACACCATCGTACCGGCGATACCTGGTGCATTTATCCTATGTATGACTATGCGCACCCCCTTTCCGACGCGATTGAACGGATTACCCATTCCATTTGCACACTGGAATTCGAGGATCACCGTCCGCTGTACGATTGGTGTGTGGAAACGCTGGGGACCTACCGGCCGCAACAGATTGAGTTTGCGCGACTGAATATTACCCACACCGTGATGAGCAAGCGCAAGTTGCGGGAATTGGTGGAACAGAAATTGGTCAGCGGGTGGGATGACCCTCGCATGCCGACGATTTCCGGACTGCGGCGGCGTGGGTATACGCCGGAAGCGATCCGGGACTTTTGTGAACGGATTGGCGTGGCCAAAAGCAATAGCCTGGTCGATTATGAACTGTTGGAGCACTGTATCCGGGAAGACCTCAATTCGCGGGCGGCTCGGGCCATGGTGGTGCTGCGGCCGCTAAAGGTGGTCATCGAAAACTTCCCGGTTGACCGGGTGGAGGAACTGACGGCGGAAAACAATCCGGAGAATCCGGAAATGGGCTCGCGCACGGTTCCGTTCTCACGCGAGTTGTACATCGAACAGGAAGACTTCATGGAGCAGCCGCCGGGGAAATTCTTCCGTCTGGCGCCGGGTCGGGAAGTCCGCCTGAAATATGCATACATCATCAAATGCGAACAAGTGGTCAAGGACCCGCAGACCGGCGAGATCTGCGAACTGCGTTGCTCCTACGATCCCGACTCCAAGAGCGGCGGCGCCACCAGCGGTCGCAAAGTTAAGGGAACCCTCCACTGGGTTTCGGTGGCGCAGGCCGTGCCGTCGGAAGTCCGGCTGTATGACCACCTGTTCCGGGATGAAACGGCCGGAGATGTCAATGGGGACGAAAGTGGCAGCGTCCTGAACCCTGATTCCCTGATCGTGCTGAAACAAGCGATGAGCGAACCCGCCTTGGCCCATGCCGCGGCGGGGAGACGGTATCAGTTCCTGCGGCAGGGATATTTCTGCGTGGATCCGGATGCGCGACCGGACGCGATGGTGTTCAACAGGATCGTGTCCCTGCGCGATTCCTGGGCCAAAGCGCAGAACGCCTGATACTGCGCCGCGAATCATACAAGGTAACCGTAGTCGCCGTTTTCTGATGAGTCATTCCCGGGCCGTCAAAAACGGCGAATTTTCCGTTGGTGAACCGATCAAACGCTGCATCGTTACGGAAAGGAGCCTGACTGATGACAACGGATGCTCCGACAATCGCGGCAATTATCGCCGCGGCCGGGAGTTCCTCCCGGATGGGGGCAGGCATTGATAAACAGTTCGTACCGGTGGGCGGCAAACCGCTACTGTGGCATTCTTTGCGGCAGTTTGCCGAATTGCCGGGTGTCCGCCAGATCCTGGTGACGGTTTCGGCGGCCAATGCGGACCGGGTGGCGCAGTTGGTCAAGGCTACGGTCGGCGATATCCCCTGGCAGGTAGTGCGGGGAGGTTCGGAACGGCAATTTTCCGTACTGAATGCCTTGCGGCAGCTGGAACCTTCGGTCGACATTGTGCTGGTCCATGATGGAGCGCGTCCATTTGCGGAGCCGGCGACGATCCGTCAATCGGTGGACACCGCGATGCGATTCGGGGCGGCCGTGGTCGCCGTGCCGGTGAAGGATACCATCAAGGTGGCCGATGAAACATTGACGGTGACACAAACCCTGGACCGTAGCACGTTGTGGCAGATCCAGACTCCGCAGGCCTTTCGGCCCGAATTGCTGCTGGATGCGCATGAACGGGCCGCCGCCGCCGGAGTGGTCGCCACCGACGATGCGGCGCTGGTGGAATGGGCTGGCGGAACCGTACGCCTGGTCCGGGGCAGTTACCATAATTTCAAGGTAACCACGCCGGAAGACCTAGTGTTGGCGGAGGCAGTTGCGGCGGCGAAAGGAGAACGGATCATGCCAAGGGTGGGAATCGGCTATGATGTTCATCGGTTTGTGGCAGGGCGTTCCCTGATGTTGGGGGGAGTCCGCGTTCCCCACGAATTTGGCCTGGACGGCCATTCCGATGCCGATGTCCTGTTGCACGCGATTTCGGACGCGTTGCTGGGGGCGGCGGGGTTGGGGGACATTGGCCGCCATTTTCCCGATACCGACTCGAAATATAAAGGAATCTCCAGTTTGATCCTGCTGGCCGAAGTTCGGGACAAACTACGAAACGCCGGCTTGACGGTGTATAATGTGGACGCAGTGATCGAGGCCCAGGAACCGAAAATGGCGCCGTTCATTTCCGCCATGAATGAAAGGATTGCCGAAACACTTGGAATTGATGGCGACCGGGTCAATGTGAAAGCGACGACCACGGAACGATTGGGGTTCGTTGGCCGCAAGGAAGGAATCGCCGCCCAGGCAGTCGCCCTAGTCGGCTAATAACCGTAAACACAAGAACCAGGAAGGTTGGGTGATCGAATTGACAGAGAGTAAATTCCGGGTCCGGTTTGCGCCGAGCCCTACCGGTCCATTCCATATTGGCGGCGCCCGTTCGGCGCTGTTTAACTGGCTGTTGGCCCGCCGATACGGCGGACAGTTGATTTTGCGGATTGAGGACACCGACTTGGAGCGCTCCAGTCGGGAATCTGAAGAGAACATCAAAGCGGCGCTGCGCTGGCTTGGGATCGAGTGGGATGAGGGAATCGACGTCGGCGGCGACCATGGCCCGTACCGCCAGACCGAGCGGCTGCCGATTTACGCGGAATATACGCAGCGCTTGCTTGCCGAAGGCAAGGCGTACCGCTGTTATTGTACCGACGAAGAACTGGAGGCCGAGCGACAGGAACTGTTGGCCCAAGGAGAAACTCCGCGTTATCGGGGAAAATGCCGCAACCTCAGCGCTGCAGAGGAGCAGCAGCTGATCGACGCCGGACGCAAACCGACGATTCGCTTCCGGGTGCCGGAGAATCAAAACATTACTTTTCACGATGCGGTTCGGGGAACGGTCAGCTTTGATTCCAACGGGATCGGCGACTTTGTCATCGTCAAATCCGATGGGTTGCCGGTATATAACTACGCAGTGGTTCTGGACGACGCGTTGATGGAGGTCACCCATGTCATTCGGGCGGAGGAGCATCTATCGAATACGCCGCGACAGATTCTGATCTATCAGGCGCTGGGACTGCCGCTGCCGACATTCGGACATATTTCGCTGATTTTGGGCAAGGATCGCAGCAAAATGAGCAAGCGCCACGGGGCCACTTCGGTCGACCAGTACAAAGCACTGGGCTATCTGCCGGCGGCCGTGGTGAATTTCCTGGCGCTGCTGGGTTGGGCACCGCCTGGTGAACAGGAGATTTTTTCCAGCACGGAATTGATTGAACTGTTTTCGTTGGATCACGTGGCCAAGAATCCGGCCGTGTTTGATATCGACAAGCTGAACTGGATCAATTCCCAGTACCTGAAAAAACTGAGCGTGGAAGAACTGGCGGAAATGGCCCTGCCACATCTGAAAGCCGCCGGCCTGATCGGCGAAGAACTGTCGCCGGAACGACTGGACTGGGTCCGGCAGGTGGTGGGCGCGGTGCGGGAATATATCAGCTTTGCCGCCCAGATTCCGGAACATGCCGCAGTATTTTTTAATGATGAGATCATCATGGAAAATGAAGAGACGGCGGCCATTTTACGTGACCCGGACGTGGCCAAGGTCATGGCTGAGTTTCTGGCCCGCCTGTCACAATTGGACGCGATTACCGGCGAACAGGTCCAGGCGATGCTGAAAGCGATTGGCAAAGAACTGAAACTCGGCGGCAAAAAGGTTTTCATGCCGGTCCGGGTGGCTTTGACTGGTAAAATGCACGGTCCGGAACTAGTGTCGCTGATTCCCTTGCTGGGCGTGGAGCGAACCATGTCCCGTATCCGTCATTCCCTGACACTGGTCAACTAAAGCGCGTCCGGTAATTTTGCAGCAGGAGGGCAGGCAATGAATTTAAAGGTCTATAATACGTTGACCCGAGAAAAGGAACTGTTTGTTCCGACGGAACCGGGAAAGGTCAAAATTTACGTCTGCGGTGTGACGCCTTACAACCATCCGCATATTGGCAACGCCCGCCCGTTCATCATCTGGGACGTCATCCACCGCTATTTTGAGCGGCAGGGCTTTGCGGTCACCCATATCCAGAATTTTACGGATGTCGATGACAAAATCATCGACGCCGCCGCCCGGGAGGGGATTGCCTGGCATGAACTCGCCGGCCGCTATATCAATGCTTATTTTGAAGTGATGGACAGCCTGAATGTCCGCCGGGTGAACTTGTATCCGCGGGTGTCTGGGCATATGCCGGAAATCATCGATATGGTGACGACGCTGGTCGACAAGGGACATGCCTATGCGGTAGACGGGGACGTATATTTCAGCGTCCAGGATTTCCCGGCTTATGGCCATCTGAGCGGACGCAGCCTGGAGGATATGAAGGCCGGCGCCCGGGTCGAGGTGGATGACCGAAAACGGCATCCGATGGACTTCGCGCTCTGGAAGAGCGCCAAACCCGGCGAACCTTTTTGGGACAGCCCCTGGGGTCCGGGACGACCGGGCTGGCATATCGAATGTAGCGCCATGTCCTACAAATATCTGGGATGCGGTTTCGATTTCCATGGCGGCGGCAGCGATTTGATTTTTCCGCATCATGAGAACGAAGTGGCGCAGTCGGAAGCCTTTACGGGTTGTGCGCCGTTTGTGCGCTACTGGGTCCATAACGGCTTTGTCACCGTAAATTCGGAGAAAATGAGCAAGTCATTGGGAAATTTCTTCCTCGTCAAGGATATTTTGGCGCATTTTCGGCCGATGGTGCTGCGATTTTTCATATTGTCGACCCATTATCGCAGTCCGCTCGATTTCAGCGACGAGCGTCTGACGGAAGCGGAGCGGGCCTGGACCCGTCTTGCTTCCGCCGTGCAGGGCGCCCGGCAAATTTTGGCGCGAACCGGCGGAAAATCGGCTGCACCGGCGTCGACCGAATTGGCGGAGGCAGTTACCGTTGCCCGGACGGAATACGAAGCGGCGATGGCGGACGATTTCAATACGGCGCTGGCGATCAGCAGCCTGTTCGCACTGGCAAAGAGCCTGAATGTCGTCTGCCAGGCGGCCAAGGACGCGGCTGCGGCCGACTGGACCGGCATCGAAACGGCGGCTACTGCGCTGGCGGACATGCTGTCGGTATTGGGGCTGATACCGGAAGAGCAGCCGGCGGAAACTGGCCGTGACGAAGCGCTGGTCAGCTCGCTGATGGAAATTTTACTGGAACTTCGCCGGTCGGCCCGGGAGCGGAAAGACTGGGCCACGGCGGATGCGATCCGCAATAAACTGCAGTCGGCCGGAATCGTGGTCGAGGACTCCCCGCAGGGCGCTAGGTGGAAACGGGTTTGAAATTTCCGGATTTTCAAGCTCAATTGCAACGGGATCTCCAGGAAAGCCGCGGCCGGTTGAGCGCCGGCCCGGACATTGAACAGCCGGAACAGTTGCCGGCACTGATTCTGGCCTACATCGGCGATGCGGTGTTTTCCCTGCATGTCCGGGCCTCCATGCTGTCGGTGGAAGCCAATAAAGTGCAAGTTCTTCATACACTGCTGGCCCGGATGGCATCGGCCGGAATGCAGGCCCAAGCCCTTTACGCAGTGGAGGCGGCGGGGCTGACCGAACAGGAACAGGCGATTGTCCGGCGCGGCCGCAATGCCAAAGGTCGGGTTCCCCGTAATGCCAAGGTTGCCGATTACCGGGCCAGTACGGCGCTGGAAGCGCTGCTGGGCTTCCTGTATCTGAGCGGCCGGCAAGAGCGGCTGCGGCAAATTCTGGGACAATTGGTGGACTGTATGTGCGAAGCCATGGCGTCCGAAACGGAAGGGAGTCTGCGGACATGAACGTTAAATTGATCTCTCATACCTTGGAGCCGGAACGCAAAGTGGCGATGGCGGCTCGCTTGTGCTACTCGCCGATCGGTGCGGCCGAACTGGCAGAGCGTATGTCGGACAGCCAGGTGAAGAACCTGGTGGAAAAGATTCTGGCGATGGGTCATTATTCCACGCTGGAGCATGTCAGCTTCACCTTTGCCATCGAAGGGGTTTCCCGCGTATTGACCCACCAGCTGGTAAGGCACCGGATTGCGTCCTATTCCCAGCAATCCCAGCGCTATGTCAAGGAACATGATTTTGAATATATCGTGCCGCCTTCGGTGGCGGCTCGCCCTGACGCCAGGGAGCGGTTTGAAAAATTGATGGAGGAAATCCGGACGGCATACGCGGAACTGACGGCCATGGGCGTTCATCAGGAAGACGCCCGGTATTGCCTGGCCAATGCCACGGAGACCAAGATCCTGGTGACGATGAATGCCCGGTCGTTGCTCAATTTCTTTGAGCTGCGCTGCTGCAGCCGGGCCCAGTGGGAGATCCGAAAAATGGCGGAATTGATGTTGCAGGAAGTTAAAAGCGTCGCGCCGGTTTTGTTTGCGAAAGCGGGACCTACCTGCGTTAGCGGCGGATTTTGTAGAGAGGGGGATTTAAGTTGCGGACGACTCGAGACAATCAAGGCTCAGGCGGCCTCAAAAGCAGGTCAGTAGCCAAGGGACGGGCCCCGGAAACCGGGACAGGAATCAGTGGACGCGGTTCGGCGACCGCACTTCGCCCCGCGAAACCGGGCCGGGGAGGTAGCCGTGCCACGGCCGACGCAACGCCGAAAAATCCCGGAAGCAAGCCAGCCGGCGGCCGTTATGGGCAGGCACCGGCGAAAACGGCGGCCCCGGACCGCAAGAACGTTTATCCCGGCAGCGCCCGGCCGGTAAAACCGGTGGAAACCGTCAGGGATACGGACTTTTTGTCCGGACGCAATCCGGTCCTGGAAGCGCTGCGCAGCGGCCGGCCTATCAGCAAAATTTATATTTCCGCCGGTGAGCATCAGGGCTCCATCCGGGAAATCATTGCCTTGGCCAAGGAAAAAGAAATTCCGGTCCAGACGACGGAAGCGGCCAAATTAGAAGCCATGAGCCTGGGGGTTCGCAATCAGGGCGTCGTGGCGATGGTGTCACCGGTGCCGTATTCGTCCGTGGACGAGATGGTCGCTCTGGCCGAAAGCCGGAATGAAAAACCGTGCCTGATTCTGCTGGATCAGTTGAAGGATCCGCAAAATCTTGGCGCGGTGCTTCGGACAGTCGATGCTGCCGGCGCGCACGGCGTGTTGATTCCCCAGCGGCGCAGCTGCCAGTTGTCAGCGGCGGTCGCCAAGGCTTCCGCCGGGGCTATTGAATATGTGAAAGTCGCACAAATCGGCAACGTGGCGCAAACCCTGGCCGATTTAAAAAAGCAAGGGTTCTGGGTGATCGGCACTGATCCGGGCCAAGGTTTGTCCTATTATGACGTGGACTTGACCGGACCGGTGGTGATTGTGATCGGCGACGAGGGCGAGGGCATGGCGCGCTTGACCCGGGAACGCTGCGATTCACTGGTGCAGATCCCGATGCGCGGCAAAGTCCAATCTTTGAACGCCTCGGTTGCCGGAGCGATTCTTCTCTATGAAATGATTCGCCAGCGCGGCAATGCTGGTTCGCGGTAAAACGCTCACGCCTTGACGAACCGGGGACAGCAATATATAATAATTCTCGAAAGTGGCGGTTGTCGCCATAGATGTGGGCCAGGTTTGCAGCATCTCATGATGGAGGCGATTCGATGCGGTACTGTAATTTTGAGGCCCTGACGGACGAAGAGATTGTCTTGGATGCCAAAGACAACGACAATGAAGATGCTTTAGTATACTTGATCAACAAGTATCGGAATTTTGTCAGAGCCAAGGCCCGGTCTTATTTTTTGATTGGTGCGGAACGTGAGGATATCATTCAGGAAGGTATGATTGGTCTTTACAAGGCAATCCGGGATTTTCGAAATGATAAGCTTTCTTCTTTCAGGGCCTTTGCCGAGTTATGCGTAACTCGTCAGATTATCACGGCGATTAAGACTGCGACGCGGCAAAAGCACATTCCCCTGAATTCCTATGTATCGCTGAACAAGCCCATTTACGACGAAGACTCCGACCGGACGTTGCTGGATGTTTTGTCCGGCACCAAGATTTCGGATCCGGAAGAACTGGTCATCAGTCGCGAAGAGTTTATCGACATCGAGGAAAAGATGGGTGAGATCCTCAGCGATCTGGAATGGAAAGTTTTGATGTCTTATCTGGATGGCAAGTCCTATCAGGAAATTGCGGTGGAATTGACACGCCATGTGAAATCCATTGACAATGCCCTGCAGCGGGTTAAACGCAAACTGGAGCGTTATCTTGACAACCGTTCGGACGATTTGGATATCCGGGGGGTTTACAAGAGCTTGGCCGGGCTGAACAAGGAACTGCAAAACGAACTTCAAACGTATGACGACTTGCATGAATAGCTAAGAATTTTTGTTGCGACAGGAACGATATCCTTATCCGGATGTCGTTCTTTTTTACTTTTCCGTGGGAGGGGTTTTGATATCCACGGCGAAATTTTATTACGAGGGTATATGAACCCAAATTAGACGAGGGGGCCGTAGGCGATGATCATCCAACGAATCGTCGAGACCGTCCGCGAAGGGCAAAAATCAGCTGAACATCTGGTCTTGCTGGTGGGTCGGCCAGGCAGCGGGAAAAGCAAATTGTTACGGGAACTTTCCACAATTCGCGGCTGGCAGTATGTGAACTGCCGGGCCTTTTTGACTGAGGAGTTGTTGGAGATGGTTCCGAAAGTTCGCGCGCTAGAAGCGCCGGTTTTGATTGCGAAAACTCTCGATGCCTTTAAAGCGGACGTGATTGTGCTGGACGATATGCAGGCGCTGTTTGCGCCGGTATTGCAGGTGGATCCACTTCAACTGCTGCGGCAGCTGGGACGTAAGTTTTCGGTAGTGGCGGCCTGGCCCGGTGAATTCGACGGAACCAGCCTGAAAATCGCTACTTTGGGTCCATCGGAACAGCGGGAATATGATGCCAAAGGATTGACCATCATCCAAATTGAGTGAAGTCGGGGACCGTCCCGACTTTTTTGCAAGGGAGGTACACACAGTGTCAGATATCCATACGATTGGGGTTTTGACCGGCGGCGGAGACTGCCCGGGCTTGAATGCGGTCATTCGCGGGGT
The DNA here is from genome assembly GCA_012798135.1 of Veillonellaceae bacterium. The sequence goes on along the minus strand of JAAZNU010000035.1, from coordinate 4,221 downwards.
GGTTCGAACTGCTTTGGGCAAGGGCATGACGGTGAAAGGGATCCAAAATGGCTTTCAGGGCTTGGTGGAAGATATGGTGGTTACGTTGCGGGATAAGGACGTTGCCGGCATATTGCCACGCGGGGGAACGATTCTGGGAACCACGAATCGCGACAATCCCTTTCATTACCGGATCGAGGAAAACGGGAAACACGTTTTTCGCAATATGTCGGACCGGGTCCTGGAAAATTTACAAAGTAACGGAATTCAGGCTTTGGTACTGATTGGCGGTGACGGAACACATGCCGTGGCGCTGGAACTGGAGAAGTTGGGCGTCAAAGTGGTCGGTGTGCCCAAAACGATTGACAATGACATCCCTTTGACCGAACGGACTTTCGGCTTTGATTCGGCGGTGGGGGTCGCCAGCTGGGCGTTGGACCGACTCCATACCACGGCCGAGTCCCATCACCGGGTAATGATTCTGGAGGTCATGGGTCGATATGCCGGCTGGATCTCGCTGCATGCCGGAATGGCTGGTGGCGCGGATGTTATTTTGATTCCGGAGATCCCTTATGATATTGACGTGATCATCCGCAAAGTGCGGGATCGGGTGGAACGAGGAAAACGGTTCAGCATCATCATCGTTTCGGAAGGGGCGGCGCCGATTGGCGGCGGGCTGACGGTCAAACGGATCGTCGAAGATAGCCCGGAAAAAATCCGCCTGGGCGGTATTGGCGAGAAACTGGCCAATGAAATCGAACAGCGCACCGAAATCGAGTCTCGTTGCACTGTTCTTGGCCATTTGCAACGGGGTGGAACACCGACTGCCTTCGACCGAATCTTGGCGACCAGGTATGGTGTGGCGGCGGTCGAGTGCATTTGCCGGGGTGAGTTTGGCCGGATGGTGGCATTGCAGAAAAACGAGATCACCTCCGTCCCGATTGCGGAAGTGGTCGGCAAACCTCACAATGTACCGCCGGATGACCAGCTGGTGCGGGCTGGTCGCGCCATGGGTATTTGTTTTGGCGACGAAGATTAATCGGAGAGATGCCCGAAAAATCTGCGCGGGAATGTCGGAAATGGCCGATGCGCGGACGCGTTGATTGAATGCCATTACGGCTGCTTGCCACTTTGGGTGGGGGCAGCCGGCTGCTTTTCTGGACGTATTTCTTGCAAGGAGGGTTGCATATGTTTAATTCTTTCGCAGAAATCATTGCCGCGGCTCGCGCAATGAACCGGGTCAAGATTGCCGTAGCGGCGGCAGCGGATGCCGATGTCTTGACAGCGGTCAACGCGGCCAGGCAAAACGGCATTGCCGAGGCCATTCTGGTTGGCGATGCCGGTGCGATTGCTAAAATTTGCCGGGAAGAGGGCTTTGACAGCCAAAAGTTTGAAATCGAACATGAGCCGGACGTCCGTAAAGCGGCCCGACGGGCGGCTACATTGGTTCGCAGCGGCGTTGCGCAGGTGATGATGAAGGGAATGGTGGGCACGGCGGACTTTATGCGGGCGGTGCTGAACAAAACCGACGGCCTCGGCACCGGCGCCCTGCTGTCGCATATTGTTGTGTTTGAACCGCCGGGATATCAACGCCTGTTGACACTGACGGATGCGGCGATCAATATTGCGCCGGACCTGCCGCAAAAAGTGCAAATCGTTGAAAATGCGCTGCAAGTGACGCGGGCGTTGGGCAACCCGGAACCGCGGATTGCGATGTTGGCGGCGGTGGAAACCGTGAGTCCGGCCATGAAAGCCACAGAGGATGCGGCCTTAATCGCGAAGATGGCGGAACGGGGACAAATCCGGGGTTGCCGGATCGATGGGCCGCTGGCTTTGGACAATGCCGTCTCCGTGATTGCAGCCAAACATAAAGGGATTGGCGGTGAAGTCGCCGGCATGGCGGATATCCTGGTGGTTCCCTTCATCGAAGTCGGCAATGTCCTGTATAAGTCGCTGGTGTACTTTGCGGGTGCGCCGCTGGGCGGCATTGTGATCGGCGCCGCTGCGCCGGTTGTGCTTACTTCCCGGGCCGATAGCCCGGAAAATAAAATGAATTCGATTGCCCTGGCCGTGGTAGTGTCGGGGGCTAACCAATGACCGATCAGGTCCGGCGATTTTCGTTTTGCCCCAAATGCGGCGGCGCCCTGGAACTTCGGCCGCTCAAGGGAAAGGAGCGGCTGGTTTGTCGGGAATGCCGCTATGTTTTCTACGAAAATCCCATTGTCGGAGTCGCCGTGATTTTGCAGACGAGCGACCGGCGAATCTTGCTGGGCCGTCGGGCGAAGCACGCCACCTATCCCGGATTGTGGTGCATTCCCTGCGGGTATGTGGAATACGATGAAGATGTTCGGGATGCGGCCCGGCGGGAATTTCGCGAAGAGACTGGTCTGGAGATCGAATTGGGACCGGTGTTTACGGTCCTTTCCAATTTCCACAACCCGGAGACCCATACGGTAGGAATTTGGTTTCAGGCGGAAATAATCGGCGGCTGCCTACAGGCCGGTGATGATATCGACGCAGTGGGCTGGCACGATCTGGACACCCCCCCGCCGCTGGCCTTCCCTTCGGACTATACGGTATTGGGGTTGCTGAAAAAAAGTTGCCGCGACACGATTTCGGGTGTATAATGGCGACTATTGGTAAGACAAATACCGAAGGAGAAACAAAATCGTGCACGATGCATTTATAGCTGTTATTGTCGGAATTGTGGAAGGCCTGACCGAGTTTTTGCCGGTATCATCAACCGGGCATATGATTTTGGTGGAGGATCTGCTGGGATTTACCGGCGAAGTCGCGTCTGTTTTTGCGGTCTTCATTCAGTTGGGGGCGATTTTATCGGTCGCGTTTTTATACCGGGAGAAATATGTGAAAATGCTGAAGCCCGCTGATTGGTTCCGAAAAACGTCCGGGTTGTCGGTTTGGCATATTGCCGCTGGAATTGTACCGGTCGGCTTGGTTGGTTTTTTGGCTCACGGTTTTATTAAACGGCATTTGTTTTCTTCCTTTACAGTAATTATTGGCTTGATTCTGGGCGCATTGCTGATGCTGGCGGCTGAAAAATTCGGCAGGCAGCCGGAAACGACGGATGTTGAGCAAATGACGATCAAGCAGGCTTTGCTCGTCGGCCTGTTCCAGATATTATCCCTGTGGCCGGGATTTTCCCGTTCCGGCTCCACGATTTCCGGCGGCCTGTTTTTCGGTCTGAACCGGAAGACAGCGGCTGATTTCTCTTTCATTATTGCTTTGCCGTTAATGACGATGGCCTGCGTATATGATCTGGCCAAAAGTTGGTCACACTTGTCCGGGGCAGATTTTCAGATGATCGCGATTGGGTTTGTGGTTTCCTTTATTGTGGCGTATCTTTCCGTAATCTGGTTCCTACGCTTTTTGAACCGGTCGACATTGGCTTCTTTTGCCTACTACCGAATCGTGTTGGCGTTATTTTCCTATTTCTATTTTTTCGGGCATTGACATTACGAAAAGCCTGCTGTATAATTCTCTTTGTCACTAAAGAAGTATCAAGTGTTTGCTGGCGTAGCTCAATGGCAGAGCAGCGGTTTTGTAAACCGCAGGTTGCGGGTTCGAATCCCATCGCCAGCTCCAATAGCACTCATATGGAGGGGTTCCCGAGTGGCTAAAGGGAGCAGACTGTAAATCTGCCGGCTTCGCCTTCGTTGGTTCGAATCCAACCCCCTCCACCATTTCCTGTATAGTCTATTTTCACATCGCGGGGTGGAGCAGCTGGTAGCTCGTCGGGCTCATAACCCGAAGGTCGCAGGTTCAAATCCTGCCCCCGCAACCATGTTGATAATGCTGATGTAGCTCAGTCGGTAGAGCGTATCCTTGGTAAGGATAAGGTCACCGGTTCAATCCCGGTCATCAGCTCCAGTTATATATATGGCGGCGTAGCTCAGTTGGCTAGAGCAAGCGGTTCATACCCGCTGTGTCCGCGGTTCAAATCCGTGCGCCGCCACCATATATTTTAGTACAACTCCTATGATGGAGTTATTTTTTTTGGCAGAAGCGAATCTTTATGGTAGAATACGGTTGGGTATGATTTTCTGACCGAATTTCAACAGCTTCAAAGGAGGAAATGTTTGCATGGCGAAGAAGAAGTTTGAGAGGACGAAACCGCACGTAAATATCGGGACGATCGGGCACGTGGACCACGGCAAGACGTCACTGACGGCGGCGATCACGATGACGCTGGCGAAATCGGGCGGAGCCGAGTATGTAGCGTAC
>JAAZNU010000310.1 GCA_012798135.1 Veillonellaceae bacterium | reverse complement strand
GCCGTCTGCATTCGGCCCCCGACCTGGCCCAGCGCTTCGGGGTTTCGACCCGGACCCTGTACCGGGACCTCGATCTCCTTTCCGCCTGGGGCTGCCCCATCGAATCCATCCCGGGCCGGGAGGGAGGATTCCGGATCCTGCCGGGCTATGCCCTGGACCGCTCGATCCTGGACCGCTCGGAGCTGGCCGCGGCCGCCGCGGCCCTTTCGGGGGTCCGGGAAGCCGTCGGCGGGAGGGACCTGGACGGCGCGGCGGTCAAGATCGACGCCCTCCTGGGCCGGCCCCGGAACCGGCGGAAGTCCTGGCTCCGGATATCCCTGGCCCCGGGCCGGGACGAGCGGCGCCTGGTGGAACTTCTGCGGGAAGCGATCGAGGAGAATCGCCTGGTCCAGTTCGGATACCGGGACGCCGAGGGACGCCGCACCGAACGCGCCGTGGAGCCCGCGGCGGTGGTCTACCTCTGGGAAGGCTGGTACCTCTGGGCGTATTGCCGGCTCCGCCGGGACTGGCGCCTATTCAAGCTCGCACGGATAGAAGGTCCCAAGACCCGGATGGAACGGTTCGAGCCCCGGACGGAGCCCTCCGAGGACGCCTGGAGGTCCGTGGGAGGAGGCAGGACCGATCTGCGGATCCGGGTGGCCCCGTCCGCCCTGGCCCGGTTCGAGGAGGAACTCGGCCGGGGATTCGGTACCCCCGACGATCGCGGCGGGCGTGTCGTGGACATCCGCCTGCCCTCGGGGGACTGGCTATTCAGTTTTCTGCTGGGCTTCGGGGACGGGATCGAGGTCCTGGAACCTCCGGAAGTCCGGATGGAGATGGCGGAGCGGGCAAGGAAGACGGCAGGGGTCTACGAATGATCGCGATTTTTTATAAATAGTGACAATTTATGACAAGGTTTCCTCCTATCCTGCGTACAGAGGGGAACGGAAGGGACGGAGCGTCCCGATCCGGTCCCCTCCGTGAAGGAGGCGGTATGGAACCTTTTTTCTCTCCCTGCGGGATCGAATGCGCGGCGGCTCCTCGAAACCTGGTACAGCCGGCGACGGAGGCGAGACTCCGGGATCCGCGGGCGGTCGATTCGGACTCAACCCTGCGGGTCGGTATCCCCGGTCTTCCTCCGCTCGGACGTGCCGGCCTTGTCCGGCTTGGCGGACTTGCCGGACTTGTCCTTCTTCCCGCTCTTGTCCTTTTTGCCCGGCTTGGTCTTGCGCTCCTTCCCTGACGCTCCGTCTCCGCCCTTCGGCTCGGGATAGACCCGGGGTATCCACTTGAGACCCTCGATCGGGGGGCGTTGGTATTCCCCGCCCTCCTGCCGGGGCGGCAGTACGATGGGTTCGGGGGTCAGGTCCCCGTAGGGGATCTTTCCCAGGAAGTGGACGATCGTGTTGAGCCGGGCGCAGTACTTGTCGTCCGCGTCCACCACATACCAGGGAGAGTCCGGCAGGTCCGAGAAGGCGAAGAGGTCGTCCTTGGCCTTGGAGTACTCGACCCACTTGGACCGGGCGTCCATGTCCATGGGGCTCAGCTTCCAGCGCTTGGCGGGGTCCTTGATCCGGTCCCGGAACCGGGCTTCCTGGACTTCGTCGCTCACGCTGAACCAGTACTTGATCAGGATGATCCCCGCCCGCTGGAGCATGCGCTCGAATTCCGGGACGGACCGGGCGAACTCCCG
>JAAZNU010000034.1 GCA_012798135.1 Veillonellaceae bacterium | reverse complement strand
GTACGCTACATACTCGGCTCCGCCCGATTTCGCCAGCGTCATCGTGATCGCCGCCGTCAGTGACGTCTTGCCGTGGTCCACGTGCCCGATCGTCCCGATATTTACGTGCGGTTTCGTCCTCTCAAACTTCTTCTTCGCCATTTTTTCCGTCCTCCTTCATTAAATGAAAATCAAATCTGGTTTATCCCTTGACCTTGGCCACAATGGCTTCGGAAATATTGCGCGGAACATCTTCATAATGGTCAAATTCCATCGAATAGTTTCCCCGGCCCTGTGTTTTGGACCGCAAGTCCGTGGCATATCCAAACATTTCAGCCAGCGGAACGAACGCCCGAATCGACTGTGCATTGGCCCGGGCCTCCATGCCTTCGATCCGGCCACGCCGGGAGTTGATGTCGCCGATTACATCGCCCATGTACTCTTCAGGCACGACCACTTCCACCTTCATGTATGGTTCCAAGAGTACGGGGTCCGCTTTGGCCACACCAGCTTTAAACGCCATCGATCCGGCAATTTTGAAGGCCATTTCCGAAGAGTCCACATCATGGTACGAACCGTCATATACGGTCGCTTTGATGTCAACCATCTGATAGCCGGCGATCGGGCCGGTCTGCATGGCTTCCTTGGCGCCAGCCTCCACCGGGTTAATATATTCGCGAGGAATCGAGCCGCCGACTGTTTTATTTTCAAAAACAAAACCCGAAGCCGGTTCCAGCGGCGTCAACTCCAGCCAGCAATGGCCGTATTGGCCACGGCCGCCAGACTGCCGAACAAATTTGCCTTCCGATTTGACTGTTTTGCGGATGGTTTCGCGATAGGCCACCTGAGGGCGTCCCACGCTGCAATCCACCTTGAATTCACGCAATAAGCGGTCCACGATGATTTCCAGATGCAACTCGCCCATACCTTCAATGATGGTCTGGCCGGTTTCCAGATCGGTATGCATCCGGAAGGTCGGGTCTTCATCAGCCAGGCGCTGCAACGCCACGCCCATTTTTTCCTGGTCCGCCTTGGTTTTCGGCTCAATCGCGATCGAAATGACCGGTTCGGGGAAAACCATGGATTCCAAAATGACCTGTTCTTTATCGGTGCAGAGGGTATCGCCAGTCACCGTGTCCTTGAAACCAACGGCAGCGGCAATATCGCCGGTATACACGACCTCGATGTCTTCACGGTGATTCGCATGCATCTGCAGGATCCGGCCAATTCGTTCTTTCTTGCCTTTAGTGGAGTTATAGACATAGGATCCACTGGTCATCTGTCCGGAGTACACCCGGAAAAAGGTCAGCTTGCCAACATACGGATCCGCCATAATTTTGAAAGCAAGCGCGGAAAACGGCGCCGAATCGTCAGCATTACGGTATTCTTCAACCTGCGTCTCCGGATTGATCCCCTTGATCGGCGGAATATCCGTCGGCGCCGGCAAATAGTCGACCACCGCGTCCAGCAAAGGCTGCACACCTTTGTTTCGATAAGAAGAGCCGCAAAAGACCGGAGTCATTTTACAGGCAATCGTCGCCAGACGAATTCCATGCATGATCTCTTCTTTTGTCAGTTCTTCTCCCTCAAGGTACTTCATCATCAATTCGTCGTCGCCTTCAGCCACGGCGTCCAACAAATTCTGGCGGTATAATTCAGCCTGTTCCTTAAGATCATCCGGAATCTCGGCCGTCTCGCTTTTTTTGCCCAGATCGTCTTCATAAATGACAGCCTTCATGTCGATCAGGTCAATCATGCCTTTATAGGTGTCTTCCGAACCGATCGGCAGCTGCACCGGCACCGCATTGGCGCCCAAACGATCCTTCATCATATCAACGACGCGATAAAAATCGGCACCCATGATATCCATCTTATTTACATAAGCAATTCGCGGTACGCCATATTTGTCAGCCTGGCGCCACACCGTCTCGGATTGCGGCTCCACACCACCCTTGGCGCAAAACACCGCCACCGCTCCGTCAAGAACCCGCAGCGAGCGTTCCACTTCCACAGTAAAGTCCACGTGCCCTGGTGTATCGATGATATTGATCCTATGCCCACGCCATTGGCACGTAGTCGCAGCGGAGGTAATGGTAATACCCCGTTCCTGCTCCTGCACCATCCAGTCCATCGTCGCCGCGCCGTCATGCACTTCACCCATCTTATGCACGCGGCCCGTGTAAAAGAGGATCCGTTCAGTCGTCGTAGTCTTACCGGCGTCAATGTGGGCCATAATTCCGATATTACGAGTTTGGGCAAGCGGGAATTGTCTGGCCACAATCATCACTCCTACGTTCTACGTATGTTGTCAAAAAATTACCAACGATAATGCGCAAAAGCCTTGTTTGCTTCCGCCATTTTATGAGTGTCGTCACGCTTTTTCACGGCACCGCCAGTGTTGTTGGAAGCATCCAGCAATTCCGCCGCCAGCCGTTCATGCATCGTTTTTTCGCTACGGGCACGAGCCTGATTGACCAGCCAACGGACACCCAGCGAAAACCGACGATCCGGGCGAACTTCAACCGGAACCTGATAGTTCGCGCCACCTACCCGGCGAGCCCGAACTTCCAAAACCGGCATTACATTTTTCAAGGCGGTTTCGAACAGCTCCAACGCATCCTTGCCCGTCTTCGCCGCCATCGCATCAAACGCCGCATATACAATACCCTGCGCCACGCTCTTCTTCCCGCTCAGCATGATTTTGTTAATGAAGCGGGTTACTGTTTTTGAATTATATACAGGATCCGGCAAAACATCCCGCTTGGGAACCGCGCCTTTTCTCGGCATGAAAAACCCTCCTTACTTCTTTCCAGTCGTCTTGCCACGCTTCGCGCCGTACTTCGAACGCGACTGGTTGCGTTTGGCAACGCCGGCCGTATCAAGAGCACCACGGATAATGTGATAACGAACACCAGGCAAATCCTTGACACGACCACCCCGGATCAGAACCACGGAGTGTTCCTGAAGATTATGTCCGATGCCCGGAATATACGATGTTACCTCAATTCCATTGGTCAAACGGACACGTGCCACTTTGCGCAATGCGGAGTTCGGTTTTTTAGGGGTCGTCGTATACACCCTCGTACAAACACCACGCTTTTGCGGGCACTCTTTCAATGCCGGCGCAGTGGATTTTTTCTCCAACTCTTCTCTGCCTTGACGGACTAACTGGTTGATTGTCGGCATTTCCACACCTCCTTATAGATAAATTCCTCAAAGTTGCATTGCTGCAAACTATCATTATTTCAAGATTGCCACCGCTGCGGCCTCGACATCAATCCCGCAGGCTACGCCGAGTTCGGCCAGCGTAAAGTCGGTGATTATCGGCAAATTCCGGGTCTGACAAGCCTGCTGCAACGGCGATATCATCCGTTGATCCGCATTGGCGGCAATGTATACCGTTTGCACATTGCCCTTTTCCACTGCTTTTAGGCTTTGTTTTATGCCGACCACTTTGGCGACTTTCTTGAAATTTAGAGTATCAGCGGCCATTAGCCACACTCCTCCATAGGCGCTTTATCATTCTATCATTCACCGCGCCATCGTGTCAACGGGTATTTTTGTTGAATTTTTAATGTCCACGGTTCCACGAGTATCATCACGATAAAGTGAAAGGAGAAACCGCCGGACGGCGGTTTCTCCAGCATTCTCAAATCGATTCCGGCGTTTCCTCACAAACACTTTCCTTGGTGAGGGAGATGTTCCGGTAACGATTCATTCCCGTGCCCGCCGGGATCAGTTTGCCGATGATGACGTTCTCCTTGAGGCCGAGCAATGGATCAACTTTTCCTTTAATAGCCGCATCCGTAAGCACCCGGGTCGTTTCCTGGAACGAAGCCGCCGACAGGAAGGAATCCGTCGCCAAAGAGGCTTTCGTAATTCCCAATAAGATCGGCCGGGCCACTGCCGGTTCGCCATCCTGTTCCAGCGCTTTCAAGTTTTCGGCTTCAAACGAGTTGATGTCGATATATTCTCCCGGCAGGAATTCCGTATCGCCGGGTTCTTCGACCTTAACCTTGTGAAGCATTTGGCGCACCATAACTTCGATGTGTTTGTCGTTGATTTCAACGCCCTGTTCTTTATACACTTTTTGTACTTCACTCACAATGTACCGGTGAGTGTCGCGCAGGCCCCGGATCCGCAGAATATCATGCGGATTCAACGGTCCATCCGTCAGGCGGTCGCCCGGCTCGACCAGCTGACCGTCCCGAACTAACAGACGCGAGCCATAAGGAATCGGATATATGCGCTCTTCGCCGGAGGTCGATGTAACGACTGCTCGCCGGACGCCTTTGGTTTCGCGCAGTTCCACCCGGCCGTCAATTTCAGTCAAAACAGCTGGATGTTTGGGCTTCCGGGCTTCGAACAATTCTTCGACCCGCGGCAAACCAGAAGTGATGTCGCCGCCGGAAGCTTGTCCGCCAGTTGACGCAACGCCGCCGGTATGGAAGGTACGCATGGTCAGCTGGGTCCCCGGTTCGCCGATAGACTGGGCGGCGATGATGCCAACGGCCTCGCCGACATCCACAATTCGTCCGGTTGCCAAGTTGCGGGCATAACACTTCACGCATACCCCGTATTTACATTTGCAGGTCAACACGGAACGAATCATGACGCGCGACCGCACAGCCGCCACCCGGTCAACCAATTCCTCGGTAATTTCTTCGTTCATACGAACAATTAGTTCACCGGTTTTCGGATCGGCAATATCTTCCGCCGCAATCCGTCCCACAATACGATCCCGCAGTTTTTCGATCACATTGCTGCAAATCTGGATGATACCGGTATTTCCGCGCTGGCACCAGAGTTTGGTCAGATGCTGCTGGTTGGTTTCATCCAGCAAATCGCCGACCTGGATAACGCAATCGCCGGCGTCATCCAACACCAATTCGGCTGATTTTCGTCCGACCAGATCCAAATTCAGGATTCGAACTTCATCCTGAACCTCGGCAATTTCGGCGATGCTTTCAGCAGTAAGTGATTCGCCGGGATTGACGATGGGTTTCTTGGCATTTGGCTTGCGGATTTCTTCGACCGCAATTTGCTGCACGGCACGGTGGCGCAAATCCGCAGACTTCAAGGAAATTACCTTGGTCAGAGGTTCTTTTACGGCTTCTTCCAGAATCGCTTCCGCATCGATTCCCTTCATGCTGTTTTTACGAACGCTGATGTCGCCGGAAACATCCGAATTCAGCATCATTTCCACATGTTCTTCCTGGATCGGTGTTCCGGCAGCCAAAATGACCTCGCCGACGGAATCAACCACATCATGCTCAAGATTTCGATTCAGCATTTCCCGCAACATGATGCCGCGCAAATTGTCCCGAATCTGTTGGCGGGACAGGGTCAAGGGAATCAGCTCCGGCACATTGATCTCCAGAACCTGTTCTTCCAGCAACCGATCGATTCCGGCAGCATCCAGCACCGCCCCGGCAGCCAGAATGATCTCACCGGTAGCGCTGCTGATCGCATCGGCTGTCAGTTCTTTTCCGCACAGCGTCGTTTTCGCCTGCGTCAAAGTCTGCTCATGCGCCGCCTGCATTTTTTCGACTTCCCGCGAAATATTGAATTTAAGAACATCGCAGTCGTCCTCGCGCACGATCAGATCTTGCGCCACATCGACCAGGCGGCGGGTCAGATAACCCGAGTCGGCGGTACGCAGCGCGGTATCCGCGAGGCCCTTACGGGCGCCGTGCGTAGAAATGAAGTATTCAAGAACAGTCAAACCTTCCCGGAAGTTGGCCTTGATCGGCAGGTCGATGATTCGACCCGACGGGTCCGACATAAGCCCACGCATACCGGCCAGCTGACGAATCTGCTGGACGTTGCCGCGAGCGCCGGAAGTCGCCATCATGTACACAGGGTTCAGACGATCCAGAGATTTCATCAGCGAGTCCGTGACATCGTCCGTTGCCTTCTTCCAAAGATCCACCACTTTAATGTACCGCTCATCCCCCGTCAGCAATCCGTTACGGTAGTGGTTGTTGATTTTCTCAACCTGAGCATCGGTAGTGTCAATGATCACTTTCTTCTGCTTGGGAATCTTGATATCGGACACGGCAATCGTAATGCCGGCGCGGGTGGCATAGGTGAAACCGAGTTTCTTGATCTTATCCAGCACGTTCGCGGTCTGCGCATTGCCAAACCGGCGGTAGCATTCCGCAACGAGCTTGCCCAGTTCCTTCTTGTCCATCAGACGTCCCAGCACCGTGCCGTCCGCATTGTACTGTTTAAGTTCCTCGGGCAAGGCTTCGTTAAAAATATACCGTCCCAAGGAGGTCGTTACCAAACCATGCCCCGGAATCCGGATCCGAATTTTTTCATGTAGGGTGATGAACCCGAAGTGATAGGCTTGCAACGCTTCGTCGCCGCCGGAAAAAGCCCGCGGCGGCAAGCCTTCCTTCTGTTGCCGCTCGTTTTCCGCCGATTCGCGTTCAATGGTCAGATAGTATGAACCCAAAACCATATCCTGCGTAGGCGAGGCAACCGGCCGGCCATCTTTCGTCGACAAAATATTATGCGCGCTCAGCATCAACACCCTTGCTTCCGATTGGGCTTCGGCGGACAAGGGAACATGAACCGCCATTTGGTCGCCGTCGAAGTCGGCGTTGTAGGCTGTGCAAACGAGGGGATGAATTTTAATGGCGCGACCTTCGGACAAAACCGGCTCAAAGGCCTGAATCCCCAGACGGTGCAACGTCGGAGCACGGTTCAGCAGCACCGGATGTTCACGGATGACCTCTTCCAGCACATCCCAGACTTCCGGCCGCATCCGCTCCACCATCCGCTTGGCGCTCTTGATGTTGTGAGCATGACCGGCATTGACCAATTTTTTCATCACAAACGGCTTGAACAATTCCAGGGCCATCTCTTTGGGCAAACCGCATTGATGAAGTTTCAGCTCCGGCCCGACCACGATAACCGAACGGCCCGAATAGTCGACGCGCTTGCCCAGAAGGTTTTGACGGAACCGGCCTTGTTTGCCCTTGAGCATATCGCTCAGGGATTTGAGTGGGCGATTGCCGGGTCCGGTGACCGGGCGACCGCGCCGGCCGTTGTCAATCAGCGCATCCACCGCTTCCTGCAGCATCCGCTTTTCGTTGCGGACGATGATATCCGGCGCTTTCAGCTCCAACAGACGCTTCAGACGGTTATTCCGGTTGATGACCCGGCGATACAGATCGTTCAGGTCGGAGGTTGCAAAGCGGCCGCCGTCCAACTGGACCATCGGCCGTAATTCCGGCGGAATCACCGGCACTACGTCCAAAACCATCCACTGCGGCTTGTTGCCGGATTTGCGGAACGCTTCCACGACTTCCAGCCGGCGGATGGCGCGAATCCGGCGCTGCCCGCTGACTTCTTTCAGTTCCTGCCGCAGTTCCTTACTCATCTTTTCGAGGTCAAGTTCTTCCAGCAGTTTTTTGATAGCTTCCGCGCCCATGCCGACTTCGAAATGGGAGCCATATTTTTCGTAATAATCCCGGTATTCTTTTTCCGACAACAATTGTCGCTTCATCAACGGAGTATCCTTGGGATCCAGCACGATATACGAGGCAAAATACAGTACTTTCTCCAACGCCCGGGGCGAAATGTCCAAAATCAGCCCCATGCGGCTGGGGATTCCTTTGAAATACCAAATATGCGATACCGGAGCGGCAAGTTCGATATGCCCCATCCTGTCGCGCCGCACTTTGGATTTTGTCACTTCCACGCCGCAACGGTCGCAGACTACTCCTTTGTGTCGAATCCGTTTATACTTGCCGCAATGGCACTCCCAATCCCGGGTTGGTCCAAAAATTCTCTCGCAAAACAGGCCATCGCGTTCTGGTTTCAGTGTCCGGTAGTTGATGGTTTCCGGCTTCTTGACTTCACCATGGGACCAACTCATGATTTGCTCGGGAGAGGCCAAACCAATCCGCATTGAATCAAAAGTATTCACATCTTGCAAGATTCTATCGCTCCCCTCTTACCTACTCGATGCTGTCGTCATCTGAGCCCGGCTCATCAAAATCCAAGTCTTCCGCTTCATCGAGCAGTTCACGTACATTGAGTTTCTTTTCTTTGATTTTGGCCTTCTTACCGCTCTTACGGGAACGGCTTTCTGTTTCTTCCTCGGCCTTGGCAACAGGCACAATCTCAATTTCCGACATGCCGGTCAATTCTTCTTCCGGTATTTCCCCATCGTCCAGGAAGTCGGCAACTGCATCGATATCCGCCGCTTCCGGTTGATCCGCAAACCGGGATGGTTTCCGTTCGCGCGGCACCGGTTGATAGCGGGATTCGCCGGCCAACGGCAAATCCAGTTCTTTTGCGGTTTCGTGAACATCATCGTCGGTATCCTTGATCTGAATGGCCTTGCCGTCTTCCGACCGGACTTCCACGTCCAGACCAATACTTTGCAGTTCCTTCATGAGAACCTTAAACGATTCCGGAATTCCCGGCTCCGGTATGTTTTCGCCCTTAACAATGGCTTCATAAGTTTTCACGCGACCAACAATATCGTCGGACTTGACAGTCAGAAGTTCCTGCAAGGTGTAGGAGGAACCATAGGCTTCCAACGCCCAGACTTCCATTTCGCCGAAACGTTGTCCGCCAAACTGGGCCTTGCCGCCGAGTGGCTGCTGGGTGACGAGGGAATAGGGTCCCGTGGACCGGGCGTGAATCTTGTCATCAACCAGATGATGCAATTTCAGCATGTAAACATAGCCGACGGTAATCGGATTGTCAAATTGCCTGCCGGTCCGGCCGTCACGAAGGATGGTCTTGCCGTCTTCCGGCAATTGTGCCAGTTTCAAGGTCCGAATGACTTCTTCTTCGATGGCGCCGTCGAATACCGGCGTCGCAATATGAATGCCGCAGTCGCCGTAAGAATTTGGCCAGATATGTGATCCCCGCTGCATTTCCTTGGCCTCGTCCTCGCCGTCGGGCTTGGGTAATCCCCAACGATCGGCATCGTAGCCAGCTTGCTTGAGGCGCGTCGTAATGTTGGGGTCTTTATGGGCAATTTGCAATCCCAGTGCCGACACAGCCCAGCCCAGATGGGTTTCCAGAACCTGTCCGATATTCATTCGGGAAGGCACGCCTAAAGGATTCAATACAATTTGCACCGGCGTCCCGTCCGGCAGGAACGGCATATCCTCTTCCGCCATGATCCGCGACACGACCCCTTTGTTGCCGTGACGGCCGGCCATTTTGTCGCCTTCGGAGATTTTTCGTTTTTGGGCAATGTAAACCCGGACCAGTTGATTGACGCCCGGCATCAATTCATCGCCGTTTTCACGGGTAAAAACTTTCACATCCACTACTTTGCCGGATTCGCCGTGTGGCACCCGCAATGAAGTGTCGCGAACTTCCCGTGCTTTCTCGCCAAAGATCGCCCGTAACAGCCGTTCTTCCGCCGTAAGCTCAGTTTCGCCCTTGGGCGTTACTTTACCGACCAGAATATCGCCGGGGCGAACTTCCGCACCGACACGAATGATTCCTCGGTCATCCAGGTCGCCCAACGCTTCTTCCGCTACGTTGGGAATATCCCGGGTAATTTCTTCAGGCCCCAGTTTGGTATCCCGGGAATCGCACTCGTACTCCTCGACATGAATGGAGGTAAAGACATCTTCCTTCACGATTTTTTCGCTGAGCAGAATCGCATCTTCGTAGTTGTACCCTTCCCAGGGCATGAACGCAACCAGAATATTCCGCCCCAACGCCAGTTCGCCACGCTCAGTGGATGGGCCGTCCGCGAGAACCTGTCCCTTTTCGATGATCTCATCCTTGTAGACCAACGGCCGTTGATTGATGCAGGTTCCCTGGTTGGAACGCAGGTATTTCAACAGCTTGTATTTGTCGATGCCTTTATCATCGGCACGACGAACAAGGATCTCGGTAGCGGTCGCCCGTTCGACGACGCCGGCATTTTTCGCTAAAACCACCACGCCTGAGTCACGGGCAGCCTTGGATTCCATCCCTGTGCCTACCAACGGCGCTTTCGGCCGTAACAGCGGGACTGCCTGGCGTTGCATATTGGCTCCCATCAACGCGCGGTTCGCGTCATCGTTTTCCAGGAACGGAATCATGGCCGTTGCAATGGACACAACCTGCTTTGGCGACACGTCCATATAATCGACTTCCGGCGCCGGCACTTCCAAAATCAGGTCCCGATAGCGGACACTGACCTGTTCGTCGACGAACCAGCCGCTTTTATTCAGCTTTTCGTTGGCCTGCGCAATGACGTATTCGTCTTCTTCGTCGGCGGTCAGATAATGGACGTCTTCCGTCACCCGTAAATTCTTTTTATCCACCTTGCGATAAGGCGTTTCGATAAACCCGAACTGGTTCACGCGGGCAAATGTGGACAGTGAGCCGATCAGGCCGATGTTCGGACCTTCCGGGGTTTCAATCGGGCACATGCGACCGTAGTGGGAGTGATGCACGTCACGGACTTCAAATCCAGCCCGTTCGCGGCTCAAGCCTCCCGGCCCCAGTGCGCTGAGTCGGCGTTTGTGCGTCAGCTCGGCCAGGGGATTGGTCTGGTCCATAAACTGCGACAACTGGCTGGACCCAAAGAATTCTTTAATTGCAGCCACAACCGGTCGAATATTAATCAGCGCCTGTGGTGTGATCACATCAACATCCTGAATGGTCATCCGTTCCCGAACAACCCGTTCCATGCGGGCCAAGCCAATACGGAACTGGTTTTGCAGCAACTCGCCCACGGAACGTAGGCGCCGATTGCCCAAATGGTCGATGTCGTCCTTATTGCCAAATCCTTCGGCAAGACTCAGCAAATAGCCAATGGACGCGATGATGTCAGCCTTGGTAATCGTGCGGCGGCTGAAATCGGCAGGCGTTGGAGTACACAACAATTTTTCCGGTTTCGAGTCTTCATGCAGACGGGCATAAACTTCAACCAAACCTTCGTTGACCGCGGCTTCGGTGAATATGCCGCTCTTCTCAATAATATTGAGGATGTCGTCATCCACCCGAACGGGATTGCCGTGCTCATCCCGGCTGGCAACCACAATTTCGCCGGTGCTTTTATCCACTATGTTTTGTTCCAGATAGACGCCCTGTAAACGGCGGCGCCAGCCCAGCTTCTTGGTCAGCTTGTAGCGACCGACGGTGGCCAGGTCGTAACGTTTGGAATCAAAAAACAACGATTCCACCAACTGGGCGGCATTTTCAATCGTGGCCGGTTCGCCAGGACGCAAACGCTTGTATATCTCCAGCAGCGCAGTGTCGCGATCTGTCGAATCGTCCTTACCGGCCTCCAGTGTAGCCCGGATACGGGGATTATCGTCGAACAGGGCCAAGATAGCCTCGCTGTTTTCCCAGCCCAAGGCACGGATCAACACCGTGACCGGCAGTTTGCGCGTACGGTCGACCCGGACGGAAACCACGTCATTGGAGTCCGTCTCCAGCTCGAGCCAGGCGCCCCGGTTCGGAATCACGGTGGCAAAATACAATTCCTTGCCGTTCGCGTCCAGAGCCACATCATAATAGACGCCGGGAGAACGCACCAACTGACTGACAATGACCCGCTCGGCGCCATTGATGATAAAGGTGCCGTTGTCGGTCATCAGGGGAAAATCGCCCATAAACACGTTCTGTTCCTTGATTTCACCGGTCTCGCGATTCACCAGCCGAACTTTGACATTCAGCGGAGCCGCATACGTGACATCCCGCTCCTTGCACTCTTCCACGTCATACTTGGAGTCGCCCAGGCGAAAATCATCAAATGACAGCACCAAATTGCCCGTAAAATCCTGAATGGGCGAAATATCCCGGAAAATTTCCGTCAATCCCGTCTGAAGAAACCATTGATAGGACTTCTTCTGGATTTCAATTAGATTGGGCATGTCCAAAACTTCATCGATTTTGGCGTAACTGTAGCGTGTCCGTTTTCCTACCTCTATGGGATTGAACATTCAGACCCCCACCTCCACTGTTGAACAAAATCGTATTCTAAAGCAAAAACAAGCAAGGCTCTCCAGTTTAAGGAAGACCTTGCTTTTGCAAAACGGAAAGTGTTTTTCATCCCCTCAAAAGATAATTACCGCATTTTAGGATGATATCACACATATGTCAAATTGTCAACACGAAGAGGATTACAAATACAGGTGGGCGCGATCACGCCCCCACCTGTATCGCCACTTATTTTACTTCGACAGTTGCACCGGCGTCAACCAATTTAGCCTTGATGGCATCGGCATCAGCTTTGGAGACTTTTTCTTTCACCGGTTTGGGAGCGCCATCAACCAAGTCTTTGGCTTCTTTGAGGCCCAGGCCGGTCAGTTCGCGAACGACTTTGATTACGTTGATCTTTGCACCACCAGCGGCAGTGAGGATTACATCGAATTCGGTCTGTTCTTCAGCAGCCGGAGCGGCGGCTGCGGCAGCTGCCGGAGCGGCTGCGACGGCCATGGGGGCCGCAGCGGAAACGCCAAATTTTTCTTCCAGGGCTTTGACCAGTTCGGACAGTTCCAATACTGTCATTTGTTCAATGGCTTCCATGATTTGTTCTTTATTCATGATTCATTCCTCCAAATTTTAATTTTATATGCAAGTTAGGCGGATTCTTTTTGTTGCCGCACTGCATCCAGGGCGTAAACGAGATTGCGAATGTTGCCTTGCAGAACATTGACCAAACCGGTGATCGGCGCCTGCATGCTGCCCAGCATTTTGGCGATGAGCACTTCGCGCGGCGGCAGATTAGCTAATGCTTTTACGGCGTCCGCATCGATTACCTTGCCTTCCACCAAGCCGCCTTTGATCTCCATGATCCGGTTTTCTTTAATAAACTCGGACATCAGTTTCGCCGGGACGACCGGATCTTTTGCGGAAGAAACCATTGCCAAAGGACCTTTGAGGTATTTGTCCAATCCTTCGATGCCGGCCTCTTTCGCCGCAATACTGGCCATGTTATTTTTGATGACCGTGTAATCCACACCGGCTTCACGCATTTTACGACGCAATTTTGTGTCCTGGGCTACCTTGATGCCACGAAAGTCGGCCAATACCACACCTTTTGCATTTTGGATGGTTTCTTTGAATTCCGCGATCATAGCCACTTTTTCCGGACGAATTACCATATTGAGTCCACCTCCTTCCTTGTTGATCAGAAAAACAAACGGTCTCCGGACGCCGCACGTCAGAGACCGTTCCACCACAAAACGGGGGCTCCGACCTCGGCGGGCGCATCCGACGGATGCTTATGCCATGCGGCACCTGCTATCTACGGCCCGGATATGAAATTTATCTTTCAGCTTAAGCTTCTTTTTTACCAGTGAGTTTTAACACGTTAACCGTTACGCCAGGGCCCATCGTGGAGCTGAGCGTAATATGGCGAACGTATTGCCCCTTGGCAACCGCCGGCTTCGCTTTGACCAAGGTTTCAATCAACGTGAAATAGTTCTGAACCAGTTTTTCCGTCACAAACGAAACTCTTCCCAGCGGAGCATGGATATTGCCGGCTTTATCGGTACGATACTCGATTTTACCAGCCTTGATTTCATTCAACGCCCGGGTGACATCCATCGTAACCGTGCCGACTTTGGGGTTTGGCATCAAGCCTTTGGGGCCGAGAATTTTGCCCAAACGGCCAACCGTTCCCATCATATCGGGAGTTGCCACGGCAACGTCAAAATCGGTCCAGCCGCCCTGAATCTTCTCGACCATGTCTTCGGCACCGACAAAATCCGCGCCGGCAGCTTCGGCTTCCTTGGCTTTGTCACCTTTGGCGAAGACCAAAACGCGTTTGCTCTTGCCGGTTCCGTGCGGCAGAACCACCGCACCACGAACCTGCTGATCCGCATGCTTGGGGTCGACACCCAATTTGACGGCGACTTCCAATGTCGCGTCAAATTTGGCCGCC
This sequence comes from Veillonellaceae bacterium, assembly GCA_012798135.1. The sequence goes on along the minus strand of JAAZNU010000034.1, from coordinate 2,069 downwards.
GGCATTTTCTGGATCAGGGCAATCGCTTCTTCCGGGTCATACACTTTGCCAGCTTCGATGAGCTTGACCGATTCCTGATATTTTTTGCCATTCTTCGGCATAAATTTATCCTCCTGCTGATAATGTGGTTATAACGGGAAACCCTCCCACAGAAGACGCCGGTTAATCGACAATATCGATTCCCATGCTGCGCGCCGTGCCTTCAACCATACGCATTGCAGCTTCTACATCGGCAGCATTCAGGTCAGGCATCTTGGACTCAGCAATCTCGCGAACTTTAGCGCGGGACACTGTCGCCACTTTCTTCTTGTTGGGCTCGCCGGATGCGGTTTCAATACCGGCGGCTTTCTTGAGCAGAACCGCGGCGGGCGGAGTCTTTGTGATAAACGTGAAGGAACGATCTTCGAAAACAGTAATCTCGACAGGAATAATCAGGCCGGCCTGTTTCGCCGTTCTTTCGTTAAAATCCTTGACGAACGCCATGATATTGACGCCAGCCTGTCCCAAAGCCGGGCCGACCGGAGGCGCCGGTGTAGCCTTGCCAGCAGGAACCTGCAGTTTCACAACTTTAACTATCTTTCTGGCCATGTGTTCACACCTCCTTACGTGCAAAATGTGGTCATGCGGGCACTATAGCCCTCCCACCGATTTCGCGTACGAAATCTTGAGCAGTCTCTATAATTTTTCCACTTGGGAAAAATCCAATTCCACTGGGGTTTCACGGCCAAACATATTTACCAGGGCCCTGATTTTCCCCCTGTCCATATAGACATCCGTCACAGTAGCCGTCCAGTTTTCGAAGGCGCCGGCAACAATCCGGATAACTTCCTGCGGTTTCACATCAATCTTCTGACGAGGCTCTTCGACACCCATTGCTCGCAATATCGGTTTAAGTTCGAGCGGATTCAACGGAATCGCTTTGCTGCCAGACCCTACAAAACCGGTGACACCCGGTGTATTGCGGACGACATACCAAGTTCTGTCGTTCACAATCATTTCCACCAAGACATATCCCGGAAAAATTTTCTTCTTGGTTACCTTGCGCTTGCCATCCTTGATTTCCACTTCATCTTCCATAGGCACCAAAACCTGAAAAATCTCGGTCTGCATGCCCATAGACTGAATCTTGCGTTCCAGATTCGCTTTGACCTTATTCTCGTAACCGGAGTAAGTATGAATTACGTACCACTGACGTTCTTCTTCCATCAGACGCCGCCTCTACCTGGCAAGAATCGCACGAAGAATTTTGGCGAAAAAGCCATCAATGATCCAAATCAAGGCTGCAGCGAAAAAAACCGACACCAACACAACTATCGTATTGGCCGTCAGTTCCTTCTTGCTGGGCCACGAAATTTTCTTCAGCTCAGATTTTACTTCCCGCAGAAACTTTGTCAGCTTTACCAGCCGCCCTCGGCTCTGCACCGTCATTTCCTGAACCGCCATATCGTCACATCCTATTATTCGATTGCTGCCAGCACACATAAAAAATATGGCAGGGGCGGCAGGACTTGAACCCGCAACCAACGGTTTTGGAGACCGCTACTCTACCAATTGAGCTACACCCCTGTGTTTGCCTGCCCATACAAACGAAACTTATTTTGTTTCCTTGTGGGTTGTATGTTTTTTGCAAAACTTGCAGTATTTATTGAACTCCAAGCGATCCGGATCATTTTTCTTGTTCTTATTGGTTTGATAGTTGCGTTGCTTGCATTCAGTACAAGCCAACGTGACTGCATTACGCATGCTGTACACCTCTTTAGCTGAATTTACACATTAGTTCAAAATGCCGCTTTTATAATTTATCACAATTGACATGTCCTGTCAACATACAGTTCTTGAAGAAAAAAAATGAAGCGGAGAGTGGTGTCAGGGCCACCCTCCGCGCGCCACAAGGGTTTTATTCGTTGATCGCGGTAACCACGCCGGCACCGACCGTACGGCCGCCTTCCCGGATCGCAAACCGCAGTCCCTCTTCGATCGCGATCGAAGTGATCAGTTCAATGTTCATCGTCACGTTGTCGCCAGGCATCACCATTTCCATCCCCTCCGGCAGGTGCGCCACTCCCGTC
>JAAZNU010000007.1 GCA_012798135.1 Veillonellaceae bacterium | reverse complement strand
GCCCGCAGGAGATGCAGGCCGCCGCGTTCTTGTCCACGACTTTGCCCAGTTCGTCCAGCTCCAAAACCTGCTTCGGACAAAATGCCACGCAGATTCCGCAGCCTTTGCAGAATTTCCGGTTGATGATTACTGCCAAGGTCTTCCCTCCAGTCAAAAATTGTTCTCTTGACATTTCGCTTCATAATAAATCATAACGAAAAATAATTGTTGCGACAAAGAATTATGAACGAAATGCGAAAAATAGCTTCCGAGATGCAATTATACCGCACAGGTGTACAAAATACAAAATCACCAGTTAAAGAGGCAGATAATTTTTCAACTTGGCGGCGTAGACCCGGCCCACCGGAATTTCATCGCGGGAGGGGTTCATGATCAGCAGATAGCCCCTGTTGAACCAGCTGGCCAGCTGGCCGATCTGATTGACATTCACAATGAAGTTGCGGTGGCAGCGAAAGAAATCGGCCGGATCCAGCGCTTCCTCCAGTTCATTGAGCCGATTGCGGATTTCATACTTCTTGCCGCCAATGGTGCAAACAAAAATCTGTCGGTTCTCCGCCTGAAAATACTGGATCTGCTTTACGTCGATAACTTCCAGGCGATCGCCGGTCTCCGCCAGGATTTTCTTCAGAAACGGCCGCGCCGGCGCCAATGGTTTATTATAACGCTGTTTCAGTTTTTTCAGGATCCGTTCGATATCCCGTTCATCGAACGGCTTCAAAATGTAATCCACGGCATCGACTTGAAAAGCTTCGACCGCATAGTTGCTGAATGCCGTAATAAACACAATCAGGGGGCAACGAGCCCGCGAATTCAAAATTCTGGCCGCTTCCATGCCGTTCATGACCGGCATCTGAATGTCCAGGAAAACGGCATCCACATCCGGGCGGTCGCAAAGGGTTAACGCCTCTTCGCCGCTGTGGCCGATGCCGACAACCTGAACTTCGCCGGTATCTTCCAGCAGGCATTTTAGTTCGTCGCACATTAGCGGCTCATCGTCGACAATGATAGCCCGCAGCATGCTCAATCCGCCATCTCCTCTTTGCGCAGCACCGGCAACAGCACTTTCACGGTGGTTCCCCCGCCTTCCCGGCTGTCGATCTGAATGCCAAACTGCGGCCCGAATCGGGCCTGAATCCGCTTGTGTACGTTATTGAGACCGATTCCCGCACCGGCGGCGTCCCGGGAAGAAATCCCGTCAAACCGACGGATGTCACGCAGCCGGGGCAAGGGAATGCCGACGCCGTCATCGTTCACTTCCATGTGCAAAAAATCGCCGGACTCATAAATCCGGATTGCCAAAACGCCGCCATCGCGCTTGGAGGACAGTCCATGCTTGATGGCATTTTCGACAATCGGTTGCAGGGAAAAAACCGGCAGATAACATTCCAGCAACGAATCGGGAATTTCTTCCCGCACTTGGATCCGGTCGCCGAACCGGGCTTGTTCCAGCCGAATATAAGACCGGACAATTTCCAGCTCTTCGCTCAGCCGGGTCAGATCCTGGCCGTGCTCGAGCGTTCGCCGCAAAAAATCCGACAAATCCTTGATACGCGCCCGGGCCTGTTCCGGCGACGTCCGCACCAATGCCCGGATGGTTCCCAGCGTGTTGAACAGAAAATGCGGGTTCACCTGCGCCTTCAGCATATTGTACTCCGCCTGGGCCCGCATCATCTTCTGTTCGCCAAGGGAATGTCGGTCCAGCAGCAATCCAAGGAAATCGGCGATTCCCTGGATCAGTTCCGCCTCATAGCCGGTAATGACCTCATCGTGCGCTTTGTACAGCTTTAGGACGCCTTGAACCTGACCGTCGACAATCAGGGGCGCCTCGATCACCGAAGTCAACGGGCACAGGGGATCCGGGCAGCCGATCTCGGCGCGGCTGTTGAAAATCAGCGTATTGCGGGAATGAATCGCCTGCTGGGTGGCTTGGGTAAGAATGTGGGAATTGGCGGCATGATGGTCGTCGCCGATGCCGACAAACCCCAACACTTTCTCATTGTCGGTGATCGCCACGGCGGCGGCCTTGGTCTCGGTCCGCAAAATATTGGCGATCTTGAAGGCGGTTTTGGCGTTCAGTCCTTCATGCAACAGTTCCGTGGTCTGCTGGATCAGCCGGATCGCCTGTTGAGCCGACTGCGCCTGCACCTTCTGCTGCTCCCGGAACACGTCGCGGACAATATAAAAAAACAGGCCCACCGCGAGCGAGTTGGCGATAATGGTCGGAATGCCGATAATCTTCTCCAGTTCCCAGGCTTTTTCAAACGGCTTGGACAATACCAAAATCCAGATTTTCAAGTTCAACTCACAGAAAAAAGCTGTCAGTAGCGCTATTTTCAACGTCAGCCGGGTGGGACCATACTTGTTGTAAACATAACCGCTGATCAAACCGGCCATGATATTGGCCAACACGGAGGCTGCCACGGTGTAGCCGCCGATCAGATACCGGGGAATCGCCCCCAGAATCCCTGCTCCCACACCGACCAGCGGGCCACCCAGCAGGCCGCCGGCAATCGGTCCGACGATCCGGGTATTGGCCAATGCCCCGACCACCGGAATCCCGATATAGTTCCCCAAAGCGGAAAAGGCACCGAACACCAACGCCAGAATGATTTTGTCATACAGGCGGTAATGCGAATAGGCCAAGGCCCGGCGAACAGCCGGCAGCCGGGTGCTAACATAAGCGGTGACGCCGATCAGGCCGACATTGCGCGCAATATCCAGAATCAGTTCCCAATGGATGTTCATACTGTTTAGAAGGTCTCCTATAGCGATTCTTTCAAAATATACATATAGATCAGATCATTCGGTTCCCGTCCATATTGGTCGAGAACATAGGCCAGCTCCAGCCGCAGGCGGAACGCTTCCTCCTCCGTCACGGGACGAAACCATTCACGCAGGGTCGGTTGGGGATCAAGCTTGTCCAGAAAGTCCGCATGATCCAAATAGCCGGCGACAGACAACGGGACGGCCCGGTCACCGGCTTGTTCCACATGGCCGATGAATTTTTCCGGTCCGAACAGGGCCAGCAACGGCACATAATACCAGTGGCGGAACAGCGCCAGGCGGGATGCAGCCCGGCCGTCCCGGCCAAACTCTCCGTTGAAATGAATCAGGTTGTGAATGACTTCCGGCAAGGTCTGCACCGTCCGCAACTGCATCGCGGTTCCGCCCCCTTATGGATTCAGCATTGCCCACCCTGGCATCAACCGATATGAAATTCCGCCCGACTGCCGCGTTCCGTCGGAATTACTTCCAGGCGGGCATTGATCCGTTCTGTCAGTTCCGGCACATGGGAGATGATTCCCACCAGGCGTCCGCCCTGCTGCAGGTCGATCAGGGCCTTGATCGCCAGGTCCAGCGCTTCCGTGTCCAGCGTCCCGAACCCTTCGTCAACGAACAATGTTTCCAGATAAATTCCACCGGCGCGGGACTGCACCACATCGGCCAATCCCAGGGCCAACGACAGGGAGGCCAGGAAGGTTTCCCCGCCCGAGAGCGTCTGAACCGGCCGCGCTTCCCCGGTATAGCCGTCCAGGATTTCCAGGTCCAGGCCGGCGCCCCGACGCTTGTCGTCTCGTTCTTCCTTCCGGCGCAACTGGTACCGGCCCCGGGTCATTCCTTTCAGCCGCAGGTTGGCGTGCAGATTGACTTCGTCCAGCAGAAATCCCAATACATAGCGCTCAAAACTGACGCCGGTGAACCGGCCGGCGGCAATTTCCCACAGTCCGGAATACAACGAATGTCTGGCTTCCGCCTCCTGCCGGCCCGCTTGCAACTGGGCGAACCGTTCCGCCTGGCTGCGCTGTAATTGCAGGCGGTCCTGAATTCGGGCCGCGGCTATGCGCAGTTCTTGTTCCCGCTGGGCCGCCGCCGCATAATCGGCCTCCCGGCCTGCTACATCGGGATCTTCGCCAATCCGGCCGGCGGCCGACTCCGCCCGGTCCAGCCGTTCAACGGCCGCCGACAGGCGCCTGTCGAAATCCTGCACGGCCTGATCCCACGCGCTCCGGGTCGCGGCCGGTCGCACGGCCGCCTGATAATCCTCCTCGCTATCGAACCCAACCGAGAGGATCCGTTGCTGCTTCGCCGCATCCGCCGCCGCCCAGGTTTCCTGAGCCCGTTCCAGCGCCAGCCGTCGTTCTTCTTCCTGTCCTGTCGCTTTCGCCAGCGACTCCGAGGCCGCAGCCGCCTGCCGCTGCGCATCCGACAACAGACGGCTCAACTCCGCGACCCGCGCCTGAACCTCCTGTAAAGCCTGTTCCAGATTGTTGCCGTCCCTATATTCTTCGGGAACCTCCGCCTGACGTTCCCGTGCCACCGCCGCAGTAGCTTGGGCCTGGGATTCTGCGGCCGTCCGGTTCTGCTCCTTCAAATCTCTGTCTGACCGCAGCTGTTCCATTTGCTGCCGGCTTTGCTCCCGTTGCTGTTTCAGCCCCGTCGCCGCCGTCTGAGCCTGAACGGCCAACTGCCAGGATTGTCGGGCCTCCGTCAAAACCTGCCGGCAACGTTGCAGCGGCCATTTCCCGTACTCGCCCAATTCCGTCAACAGCAGCAGCCGATGCTGCTCCAGCGAGTCCCGGGCTGACTGGGCCGCATACTCGCGCTGTACGGCCTGCTCGACCTCTTGTGCCAGCTGTTCGGCAAACATTTTTGCCCGTCGCAATTCCGCCGGATCTGGCAGGCGGCCGCCGGACCCGGCCGGAGCCGGGTGATGCAACGAACCGCAAACCGGACAGGGTTGCCCGTCAGCGAGTCCGCCTGCCAGCAACGCCGCCTGCCCCTGTTCCCACTCGTTTTGCAGGTTTTCCAGATCAGCTTTGGCTTTTTCCCAAGAAGCCCGTATAGCTGCCGTGTCATTTGCCGTCGCCTGCAACGCCGTTGCCGCCCCGGCCAATTCGCCCTGAACCCGCTCGAGTTTTTCCCGGTTTTCCAAAACGGTCCGCCACTGCCGGCCAGCGGCCTCACGGCCGCCGGCTTCGGCACCCAGCCGGATTGCCTGTTCTTCCCGCTCTTGCAGCTCCGCCAATTTTTGTTGCAATGCCGCCAGCGATTCGTCCGCCTGCCGCAGATCGGCGATTGCCGCCAGCGCATTGTCGCGATGATTCCGGGCAGCCGCCAACGCCTGAGATAAGGCTTGGTTACGGACGCCAATGTCTGCCAGCCGTTTTTTCTCCTGCGTCAGCCGCTCCAGTTCCGGTTCCCGCCGTCGAATCATTTCCCAATCACCGGCCGCCATTTCCCAAAGGCCCGCCGCCTTCGCCCGCTCCACCGTCGAAGTCTGCCAAAGGCCCGCCGCCGTTTCCCGGTCCTGCCACCGCTCCCGAGCCAGCGTTACCGCGCCTGCCGCTTCCTCAGCCCGCTGCGCCCGCAGCAACTCGGCGCGCCGGTCGTCGACCGCCGGACGCTCCCGTTGGATCATGGCGAATGCCGCCCGGGCCTGCTCCCGTTCATCGAGAACCTGCCGGGCCAATTGCGCCGCCGTCAAAACTTGCCGGGCCTGCGCCGCCGCGTTCGCCGACGCATCGGTCTGATTCCGTAATTGGGCCAGGTTGACCTCGTCGGCGGCGATTTGCCTTTGCAGTTCGGCCCAATCCGAAACTCCGGCCAAGGTCTGCAATTCCTGCAATTTAGCGTCCAGCTCCGTGTACCGCTCCGTCCACTCCTTCAACGTCTCCTTCAGACGTTGTTCGACGGTCCCATAATATTCGGTCCGGAACAGGGTTTGCATAATTTCCTGCCGCTCGCTGGAATCCGCCAGCAGCAGCCGGCGGAAATCGCCCTGCGGCAGCAACACGACCTGCCGGAACTGATCACTGCGAAAGCCGAGGAGACGCTGTACCTCCGCCGTCACCCGCTGGGACTTTTCGGCCAGCACAGCGGTTTCTCGACGCGTTTCATCCAGCCGGTACAGGCTGGCGGACTCGCCGACCTCCACCAGGCTGCCGGCGCCGCGTTTCCGGGCCAGCCATTGCCGGGGCGAGCGCCGGACCCGATACCGGTTTTCGCCGACGGCGAAGTCAAAAACCACCGCCGTCCCTTCCGAAGCCGCGGCGTAATCGCTGCGCATGTTCTCGCCGCTGCGCACCTTGCCGCTGGTATCGCCGTACAAGGCATAACAGATCGCATCCAGCAAGGAGGTTTTGCCGGAGCCGGTCGGACCATGAATCAAAAAAAACCGGTAATCGCGCAGCTGGGAAAAATCGACGGCCTGAACGCCGGCATAAGGACCAAAGGCCCGAATCTCCAAATAAAGCGGTTTCATTCGCCGCCTCCATCGCCAACCGCATCGGTCAGCAGCTTGGTCATTATTTCCCGTTGCGACGGCGTCAGCGGTTTTTGGGTCGACCATTCCGCAAAGCTTTCAAACAGCTCCAACGCGCTGCGCGACGATCTGTCCGGGCGCTGCGCCGGCGCCAATGCCAGCGCTTCCTGTTGGTAACGGTAGCTGATCTCCATGGTCTTCGGATAAAGGGTGCGCAGCCGCTGAATGGCCTGAATGACCGGCGCCTCGTCCAAGAGAACGAAGCTCAGATAATCGTCCGGGCTCCCCCCGGCGGCGCCCGCCATCAGATCCTGAAACCGGCCGGTGACAACCCGGACATCCCGCCGGGGCCGCAACGGCAGGAATTCCTGGCGCAACGTTCCCGCGCCATCCATATCGACAAAATAAAAGCCCTTGTCCTGTCCGGCTTCATCAAACGAATATTTCATCAGCGAACCGCTATAGGCCAGCCGCCCGCCATCGATCAGTTGCGGCCGGTGCAAATGGCCCATGGCCGCATATTGAAAGCCCTCGAAGTTTCCCGTGGCGACCGCGCCGGTTCCGCCCACACTCAACGGACGTTCCGATTCCGAAGGCTGCCCGCCGGCCAAAAAAGCGTGCGCCAGGGCTACGGTCCGATTGCCACCGGCGCCAGGCGGCATCCAGGCGTCCCGCCGTCGTCGGATCGTCGCGTCGGCATCCGTCGGATTTTCAGCGTTCAGTTCCAGGCGAACCGTTTCCGTATCGGCATAGGGAAGCAGCATGAAATCCACCGGACCCCATTCATCCGCCAACCGGACGGTGCCGGGAACAACGGCGGAGCAAACATGGAGACGGCTGCGGTCAAAGAAGCGACTGCCAAACGCCAGGCGTTTGCCGCTGTCGTGGTTGCCCGCGATCATCACCACTTGCACCTTCAGGTCGAGAGCGAGCGTGGCCACGATGTCATCAAGCAGGTCGACCGCCTCTGTGGGTG
>JAAZNU010000033.1 GCA_012798135.1 Veillonellaceae bacterium | reverse complement strand
GATCGATCTGATGCTGGCCAATGTCTGCAAGCAGAACGTGACGCGATTCCCGTACGAAATCGCCCGGTTGGCCGAAGACATCGCCGGCGGGCTGATGGTGACCATGCCGTCGGAGAAGGATCTGCGCAATCCGGAAATCGGTCCGGTCGTGGAAAAATACTTCAAAGGCATTGATTCAGTGCCGACGGAATTTCGGATGCGGATACTGCGCCTGATCGAGAACCTGACCCTGGGCACGGCGGCTGTCGGCTACCGGACGGAGTCGATGCATGGGGCGGGGTCGCCGCAGGCGCAGCGGATCATGATTTCCCGCCAGGGCAACCTGGAACAGAAAAAAGAACTGGCCAAGGCGATCGCCGGCATTCCGCCCAAAACAAGAAAATGATGGCGCGAGAAATTGTGAACCTTGTGAATACACAGCCAATCCGGTAAAATAATAGCGACAGGTGCATGAACATATTGGCGGGGGGCGCTGAAAGGCCGGCTGAGAGAAATATCCGGCAACGATACCGGCCCTGAAACCTGATCTGGATGATGCCAGCGTAGGGACTGCGATCATGTGTTGCTTGGCTGCAGACGGGCACAGGCTCTATTCGGGCCTGTGCTTTCTATTCTGTTGGGTGATGGATGGGGAGAGGAGTACGATCATGAAAACAGCGTTGACCATTGCCGGCTCGGATTCCGGCGGCGGCGCCGGAATTCAGGCGGACCTGAAGACCTTTGCGGCGCACGGCGTATTCGGCATGAGTGTCATCACGGCGATTACGGCGCAAAACACGCTTGGCGTGCTGGCCGTCGAGGATATTTCCCGGGAAATTATCGCCAAACAGATCGAGGCCATCTTCGAAGATATGGGGGCGGACGCCGTCAAGATCGGCATGGTCTCCCAGCCCGATACGATCCGGACGATCGCCGCCGGCTTGCGAAAATACGCCCCGCCGCTGGTGGTGGTGGATCCGGTGATGATTTCCAAGAGCGGCTACCATCTGCTGCAACCGGAGGCGGAAGCGGTTTTGGTGCAGGAATTGCTGCCGCTCGCCACCATCGTGACGCCGAACATCCCGGAAGCGGAAACGATCCTGCACCGCCGCATCGAGTCGTTACAGGACATGGAAGCGGCGGCGCGGGACATTCAGTCGCTGGGACCGAAAAATGTCCTGCTCAAGGGTGGTCACCGGACCGAGGACGCGACGGATATATTGTACGACGGGCAGAACTTCGTGCGACTCGAAGCAGCGCGGGTTCCCACGAAAAACACGCACGGCACGGGCTGCACATTGTCTTCGGCAATCGCGGCCAATCTGGCGAGGGGGATGTCGGTGCCCGAGTCGGTAAAGGCCGCCAAACGCTATATCACCATGGCCATCGAGCATGCGCTGCCGATCGGCAAAGGCGTAGGGCCGACGCATCATTTTTATGAGCTTTATCAAAAAGCGGGCCTGTCCGAAGAATAAAGCGGCCGGCGTTGGCCCGGCCAGGAGGCGGTTCTGATGAGCCTGTTGGAACAGATATCTTCCTGCATCGACCGGATACGAACGCGCAACCCCTTGATTCACCATATCAGCAACTATATCAGTCTGAACGACTGCGCGAATGTTACGCTGGCCATCGGCGCGTCGCCGATCATGGCGAACGATCCCGCCGAAGTGGTGGAGGTGGTATCGCAGGCGGCGGCGCTGGTGCTGAACCTCGGCACGCCGAACACCCGGATGCTGGAGAGTTTGCTGTTGGCCGGGCGAAAAGCGAACGACCTGGGAATTCCCGTGATTCTGGATCCGGTCGGCGCCGGGTTTACCCAGATTCGGACCCGGACTGCCGAACAATTGCTGCACAGCATCCGCTTAACGGCGGTGCGGGGAAACTTGGCGGAAATACGGCGACTGACCGGTGATATTACCGCCATGCGCGGCATCGACTCCCTGGCCGACGCCGAAAATGCGACGACGGCGGTGCGGCGGGCGGCGGCGCAATTTGGCTGCCTGGTCGCCGCAACCGGGGCAACCGATTTTATCAGCGACGGACATATGGTGTGCCAGGTGCGTAACGGGACGCCGTTGTTGTCCCGGGTGACGGGAACCGGTTGCATGACGACTTCGCTGGTGGCTGCCTGTTGTGCGGCGAATGGGCCGGCGTTGGTCTCCGTTGTCGCCGGCGTGATGTTTATGGGAGTGGCCGGAGAAATCGCCCAGGAGTATATGCAGCCGGGCGAAGGAACCGGCAGCTACCGCGTTCGTCTGCTCGACGCCGTATCGAATCTGACAGAGCGGAATGTATGGGAAAAGGGGCGGTGTACGGTTGACTAAATTGGAACTGGAAGTTTTGCTGTATCTGGTAACGGACAGCACAAACCGGAATATCGATTCGTTCTGCAGAATTGTTGAACAGGCGCTGCAAGGCGGAGTGACGTTAGTGCAGTTGCGGGAGAAGACAGCGACTTCCCGGGAGTTTTATCAGCGGGCATTGCGGATTAAAGAAGTAACCGACCGTTTTCAGGTCCCGCTGATCATCAACGACCGTCTGGATATCGCCCTGGCGGTCAATGCGGCCGGCCTGCATATTGGACAGGAGGATTTGCCGGTCGCGGTGGCCCGCCGACTGTTGGGGCCGGACAAGATTCTGGGCGCGACGGCGGCGACGGTGGCGGATGCGCTGGCCGCCCAAGCGGCTGGGGCCGATTATCTGGGCAGCGGCGCGGTCTACCCGACAGGGACCAAACCCGGCAAGGCGATTCTGCCACTGCCGGTATTAGCGCAAATCAAACAGGCGTTGCGGATTCCGGTGGTGGCGATCGGCGGCATCACCGCCGATAATATTGGCCCGGTTCGGGACGCGGGCGTGGACGGGGTGGCGGTTGTCAGCGCCATCATGGACAGCGCCGACCCGGCAGCTGCGGCAAAGACTTTGAAGACGATCTGGCGGGGAAAATAGCCATTCTTCCGTGATAACAGGGGATGCCGATGGTTGTATGGGAAGGCCGAAACGACCGTTCCTGCAATATAAAAACGAGTAGAAACGAAGAAAAGGAAGGGGTTTGTTTCATGAAAAAGGTTTCCATGCGCGTATTCTCGGTTATGGCTCTGCTGCTGATGTTGTTTTCCGGCGCCGTTTCCGCCAGTGTCGGGTATCTGGGGCCGGCGGCGACATATACGGAAGAAGCGGCGATCTTATTTTTCGGCGACCAGGAAACTTTTGTGCCCATGAAAACGGTTCCCGAGACTCTGGCCGGAGTAAAATCGGGCGAGTTCCGCTATGCGGTCGTGCCGGTGGAGAACACGGTGGGTGGGCCGGTCTACAACTATCTGGATAGCGTAATCAACGATCCGGCCTTTGTCGTCGTCGGCGAAGTGAACCTGCCGATCCGGCAGACATTGATGGCAGTGCCGGGGACTGGATTAAGCGATATCAAAACGATTCTGTCGCACCCGCAGGGAATTGCCCAGGGCAAAGACTGGTTGCGGGCCAATTTGCCGGATGCCAAACTGATCGAAGTGTCCAGTACCGCGGAAGGCGCCCGCAAAGTGGCGGCGGATGGGGATAAATCGGTTGCGGCCATTGCCTCACCACAAGCCGCTGTGACTTACAAACTGGCGGTAATGGCCAAGCAGATCGAAGTGACCAAAACCAATGTGACCCGGTTTTGGGTTGTCACCAGCAAGCCGTTCCAAAAATTCGGCCAGACACGGACGATTTTGGTTGCCCAAGGGCCTGCGGCGGCCTTGCCGGGCTTGCTGAAAGACCTGGACCGCGCCGGCTACGCCCTGGTTTCGATTCATGACCGGCCGGCCAAGACGCTGCTCGGCGAATACCTGTACGTGATTGAAATGAACGGCGATGGCCGGCGGGAGGCTCTTGGCGAGACTGTTGGCAAAAATTCGGCGAAATTTAAGCTGAGAGTGCTCGGCAGCTATGACATCAGATAGACTCTGAAACGCAAAACATTATTGCGTGGTGTATATGCATGATCCCCTATTTTATCTATTTGCTATATGTGGCAGCCGTAATCGGCTTTTGCATCCTGGTGCTGCGACGGGAAGTCCGGCCGGCTGAACCGGCCGAACTTCCGCCCGACCCGGTGGCTATCGCATTGGTGCGGGGTGGTCTGGGCGCGGTTCTGGAAACGGTGATTTTTCGCCTATATGTTGAAAAAAAGCTTGATCTGGCGACCCACAGCCCGCCTGCAAAGCTTGAGCCGGTGTTTTCCCGGCAAACCACCGCCGGCCTGTCAGCGCTTGAACGGGCGGCGGTTGAAACCCTGGCGGCGCTGCAGGGGAAAAGCCCGGAGCTGTCCAAAGCGCGTCATGATTTGGCCAACGCTTTACGGGAAACCAAAATTTCCATGCAAAAAGCGGGCTGGTGGAAAACACCGGCCCGCTGGCGTTGGTTGATCACTTTGTTGGCGCCTTGCCTGATCGCCATCGGCAGTCTGCAAATTCTCGGCTATTATGAAGGACGGGAAAAATGGGTTCTGGCGATGACCGTACCGTTCTGGGCGGTGATCGGCCGGCGGATCGTGGCCACTGAGGTGGAAGGGCCGACCCGGGCCGGCCGAAAACTGTTGAAAGAGCTTAGCCGGCGGTACGTCGACGAATTGGATGATGTCCGACGGGTAGCCGTGCACGGAGTAAGCTGCTTGGCGAACCACCAGGAGTATCGCGCTTTCTACTTCATGACGCACGCGTTGCCGTACGCGAATCTGTAGAGGGTAGCTATTTCAGCGGATGTGGTTGGGAAAGTGGCAGGGTAATGGAAAAATTCGCGCCCTTCTCCGGCTGGCTGAACGCCTGGATGGTTCCCCCGTGAGTTTCCACAATGCATTTGGCGATGGACAGTCCTAAACCGGCGCCACCCTGATTGCGGGCCGGATCGACCTGATAAAACCGGTCGAATATTTTGGGCAGATGTTCGGACGGAATTCCCGGACCGGTGTCGGACACCGTGATGTGGGCCGCCCGGTGCAGATTTCGCAGCATCACTTCGATTTTTCCGCCGCCGGGGGTGTAACGCAAAGCGTTGTCCAGCAGAATGCCCAAGACCTGTTGGATGCGCTGTTCATCACCGAAGTATTCCGCGTCGGACGCCAGGGACGCCGTCAACGTGACGTTTTTGGCTTCCGCCAATATTTTATAGGGTTCGACTGCCTTTTCGACTGCCTGGTCAAGCCGGAACGGCTTTTTTTGTATCGGATGCTGCGACGAATCCATCCGGGCCAGGAACAGCAAAGAATCCACCAACGCGGCCATGGACTTGACGCTGGCGCCGATATTGTCCAACCAGACCGACTGTTCGGCCACCGCTTCGTCGGCATTGCTCTTCACCACATCCAGATTGGCCTGAATGACAGCCAGCGGTGTGCGTAGCTCGTGCGAAGCATCGGCCAGAAAATCCCGCTGCTGCGTCCAGGATCTCTGAATCGGCGCCATGGCCCGCCGGGCCAGAAACAGGCTGCCGAACCAGGAGGCGACGAGGCAAAGCACCCCGATGAGCGCCAAGGATGTCATCAGCGTCCGAAATACTTCCTGCTCCCGGTCGAAATTTTGGAACAGCAATAGTTTCCCCGGCGTGTCCTGCCGTTCCGCGCGGAGATAAAAATACGTGGAATCGGCAAAAGAAATCTTGCCACTGTTCCGGGGTTCTTGCCCGACGCTTTTCACCAGCCCGGCCAGTTCGGCGGCGGAATAGGGAACAGAAGCAGAGGTGCCGACAATATTGCCGTCTGCATCCAATTTCGTGTAGAAGATGACCGGCGGCTGCGGAAATTCGTCGTCCTTCATTGGCGCAAGCGGCGTTCCGGGCGGTGGCGGTGGCGGCAGCTCGGCCGGAAAATCGGCCGGCGGGTTGGCGGGATGTCTTCCGGTTTCCAAATCCGGCCGGCCCGGATGCGGACGATGGAGCATCGGCGGCTGGTAGCCGGAATTGATTTCGGTCGCCAGTCGGGACAGAAAGAACTCCGTACGACGGAACAGGTCGCGCTCCGGTACAAAATAGGCGCCGGCGATCAACAGGCAGAACAGGATCGCGATCACGCCGGCATTCAGCAGTGTCAGCTTAAGAAGAAGCTTGCGAAACATCCGCGTCCTCTTGCAGGCAGAAACCTACTCCGCGAATGGTGCGGATACAGTTTCCCGGCAGTTTTTTTCGCAGGTAGTGAATGTAAAGATCGACATTGGCGATTTCGATATCGGAAGAATAACTCCAGACCTTATACAGGATTCTTTCCTTGGTGATGACCTGCCCGGCGTTGCGCATGAGCAGTTCCAGCAACAGCGACTCTTTTACCGTGAGATGGATGGGTTCGCCCTGGTAGGTTGCTTCGCAATGCATGGGGTTGAGCGTTAGTTTGCCGACCGTTATCACATTTTCGGTCAGTTCTTTGTTCTGACGCCGGGAGAGCGCCCGCAGGCGAGCCAGCAATTCTTCCGTCGAAAACGGTTTGACCAGGTAATCGTCGGCGCCGGCATCCAATCCGGCGACCCGGTCTTCCGCCGAATCGCGGGCCGTCAAAAACAATACCGGCGTATTGACGGAATGGCGGCGTAATTCCTTCAGGACTTCCATGCCGGTTTTTCCCGGCATCATCCAGTCCAGGATGATCAGGTCATAGGCGCCGGTCATAGCCAACTCCAGCCCGGTTTCGCCATCGGCGGCGGTATCGGCCAGGTAGCCGTTCTTTTTCAAAATGTGGGACAGTGCTTCCAGAAGTTTTACTTCGTCATCAACCAACAGTAATTTCATGTGACACCTCGACAGATGTAATTTTGGATCATCTCAAATTGTACTCAAAATTTCTTTGAAAAAGTTTTGGGCCAAAGGGAAAACAAAAGCTGACGGGCCGATAACGGGGTTGGATAATAGCGCGGCGGAAGTCTGGCTTTTTTCATGGTTTCGATTATACTAATATTAAAGCGTATTTTACGACAAGGAGGAAGTAGCGTGAGAGAATTTGAAGGGAAACAGCCGGACCTGGATCCAAAAACCTTTTTGGCGGATGGCGCCCGGGTGATCGGTGCGGTCAAAATGAAAAAATACAGCAGTATGTGGTGCAATACGGTGGCCCGCGGCGACGTCAACCGGATCGAGATTGGCGAGTACAGCAATGTTCAGGATAACAGCGTGTTGCATGTTGCGGACGACAATCCCTGCATTCTCGGCGACTTCGTGACGGTCGGGCATAGTGCGATGGTTCACGGCGCCGTTATTGAAGACAATTGTCTGATCGGCATTGGCGCGATTGTTCTTACCGGTGCGGTAATCGGCCGGGGCAGCATCGTGGCGGCCGGCGCGTTGGTGAGGGAAGGTCAGATTATCCCGCCCCACTCTTTGGTGGTCGGCGTACCGGCGAAAGTGTTGCGAACGATTGAGGGCGAGTGGGGACGAATTCATGCCCAGGCGGTGAAATACAAAACCTTATGGACGGAGCGTTACGGCATTCTGCCGGATGCCGACGGCGAAAGATATCATGGTGAAAAGATTGTGTGATAATGCCGATTTTGTTCCTGGTTAACGGCGGCGGTGGTCGAATTTTGTCGGCCACCGCCGCCGTTTTTGTATTTGTTGAGTTCGTAGCCGTGAAGTAAAAGGAAATTTACTGATTATTGTGGAATCATAATTCATACCATTAATCATGACAGCGGGAGGGGACGCCATGAACCAGACCGGCACAGAGTTTATCCGTCGGACTTATTATGAGCAGCTGACGCCTTCGGACCAAAGTCAGGGCTTGCCGCCGCCAGAGCTGGAATCGCCTTATACCGGGCCCGGACCGGTCATTCATTTGACCAAGCCGGATCATTTGAAACCGCCTTCCGTGTTGCTGGAAAATACGATCACCGGCCGGCGCAGTATCCGGCGATTTTCGCCGGCGCCGTTAACGCTGGAGGAAATGGCCTGGCTGCTCTGGTGTACCCAAGGCGTGCAGCAGGTCTTGCCGCTGGCCACGATCCGCACCGTGCCCTCCGCCGGCGCCCGCCATCCGCTGGACACCTATGTGCTGATCAACCACGTCAAAGGTCTGAACAACGGACTGTACCGCTATATTGCCCTGGAACATGCGGTGGCGCCGCTGCGGCTGGATGCGAGAATCAGCCAGCAGGTCCAGGAAGCCTGCCTCGGCCAGGACATGGTCAGCCGGGCCGCCCTCGGCTTTTTCTGGGTTGCCGATGTATACCGTAGCGCCTGGCGTTATAGTGAGCGCGCCTGGCGATATGTTTTTCTGGACGCCGGACACGTATGCCAGAACCTGTACCTGGGAGCGGCGCCGTTGGAGTGCGGCGTTTGCGCCATTGCCGCGTTCGATGACGAAAAACTGAACAGTGCGCTGGAGATCGACGGCGAAAATCGCTTTGCCGTATATGCCGCTGTTGTTGGGAAATTGCCGGCGCGCTGAAAAGGAATGGCGGCGAACTTGTCGAATAGTTGACTACAAGGGGAGAAGAACCCTCAAATATTATACGAAAGGGGCTATGTACCGATGAAAGGAGATCCCAAGCTGATCGAAACTTTGAACGCCTTGCTTGCCGACGAACTGACCGCCATCAACCAGTATATCGTTCATGCCGAGATGTGCGACAACTGGGGCTATGGCAAACTTCACGAGCACTTCGAAAAGCGCGCCATCGACGAGATGAAACACACGGCTATGCTGATCGCCCGGATTTTATTCCTCGAAGGAACCCCGATCGTCTCGAAACTGAATCCGATTCACATCGGCAGTGATGTTCCGAAAATGTTTCAATACGACCACGAGGCGGAAGAGGGCGCCATCGCCGCCTATAATGCAGCGATCAAATTGGCGGGCGATGTGAAGGACTACGCGACCAGGGAAATTCTTGAAAAAATCCTGAATGATGAAGACGCCCATATTGATGCGATCGAAGAGAACCAGGACCAAATCAGCCACATGACTGTCGGGATCTATCTGACGACCAAAGTGGACGCCTAAACAGACCGGAAGGATTCGCGACCGCAACGCCCCTTGCAATTCACGAACGAATCTGCAGGGGGCCTTGTCGGTTTATGGCCGAAGATTCGGAGGAAGCGGATGGGTGAGTTGAATGCAGAACCGGTTTTCGATCGGCGAAATGTCCCGCTTGATGAACGTACCGATCAAAACATTGCGCTATTATGATGAAATCGGCCTGTTCAAACCGGTGGAAGTGAACCGTGACACCGGTTATCGGTACTATTCCACCGAACAGTTCGAGCAGTTGGATATCATCAAGTATCTGCGGCTGCTGGGCGTGCCGCTGGCGGAGATCGCCGCCCATTTCAACCAGCGGCGGGTGGAGAGTTTCCTGCAGTTGCTGAAGCGACAGCAGCGCAGTATCGATGAAAAGATATGCGAGCTGGAACAGACCCGGCGCAAGTTCGGCAGCCGCATCGCGGAGCTGGAAACCGCCCTGGGCGGCGACGGCTTGGGAACCCCGCTCATCAAAGCATATCCCGAGCGGCGGATTCTTCAGCTGCAGGCCAGCATCCGACGTGGTCCGGAGCTGGAAATGCAGGTGCGGAAACTCGAAAAGCTGATTGGCGGGAAGCATTCGCCGATCTTCATAGGCAAGGTCGGGTTCACGGTATCGGTGGCGAATCTGCGACAGGAAAATTTTCAGGAATATAATTCCGTCTTTATTCTGGTGGAGGATTCGCTGGAGGAATCGTCACTGTCGGTGACGCTGCCGGCCGGCGACTATGCCTGTTTGCGCTTTAGGGGCAGCCACAATGACTCCACCGAGTCATACCGGCAATTGATCTCATTTGTCGACCGGCAGGGATTGCATCTGAACGGCGAGGCGGTGGAACGGGCCATAGTGGATGAATTCATTTCCGGCGATTCCAGCAGGTATCTGACAGAGATCCAGCTACCGGTCTGCCGGTGATCTCTCCACTGACGAAGGCTTCCGATCCACTCCGGGAGCATTTTTTTTATGCGGCTATTGACCCTCCCGTAACTGGAGGGTTTATTTTATTCTTAAGAACGTTGGCAGCGAGTTGCCGCCGACACGAGGAGGCGCACAGTGGAAAGAATATTGGTCATCAATCCCGGAGCAACTTCCACCAAATTTGCCGTGTTTGACGGTGAGTCGGCCCGGCTGAAACGAACGCTGGAACATCATGGCGCGGAATTGGCGAATTATTCCCGGGTCTTTGACCAATATCCCTATCGTCTCGGCCTGATCCGTCAGGAACTGGCGATGGCACAGATCCCGTTGACTTCGCTGACGGCGGTCGTCGGCCGGGGTGGACTGATGAAACCGTTGACAGGCGGGACCTATCGGGTGAATTCGGCCATGGTTCAGGATATGAAAGCGGCGGAACGTGGGGAACATGCCTCGAATCTCGGTGCGGCGATGGCGTTTGAACTGGCGAAGGAACTTCGGATTCCGGCGTTTATCGTCGACCCGGTATCCGTGGATGAGCTGGCGCCGGTGGCCCGGATATCCGGCTCGCCCTGGTTCGAACGGGTCAGCATGAGCCATGCTTTGAATATGAAAGCGGTGGCCCGCCGGGTGGCGGCGGAAATCGGCAAAAGCTACGAAGCGGCCAATCTGGTGGTGGCGCATCTCGGCTCGGGAGTATCCCTGTCGGTGCACAGTGGCGGTCGCATGATCGATATTGTGGACGGCCGGGACGAAGGGCCGTTTTCGCCCGGCCGCTCCGGCGGCGTTCCCTGCGCCCAGTTGGTGAAACTCTGTTATTCCGGGAAATACAGCCTGGCGGAGGTCCGGGACGCCCTGTTCAATTCCGGCGGAATTTATGGCTATCTGGGAACGAAGGATGTCCGCCAGGTGCGGCAGTTGGCGGAAGGCGGCGATGAACAGGCCGGCTTGCTGCTGGCGGCGTTTTCCTACCAGGTCTCGAAATCCATCGGCGCGCTGGCGACCGTGGTCAAGGGCCGCGTGGACCGCATCGTTCTGACGGGGGGCATGGCCTATGCTCCTTATATTGTGGAGCCGATTACCGAACGGGTATCTTTCATAGCGCCCGTGGCCGTCGTTCCTGGCGAGGAGGAACTGGAAGCCCTGAACGCCGGCGCCTTGCGGGTGATCCGGGGCGAGGAGGAAGCCCATGCGTATTGCTGAAACGGGGGTGCAACCATGCTGACCGGTTTTGAAGAACTGCGAATCCGGGCCCGCAACCGTGGACCGTTGCCGGTAGTGGTGGCGGCGGCGCAGGACGAGGAAGCGCTGCGGGCGGTAAAAGCGGCTCGGGATGCGGGGATGGCCGAACCTGTACTGGTAGGAGACGAGACACTGATACGTCCATTGCTGGCCAGCGTGGGGTTGCCGGCCGACATTCGCCTGATTCATGAGCCTGAACCGGCGCGGGCGGCCCTGACCGCGGCGAAAATCGTGAACGGAACTGAAGCCGGCATTCTCATGAAAGGAATGGTGAACAGCAGTGATTTTTTGCGGGCGGTTCTGCATCCCGAATGCGGCTTGCGAACCGACCGTTTGCTGTGTCATCTGGCCGCCTTCGAGATTCCCGGCGACAAAAAACTGGTGTTCCATACGGACGGCGGCATGAATGTCGCCCCGACCCTGGCGGAAAAGGCGGATATCGTGCGCAGTTCGTTGTTGGCATTGGTCGATTTGGGAATCGACTGTCCCAAAGTCGCCGTCCTGGCGGCGAATGAGGTGGTCAGCCCCAAAATGCCGGCCACGGTCGATGCCCGGGATTTGATGGAAATGAACCGACGGGGCGAACTCGGGCCGGCGATCGTCGAAGGGCCGATGGCCATGGATGTGGCGCTCAGCCGGGAGGCGGCGGCGCACAAAGGAATTAAGAGCCGGATTGCCGGCGATGTCGATTTGTTTGTGGTACCGGGGATCGAAGCCGGAAATATCCTGGGCAAGGCGCTGATTCATTGCGCCGGGGCTCAAAGCGCCGGGGTGATTCTGGGGGCGATCCGGCCGGTGGTGATGGTGTCGCGCGCCGATTCGGCGGCGGCGAAACTGAATTCGATCGCTTTGGCCTGTTGCCTGGCGGCGGGGTCGGATTCACCGGGGCAAACATTTTTATAACCGGGAAAGGAGCGCGGATGATGAAAAAATTATTAACGGGCAACGAAGCTATCGCGCAGGGCGCCTGGGAGGCCGGCGTCATGTACGCCGCGGCCTATCCGGGAACTCCCGGCACGGAAATTCTGGAAAACATCGCGGAGTTCAAGGACGATATCCTGGCTGAATGGGCGCCGAATGAGAAAGTGGCGCTGGAAGCGGCGATCGGCGTGTCGGTGGTCGGCGGCCGGGCCCTGTCCGCCATGAAGATGGTCGGCGTAAATGTGGCGGCGGATCCCCTGTTCAGCTTTGCCTACAGCGGCGTCAACGGCGGCCTGGTTTTGGTCAGCGCCGACGATCCTGGCTGCCATTCGTCGCAGAATGAGCAGGACAACCGTTACTACGCCAAGTTCGCCAAAATCGCCATGGTGGAGCCGAGCGACAGCCAGGAGGCCAAGGACATGGTCAAGGCGGCGCTGGCAATCAGCGAGGAACTCGATACGCCGGTGCTATTGCGGGTGACGACGCGAATCTGTCACAGCAAGAGCATCGTGGAAACCGGTCCGCGGGAACCGGCGCTGAAAAAACCGTACCAGCGGGATGTTCTCAAGTACGATCTGGTTCCCGCTACCGCCCGCATCAGGCGGGTGGCCGTCGAAGCCCGCCTGGGACGACTGCGGGAGTTTACCGAAAGCACAGAACTGAACCACGTCGAATGGCATGACCGGCGGATCGGCGTGATCGCTTCCGGCGTCGGCTACCAATACGCCCGGGAAGTATTCGGCGACGGGGCCTCCTACTTGAAACTGGGATTCACGTTTCCCCTGCCGCTGCAAAAAATCCGGTCCTTCGCGGCGGCGGTCGAAACTTTATATGTGGTGGAAGAGCTGGAGCCCTATCTGGAGGAACAAATCAAGGCGGCAGGAGTTCCTTGCGTCGGCAAGGAAAAACTACCGGTTATCGGCGAGTTGTCGCCGGATATTGTGGCGCAGGCCCTGACAGGCCGGCGGACTTCATTCCCTGAAACCGATCCGACCCGGATCGTCGCCCGGCCGCCATTGCTGTGTGCCGGCTGTCCCCATCGCGGGTTCTTCTATGAACTCAGCAAAATAAAGGACCTGATGGTGACCGGCGACATTGGCTGCTATTCCCTGGGGGGAAATGCGCCGCTCAACGCCAAGGATACCTGCATCTGCATGGGCGCCAGCATCAGCATGGGACATGGCGTGCAGAAACTTTATGATCGCCTGGGACAGTCCACCCGGACGGTGGCGGTGATCGGCGACTCGACTTTTTTCCATTCCGGCATGACCAGCCTGCTGCACGTCGCCTACAACCGCGGCAATGTCGTGACCTGCATCATGGACAACCGCACTACCGGCATGACCGGTCATCAGGAAAATCCGGGCAGCGGAGTCACTCTGCAGGGCGAGCCGGCCCCGGAGGCCGACATCCCCGCCATTGTCCGGGCCCTGGGGATCAACGCCGTACGCACGGTCAATCCGCTCGATCTGGCCGAAGTGCGGGCAGCGTTGGCCTGGGCGTTGGCTTTGTCGGAGCCGGCGGTCATTATCACCCGTTGGCCCTGCGTATTGAAGAAATGGTCGGAACGCGATCAGGCGGAATTTGGCGTCGGCGGATCCAAATGCGTCATCCGGGCCGATCTGTGCATCGGTTGTAAAAAATGTGTACAGACCGGCTGCCCGGCCCTGCGTTTTGACAAGCAGAGCCGGAAAACCAGCATTGATCCGGTGCAGTGCACCGGCTGCACGGTCTGTCTCCAGGTTTGTCCGGTGAAAGCCATCAATAAGGCAGGTGAGTAAGATGTCGGATGTGAAAAGCGTTCTTATGGTCGGCGTAGGTGGCCAGGGCACCATTCTGGCCGGTAAGATTCTGTCGTTGGGCTTGATGGGCGCCGGTTATGACGTAAAAATGTCCGAAGTGCACGGAATGGCCCAACGCGGCGGCAGCGTCAGTAATCAAGTCCGGTTCGGTGAGCGGGTGTTTTCGCCGATCATCGGCAAGGGCCAGGCCGATATTCTGGTGGCCTTTGAAAAAATGGAAGCGCTGCGATGGCTGGAGTATCTGAAACCGACAGGGGTCGCGGTAGTCAATGATTTTCAGATTCCGTCCGGGCCGATTCTGGTCGGCCAGTGCGATTATCCGGCGGATATCCTGGCGGAACTGCGATCCCGGGTAAACACCGTCGTGGTGCCGGCCGGCGAAATTGCAGCCGGCCTGGGCAACGTCCGGGCGATGAATCTGGTGTTGCTGGGAGCTTTAGTGCAGTGCCTGCAGCTTAACCCGGACGACTTCACGACCGAAATCGCCTGCAGTGTAAAACCGTCCACCATCGAACTCAATCAGGCCGCTTTTCGTGCGGGGATGGCGGCGGTTCGGTAAACTTCGGAATACGAAACAAGGCGTCGCCCCAATCGGGCGACGCCTTGTTTCGTATTCCGGCCCGAAGCGACGGGGATATCGCCCGGCAACGCAGGGAATCGGCAAACAATGACGAAATAATAAAAAACAGACAACTCCACCGGCAAACCCGACGCTACGCAGGAACGCAACATGCTCAAGCGCTGTCGGCGCAACAGGAGGAGCCATGAAAATACTGGTTGTGGATGATGACCGTTTCAATTTGCGGGTGGCCCGGGACATCATAACCGCCAACGTCGACCATGCCGGCGTCCTGGTTTGCGACAAGCCGGAAACCGTGATGGAGATTCTGGCGACGGAAAATATCGGCGTGGTTCTGCTGGACATCGTGATGCCCGGCCTCAACGGCATCGACCTGCTGCGGCAAATTCGCCGCCGGGAAGAGTATCGGGACATTCAGATTCTGATGTTCACGGGAATGGCGGATCAGGACAGCTTGCGGGAATGTTTCGAGGCCGGCGCCAACGACTTCATCGCCAAACCAATCAATCCCACGGTCCTGGTTGCCCGGACCCGCGCGGCGATCAAAGTCCGCCGCTACATCCTGCAATTGAAGGAGACCTTGCAGCGGATCGACGAGCAGTGCACCGATTTGCAGGATATGACCCGCAAATTGCAGGAAACGCAGTTTTCCCTGTTCCAGACCGAGAAACTGGCGTCCCTGGGCCAGATTGCCGCCGGTGTGGCTCATGAAATCAACAACCCGCTCGGCTTTGTTTCCAGCAACCTGGAGATATTGGAACGTTACCTCGGAAAAGTTCGGGAAAGCCTGAACGCTTATCAAAATTTAGGCCGGCAACTTGCGGATCCGGGGGTGCCCCGGGCGGTGCTGGCGGGAGTGCAGCAGAAAATTGTGGAGCAGCAGGAGCAAAACAAACTGGGTATGATTCTGGACGACCTGGGGCCATTGATCGGCGAAACCCGCGAGGGGGTTGAGCGGGTTGCCAAGATCGTGCAAAGTCTGCGCAATTTTGCCCGCGACGGCAAGGTAGATGATTTTGCCCGCCATGATTTGAATCAGATCGTGGAAGAGGCCCTATTGATCATGCAGAATGAAATCAAATATATCGCCCATGTGCATCGAAAACTGGGGGAAAACCTGGAGATAGAGTGCGACCGGGTCAAAATCGGCCAGGTACTGGTCAATATTCTGAGCAACGCCGTTCAGGCCATCAAAAATCAACAGCGGGATACTCTGGGAAATATTACGGTGGAGACTGTTTTGGACGGTGACAACATCATCTGCCGGATCGCCGACGACGGGACGGGGATACGGGAGGAGCACAAAAGTCGTATTTTTGATCCTTTTTTCACCACCAAGCCGGTGGGCGAGGGCACCGGCCTCGGCCTCAGCATCGCCTACGGTTTGGTCAAAAAGCATGGCGGCGATTTGTGGATGGACAGCGAATGGGGCAGGGGGACATTATTCACGATCCGGTTGCCGCGTTCTGGCGCGACGGCGTGAGGAATCGACGAGTCGATTGCAGGGGGGAGAAAAATGACGGAAAAAAGGAATGCCGTATTGTTTGTCGATGATGAGCAACATATTTTGACCGCCATCCGACGGGCCACGATCGACGAACCCTTCGACGCGTTGTTTGCCGGTAGCGGCGCCACGGCCCTGCAGGTGTTCGAAGAACGGGAGATCAGCGTAATCGTGACGGACATGCGGATGCCGGTCATGGACGGACTGACTTTGCTGAAGACGATCCGTGAGAAATATCCCGCCACCGTGCGGGTCGTTCTGTCGGGCTATACGCAATTGTCACAGGTTTTGAGCAGCATCAACCAGGGCGAAATTTTCCAGTTCATTCCGAAACCCTGGAAAATGGAGGAAGAACTGCTGTGGACGGTGCGGCGGGCGGTGGAACGCTATAATATCGAAACGGAGCGGAATGTCTTGCAGGCCAGTCTGGCCAAAAAAAACGCCGCCTATGTTCATATCTTGAAGGAGATGAGCCAAAAACTGGCCAATGAACGGCGGGATATTAGCGGGTTCAAGAATATCAGCCGTTGGACATTGAAGTTCTGGAAAGAGCGTCAGTCGGGTTGCTTGATCGCGTCAGCGGGCAAAGTGAACGAGGTGGAAGCGCAGTTTCGCTGGGTGGAAAAAATTCAGAACGCCTATATGGATATCCTGCCTACCGTTTTTGAGATTAAGGAATTTCAGCAGCTGGCCGCAGAAATAAGGTTGGCGTCAGCCGGCCGGGTACAATTTCTCGACGGATCCGATCCCAAAATGCTGTTGGGTGGTTGCCATGATTTTGCCCGGATGCTTTTCAAAACGCTGCTGGAGCTTCACTCCGCCGACTCCGGGGAAGCAGCGGCCGTTACGGCGTTGAACAGACCACAGGACGGCGGAGGAAAAGGGGCTGTGGTTTTCGAGAGTTCTCCATCGCCGACGATGCAGGAACAGCAGACGACGCTAGAAATTGTGTATTCGCTGCTGGACACCCTCGGTCAGCCGTATGGTTTCGTTTTGTTGCCACAAACAGAAAACGGCCGGATTGCCAAAGTGCGCGTCGGTTGGCAACTGCAGCCGCAAAAAGAGATGCCGCCGGAAGTATCGACGTGACGCGGCAATCACGGGGTAGATTCGAGAAACCAGTCGTAGACAGCCCGGGAAATCCGGGCGGCTGTTTGGCAGCCCTGTTCAGAGTCGACGATATCCTCGCCCATGATGGCCAGAATGTAGCTTCCGGCCGGGGCGTGAACGATTCCGGCGTCGTGTTCCGCACCGGGCAGTTCACCGGTTTTGTTTTGACAGACAAGCGTTGGCGGCAGCAACAAGGGAATCTTGCAGCGGTCGGTCTGCCGGCCCAGAATCTCGCACATGGCCGAATCCGCTTCGGGATTGACACACTGGCCGTCATGCAATAAACTCAACACGCGGGCTATGTCCGTTACGCTGGTCAGGTTTTCCCGTCCTGCCGCCGCCGCCGCGAAATCCATCATCCGGCGCCGCAAAATTGTTTCCGTGCAGCCGAGGCGCCGGATTCGGGCATTGACTGCGGCTTCGCCCAGACGCTCAATCAACAGGTTGGTCGCGATGTTGTCGCTTTCGGTGATCATCAGCTCCACCAGCTCCAATATTGTGCGGGATGTGCCGGCCGGCAGCTCCTGCAACAAGCCAGAACCGGCGACTCGATCCGATTCGGTAAAGGAAAGGACCGTATCGGCATGAATCAGCCCGGTTTTCATTTGTGCAAACGCTTCCACCATGATGAATATTTTAATGAGACTGGCCGAGCGCATGGGTGCGGCACAGTGATGCCATTCAGATCCGCTGTGGGGAATGTGGACCGCCACGGCGAAAGTGCCGGGGGCACTGCCGATGGCGGCGGTGATACGGGATTTTAGGGTTTGCATGTTAACATTCATTGGACATTCACCTTTCCATATTCGATGACTGGCTGGAACGAAAAAAGGAGTGAGCAGATTGCAACTAACCACAACAAAAAAATACTGGATGATTGGCTTGCTGGGCGTTATGACTCTGCTGGCGGTCGTCGGCTGCGGTACCGCCCGGAAGACGACCACCGCCAATCATATCCGCTACGCGCTGGCGGCCGAACCCGAGTCGATCGATCCGCGAATGTCGACCAGCCTTTCGGCTTCCACCGTCGAAGCGCAATTGTTCGAAGGACTGACGGCACTGGATGAAAAAAACCGGCCGGTGGCCGCAGCTGCCGAAAAATGGGAGATTTCGCCGGACGGCCGACAATATGTGTTTACACTGCGCTCGGGACTCAAATGGTCCAATGGCGAGCCGGTGACAGCCCACGATTTCGAGTACGCCTGGAAAACCGGCCTGTCGCCGGAATTGGCCAGCCCCAACGCCTATATGCTGTATTGCCTGAAAAACGGCGAAGCCTATGCCACTCAAAAAGCGGCGGCATCGCAAGTCGGCGTGAAAGCCCGGGACGATCGCACCCTGGAGGTCGAACTGGAGCGACCGACTGCTTATTTTCTGGCGTTGACCGCTTTTCACGCCTATTATCCGGTGCACAAAAAAACAGCGGCCGCCGACGGCAAGTGGGCAAACCAGCCGCAGACCGTCATTGCCAACGGGCCGTTCAAACTGGCGTCCTGGGTGAAATCAAGCCGGATGGAACTGGCGCGCAATGAGCATTACTGGGACAAGACCAAGGTGAAAGCCGAAAAAATCGAGTTGTTTCTGCTGGACAATTCCTCGACGGCTTTGTCCATGTTCGAGAGCGGCCAACTGGATATGGGCGACAGCATTCCGCCGTCGGAAGTGCCCCGACTGGTCAAGGAGGGGAAGATCAAGATCTACCCGTTCCTGGGGATCGCCTATGTATCATTTAATGTCACCAAGCCGCCGTTTGACAACCCGAAAGTCCGCAAGGCTTTTTCCCTGGCGATCGATCGGGCCGCTATTACCGACAAATTGTTGCGGGGCGGGCAAGCGCCGGCCTTAGCCTTTGTCCCCGGTGGAATTGCCGATGCCGCGCCCGGTGAGGATTTCCGGACCAAGGGCGGCTCCCTGCTGAAAGACAATGATGGCGCGGCAGGCCGCCAACTTCTGACGGAAGCCGGGTTCCCCGACGGCAAGGGTTTTCCGGAGGTCAGCCTGCTCTTTAATACCAGCGAGGCCAACAAAGTTGTCGCCGAGGCCTTGCAGGAGATGTGGAAGAAAAATCTGGGCGTTCCGGTCACCGTCACCAATCAGGAGTGGAAAGTATATTGGGACTCCCTGGACAAACACAGTTTCCAGCTGGCGCGGGAAAGCTGGAGCGGCGACTATCCCGACCCCCTGACCTTTTTGGATTTGTTCGTTTCCGGCGGCAGCAACAACGCGCCGGATTATCGCAATCCCCAATATGACCGGCTAATTGCCGCGGCGCAACAGGAAAACAATCCGGTCCGACGGATGCAGCAACTACACGCGGCCGAAAAAATTCTGCTGGATGACGCCGTCATTGCCCCGGTGTTTTTCCAGACCAATCCGGTGTTGATCCGGCCGCCGGTGAAAGGCGTCGTTCGCTCCATACTGGGCGTCCCGTATCTGAAAGAGGCGTATCTGGAACCTTAACCGACGCTGTTCAACGGCAGTTCGAACCGGAAGACGGTGCCGGTATCGTCGCTGGTAAATCCGATATGCCCCTTGTGGACATTGACAATGATGTCGTAGGAGATGCTTAGCCCCAGCCCGGTTCCTTCGCCCACCGGCTTGGTGGTGAAGAACGGTTCAAACAAGTGGACGGCAACTTCGGCCGGGATCGCCGGTCCGTCGTTGAACACTTCGCAGACGGCATGGCCGCTTTCGGTGAAAGTTTTGACGAAAATCACGCCGGGTGCGTCGCGATTTTGGGAACGAATCGCCTGGGCGGCGTTGACGAGCAGGTTCAACAGCACCTGGTTGATTTGTCCGCCCACAGCCTGGAACTGGGGAACATTCCCCAAATCCTTGTGTACGACCGCCGTATATTTGTATTCGTTGTAGGCAACCAGCAGCGTGCTGTTGACACCGGCGTTCAAATCATATTCCGCCCGGGCCGTTCCCTGATCAACCCGGGAAAAACTTCGCAACGAGTCGACGATACCTTTCACGCGATCCAGACCCGTCAATGTTTCCGCGAACAGATCGGGGTAGTCGACGAGCATGGCGGCAAAGGAAGGCTTGCTCTTCGCCTCGGTCAATCGTTGCGCGATCTGCCGACATTCCGGATCACCGCAGGTGGCGCCGGCCGCAATCAATTCGTCGCAGGGCGGGATCAAGCCCAGCACCATTTTCATATATCGGTCCAGCGTATGAAAATTGCTGGTGACGAATGCCAACGGATTGTTGATTTCATGGGCGACGCCGGCGGCCAGCTGGCCGATCCCGGCCAGCTTTTCCTGGTGAATCAATTTGGCCTGGGTACGGCGATTTTCCAACAGAGCCTGCTGCAATTCGCGATTCTTCTGTGACAGCTCCTGTTGCAACTCTTCCCGGTCGGTGACATCGAAGCAGCCGCCCATGTAACCGGTAAAGTGATCGCGGAAATCGTACAGGGGGCTGGCGAGTTCGGCAATCCAGCGATATTGCTTGTCCGCCCGGCGCAGCCGATATTGAACTTCATAGACGGAGCGGGCCGAATACGCTTTCCGGTGGGCGGCCATCAGCGACTCCCGGTCATCGGGGTGCACGGACTGCAACCAGCCATTATCCAATTCGTCCGGGAAGTTGTGGCCGGTGAACTTTAGCCAGCGTTCGTTGAAATAGTAGCCGTGGCGTTCCTCCGTGAGGGCCTGCCAGATCATGCCGGGGAATTGTTCGAACAGGCTGAAGTAATAATTGCGGGACCGTTCCAGGTCTTCTTCGGTTTTGACCCGTTCCGACAATTCGTTTTTCAGATTGTTGTATAGATGGAAGCGTTCCACGGCGATGGCGCCGACAGCGGCGATTCGTTCGATGAACTCAATGTCTTCCGGACTGAACCCGCGGTCGTTGTCATAGGCAAAGGCGATAACCGCTTCCACCCGCTTGCCGGTATTCAGCGGGACGCCGACCATGGCTTTGATTTGATCACGGTTGATGCCGGAAATTCCGTGCGGCCAATTCGAATAATCCGGAACGAGCAACGTTTTTCCGTCACGCAAAACTTTTCCGCCGAGTCCGTCGCCTGCCCGGAGACGAAGTTGCAGATGGGCGTGGAAAAAACCGGTGGCAGCGAGCATGGTCATTGCGTCTCCCGCAGCGTCCACCAGATAGATGAACCCGTTGGGGCAGCCGATCTGGCGGCCGGTTCTCACTAGTAACATTTCCAGCAACTCCGGCAGGCTGGATTGGCTCATTATGGCGGTGATCGCTTCGGCGAGCGCCGACAACATCTCGTTTTTTCGCTGCAAATTCTGTTCGGCCATCGTGCGGCCGGAATTTTCGACGCTGAGGGCGGCGTTGGCGGTTTCCAGCTCGCTGTTTTTCAGGCTCAGTTCGACAAACGAGGTGTTCAGGGGCTCCCGCAGTACATGAAACAAAAACGCCTGCCCCAAAACCAGCCCAGCCACGAGTTTCAAAATATGGCGAAGCAAATCGGGAGTACTGTAAGCGGCCAAATCGACGGCGAAGGATATCTCGGTCAGACAGGACAAGGCATAAGCGGCCATTAGGTAGTGGAATACCGGCGGCGAAAATTGTCGACGGTTTCGCAGGAGCCCCAGCAGGCCAACGAAGATGAGCCCGGGAATGGCGAACCCGGTTAACGACCGGAGAAACGGTGAGGCCGCCGGGGCGGCATACCAGCCGGATATCAGCTGCGGCTGCCGGAACAAGAGCGCAATGAGCGCAAAGAAGCTAATGGTTAAGGTTGTCAGAATGGTGGCAAAAGAAAACCGGCGTTGCGGCAAAAAAACGCCGGCAAACAGGATGCCGGCCTCAAAGGTTCGGGTAACAAGTTCCAGTAGTTTTTCCAGTGTTACCGATCCGTCGCCGAGCACGCTCAACCCTAGCAGGCTCAAGACATGCAGCAGGGTTAACGCTCCGACAAAACCGTAGCCGAGGCCGACAATGCGAAAGAATTCGGACTCGAAAATATCCCGCAGCGACAAAGACAATAAAAAGAACGCAATCCCGATGGCGGCAAATAGCAGATGAGCTGCCGAGAAGAACAGCAGGTAATTCTGTCGGGCCAGAAAAAACAGGGTTGCGATGCCAACGATGCAGATCAGCCAGGAAAAATTGCCCCGAAACTGTTTCATGGCTTGCTCCCAACCTTGTGCAAAATTAGATGCATATAAGTATTACACTTCTTCTCTGGAAAACGATAATCCTGCTTTTATAACAACAGGCAGACCAGCTGATAGACGAGCGGGACGAATATCGCCGGCAACAGATTGGCGATCCGTAACTGATGGCTCTCCAGCATATTCAGGCTGATGCCGATGATCAGCAGCCCGCCGATGGAATTCATGTCGGCTTTGACCGCTTCGGATAGCAGGGGCTGCAAGGCGGCGGCGGCCAAGGTGATGGACCCTTGATAAGCCAGGACCGAAATCGCTGACAGGATGACGCCAATGCCCAGGGTCGAAGCGAAAATGACCGAGGAAATTCCGTCGAGAATCGACTTGGCGTACAGGATCTGATGGTTGCCGGACAGGCCGCTTTCCAGCGAACCGACGATGGCCATGGCGCCAACGCAATACAGCAGGCTGCCGGTAACAAAGCCATCGGATACCCGGCCGCCCCTGCCTTTCAGTTTCAGGCCGATGGTATCGCCGATGGTTTTTAGTTTCCGGTCGATATCGAGATACTCGCCGCACAGTCCCCCCAACACCATGGCGATGATCACCAACAACAGATTGTTGACCTTCAGGGCGTTCATGACCCCGACCAGCAGAACGCACAAGGCGAGACCCTTCATCACCGTGTCGGAAAACTTTGGCGGAATTCCGCCTTTGAGCAATAATCCGACGATCCCGCCAACCACAATGGCGATTACATTTACAATTGTGCCAAGCATCAGTTCTCTCCTTACAAAAAAATAAATCCGTGGACATTTTAACCTTGATATGACCGAACGTCAAATGCTCGGGTGAATTATCAGATTGCGACGGGTTGCAAAACAACTCCCAAATGCCTTTATGACAATAACAAATGAGGTGATGACGATGCCGGCAAAGCAAGTTAACCGTCTGGCGAAGGAGACAAGTCCGTATCTGCTGCAACATCAGCACAATCCGATTGACTGGTATCCCTGGGGGAATGAAGCCTTTACAAAGGCGGTGGCCGAAGACAAACCCATATTTTTGAGTATTGGCTACAGTACCTGCCACTGGTGCCATGTGATGGCGCGGGAAAGTTTCGAAGATGCGGACATCGCCGCTCTTCTCAATCGTTATTTTGTTTCGGTAAAAGTCGACCGGGAAGAACGACCGGACATCGACAATGTGTACATGACGGCTTGCCAGGCGGCAACAGGCAGTGGCGGCTGGCCGCTGACGCTGGTGTTGGCGCCCGATGGCCGGCCATTTTTCGCCGGGACCTATCTGCCCAAAAGCGCGCATTGGGGAAAGCCCACTTTGCCCAAAATGTTGGAGGCAGTGCGGAAACAGTGGAACGAAAAACGCAAGGATTTGCTGACGTATGCGGACAAGTTGACCGACGCCATGCGAGAGGCCCAACTTCGGCGGCCGGCGACCGGGGTGTTGGATCCTTCGGTATTGGCGACCGGGTTTGCCCAGCTGTCACGGGTCTTTGACAAAAACTTCGGCGGATTCGGCAAAGCACCGAAATTCCCCACGCCGCACAACCTATTGTTTCTGTTGGCCTATTACCGGCGGACGAACGAACCGGCCGCCTGGGACATGGTAAAAGTCACGCTGGATGCCATGCGGGCCGGCGGGATTTATGACCAGCTCGGCTTCGGGTTTGCCCGGTATTCGGTGGATGAAAAATGGATTGTTCCCCATTTTGAAAAGATGCTGTACGATAACGCCTTGATGGCCTATGTTTATCTTGAGGCCGCGGAGGTATCGGCAGAGCAGCGCTACATCCGGGTGGCCGAGGAGATTCTGACCTATGTCCTGCGGGACCTGTCGGGGCCGCAGGGAGAGTACCTGTCGGCGGAAGATGCGGATTCGGAAGGCGGCGAAGGCCGCTTCTACACCTGGACCCAGACTGAAGTGTCGGAAGTTCTCAGCGCCGACAAGGCCGGTCTGTTCGCTGATTATTACCGGGTAACGGCGAAAGGCAATTTCGAGCAGGGCACGAACATTCTGCACACAGTAGGCAGTGCGCCGGCTGCGACGGCGACAAAATACGGTTATACCGAAACTGAGCTCGACGCCGTGCTGGAAGAGTGCCGGAAGAAACTGCTGGTGCGCCGGGGCAAACGCCGTCGGCCGTTCCGGGACGACAAGGTGTTGCTGGCTTGGAATTCCCTGATGGTTGCGGCCCTGGCCAAAGCGGCCCGCATAATGGATCGGGCGGTGTATCGGGTGGCGGCCGAAAAATGCCTGGAGTTTTTATGGCAGCGCCTACGCCGGCCGGATGGCCGGCTAATGACGGTTTATCGGGATGGACAATCAGGGGGCGCCGGGTATCTCGACAGTTATGCCTTCCTTCTGTGGGCCTTGCTGGAGCTGCAGTCCGCCGCGCCAACGCCGCAAACATTGGCCAGGGCGCAGACGGTGGCCGATGAAATGATCCGCCTTTTCTGGAGCGACGCAGACGACGCCTTTTATTTGACCGGATCAGACAGTGAGGCGCTGTTGATCCGACCCAGGGAATGGGTGGACGCGGCGCTGCCGTCAGGCAATTCGGTGGCGGTTCAGATGCTGATCCGGTTGGCCAAGCTTACCGGCAAGGTCCAATACCGGGAAATCGGCCGGCGGGCGCTGGACACGATGGCCGGTGAGCTGACGCGCAGCCCGCTGGCATATACTCATCTGCTCGTGGCGAGCGATGAATTTTTTTCAGTGACGGATTGACGAGGCAGTCTGCCAGTGATAAAGTAATAATAGTAATTATTACTGATAACTGGAGGGCTAACAATGCGTGCCAACAAAAAATGGCTGATTGCGGGAATCTGCGCGGTGGCGCTGGTTTCCGCTTTGGTTTTGACGCAGCGGGCGCCGTTTTCGGCAGGGGACCGGTCACGGCCAACCGTCGTCGTCACGATTGCGCCGCAGGCCGCTTTCGTCAAGGAAGTGGCGGGGGACTTGGTGCGGACGGTGACAGTGCTGCCGCCGGGCGCCAATCATGAAACCTTTTCTCTGCCGCCGCAGGACATGGAAAAAATCAGTGCCGCCAATTTGTACCTGGCGTTGGGATTGCCGCCGGAGCGGGCGACTATTCTGCCGAAAGTTTCCGAATTGAACCGCAAGCTGAAAATCATTGATGTCCAGAAGGAAGTGGCAAAAACCTATCCGCCCCGTTATTTTGCCCCGGATGACCAAGACCCGCATATCTGGCTTTCACCGAAACGGGCGATCGCCATGGTACAGTTGACGGCTAGGGAACTGGGCAGCCTCGATCCGGACCACCGGCAGACCTTTGAACAGAATGCCAAGCGCTTCATCGGCCAGATCGAAGCGGTAGACCGGGAGATTCGGACGGCCCTGAAGCCGATGGCCAACCGGACGGTTATTGTGTTCCATCCCGCTTTCGGCTATTTTGCCGACGAGTACAATCTGACCATGGTTGCCCTGGAAGAAGAGGGCAAGGAAGCCGATCCGCGCCGGATGCGGGAAATGATTGACATGGCCCGGAAAAAGGGGATTAAGATCATTTTTTACCAGGAAGACATCGATAGCCGCCAGTCCCGGACTTTCGCCGAGGAATTGGGCGGCAAAGCGGAAAAGGTTTCACCGATGGCGACTGATTATGTGGAAAATTTAAAACGAATGGCGCGGACCTTCGCGGCCGGATTGCAGTAGGAAACGGATGAAAACAGACATGAATCTGGCTTTGGATGTCCGCAATCTGAGCGTCTTTTATGGCGAGGATTGCGCACTGGAAAATATTAATCTGCAGATCGCCGAACGCGAATTTCTGGGCATTATCGGGCCGAACGGCGGCGGGAAAACGACTCTGCTCAAGACAATTCTTGGGTTGGTGACGCCACAGTCCGGTCAGGTGTTCATCTTCGGTCAGACCGGCGCCAGCGCCCGCCGCAATATCGGCTATGTACCGCAATTTTCCCGGTTCGATCGCCGGTTTCCGATCAGCGTGGGTGAAGTGGTTCTGATGGGACGGCTGACGGGGCGGAGCCCATGGTGCCTTCGGTATTCCGCGGCTGATCGGGAGATGGCGGATTCTGTGTTGCAGCGCCTGGAAATTGCCGATCTCAAGCAGCGTCAGATCGGCCAGCTTTCCGGCGGCCAGTTGCAGCGGGTATTGATCGCCCGGGCATTGGCGGTGGAGCCGCGCATATTGATTCTGGACGAGCCGACCGCCAGCGTGGATTCGGCTTCCAAGATCAGAATTTACGAGCTTTTAAAGGAACTGAACCAGGATATGACGATTCTGATAGTGACGCATGATCTGAGCGCCGTATCCTCGAATATCGACAAAATCGCCTGCCTGAACCAGCAACTTTTCTATCATGGCCGGACCGAACTGGAACCTGGACTGGTGGAAAAAGTTTACGGCTGTCCGGTGGATCTTATCGCCCACGGGGTGCCGCACCGGGTGTTGCGCAAGCATGAGGAGGGTGGGCTGTGATAGATGCAATCGTAAAGTACATTTTTTTGCAGAACGCCATTATGGCGGCTGTTTTGGCCAGCGTCGCCTGCGGGATCATTGGCACCTTTATCATGGAAAAAAAACTGGTGATGATGAGCGGCGGCATCGCCCATACGGCCTTTGGCGGTATCGGCCTGGGGTACTATTTGAAGGTGGAGCCGATTCTCACCGCCCTGGGGGTGTCCGTCATCGCCGCTGTCGCGGTGGCGGCGGTGAAGCGCCGGGCCATGACCGATTCGGATTTGCTGATCGGCATGTTCTGGTCCTTGGGCATGGCGCTGGGCGTGGTGTTCATTGCTCTGACGCCGGGTTATCCGCCGGATACGGCGTCTTATCTGTTTGGCAATATTCTGGCGGTATCCCGGGCAGACCTGAAATTGATTCTGGGCCTGGATGTGTTGGTGGTACTGACGGTGTGCAGTCTGTTTCAGGTATTCAAAGCCTATATTTTTGACGAGGAGTTTTCCAACGTGGCCGGCGTACCGGTGCGGCTGCTGGAGTACCTGCTGTTTGTGCTGGTGGCGGTGACGGTCGTAATCCTGATCCGCGTGGTGGGGATCATTCTGGTCATTGCCCTGTTGACGGCGCCGCCGGCGATAGCCAAGCAGTTCTCCTATGACATGAAAAAAATCATGGCGATTTCGGTTTTTCTGGGGATCGTTTTCTCCCTTAGCGGTCTGTGGCTTTCCTATACGGTCCGCCTGGCGTCAGGCGCCTCTATTGTCATGGTGGCAGTAGGAACCTATGCGTTGGTTTCTTTGCTGCAAGTCGCAGCTCGCCCGAAGGGAGGCGCCCAGGGATGAACAGCGGGCAGAAGTCTCCGGGAACCCGTCTGACTTTACAAAAGCAGGCAATCCTCGACGCGTTGCAGTCCAGTCAGAAGCTGATGACTGCGGAGGAAGTCTATGGCAGGGTTCGGGAAAAATATCCGAATGTCAGCTTGGGTACGGTTTATCGGAATCTGCAGAACTATTCCCAGCAAGGGCTGGTGAGAAGGACTTTGCTGGCCGACGGCAAGGCAAGATTTGAGCTGGCCGGACATGTTCATCACCATCATTTGATTTGCCTGACTTGCGGAAAAACGACGGAAGTTCCCTGGTGTCCGGTGGGGCCCGAAATTTCTTCCTTTATGACGGAACAGAGTTTTACTCCGGTCAGCCATCAGTTTGAAGTCTATGGTTATTGCCGCCAGTGTCGGAGTAAGCCGGAACCGGGCCAATGAGAATGACCTGCGCAATATTACGGAATCAGCCGGGATCGCAGCCCGGACAGTGGGATGGGAGAACGCTTCGACGCTTCGCTTAACCTCCGCTTATCTCCATTCCCACCGTCCGGGTTTCAGAACTCAAGTGATAAATGCTTGGCGGGTATTAGGATATGGAAAGGGACGGCTTCCGCGGAAACCGTCCCTTTTATTTATTATGGTATTGTTGTCGGAGTCAGGGTCGCAACCACTGAACTCCTTGCGGTACAAACTCGTTTTGTACCTTACAGTGCCTCAAGACACTGACTGAACAACATATTCTGTTGTGGTTCTGCTCCCATTGACTCTTTCAATGGAATCACCCCTTACGGACTTGTCCGTTTTTCAGGTAGCTGTTACGGGACTACCTTTTTGCTTTTCATCCCCCGCCTACCCTTTGGTTACATTATAACGGAGAAATTAAATTTTTGCAATATTCTTTGCAAAATATTACAATTACCAGGCGACGATGACCGATCCCTTGAACTGCTCGGTGACAAACTTTTTGACCTCTTCGGATTGATAGGCCTTGAGAAATTTCTTGTACACCGGATTATCCTTGTCCTTGCCCCGGACGGCCAGGATGTTGGCGTACGGCGAGCTGGAATCTTCCAGGATCAGGGCGTCTTTGGCGGGGACCAGGCCGGCCGACATGGCGTAGTTGGTATTGATCGCAGCGATTTCCATGTCTTCCAGGGTCCGGGGAATCTGAGCGGCCTCCAGTTCCCGGATTTTGAACTTGCGGGGATTATCTACAATATCGACAACCGAAGCCTTATGGCCGAGGCCGGGTTTGAGTTTGATCAGGCCGGCCTTTTCGAACAGGAGAAGCGCGCGGCCGCCGTTGGTGGGGTCGTTGGGCATGGCGATAACGGCGCCGTCTTTCAGATCTTTAATGTTCTTGATTTTTTTGGAGTAGATGCCCATGGGGAAGGTGAAGGTCTTGGCCAGCATGACGAGGTCGTACTTGCGGTCCTTCACCATATTTTCGAGGAAGGGAAGGTGCTGGAAGCTGTTGATGTCGATATCTCCCTGGTTCAGGGCGACATTCGGCTGGACATAGTCACTGAACTCGACGATTTGAATCTTCAGGCCGTCTTTTTCGGCCACTTTCTTGACCACTTCCATGATTTGCGCATGCGGTCCGGGCGTAACTCCGACTTTCAGAGGTTTGTCCGCGGCCGGCGCCGCCGCGGGCTTGGCCGGTTCGGTTTTGCCGCCGCATCCCGCTGTCAGAGCGATCACGAACAGTAGGCAGAGAATAAGGGCCAACGATTTTTTGGCAATGTGCATGAATGATCTCCCCTTGCTTTATTTTTTATTCAATCGGTGTGATACAAAATCACCCGCGGATTGAACCAACTGGACCAGTGCAATCAGAATGACAACCGTGGCGATCATGATATCGACGCGGAACCGCTGATAGCCAAAACGGATTGCGAGGTCGCCCAAGCCACCGCCGCCGATGGCGCCGGCCATGGCAGAATAACCGATGAGACTGATCACCGACAGGGTAATGCCCAGCACAATTGACGGCATGGCTTCCGGCAGCAGGACCAGACGAATGATTTGAAACGGGGACGCACCCATCGCCT
This sequence comes from Veillonellaceae bacterium, assembly GCA_012798135.1. The sequence continues at coordinate 40,641 of JAAZNU010000033.1, read as the reverse complement.
GGGCCGCTTCAATCAATCCATAATCGACTTCCCGCAGCGAGGATTCCACGACCCGGCCGACAAAGGGAATCGCGGCGATGGACAACGGAACGATCGCGGCGTTGGTGCCGATCGAAGTTCCGGCCAGAATGCGGGTCAACGGGATGATCGCCACCATGAGGATGATGAACGGCGTGGAGCGGGTGGCGTTGGCAATTGCCCCCAAAACCCGGTTGATCAGAGGATTTTCAAGAATATGGCCCCGGCTGGTGGTGACCAGGACCACTCCGAGCGGGACGCCGAACAGTGTGGAAATGGCGGCGGAAACACCGACCATATAGAGGGTTTCCCCCAGGGACTCAGCCAGCAGCGCGAGCATTTCTGGCGACATAGCCAATCACCTCGATTCCCAGTTCTTTGGCGTTCAGATAGTTCAACGCCGCCTGAATGGCACTGTCTTCACCGGACAATTCGATCGTCAGGGTGCCGAACGGCGTGCTTTTCAAATGGTCGATATTGCCGAACAGAATGTTTACATCAATGTTGAACCGCCGGATCAAACCGGCGATGATCGGTTCGTTGGCGCTGGCGCCAATGAAGGACAGCCGCAGCATCAGGCTGCTGCCGGGCAACGGGACCGGCGAGAACTGGAGTTCCGAGAACACGTCCGGCATGTCGTGATTGATGATGGTGCGGATAAATTCTTTCGTCGTCGGCGCCTGCGGCCGTACGAACAAGTCCACCACCGACCCTTCCTCGATAATGAGGCCATTTTCGATGACCGCGACCCGGTCGCAGATTTCCTTGATGACCTGCATCTCGTGGGTGATAATAACGATGGTAAGACCGAACCGCTGATTGATGTCTTTCAGCAGGGCGAGGATGGCGTGGGTGGTTTGCGGGTCCAGCGCCGAAGTGGCTTCATCGCATAGCAGCACTTTCGGGTTGTTGGCGAGGGCGCGGGCAATGCCGACGCGCTGTTTCTGTCCGCCGGACAGTTGCGCCGGGTACTGGTTTTTTTTGTCGGCCAGTCCGACCAATTCCAGCAGGGGATTCACCGCGGCTGCTATTTCGGCGGCTGATTTTCCCGCCAGTTCCAACGGAAAGGCGACGTTATCATAAACGGTCCGTGAGGACAGCAGATTGAAATGCTGGAAAATCATGCCGATCTTTTTGCGGGATTCCCGCAACTGACGCTCCGGCATGGACGTCAGTTCTTCCCCGTCGACAACCACGGAGCCGCAGGTGGGTCGCTCCAGCATATTGATGCAGCGGATCAGGGTGCTTTTTCCCGCGCCGCTTTTGCCGATAACGCCGAATATTTCGCCTTCCCGGACGTGAACGCTGACGCCGCGCAGTGCTTCCAGCGACCCGGTTTCGCCCTGGTAGGTTTTATGAATATCGTTGAGCTTAATCACAAAATCCTGCTCCTTTCACACAAAAAATAACGCCTCTTCACAGATGAAAGAGGCGTTGCAATCAAGACAAGCCGTTCTTCATCTGCCGGGATGACTCCCTGCAGGAATTGGCACCGTTTCGCGTTTTGCGATGGTTGCCGCGGCATCATTGGGCCAGTCCCTCCGCCAACTCTGGATGAAAAACACTTCAGTGTTTTATTCTGTTGTACCGTATGCTAACACAACAGGCCGGGAAGTGTCAAGAAAAAACTGTCATGTTTTGGCGGCGTTATTTTCGTGTTATAAAGAGGTGTAGAAATAAAGCAGGAACTGTCGGCGGAAATGCCGAATTCTTCATCAACGCAACGGGGAGGGCGAAAGCATGCCAACAAATCCGAAACTCAAGGAACCGCTGACGGATCAGCTGTTCCGGGCAATTCTGTCTCTGAAGAATGAAGAGGAATGTTATCAGTTCTTTGAAGATATCTGCACCATCGGCGAACTCAAGGCGATGGCGCAGCGGCTGGAAGTGGCCCGGATGGTTCAGGCCGGTCATATCTATGATGACATTGTGGAACGAACCGGCGCCAGCACGGCGACGATCAGCCGGGTAAAACGCTGCCTGCTGTACGGCGCGGATGGCTATAAAATCGTTCTTGAACGCTTCGGCGACAGCGAACCGGTGGCCAGAAAAGAAAAGACAAAGGCGGGAAAATAAGCATGTCACGACACGAATACATACCCCAGGTTCCTTACGGGACCAAGGACATATTGCCGCTGGACGCGGCCCGCAAGCGCGACGTGGAAAATGAGCTGGCACGGTTATTTTTGGCGTGGGGATATCAGGAAGTGATTACGCCGACCTTTGAATATTATGAAACGTTGCGGGCCAGCGCGCCGGAGGCGGCGGATGATTCGTCGTTCCGTTTCTTTGACCGAAACGGTCGGATGTTGGCCTTGCGGCCGGACATGACGACGCCGATCGCGCGGGTGGCCGTGATGCGGATGAAAGAGTCCCCGCTGCCCTTGCGGCTGTTTTATCTGGCCAATGTTTTCCGCCAGGAGGAGGCGCAGGCCGGCCGGCAGTGCGAATTTTACCAGGCGGGCGTGGAATTGCTCGGCGCCGGCGGCATCGCCGCCGATGCGGAGGTGGTGGCACTGGCGGTCGAGTCACTGTTGGCAGCAGGCCTGGTCGATTTTCAGGTTTGTCTGGGGCAGGTAGATTTCATCAGCGGGATCATGGCGGAAGCCGAACTGGATGAAGCATTGAGCCATAAGGTGAAGCAGGCCCTGGTGGAACGCAACATGGTCGGCTTGGGCGAATTGTTGGCGGAATGCCGGGTGGAGTCCGGTAACCGGGAGCTGTTGCAGCAACTGCCGATGCTGCACGGCAAACTGGACATGTTGCAGAGCGTGCGCCGGCGGGTGAAAAATGAAATCAGCCAGGCGGCCTTGGACAACCTGGCTGATATCTACCAACTGCTGGAGAAGTATGGGATTGATCGCCATGTCATGTTTGACCTGGGGATCATCCGCGATTTTGACTATTACACCGGAATGGTATTCGAGACGTATACAGCCGGCCTGGGCTACCCGATCTGCGGCGGCGGCCGATATGACCGGATGGCGGGATTCTTTGGCCGTGAACAACCGGCAACCGGGTTTGCCCTCGGCATTGAGCGGGTTCTGCTCGCTCTGGAACGGCAAGGACTGGACACGGTCCGCTCTGCCCGGGGCGTGTATGTCGGCTGGGCGGAGGGAAAGCTGCCCCAGGCCATCGCCACCGTCAAACGGTTGCGAGACGAGGGCGAAACCGCCGAACTGGGCTTGCAGGAGCAAAGCCGCGCGACGGCGGAACGGGAGAGCAAACTGCGCGGCTGCGAACGCTGCCTGTATATCGATTAGTAGCCACGCTGCTTGTCGATGAGCGTAGGCAGCGGACGACCGGCCATAAACGCGGCCAGATTTTCGGCGAACAGCTGCAGGGCCCGGTCCAGATAAACCGGCGAAATGGCGGCCAGATGCGGGGTAATCAAAACGTTGGGCAGATCCCAGAGCGGACTGGTTTCCGGCAACGGTTCCTCGACAAACACATCCAGACCGGCCCCCGCCAGACGGTTTTCCTGCAGAGCGGCAATGAGCTGATCTTCCTGGACCACGCCGCCGCGGGAGACATTGATGAAGAACGCGGTTGGTTTCATGGCGGCGAATTGTTCGCGACCAAACAGATTCTGGGTGGCGTCGGTGAGCGGCAGGGTGACGACCACAAAATCAGCCTCAGACAACATTTCCAGGAGCTGTTCGGGCCGATACAGGCGGTCGACGAACGGCTCCTGTGTCATTTCCCGCTTGGCTGCGATGACGCGCATATCCATGGCTTTGGCTTTTTTGGCGATTTCATGGCCGATGGCGCCCAGCCCGACAATGGCCATGGTCTTGCCGTTGATCTCCTGCAATTCGCCGATCGGTGGCCGCTTCCACTGGTGCCGGAGCTGCTGGCGATAGAGTTGGGGCAGGCGGCGCGTGAAACTCAGCATCAGTCCGAGAACGTGCTCGGCCATGGGAACACCGTGAATCCCTTTGGAATTGCTGATCATAACCGGATTTTGCTGCGTTTCGGGAAAAATCAGGGCTTCCACGCCGGCCGTCAGGGCATGGATCCAGCGGAGCGATTTCGCCTGTCCGTAAAACGGCCGGATATTGTTGAACCCCCAAGCAACCAAAATGTCGGAATCGGCGATGGGGCCGGCGGCATCCTGGATATCCGCGGTGATAATATCCGCAGCGGGGGCGACCCGGGTGATGAACGACTTCTGGCGGTCGGAAACGGGATTGAGAATAAGAATTTTCGGTGACACGATCATGCTGTCCCTCCTGTCCGTCAAATCAATTTTGACGATTTGACACTCTCTGTCATTATTCTTTGTCAAGTGTGAAAAATCCTACTGCGATTTTTTGGCAAGATGTCTCGTGATGATTGACGTTGCAAAAAAAGTATGGTAGGATAATTCACATGTTAATACTTTAAATAACTAAAGAATAATAAGTTGGCTGACACAGGAGGAATGAATGTGACGTCTCCCGATAAAGACATGCTGACCATTGCCTTGCCCAAGGGAAAATTATTTCAGCCGGCCGCAGACCGCTTGGCCCGTTTCGGCTATACGGCCGAGGGACTGTCCGAAAATTCCCGGAAACTGGTCATTGTCAACGAAACAAAAAAAATCCAGTTCATCATCACCAAGCCGATGGACTTGCCGACCTACGTGGAATATGGCGCGGCGGACATCGGAATTATCGGCAAGGATGTGTTACTGGAGGAGAGCAAGGATGTTTACGAACTGCTGGACATGAAATTCGGCCTGTGCCGTCTGATGCTGGCCGTGCCGGCGGCGCTCCGGCGGGAAAAACTCAGCGACTATGCCCATTTGCGGGTGGCTACGAAATATCCGCGGGTGGCGGAGCAGTTCTTCCTCAACAACGGCATCCAGATGGAGATCATCAAATTGAACGGGTCCATCGAATTGGCGCCGATGGTGGGCTTGGCCGAGATGATCGTTGATATCGTGGAGACCGGGCGGACCCTGAAAGAGAATCATCTGCTGGAGGTGGCGAACCTGCATCGGGCGACGGCCCGGTTCATCGCCAACCGCGTCAGTTTTAAAATGAAGTTTGAACGGATTCACCAGATGGTGGAGGAGCTCCGGACACTGCAGGAGGAGGAATCGCAAAGTTGAAAAGAGTGGATCTGCGCGGCGCGGCCAACGCCGATATTGTTCGGCTGTTGAGGAAGCCGGCGTTTGATGAAGTCGTGATCAGTGGAAAAGTACAGGCCCGGATTGAAAAAACGTTTGGCGAGCCACTGTCGCCGCAGCAACTGGTCGATCGCATTGTCGGCGATATTCGGCGCCGGGGCGACGAGGCCGTCTTGGAATATACGGCGAAAATCGACGGAGTGAAACTGACCGCGGCCGGGATGGAAGTAACGGCCGCCGAAAAGAAACAGGCAATGGCGGCGGCACCGGCGGAACTGGCGGCCGGGCTGCAGCAGGCCGCTGCCAATATTCGGCGTTTTCACGAGGAACAGTTGGCAAACGATCGTCCCTGGACCAGCTCGCGTGGGACCGGTTCCTGGGTCGGTCAGCGGCGGACCCCCCTGGACCGGGTGGGAATTTATGTTCCGGGCGGAACCGCCGCGTATCCTTCTTCGGTGCTGATGACAGCGATTCCGGCGGTGGTGGCCGGCGTGCGGGAAGTGATCATGATGGTTCCGCCTTCTCCGGACGGGTCGGTGAATCCGTCGGTGCTGGCGGCGGCCGAAATCGCGGGTGTGCAAAGAATATTCCGGATTGGCGGCGCGCAGGCGATTGCCGCCCTGGCTTTCGGCACGGCAACGGTGCCCAGAGTGGACAAGATCGTCGGACCGGGCAACATTTTTGTGACATTGACCAAAAAAGCCGTCTACGGCCATTGCGACATCGACATGCTGGCTGGGCCAAGCGAGATCATGATCGTCGCCGACGGCAGCGCCGACGTCGCCTATGTGGCGGCGGACATGCTGAGCCAGGCGGAACATGACGAGCTGGCTTCCAGCATTCTGGTCACGGACAGTGAAACTTTGGCGGCACAGGTGGAACAGGAACTGCAGGAGCAACTGGCGACGCTGCCTCGGGCGGCGACCGCGCAAACCGCCCTGGATCGTCAGGGCATGGTCTTGCTGGTTCGCGATCTTGCCCAGGCGGCGGAATGCGTGAATGCCGCTGCGCCGGAACATCTGGAAATTTTGACGGAGATGCCGGAATCTTTGTTGCCGGGCATACGACATGCCGGCGCGATTTTCCTAGGCACCGGTTCGCCGGAACCGCTCGGCGACTATTTCGCCGGACCGAGCCATGTGCTGCCGACCGGCGGTACGGCCCGCTACGCCTCGGTTTTGAATGTGGACACCTTTCGTAAAACGACAAGTCTGATTGCGTATGCTCCGGCGGATCTGGCGGTGGTCGGTGCCGATATTGTGCGGCTGGCGGAGGCGGAAGGGTTGTCGGCGCATGCCCGGGCGATCGCATTGCGTAGGTATAATAATGTTTAGACCGGAAATGGAGCAGCTGCCGCAATATTTTACGGGTGAGGCTATGGGAGTGGACCAGGTCTGCTTCTGCAAACTGGACGCCAATGAACGGCCCGGGCAGCTGCCGGCGTCGGTTCGCCGGGAGATCCTGGCCCAGCTCAAACTGGTTGAATCAACCCGCTATCCCGATCCGAGCGGAGCCAATTTGCGCAAGCTACTGGCGGACGAATACCAGGTGACGGCGAACCAGGTGCTGATCGGCAACGGTTCGAGCGAACTGATCGCCGCCGTTTGCGCCACGTTTGGCGGAGCCAGGCGGCCAGTGGTTTATCAGTGGCCATCCTTCTCGATGTATCCGGCTTACGCGGCGATGGCCGATTCGCCACCTGTTGCGGCACCATTGACCAAATACTTCGAACTGTTGCCGGCGGCGATTCTGGCAAGGGTACGACAGGTCCGGGCCAAACTGCTGATTTTATGCAACCCCAACAATCCGACCGGGACGGTGATTTCGCCGGCGTCGTTGCGCAATATTCTTGAGCAATGCCCTTGTCCGGTACTCGTGGATGAAGCGTATATGGAGTTTTACGGAACCTCTTGTACGCCATGGCTGGCGGAATTTCCGCAGCTGATGGTGGCCCGGACTTTTTCCAAAGCGTATGGACTGGCGGCGGCCCGCGTCGGCTATCTGCTGGCGTCGCCGGAGATCTGCGCGGCAATCGGCAAACGGCTTTTGCCCTACCACAATAATGCCTTTTCGTTGACCGCGGCGGAGGTCTGTTTCCGCCAGCGGGATCTGGTACTGAAAGCGATTCCCGAACTGATCGGCCGCCGGGAAGAGCTGGCCGGCGCGATTGACAAACTGGCAGCCATTGAAGTATTTCCTTCGGCGGCCAATTTCCTGCTGATTCGGGTTGGGAAGCCGGAATTGCTTCAAGATATCTTGACGTATAACCACATCGGCGTGCGTGATTTTTCATCCATGCCTGAACTGAAGGGGTGCCTGCGTATTACCATCGGCACCCGGAGTGAACAAACCAAGGTTTTGCAGGGCCTGCGGGTCTATAATGGAAGCGTGACAAGGAGGGATCCCGAACCATGTGTGACAAGAATCCAGAGGCGGCCAGGGAAGGATTTGTAAGCCGGCAGACCCAGGAAACCAGGGTGGATGTATCAGTGTCCCTGGATGGGACCGGCGATTCCCGTATCGCTACGGGAATCGGCTTTTTCGATCACATGTTGACGCTGTTCGCCAAGCATGGGCTGTTTACGCTGAAAATCCAGGCAACCGGCGATTTGGCGGTGGATTGCCATCACACGGTGGAGGATGTCGGCATCGTGCTGGGGCAGGCATTGCAGCAGGCGGTGGGCGACAAACGGGGCATTCGCCGTTATGGCCAGTTCCTGGTCCCGATGGATGAAGCCCTGGCCCAGGTCATTCTGGATTTTAGCGGCCGCCCGTTCCTGGTATTCGACGCCGAACTGGGGCAGGGTCACGTGGGCGAACTGGATGTGGAAATGGTGGAGGAGTTTTTGCGGGCGTTGGCCGTGAATGCCGGCATTACCCTGCACGTGCGGATACTGTACGGGAAAAATCGTCACCACATGATCGAAGCGATTTTCAAGGCGTTGGGCCGGGCACTGGCCCAGTCGCTGGAAATTGATCCGCGGGTCCAGGGCGTTCCGTCCAGCAAGGGAATGTTGTAAAGGATGAGCAATATGAGAAAGATCGCAATCATTGATTATGGAATGGGCAATCTGCACAGCGCCGCCAAAGCGTTCGAACAGGTCGGGGCGAGCGTGACGGTGACGCGCGACCCGGCAGAGGTTCTTAGCGCCGAGCAGGTTGTGTTGCCGGGGGTTGGCGCTTTTGGCGACTGTATGGTCAATTTGCGGCAGCGGGGACTGGAAGCGGTCATTCACGAAGTGATCGCCGCCGGAAAACCGTTTTTGGGGATTTGCGTGGGCCTGCAAATGCTGTTCGAAGGCAGCGAGGAGGATCCCGGAGTGCCCGGGTTGGGTGTGTTCAAAGGCCTGGTGCGCAAAATTGTCGCGCCGACTTTGAAAATTCCGCACATGGGTTGGAACAACCTGGAGTTTCGGGCGGCAAGTCCCTTGTTCGCCAATCTTCCGCAACCGGCCTATGTGTATTTTGTTCACAGTTATCACGCGGTTCCGGCGGACGAATCCATCCTGACCGCGGTGACGGACTACGGCGGGACGGTTACGGCGGCGGTAGGCCGGGGCAAGGTGCAGGCCGTGCAGTTCCATCCGGAAAAATCGAGCGGCGTGGGCCTGCAAATATTGAAGAACTTCAAGGAGATGCCATTATGATTGTTTTTCCGGCCATTGATATTCGCGGCGGGAAATGCGTCCGCCTGGAAGAAGGACGCTTCGACCGGGAAACCGTGTTTGCCGAAAACCCGCTGGAGGCGGCGCGGCGCTGGATCGACGCCGGGAGCGAATGGCTGCATATCGTGGACCTGGACGGGGCCCGGGCCGGGCAGCCGATAAACCTGGAAGTGGTCAAGAAGATTGCCGGGTCTTTCGACGTCAAGATTCAACTGGGCGGCGGCGTCCGAACCCTGGAATCCGTCGCAACGATTTTGTCGTCCGGCGTTCAGCGCGTCATATTGGGATCGGTTGCAGTACGTTCGCCGGAACTGGTCAGTCAGGTTTGCGCGAAATACGGCGAACAAATCGTGATCGGCATTGACGCCCGCAACGGCGAAGTAGCGGTCGACGGCTGGGAAAAATCCGGCCTGCTTCAGGCCGATGAGTTGGCGTTGCGCATGAAGAAGGCCGGCGCTACGCGAATCATCTATACGGATATTTCCCGGGACGGCATGCTGACCGGCGTCAATGTTGCGGCGACGCTGCAACTGGCGGACAAGTCCGGCCTGAAGGTCATTGCTTCCGGCGGCGTCCGGGGGCTGGAAGATATCCAGGCGTTGCAACCGCTGACGGAACGAGGCGTCGAGGGTGTCATCATCGGCAAGGCCCTGTACACGGGCGCGATTTCTCTCAAGGACGCCTTGCGGGTTGCGCAGGGAGGAAATGTCTGATGCATACAAAACGAATTATTCCCTGTCTGGATGTGAAAAACGGACGGGTGGTCAAAGGAACCAATTTTGTGTCGTTGCGGGACGCCGGCGATCCGGTGGAGCTGGCAGCGTTTTACGACCGGGAAATGGCTGACGAACTGGTGTTTTTGGATATCACGGCTTCGTCGGACGGACGCAACACCATGGTGGATGTGGTGCGACGCACTGCCAGCCAGGTTTTCATTCCGTTCACCGTCGGCGGCGGGATTCGTTCCGTGGAGGACATTCGGACCATGCTACATGCCGGCGCGGATAAAGTGTCGCTGAATACGGCGGCCGTGAAAAACCCGGCTTTGATTGCCGACGGCGCGAAGAGCTTCGGCCGGCAATGCATCGTGTTGGCAGTCGATGCCAAACGTTCCGGCCCGGGGCGATGGGAAGTCTATGTCAATGGAGGCCGGACGCCGACAGGACTGGATGTGCTGGAATGGATCAAACAAGGCGTTGACCTGGGCGCCGGCGAAATATTGCTGACCAGCATGGATTGCGACGGAACCAAGGATGGTTATGATAATGAGCTGAACCGGGCGGTCTCCGAAATGGTGGAGGTTCCGGTCATCGCCTCCGGCGGCGCCGGGAGCCTGGAACACTTCGCTGAGGCCCTGCTAAAGGGAAAGGCGGACGCCGTGCTGGCGGCCTCGGTTTTCCACTACGGCGAATTCAGCATCCGGCAGACGAAGGAGTATCTCCGGAAACAGGGAATTGAGGTGCGGTTATAATGATCGAGCGAATCCGCTTTGACGAAAAGGGACTGGTTCCAGCCGTCATCCAGGATGCGGCGACAGGAGTGGTCCTGATGCTGGCCTATATGAACCGGGAGTCGCTCGGAAAAACGATCGAAACCGGCACAACCTGGTTTTATAGCCGCAGTCGGCAAGAACTCTGGAATAAAGGCGCGACGTCGGGTCATACGCAGCAGGTCCGGGAGATGTACTATGATTGTGACGGCGATACTTTGCTGATCAAAGTGGAGCAGACCGGCGCCGCCTGCCATGAAGGGACATTCTCCTGTTTCAGCAGGAAATTCGGCGATGCCGATCCAACCGTTGCGGAGCGGCCGGCGACGCCGGAAACGGTGCTGCCGGGTTTGTACCGGGTCATCCAGGGTCGCCGGCAAAACCCGAAAGAAGGCTCGTATACCACGAACCTGTTCACCAAAGGGCAGGATCGCATCCTGAAAAAAGTCGGCGAAGAAGCCGCCGAAACCATCATTGCTTCCAAAAACCAGAGCCCCGGGGAGGTCATTTACGAAATGGCTGACTTGTGGTATCATTGCCTTGTTTTACTGGCCTGGCACGGGATCGATCTGGACCGCTTGCTGGCGGAACTTGAACAACGCCGCAGCGGCAAGACGCCGGACCCGGCAAAGGCTGAATCATGAAGGCAGGATGACGAATGAATTTTGAGGCAGTAATTTTTGATCTGGATGGAACCCTTCTGGACACGCTGGCCGACCTGGCCGATTCGATGAACACCGCGCTGCGGCGCCTCGGCTATCCGGAGCACGACCCGGACAAATATCGGTATTTCGTTGGCGATGGTATGCGTAACTTGGCGCGGCGGGTTCTGCCGGCCGGCAATCCGGATGACGAACTGGTGGAGAGGGTCGTGCGGGCCATGGCGGCCGAGTACGAACAACGCTGGGCAATAAAAACGAAACCCTACTCCGGCATGGCGGAGACGCTGGACCGGCTGACGGCTGCCGGCCTGAAACTGGCGGTGCTGTCGAATAAACCGGATCCGTTTACCAAGACGATGGTTGCCGCCTTGCTGCCCCGCTGGCAGTTTGCGCCGGTTTTGGGGGCCCGGCCGGATGTGCCGCTCAAACCCGATCCCACGGTGGCGTTGGAAATCGCTCAAACATTAAAAATCGCCCCGGACAGATGTTTGTATCTGGGCGATACGGCCACGGATATGCGCACGGCGAATGCCGCCGGCATGTTCGCCGTCGGTGCGGCCTGGGGGTTCCGGACCGTGGAGGAATTGCAACAGTCCGGCGCCCGGCGGGTCATTCACCAACCGGCGGATATCATGGACCTGGTTGAGACGGCGGACAAGAATTCCTGATTATTCGCCGATGATCAATAACAACTCTTGCACCAATTCCGGATCGAACTGGCTGCCGGCGCATCTGCGCAATTCGGCGGCCGCTTCTTTTTTGGCGAGGGCTTTGCGGCCGGGCCGGTCATTGGTCATGGCGTCGTAGGCATCAACAATGGCGAAGATACGGCATTCCAGGGGGATGGCTTCGCCGCTCAGCCCCAGCGGATAACCCTGGCCGTTCCACCATTCGTGATGTTTCAGCAACAGATCGGCGATGGAGGATAATTCCGGAATGGATTGAGCAATGCGATAGCCGATTTCCACATGCAGCTTCATCTGGCTCATATCCTCCGTCGACAGCCGTTCCTGTTTGAACAGCAGATCGGCGGGCAGCCCCACCTTGCCGATGTCATGAAACTGGGTGAGCAGTTTGAAATCGCGCAACCGTTTGCCGGACAGGCCGGCCTCCTTGGCGACTGCCCGTCCCAACGCCCAGAGCCGTTCGGCGTGCTGATGCATCACAAAATCCCGGTTTTCCAGTGTCGCTTGCAGACTTTGAAACAAAGCCCTGCGGGCGGCTTGGCTGCGGCCGAGCTTTTCCCGGTGCAACCGGGTCTGCGCCAATCCCAGCAGTTCCTGTACGCCGCCGGCGCTGTGATTTCCCCAGGCGCAGCCCAGAGAGAGGCCGAAATGCAGATGTACTTGATCCGTGGCGAGTTGTTCTACTTCTTGTCTGATTTTTTGCGCCAGGCGGAGCACGGCCGGTTCGTTCATATCTGACAACAACGCAGCAAAGCGGTCAAGACCGATTCGGGCGACCGTGGCGTTGAGCGGGAGAACCGACCGCAAAACATTGGCCGTGGCGGTGAGCAGCTGGTTCGTTTGCTCTTGCCCAAGACTATCATAAATCAGACGCATTTCGTCGATTTCACACAAAATGATTCCCACCGGAGTTTCAGCAGAAAAGGACAGCGCGGCCAGCTTTTCTTCCCAGCACATCCGGTTGGCGAGCCCCGTCAACGGGTCCCGCAAATGGAAAAATTGCAGGGATTGCTCCAGCTGACGCCGCTCGGTGAAATCGCGCAGTACGGCAATCGCCTCGGTTTCACTAATCGGCGAAATGCGCACTTCCTGCCGGGTCCGCTGATTGTTGACGGCGAGTTCCTGTTCGAAACACTGCGCATGGTTTGTTACAAACGCTTGCGCCAGCGCCGCCAGCATTTGTTCGGCGAAGGCTGCCGGGTATACTTCGGCCAGGGAATTGCCCGGCAACAGGCGGGCCGGGGTGGCTGTCGACCGTTGCGGCGATGATTTGAAATCGAGAATGATTCCGGAACGGTCGAGACGGAGTAACGAATCCGGCATCCCATCCAACAAGGCCCGGGTCGCGGCTTCACTGTCCGTCAATTCGTTCTGGACCGTTTCGAGCGCTGCCAGCATGCGGTTAATGGATTTGGCCAGGCTGGACAATTCGTCATTGCCAGATAGCTGCACCCGCAGCGAGGGATTGTTGCTCCGGCCGATTTGGGTCACCTGGCCACCCAGATGGAACAGCCGGGATAAGACGGTCCGTTTGAGCAGCAGCAGATTGACCAGGCCGATCAGCACGCCGAACGCCAGCAATAGGTACAGAAAATATTGCACGGTGCGTTTTCCCTGCGAATAAATGGATCGGGGGGATTCCACTCTAAGCAGCAGGGCGGGGTTTCCCCGGATATCCGAAAGCAGCGCGTAGCCGGCAATGATTTCTTCACTGACCGGCTCGATACGAACCGGCTTCTCCACAGTCAGGCCCAACGCGGCATCATAAGGAACGAGGGCGAGCGACAGATGCGTAATGTTGGCGATCCTGGCCAGTTCGGCGGAATGCAGGAATCGGCCGATCACCATGCTCCCCCGTGGCGCCTGTTTGTGCTCACTGTCCAAGATCGGCCGGGAAGCAACCAGCAACGGGGCTTCCGGCAGATTGATCAACCCCTGTACGGTGCTGTCGGCAGTTGAGTGGGACAACAGGATGGAGCCGGGCTTAAGAGCACTTTCCAGGGCGGCAGGAATATTCCGGGTTGTTTTGGTGGCCGGATCAAACAAGACGGCATGCACAATCCGTCCGGCAGGATCCAGAAAGGCCATCAGCTGAAGGCGTTGGGTCAAAAAAGTCGAAGCCGTCAGGTTTTTTTTGAGATAGTCGGCATTGGCGCCGGCCACAAATTGATAGGTGTCGTCCCAGACGGCCCAATCTTCCAGAAATGCCGCGAGCGAAGCCTCTTCGGCCTTGATCGCGTTCATGGCCCGCTGCAGATTCTTTTCCGACTCGCGGTTTTCCACAAGCAAAAAGCCGCTAAGCAGAATTTGGTTAGCGGATAGCACCAAGACCAAGCTAAAGGAGACGACGATCAGACAGATGACCAACAAGGTTTTCTTTCGGAGTGTCACGCCATTCCTCCCGGTTTTTCAGTCGATCCTTACTTGAACGGGTACCCCCGGAACTTGAGATATTTTCCCTTCAGGTCGTAACGGCTGGGTTCGGCGGGCCAAAGTTCGGCGCTGTCACCGCCCCGCATGGCAGCGGAGATCCGACGGTAGTATTCCGGATCCTTGGCCTCGAAACCGCGCAACAGATCCTTGACTTCCTGACGTTTGGTGTTGCCGTTGTAGGGACAGGGATTCTTTAGCGGTTGTAGGCCGAGCCGGTCGACCAGATTGATGATTTCCGCCTCCCGAAAATAGACGAGCGGTCGGATGATGGTGACACCGCTGCGTTCTTGCGGCGTTTTCGGCAGAAAGGTTTTCAGGCGGCCGGAATAAAACAGGCTCATCATAAAGGTTTCCACGGCATCGTCATGATGATGGGCCAGGGCAACTTTATTGTAGCCGCGTTCCCGGGCAACCCGGTTCAGTGCTCCCCGCCGGAAGAAGGCACAGGTCGCGCAGGCATCCTGCGACGCGGAGACGGCGATGGCGCGGGGAATATCCACGGTCGTCGAGTCGAAAGGGATCTCCAGACGATCGCAGAAGTCCTGCAAGGCCGGCCGGGGAAACTCTTCGCCAAACCGTGTGTCGATGGTAAAGGCACCGACCGTAAACGGCCGCGGCGAATGCCGCCGGAGCACGGACAGGATATAGGCGAGCAGCAAACTGTCTTTGCCGCCGGACAGGCCGATCAGGATCCGATCATTGGCCTCGATCAGCTCAAATTCGATAATGGCCCGCCAGACACGACTCAATGCTTCTTTCACTTCTTAGCTTCCTGTTCCAAAATTTTTCCTTCCGGCAGCCAGTCCCAATATTTCTTGGGGATGAAATGCGAAGCCAGCCGGATGTTTTTCCGTGCGGGAATGTATTGGGAACGGTAATAGGTCTCCCACAGGCGGGAAAAATCATCTGTTGAATTCAACAAACCGGGCGGCAAATCCTTTATTTCGATCTGCCGGACCTGTCCCTGCCCGCACACGAATGCCGCGTCGGCCAGGATGAACACCAGCCGCCGCCCGGGATAGCGCAGCTGAAATTTGCGCAGCAGAACGTCGGCGGTTTGATGGAAGAGCTGGGGTCGGGCCACCAGATCGCCGTCGGCGGTTTCCTCGAAGCGGATCAGGCCCATCATCCGGTGGATCTCAGTGCCCACTTCCCGGCTGCGCCGCCGGAAAACGGCACTGGCGCGACCACGGCCGCACAGACAGTAGCCGGGGCCGTATTTCAGAGCTTCGGCCAGCGCGGCGATAATGACCGGTACGCTATCGATCGCTTGATTGCGCAGGTTAAACAGGATCATGAGCGCCAGACGGCGGCCCGGGGACCGGCTGAGCCAGCTATAGTCGGCGCCGGTCCGGCCAGCCAGGTCGGTGAGAAGCTGGGGCAGGCTTTGTGTGTCGGCATCGATTTCCTCGGCCAAGGCGAACAGATCCGCCTGCTGGCCCGAATCCCGCCAACCGACAGGCAGCCCGGTCAATTCGCTGAGCAGTGCAGCTTTGAGGAGGCTGTCGGGACGAGCGGAACAAACGATCATGCCTCATCCCCCCATAAACTCGTTTGCACGGACCCATTGGCGCGGCGCGGCCGCGTTGCCAACGCGGAGAAGTGTTTGCCCTGAACCAGAATGAACGGCAACGCCCGTTTGGTGACCACACCGATCCGGGCCAGGTCCTCCACGGCACGAAACTGGGCTTCCCGCCGCAAACCAACGATTTTTTTCGCGGAACGGGGACCGATGCCGGGGATGCGCAGCAATTCCGCCAGCGAGGCCCGGTTGATTTCCAGTGGAAACAGTTCGGGATGCCGGATGGCGAAGGCATGCTTGGGATCGGTCGACAAATCCAGATTGCCGGTCGCGTCATATGCCAGCTCCTGCATCTGGAACCCGTAGTAGCGGAAGAGAAAATCGGCCTGGTACAGACGGTGCTCCCGCAGCAGCGGCGCGCCGGCCAGCCCGTCGAGCGGCGTGCCCGGGACCGGCTGGAATGTGCTGAAATAGGCGCGCTTAAGCCCGTAATCCGAATACAGGCGGACGGTGGAACCCAGAATGTCGCGGTCGGATTCCTGGGCCGCGCCGACGATGAACTGGGTGGAGTGACTGACGCCCGGCTGCCGACGGACATAGCGGGAAATCCGGCTGATTCCGCCCATGATCTCGCCGGCAAAGTTTTTGCTGCGGCTGAGCCGGGCCAGATGGGCAGCGGTCGGCGCCTCCATATTCAGCGAGACCCGATTGGCGAGTTCCACGGCTTTCTCCGTTTCCGCCTCGCCGGCACCGGGCAATATCTTCAGATGGACATAGCCGCCAAATTTATATCGGAACCGCAGGATTTCCACAGTCTCCAGCAGTTCCTGCATCGTCCGTCCGGTCGAGTGCCGGACGCCGGAACTGAGAAACAATCCTTCCACATAGTTGCGGCGATAGAATTCCATGAACAGTCCGGCCAGTTCCTCCGGCGCGAACCGGCTGCGCGGCACGTCGCGGCCAGCCCGGTTGGGGCAGTACAGGCAGTCTTTTTCACAGTGGTTGCTCAACAGAACCTTGAACAGGGAAACACAACGGCCGTCCGGCGTGAACGAATGGCAGATCCCGCTGGGAACGGTGCGGCCGATGCCGGCGTCGGAGAATTTTTTGGGAGTTGCCGACGAAGAAGCACAGACGTCATATTTGGCGCTTTCACCGAGCAAAGCGAGTTTTTCGATTTGATCCATTTTAGCGGCCTCCTTCGGGCGGTGCTTTTCAGCAACATTATATGCAATCATTGAACAAAAATCAAACATATGTTCTGGAAGATCCGGCAGGAAAATGCGCAACTGCGGAGAATCTATTGTAAACGTATCGGATTCGGCAAAACAGACTGGAGGAAAAAAGTGCGGAGCGACTATACAAAACGCCTCAACCCTTGCCAAATGGAGGCGGTCACCCATATCAACGGGCCATTGCTGGTCGTAGCGGGAGCGGGATCGGGCAAAACGAGCGTGCTGACGAGCCGTATCGCTTATCTGCTGGAACAGGGCGTAAAACCGTGGGAAATACTGGCCATCACTTTTACGAACAAAGCTGCCGCCGAGATGAAGCAGCGGGTGGAAAATATCGTCGGCCCGACGGCCCGGCAAATCTGGCTGAGTACTTTTCACGCCTTTTGCGCCCGATTTCTGCGGATGGAGGTCGAAGCGACCGGTTGGTACAGCCGGCACTTTACCATTTATGACGAAGGAGACATCAAGCTGCTGGTCCGGCAGTGCCTGAAAGAGCTGGAGCTGCCCGAGCGTCAGTTTTCCGTGGGCGGCGTGGCCGGCACGATTTCCAATGCGAAGAACCAGCTGATCACGCCGACGCAATTTTCCGCGCAGGCCGACAATTACTATCAGCAGCGGGTTGCCTCGGTGTACGAACTGTATCAGAAGAAATTGCTGGCCAACAACGCCATGGATTTCGACGACCTGATGAACGTGACGGTGCGGCTGCTTGAAGAGTATCCGGCCGTGCTGGAAAAATATCAGCAGCGGTTTCGGTATATCCTGGTTGACGAGTACCAGGACACCAACCATACCCAGTACACGCTGACCCGGCTGCTGGCGGCGAAGCATCGCAACCTGTGCGTGGTCGGCGATGCGGACCAGAGCATTTACGGTTGGCGGGGCGCAGACATCAGCAATATTCTGGATTTCGAAAAGGATTACCCGGAAGCGGCGGTCATCAAGCTGGAACAGAACTACCGCTCGACCCAGATCATCCTGGACGCCGCCAACGCTGTCATCGACAACAACACCGGCCGCAAACCGAAAACCATGTGGACGGAAAACCCGGCCGGCGAGACGCTCGCGCTCCATGTCGCCGGCGATCAGCACGACGAGGCGAGGTTCGTGGCGGAACAGGCCGTGCGGCTGCATACGGTGCAGCGGCAGCCCTATGGCGGGATGGCGGTGCTTTACCGCACCAATGCACAGTCGCGGGCGATGGAGGAAGAACTGCTCAAGCAGGGAATTCCCTACACCATCGTCGGCGGCGTGAAATTTTACGATCGCAAGGAAATCAAGGACATGCTGGCCTATCTGCGGGTGATCCAGAATCCGGCCGATTCGGTCAGCTTCCGGCGCATCGTCAATGTACCGCGCCGGGGCATCGGCGATACCTCACTGGGGCACCTGCAGGCGGCGGCGGACCAGGCGGGACTGTCCCTGTACGATGTCTGCAAACAGTTGCATACAGTGACAACGATCGGCGCCAAGGCGAAAAACGCCCTGACGGATTTGGCGCGACTGCTGGACCATCTGCGGGAAGCGGCGGACAAAGAATCGGTAGCCGACCTGATCACCCGGGTGATGAAAGAATCCGGCTACGTGGCCGAACTGGAGCAGGAAGGAACGCCGGAGGCGCAGGCCCGGGTGGAAAACCTGCAGGAATTGCTGACGGTGGCCCGCGAATTCATCACGGCGGAAGAAACCGAGACAGAAGAGGACTCGCTGGAAGCATTCCTGAACCACGTGGCCCTGGTAGCGGACATCGATTCCGCCGACCTGGAAACCGACCGGATGATGCTGATGACTCTGCATTCAGCCAAGGGACTGGAATTCCCGACTGTGTTCCTGATCGGGATGGAAGAAGGCATTTTCCCTCATTTCCGCGCCCTGAACAGTCCGGACGAGATGGAGGAGGAACGACGTCTCTGCTATGTCGGCATCACCCGCGCTCAGCGCAACGTCTTCCTGACCCGCGCCCAGAGCCGCATGATCTACGGAGAAGTCCAGGTGAACCGCCCGTCGCGGTTCCTGTCGGAAATCCCGGAATCCTTGCTGGAACAAAAACTTAAGCGACCGATCAAGCCGGGGCCGAGCCAGCAACTGCATTTGCCGCCGCGTCAGTTGTCACCGGTCGCCCCGTCGATATTGCGTCCGGCGCCAACCCCGAAACCGGCCGCTGCGGGTTCCGGCGGGCCGGCTGTGCAATGGAAGGTCGGCGATAAAGCCGCCCATGGCAAATGGGGAATCGGCATGGTCGTCGAAGTCAAGGGCAGCGGCGACAATCAGGAAGTCAAGATCGCCTTCCCCGGCGAAGGCATCAAAGCCTTGGCCGTCAAATTCGCCCCAATTCGTAAGGCGTAGGTTGGCCGGTTCTGTCGCCCGTTGAAGCGGCGCACTAAAATCAGGAGGCGCAAAGCCGATGGATACCCGTCATGATCAATCGACCGAATTTCAGGAACTCCAGGAACTGCGCGAACAGTTGCATCGGCACAATCATCAGTACTATGTGCTGGACACGCCGCTCATCAGCGACGCCGAATTCGACCGCCTGATGCGGCGACTGCAGGAAGTCGAAACGGCGCACCCCGAGTGGGTGACGGCGGATTCACCGACGCAACGGGTCGGCGGGCAGCCGCTGGCCGGGTTCGAGAAAGTGACCCACGCCGCGCCGTTGCTGAGCCTCGGCAACGTGTTTTCCGCCGGTGAGCTGCGGGCGTTCGACAACCGGGTGCGTTCCGCCGTCGGCGACGCCGTGGAATATATTGTCGAGCTGAAAATCGACGGGCTGGCGGTCAACCTGATTTATGAAAGCGGTCGGCTCAGCCGGGCGGCGACGCGGGGCGACGGCGAAGTCGGCGAGGATGTCACGTTGAATGTGCGGACCATCCGGGCCATTCCGCTGTTGCTTCAGGATTCGGAAGCCCTGCCGGCTTATTTTGAGGTGCGGGGGGAAGTATTCATGCCCCGCCGGGCCTTTGACCGGCTGAATCGGCAACGGTCGGCGGCCGGCGAGGTGTTGTTCGCCAATTGCCGCAACGCGGCCGCCGGGTCGCTGCGCCAACTGGATCCCAAAGTAACGGCCAACCGGACCCTCGATTTCTTTGCCTATGGGATCGGCCAGCGGCAGGGGCTGCCGTTCCGGACGCACGCCGAAGTGCTGGCGGGTCTGGGCCGGTCCGGATTCCGGATCAACCCGAACCACCGGACCTTTTCAACCATTGAGGAGGTCGTCGCCTATTGCGAAAGCTGGGCGGACCGGCGGACAGGACTGGACTACGATATCGACGGCCTGGTCGTCAAGGTCAATTCGCTGGCGTTGCAGGAGGAACTGGGCAATACCGTGAAGGAACCGCGTTGGGCCATCGCCTGGAAGTTTCCGGCCGAAGAGGCCGCGACGGTCGTCGAGGATATTTTCGTCGGCGTGGGTCGGACCGGCGTGCTGACGCCCACCGCCATCCTGCGGCCGGTGCTGCTGTCCGGGTCGACCGTGAGCCGGGCAACCTTGCATAATGAAGACTTTATCCGCGACAAGGACGTGCGGATCGGCGATACAGTCATCATCCACAAGGCGGGCGAAGTGATCCCGGAAGTGGTCGCCGTCGTGGCGGAGAAGCGGACGGGAACGGAGCGGGCATTCATCATGCCGCCGGCCTGTCCGGAATGCGGCCAGCCGGTTGTGAGAAAACCGGGCGAGGCGGCGCACCGGTGCGTGAACCCCGCTTGCCCGGCGATGGCCCGGGAAGGCCTGATTCATTTCGTATCGCGGGATGCGATGGATATCGACGGCCTGGGTCCGTCGATCATTGAATCGTTGCTGAACGCGGAACTGCTCAATGACGCCGCCGATCTGTATTCCCTGAACGTCGATGAATTGGCGAAACTGGAACGGCTGGGGGAAAAATCCGCCGCCAACTTGGTGCAGGCCATCGCCGCAAGCCGGGAGGCGGGATTGGGGCGGCTGTTGTTCGCACTGGGCATCCGGTTTGTCGGGGCGAAGGTGGCCGGAATCCTGGCGAAAGCCTATGGTAAAATGGAAACGATCGCGGAAGCGTCCCTGGAGGAGCTGGTCCAGATCCCCGATATCGGACCGCGCATTGCCGAAAGCGTGGTCGGCTATTTCGCCGAGCCGGAACATCTGGCCTTGATTGACAAACTGCGGCAAGCCGGTGTTCTCATGGAAGAAAAACAGGCGGACGATCTGCCGCCGCAGATATTTGCCGGCAAGACCTTCGTGCTGACGGGCGCCCTGTCGACACTGAGCCGGGACGAGGCTTCGGCGGAAATTGAAAAACGTGGCGGCAAGGCGGCTTCCTCGGTCAGCCGCAAGACGGACTTCGTCGTGGCGGGCGCCGAGGCCGGCAGCAAGTTGGCCAAAGCCCGGGAACTGGGTGTGACGGTGCTGACGGAGCAAGAGTTTCTGGCAATGCTGGAAGATGGCGTGCTATAATATACCAATCAGCAGACTGCTGATAAAGGCCCATCTGCTATGCACTCGCAAGGAGCAGGCCGCAGTTCTAAACGCTAAAGCGTAAGAACTGCGCTCTCACGACTGCGTTTGCTTGCTTGCGCACTAAGAGTGCGCGGCGCTGCGCAAGCCTCGTCGTTCCTTGCATCTGGACCTTTCTCAACAGTCTGTAGCAAATTGAAATAACGACATAATGGGTGGTGGCGAAATGAAACTGAACCGCAAGGACGTCGAACACGTGGCGCTGCTGTCGCGGCTCGAACTGTCGGATCAGGAACTCGACAAGTACACGGAACAACTGGATGCGATCCTTGAATACATCGATGTGCTGAACCAGGTCGATACTTCGGGTGTCGAACCGATGGCGCACGTTCTCGACCTCCGCAATGTGATGCGGCCGGATGTCGTCCAACCGTCCCTGCCTCGGGAAGCGGCGCTGCAGAACGCGCCGGAGCCCGAGAACGGCTTCTTCAAAGTGCCGAAAATCGTGGAATAGCGGAGGGACGAGACATGGAACTTTTTCGACTGACAGCGCATGAGCTGCATGACAAACTGACCCGCCGCGAAGTATCAGCGACGGAGATCACCCGCTCGGTTCTGGACCGGACGGAGAAGGCGGAACCGAAAATCCGCTCCTTCATCACCCGCATGGCGGAAACGGCGCTGCAACAGGCCGCGGCGGTGGACGCCAAGATCGTCCGGGGCGAGACGATCGCTCCGCTGGCCGGCATCCCCGGCGCGTTGAAAGACAATATGTGCACCAACGGCGTGAAGACGACCTGCGCCTCCAAAATTCTGGCGAACTTCGTGCCGCCGTATGACGCTACCATTACCGAAAAACTGGCGGCGGACGACGCGGTGATCGTCGGCAAGGCGAATCTGGACGAGTTCGCGATGGGTTCGTCCACTGAAAACTCCGCCTTTTTTGTGACCCGCAATCCCTGGGACACCGACCGGGTTCCCGGCGGCTCCAGCGGCGGTTCCGGCGCGGCGGTGGCGGCGGGCGAAGCGATTTGGTCGCTCGGCTCCGACACCGGCGGTTCGATCCGCCTGCCGGCGGCTTATTGCGGCGTGGTCGGCCTCAAACCGACTTACGGACGGGTTTCGCGCTACGGGTTGGTTGCCTATGCGTCCTCGCTCGACCAGATCGGACCGTTTGCGAAAGATGTCCGGGATTGCGCATTGGTACTCGGGGCGATCAGCGGCCATGACCGCCGCGATTCGACCTCGATCGATGCCCCAGTACCCGATTATACAAAAAACCTGGGCACGGGCGTCAAAGGCCTGAAGATCGGCCTGCCCCGCGAATACTTCATGCCCGGCATGGAACCGGCCGTCGAAACGGCGATCCGCCGCTCCATCGACGAACTGGTCGCCATGGGCGCCGAACTGGTCGAAGTATCGATGCCGAACACGCAGTACGCACTGGCCGCCTATTATTTGATCGCCACGGCGGAAGCCAGCTCCAACCTGGGCCGTTACGACGGCGTCGGGTTCGGCCATCGCGGTGAAGGCGCCGACATCGTTTCGATGTACAAGCGCTCCCGGGCCGAAGGCTTCGGGCCGGAGGTCCAGCGGCGCATCATGCTCGGAACCTATGCCCTGAGTTCCGGTTATTATGACGCCTATTACCTGAAGGCGCTGAAAGTCCGGACCCTGATCAAACAGGACTTTGACCGGGCGTTCCAACAGGTGGATGTCCTCATCGCCCCCACCGCGCCGACCACGGCATTCAAGATCGGCGAAAAAGTTGCCGATCCGCTGGCCATGTACCTGATGGACGTGTGCACGATCCCCGTCAACCTCGCCGGCACGCCAGCGTTGTCGTTGCCGTGCGGTTTCGCCGACGGGCTGCCGGTCGGCATGCAGATCATCGGACCGCACCTGTCGGAAGAAAAGATCCTGCAGGTGGCCTACGAATTCGAACAGGCCCATGATTACCACAAACAGATGGCGTCGATCCGGGAGGTGGACTGAACATGGAATTTGGAACAGTCATCGGTTTGGAAGTCCATACGGAGCTGAAAACCGCTTCCAAGATTTTTTGCGGCTGCACCACCGAGTTCGGCGGCGAGCAGAACACACACGTTTGTCCGGTGTGTCTCGGCCTGCCCGGCGTGCTGCCGGTGTTGAACGAAAAAGTGCTGGAATTCGCGATCCGGACCGGCATCGCCCTGAACTGCACGATTTCCCCGTACAGCAAATTCGACCGTAAGAACTACTATTATCCGGACTTGCCGAAAAACTTCCAGACCTCGCAATACGACTTGCCAATCTGCGAGCACGGCTATCTCGACATCGAAGTCAACGGGCAGACCAAACGTATCGGCATCACCCGCGTCCATATGGAGGAAGACGCCGGCAAACTGGTTCACTCCGGCACCATCTCCAACTCGGAATACGCGCTGGTTGACTACAACCGGACCGGCGTTCCCCTGCTGGAGATCGTTTCAGAGCCGGACATCCGGACCCCGGAGGAAGCCAAGGCCTATCTGGAGAAAATCAAAAGCATCCTGAGCTACATCGATGTATCCGACTGCAAGATGGAAGAGGGCAGCTTGCGTTGCGACGCCAACATCTCCCTGCGTCCGGTCGGGCAGAAGGAATTCGGCACCAAGGCCGAGATCAAGAATGTCAACTCGTTCAAAGCCGTGCAGCGGGCGCTGGAATATGAAGTCGAACGCCAGACCGAGGTTCTCGAGGAAGGCGGCCGGGTGATCCAGGAAACCCGCACCTGGGATGACGCTCGCGGCGTGACGCTGTCGATGCGCAACAAGGAGCAGGCGCAGGATTACCGTTACTTCCCGGAACCGGACCTGGTGCCGATCATCGTCGACCCAGCACGGGTGGAGGCGATCCGCCAATCGCTGCCGGAACTGCCGGATGCGCGTAAAGCCCGCCTGATGGAAAATCAGGGCTTGTCCGCCTACGATGCCGAAGTCATCACCGCGACCCGGCCGATGGCCGATTATTATGACGCACTGGTGGCAGCCGGCGCGGACGCGAAAGCGGCGGCCAACTGGCTGATGGGCGAGGTGTCCAAGCACCTCAACGCCTGTGCGCTGGATATCCGGAATTGTCCGGTTCCGCCGGCCAACTTGGCGGAAATGATCGCCCTGATCGACAAAGGCACGATTTCCGGCAAGATCGCCAAATCGGTGTTCGAATCGATGTGGAACGAAGGCAAACCGGCACCAGTGATCATCAAAGAGCAAGGGCTGGTCCAGATGAGTGACGAAGGCGAGCTCGGCGGCATCGTGGAAGCGGTGATCGCCGCCAACCCGCAGTCGGTCGCCGACTTCAAGGCCGGCAAGGAGAAAGCCATCGGCTTTTTGGTGGGGCAGATCATGCGCCAGACCAAAGGCCGGGCCAATCCGGAATTGGTGAACCGGATCCTCAAAGAAAAACTCGCCGGAATGTAAAAGGAGCGCAACATTTATGTCCCGCCAGCGACAGGCACCGAATCCAAACAAAAAAGTCCGACCGGTTCAACTCGGCCGGACTTATACTTTTTCCATCAACGGTCTCGGACACTCGGGCGAAGGCGTGGGCCGGATCGACGGGTTCACTGTGTTCGTTCGCTACGCGTTGCCGGGTGAAACGATCACAGCCCGGATCGAAGAGGTGCGGACCAATTTTGCCCGGGGAACTCTATTGCAGGTCGATGTTGCCAATCTGCAGCGGGTGACGCCGCCTTGCCCGGTCTATGAAGCCTGCGGCGGCTGCCAGCTGCAGCATTTGTCTTATGAAGGGCAACTGGCTGTCAAGCGGCAGGCGGTACAGGACGCGTTGCAACGGATCGGCAAGCTGGCCGATGTTCCGGTCCAGCCTGTGCTGGGGATGACGAATCCCTGGCGTTATCGCAACAAGGCCCAGTTCCCGGTCGGCCGCCGCGGCGGCGAGATTGTTACCGGCTGTTTCGCTGCGGGCAGCCATGCGATCGTGCCGACGGATCAATGCCTGATCCAACAGGAAACGAACGACCGGCTGCTGGCGGCAGTGCGACGGCTCGCCGGCAACATCGGCATCGAGCCTTACGACGAGCGGACCGGACAGGGAATCCTGCGCCATGTTTTGGGACGGGTGGGGATCGCGACCGGCGAAGTCATGGCGGTGTTGGTGACAACGGAAAAAGATTTCCCGGGAAATAGTGAACTGGTGCGGCAACTCCGGCTGGAGATGCCGGAGCTGACTTCCATCCAGCAAAATATTAACCCGGCCCGGACCAATGTGATCCTCGGTCGGGAAACCAGGGTGCTGTGGGGAGAACCGGTCATTCACGACCGGATCGGCCGGTTTTCGTTCCAGATTTCCGCCGAATCGTTCTTTCAGGTGAATGCGGCGCAGACACAGGTCCTGTACGAACAAGCGGTCGCCAAGGCCGGCCTGACCGGCCGGGAAATCGTCTTCGATCTTTACAGCGGCACGGGCACGATCAGTTTGTTTTTGGCGGAGCAGGCCGCCCATGTTTACGGGATCGAGTATTCAACGGCGGCGGTGGCGGATGCCGGACGCAATGCCGTGAACAACCAGATTCACAACGTGACGTTCCTGGCCGGCGACGTGGCGGAAAAGATCCGCGAGCTGCAGGAGCAGGGCGTCCGGCCCGACGTGATCGTCCTCGACCCACCGAGGGCCGGCTGTGAAGAGTCGGTGCTGCGGACGGCCGCCGAACTGGCGCCAAGCCGACTGGTCTATGTCTCCTGCAATCCGGCGACGCTGGCCCGCGATCTGGCGATACTCGAAGATCTCGGCTATGCCACGCGCGAGGTCCAGCCGGTCGACATGTTCCCGCAGACGTATCACGTTGAGTGCGTTGCGATGATAGAGAGGAAATAAGTTGATTTAATTGGCTTTGCGAGATTATGAGAAAATTTGATAGCGTGCTGTATTTTCGCCTGGACTTCGGTTCGGGCGATTTTTTGCACCCCCGGGGGGTCGAACCTTTTGTTCAGAGCGAGGCGCTTTTTCCTTATTCCAGAGTAGTGGCCGCTTGCTGGCGAGCTTTTGTGATGCGATGGAATACGGCCACAAGTGATGGATCAAACTGCGTTCCCGCGCATTGCTGAATTTCATTAATCGCCTTTTCATGCGGCATGGCGACTCGATAAGGGCGGTCATTTGTCATGGCGTCATAAGCATCGACAATCGCCAGAATGCGGCATTCCAGAGGAATGCCGTCCCCACTAAGTCCTAATGGATATCCGGTGCCGTTCCACCATTCGTGATGTTTTAGAACTAAATCTGCAATCGGCAATAAATCAGGCACCGATTGGGCGATGCGGCGGCCAATTTCGCTGTGACTTTGCATGCGCAGATATTCTTCGGCAGTCAATGGGCCCGGCTTGAGCAAAATTGCATCCGGAATGCCGACTTTGCCAATATCATGAAACTTTGCAAGCAGCCGCAAATCATCAAGTTTGTTGGTAGAAAGGCCGATTTCCGTGGCAATGGATGCGACTAAATCCTGTAGGCGTTCAGCGTGGCCTTCTGTAATAAAATCGCGCGCCTGCATTGTATTCATTAATGCTTTGACGATGTCGCTTCGGTTGCTCTGGCTTGCGTGTAGTTTTTCGCGGTACATGTTATTGTCTGCTTCCTTGAACAGCTCGTTTAGTCCGGTCCCGTTCTCGCTAACGGCATAGCCGACAGAGATGCTAAGATGGAGGGGGTAATCGTGCTCTTGATTGTATTGATTGATTAAGTCTTTTAAACGCTGGGCCGCTTTTTCAAGCACAGACATTGGAGTGTTGGGCAAGAGAACGGCAAACTCGTCGCCTCCGATGCGTGAGATGATGTCCTGCTGACGGAAAGCACTTTGAATGGTCGAGGAAGCGGCAATCAGCAGTGCGTCGCCACGGTCGTGACCAAAGGTGTCGTTGATTAGTTTCAGTCCGTCAATATCGCAGATCATCATGCCGACGGGGGCATATTCGCGGCTGCTGAACTGTTTTACGGTGGCTTCGAACTTAGCACGGTTATAAAGGCTGGTTAGTGAATCGTGCATGCTGAAATACAGCAATCTATTTTCGGCCTGCTGGCGTTCGGTGATGTCACTGAGACTGCCCCGCAGTCCCATGAATTTCCCCTTTTTGTCAAAGACGTAGCGGCCAATATGATTGACCCAGCGGACTTCCCCGGATTTTGTAATAATGCGCAGTTTAATGACCTCGTCTAACCTACCCGCGCGCCAGGAATTGTACGCCAGATTATGCCAGATGGAACAGTCATCAGGGTGAATAATTTGGCCCAGCAGTTTGGAATCATTGTAAAACTCTAAATCACTGTAGCCGGTAATGCGTTCGCAATTCGGCGAGATATAGAGCATCTTGCCTTCTGGATTGTGCCAAAACGCCAGGTCCGAGGCAAAGTCGACGACTGTGCGGTACAACTGTTCGCTTTGCTCCAATAAATCCGCTTTCTTGTCCAATTCAACGACCATGTTGTTGAAGGCCTGAGAGAGGGCGCCTATTTCATCGACTGAATGGATGTCAATAAATCGGTCGCATCCCTCTTTGAGCGAGATTTGCTCGACATGCCGCGTAAAGCGCAACAACGGTGTGGTCAGATAGCGGACTGTGAAGTGGATGCAGACGAGCAGCACGGTGATACTGGCCAGAACAGCGATCAAAAAGTATTGCTTTGCTCGTTCCAACGGCCCATAGGCCTCGGCAGTGGGATAATTGGCCGCGAGAATCCAGTCGGTGAGATGGATTCGATAGAAGGTTGCCAGTACAGGCAGGCCACGCGAGTTAATAGTATCCGCCGTTCCTTCAAAATTGTCACTGGCGGCGTTGTCAAAGAGTTTGTTGACACCGTACGGTACGTCCTGCTGCAGAATTCGGTTGCGGTCCGGGTGCATGATGATGGTGCGGTCCGTGTTGTAAATATACAGGTAGCCAGTTTGGCCGATATGCGTCTCGGATAATTTTCCAAGAAAGTTATCTTTCATGAGATCCAGGCCGCCGGCCATAATAACGACGACTTTGCCGTCTTTGTCCAGCAAAGGCACGGTGCACATAATGCTCGGGTGATGATGCTCCTGTGAGGAAACGTAGGGGGCTGAAATATAGGGTTTTGCAGTTGAAAGCGTTTTTTGGATATATTCGCGCGAAGAAAAGTCAAGACTGTGACGATCGGGGACATACGGGGATTCAGCAAGAATTTTTCCTTCCGGCGTAAACAAAAAAATGTGATTATCAAAAATGGATTGCAGGCCGAGCTGCTGATCTAAGAAGGCCTGGGCCTTGCCTGAGTTAGTGGCAATCTCCGGCGTAACCAGGAGCGTTTGCTCAATCAGCGTTCTGTGCACGGTGTCGAGTTTGTTGTCAATTTCGGTTGCCATTGAGCTGACTAAAGTTGATTGCTGAACTGAGATTGTTTCTTTAAATTTTGATTCAAAATAATTTGCTGCAAGCCAAGCCATGAGGCACATTAAGGTGACTACCACAAGGCAAATCGTAAAGCTCATCTTTGTCTTCAAGCTAATATTAGTCATGCAATGTTTATCTTCCCATCTGCCCCAAGGTCGGCGTAACAATATTCTTAAGCGAATACAATATTTAAGATGCTATTCAAAATAGGATTCGAGCCACTTCGGCTTTTTCCTGCACAATGGACACCTTTTTATCCGGTGCTTACGTTTATACATTGTGGGCTACAAGCCGTCAATCGAATTTTCTTTTGCTGTAAGTATTTTTTTGCCATTTACAACAGGAGCAGTAAATAAATAGTCATCCAGTAAACTTGTCAATTTTCGGCGCTATTGTAGACGTTCTTACTGGAATAGCGGGAATTGGAGGCGGTGGAATGGCAAAATAAAATCGGACAATTTTATAGGGCAAAGGATAAATCAATCAGCAGAAGTTGCTCCATTTATATTTAAGGGGGGGCTGAACCTTTCCGCAAAACATCAATTTCGCGTATCAGTATTACGATTTTATCAAATGGCACGTTGAGACAGTAGCCGTGATAGAGAAGAAATAAGCTGATTTAATAGGGTTTGCAAGATTGAGGATAAATTGGATAGTGAGCTTTATGTTCGCCTGGACTTCGGTTCAGGCGATTTTTGCACCCCCGGGGGGCGAACTTTTTCGCGGAAATCGGGAAATGGGTAAGAATGGGAAGGATTTTGCGAAAGAGTATGGAAACTAAAAACATAAAGCAGTATACCCTGTTACATTGGATAGTTGTGCTTAAAAAGCCGTGCTGGAAACAAATAACCAAAGTATGCGAGGTAGGATGAATATGAATTCAACGGCACAAATATCAGAATCCTTTGCCTGGACGAATTTTTATATGGAGTTTGCTGATAAGTTATTCCTATATAAAGATAAACGTTCTGAGTTACTATCGATACTTCAGAGTGTTTACGAAAGCTTGGGAATAAAGTACCCTTTTACGGATAAAGGTGTGCCAGAAGCCGATATTTGTCCATTCACCGTATTTGGCTGCTTCAATAAAGGCATTACCGATGAAAATCGCAAAGCGATCATGAACGAGATAAGAGCCAAGTTGGGTGTGCAGACCAAGGTGCCAGATAGTTTCGATGGGATTCCAGTGTTAAACAACATGCGGGCTTGGTTTTACGGCTATAAAGCGGATAGAAAACCTGACGACATATCCAATCTGTGGGATGTCTTCGACGCGGCACTGAAATATGCAGACGGGCCATCAGAAGTTTCCAAAACCGCATTCATTGGCTGCTATGACAAGGTGCGAAGTCAACTTGGAATCAAATGGAATATAACCATGGGTTTATTTTGGGTTCGCCCATTTGCATATCTGAATCTTGATCAAACCAATAGAAGTTTCTTGTTCAACAAAAACAACCCGTATCATACCGAGTTGCTGAAGGTTTCTAACTTGAAGCAGGTTCCAAACGCAAAAATCTATTTGGAACTGATTTCAATATGTAAAGACAGTTTTGAAAAGAGTGATAGCCCGCTCCGCAGTTTTCCCGAACTATCTTACCAGGCTTGGACTACTTCCAATAACGCTGGCAACGCCGCTGCGTCTGGCGGAAAAACTTCGACAGCTAGTTTTTTGAAATGGTTTGTTCCCTTAATCACCGCTTTGAAATCGATTGGCGGATCAGGGACACCGGAACAGGTTCGCAATCAAATTGTTGCAGATTTGAATTTGTCTGATGCCGTAATCAATGAAGTGCGCGGCGAAACGAAAACAAAGAAATTTGACAACGAAGTCGCATGGGCTAGAAATTATCTGACGTATGAAGGGTACATTGATAAAACTGTCAGAGGGATTTGGGCACTAACGGAAAAAGGGCGGACTGCCGCCATATCCGATCAAATTGCCAGCGATATTTTTTTTAAATGGGTTGATATTCTGAAAGACCGTCGTGAAAGCGAAACGGGATCTGATCCAGTTCCACGCGACAAGACTGAAAAACGATATTGGATTTACTCTCCAGGCAGCAATGCAGCCAAGTGGGATGAATTTTACACGCAGGGTCTCACGGCCCTCGGTTGGGACGAAATGGGCGATTTGCAGCAGTATCCAAACAAAGAGGCAATGAAAAGCAGGATGAAAGAATTATTCAAAGGGGAAGTATCTTACAAAAATTCTGCTCTTGCCACATGGCAATTTGCCAATGAAATGGAGCCGGGGGACATTGTATATGCCAAGAAAGGAATGTATAAAATCTTAGGGCGTGGGGTTATTGAATCAGAATATATTTTTGATGAAACTCGCAAAGAGTATAAAAGCATTCGAAAAATTCATTGGACTCACAACGGCGAATGGGATCATCCCGGGCAAGCTGTTCTGAAGGTGTTGACCGACATTACACCTTACACCGATTATGTGCAAAAGTTGGAAGCTCTCTTTGAGATTGAAGTTGGTGGAACAGGCGAAGGAAACACGACTTTTCCACCATACACACGAAAGGATTTTCTTGCGGAAGTTTTTTTGGATGATGACAGGTACAACGTGCTGGTTAGTCTGTTGCGGTGCAAGAAAAATGTCATACTGCAGGGCGCGCCCGGCGTTGGGAAAACTTTTGCAGCCAAAAGGTTGGCCTATTCCATTATGGGGGAAAAAGATGCCAGCCGCTTCATGATGGTTCAGTTCCACCAGAGCTATAGTTATGAAGATTTCATTATGGGCTTTCGGCCATCAAAAACCGGGTTTGAACTTGTGCCGGGGCCGTTTTACCAGTTTTGTAAAATTGCCCAAGATGATGATGAAAGAGACTACTTCTTTGTCATCGATGAGATCAATCGAGGGAATTTAAGTAAAATATTTGGGGAGTTGCTGGTGCTCATTGAACAGGACAAACGCGGCGAGAAACTGCGATTGCTCTATTCCAATGAACTATTTTCCGTTCCGCCCAACGTGCATATCATTGGCATGATGAATACTGCAGACCGAAGCCTGGCAATGATTGATTACGCTTTGCGAAGACGGTTTGCCTTTTTTGAGATGGAACCCGCATTTGATTCTGAAGGCTTTAAAACCTTGATTGATACCTTTGATCATCCTAAATTATCGGCACTGATTGAACAAGTCAAAGCTTTGAACTGTTTTATCAGTAAAGATGAAGCGCTTGGCGATGGATTTAGAATCGGACACAGTTATCTCTGTCCGAATGGCGAGGTAACAGATCAATGGCTGGCTTCTGTCGTGAATTATGAATTGCTGCCGCTTTTGGGCGAGTATTGGTTTGATGAGCGCGAAAAAGTTAAACAATGGGCAACTAAATTGAGTGACGTGTTAAATGATTAAAATTAAGAACATCTACTATATGCTCGCTTATGCCTTTCAGGTGTTAAAAGAAGATAGTTATGCGAAGGTTGAAGCCGAAGATTTTGAGCACATTGGCGATTTGTTTGCAGCAATCTTAGCCAAGGGCATTGCCAATCAAATCAAAAAAGGGCTGGGCAGAGAGTATGTAAGCGTGACTGAAACCAGAAGCACGCCAGTTGGAAAAATCATAGTATCCGATTCCATCAAACAGAATTCTTTGCGCAACAAGCAAGTAATTTGCGAACGCGATGAATTCACCGAAAACGCCTATATGAATAAAATCCTTAAAACGACAGCAATGCTGTTGACTTGCTCGCCGGAGGTTTCGCTGCAACAAAAGAAGGCGTTAAAAAAAGTCATGATATTTTTTTGTGAAGTTGACGAGCTTGATCCTAACCGAATTCAGTGGGGAAATATAAAATATCATCGCAACAATGCAACTTACAAAATGTTGGTAAACCTTTGCTATTTAATAATTGCCGGTATGCTTCTGACAGAACAGGCCGGCACAAAAAAATTGGCGAAGTACCTGGATGATCAGCGGATGCACAGTCTTTACGAAAAGTTTGTGTTGCACTATTATCGCAAGAAATATCCGCAGTTTCATGCATCAGCAGCACACATTGATTGGGATATTGATGACGGAATCGTAGAATTTTTGCCAACGATGAAATCAGATATTACTCTTGAATGTAATGGCAAAACGCTTATCATCGATACCAAGTATTATGCGCATACGATGCAGACGAACGGTTTGTACAATAGCCGGACAATGCATTCAAACAATATGTATCAAATTTTCACTTATGTGAAAAACCTGGATGTCAGTAAATCCGGCAACATCAGTGGTGTTTTGCTATATGCCAAAACTGATGAAGAGGTTGTGCCAGACAATGAGTACATGATGAGTGGGAACCGGATAAGCGTTAAGACTTTAGACCTGAATGCTGATTTTGCTGATATTGAACATCAACTTGGCAAGGTGGCAAGTAATTTGTTGGCGTAATAATCGCGAACTCGTCTCTCGCAGTGGTCTTGCCCGTATGCGAGTCAGCTGAATGCTGAAGGAAGAAGAATATCGGAAAGCCGTATTACGTTCGCCTGGACCCGATTCAAACGATTATTTTACACCCTCGGGATTAAAAAATCACGAACCAAGTGCATTTTGACACGGAAGATGGCGATGATACATATGCGGGTGTATGTTGGGATTACAGATTTCGACTGGTTTAAGACTTTGAAGCAGGCAAATTGTGATGAAGTGAATTTCTGGAAACCAGGCGGGCAGACTAATTTTAAAGCATTGAATGAAGGCGAGCTATTTCTATTTAAGTTACATAGTCCGAAAGATTATATTGTGGGCGGTGGCTTTTTCTTAAAGTTCTCGATGCTTCCTTCGTCTTTGGCTTGGGAGGCATTTGGCATTGCCAACGGTGCAAATAGCCTGATCGAACTCAAAGATCGAATATACAAATATAAAAAGACAAACCGGTTATCCGACCCCGATCCTCAAATCGGCTGCATAATCCTCTCCATGCCTTTTTACTTGGAAGAACGAGAATGGATTCCTACGCCGAAAAACTGGAATAGTAATATAGTACAGGGGAAAACCTATGATGCGTCTGAAGCCTATGGATTGGAACTGTTTGAGCAGGTTCAAGAGCGGCTCACGCAAAGAGAGTTTATGTCATCGGTTGTTAAAGAGGCTGTAGCAGATAATCGCTATGGCCCGGAGCTACTCATAAAACCAAGGATCGGTCAAGGAGCCTTTAAGATATTGATTACAGAAGCCTATCAACGAAGATGCGCAATTACCGGCGAAAAAACGCTGCCAGTTTTGGAGGCCGCGCACATAAAACCATATAGTCTTGAAGGGCCGCATGCAATCAACAATGGCTTGCTTCTCCGGCGAGATTTTCATACGTTGTTTGATCGAGGCTACATTACAGTGAATAAATTATTGACGGTAGAAGTAAGCCATCGTATCAAAGAAGATTTTGGCAATGGCAAGGAGTACTATGCCCATCATGGCAGTAAATTGATTATCCTACCGGAACGGCTGGAACAGATGCCTGATCTGCATTTTTTGGAATGGCACAACGAGAATGTTTATCTTGGGTGAAGAAAAAAGTCCCTAAAGTTTAAAGCTTTGGGGACTTTTTTCTCGGGGTATCAGCTTTTTGTTAAGCGCTTTAGTTCTTCATAAAAATTCTGTGGACATCCGCCAGTATTCGTTTTAATGAAGCCCAAGCTCAATGGTTTTTGTCATCCCTGCAGCATAGATTGCAATGCATGGAAGACTTATGATAACATGTCACTAGAAAATCCGCTAATTATTAAAAACGCGGATTTTGAGGTGAGATGCTTGGCTGTTTATGAAAACTTGAAAGCGGAGTTTAAAAAAAGTGGAGGACTAATGCGAACAACTGAGCTGAGGCAGCTAGGATTTCATAGTCGTAAAATTACCCGCCTGCTCGAACAAGGCATTCTTTCCAAGGTTAAAACCGGCGTTTACGAAATGGGGAATGAAGTTGTACCGGATGAAGTAATGCTAATGAAACTATTCCCGACAGCTGTGATTTACCTTGAAAGCGCATTGCTTCATTATGGGTATACTGACCGCATTCCAGCGACATGGCAAATCGCAGTTGATAAAAACATTGGCAAGTCGCAGTTCCGGATCAGCTATCCGCCAGTAACTCCATTTTATTTGGACGGGCGGTATATTGACATTGGAAAAGCAGAATATGAGATGAATGGCACGATGATTCGAATTTACGATAAAGAACGGACAATCTGCGATACTTTGAGGTATGCAAACAAGTTGGATCGCGAGGTGTTCAATGCGGCCATTCAACGGTATATAAAAGATCCAGAGAAAAGGATTCCCCGATTGATGGAATATGCTAAAATTTTGCGAGTTACAAAAAAAGTAAAGAACCATCTTGAGGTGTGGCTGTAATGACTGACCAAGGCGCTTCAGTCATTGCCAGATTAAAGGAAAAAGCGGCAAGAGACGGTTTGCAACTTCAATTGCTGCTCAATCTTTTTTGCCAGGAAGAGTTTTTGCGGCGCATACAAAAATCGCGATACGGGGACAACCTTGTGCTGAAAGGTGGACTCTTGTTATATTCGATCAGCGGTTATACTGGTCGTCCGACCATCGACGCAGATTATCTTTTGCAGAATCGACCGAATGAATTGAGCGAAGTCGAAAGGATGGTTGCGGAAATTATTCGAGTGCCTGGAGGCGCACAGTTTCTTCGTTTCGAAATAAAAAATCTGGAATTAATTGCCGAGCACAGAAAGTATAACGGAATTCGAGTAAGCCTCTTGGGGTTTATCAAAAATACACGAACACCATTTAGCATTGATTTTGGAGTAGGTGATGTGGTTGTACCGTCGCCTTTGAAAAGAGTATTGCCGGTTTTAATGCCGGATTTTGAACCGCCGGAGGTTCTAACATATTCTCTTGAATCGGTCATTGCTGAAAAATTTGACGCTATTATCTCTCGGATGGAACTCACCAGCAGGATGAAAGACTTCTTTGATATTTATTATCTTGCCACAACCTGCGATTTTGAAGGCGATAAACTGCGTGATGCCGTCTCTGAAACGCTGCTAAACAGAAGAACTTTCAGCACAAGCAATGCTATTTCTGATATTAAGCAGTTTTCGCAGGATCAGGAGATGATGATTCGTTGGAGAGCTTTTTGTAAAAAGACTCTCAAATGCTCAATGGATTTCCGTGCAGTATTGGTGGTTGTAGCGGACTTTTTGGAACCGGTTTATAAGGCGATTTTGGATGAAGAGGAATTTTCGGGAACATGGTTGGAAAACACACGCGAATGGCGGAGGGCGAAGCAGAAAAATGATGCCTTGTAAGATGCGCGATGAAATATGAAGAACTTCTTGCTAAATATCAGGCACTATTGCTGGAAAATGCCAATTTTAAAAGACAGATTGAATTATTGAAAGCCGCCAGTATTCCTGCGGATTCAACCGGGCAAGAAGCCGATGGTGGCTTTGCTTCCTACTTGCGAGAGACATGCCGGGATTTTGATATACCGATGGCATGGAGCGATCGCGTTCCGGCCAAGGTGGACATGTTGCGAACGTTCCCATTGGTTCAGCACTGACGCTGGTTGCTACAGGTAAATACCTGGGAGAAGGCTTTGACGAGCCGCGCCTTGACACATTAGTCGAAGAAGTTGTGCCGGATTCAATCAATATTATTTATGACAAGAGCAATTTTCTGCCGCTATTTATCAATGATGTAATGAGCTCGGCAAGACAGGTGGTAGTCGTCAGTCCGTTTGTGAGCAAGCAGCGTGCGTTGTTCATGATGAAGCAGCTTGAATCTGTTTTGCAGAAGAATGGAAAGGTAATTATTGTAACCCGACCGGTCGATGATTTCAAAGAAAAAGATCGAGCTGCTTTGCAAGAGGTTTTCGATTTGTTGAAGACGTCTGGGGCAGATTTGATTGCTAGATCACATATTCACCTGAAATTTGCAGTCGTGGATCAAAGAATCGTATGGTATGGCAGTATTAATTTACTGAGTTTTGGCAGTACTGAAGAAAACATTATGCGCACAGATAGCCCGAATATTGCAAATGAGTTGCTGAGAAGCATTACAAAAGAATAGTAAAATAGAGCTTGAGTGCAAGACAGCACTCGTAAACACAAACAGCGCCTATAGGTCGAACCGTCTCGCAGAACTTCAATTCCACGAATTAGTATCGACGGACTATGAGATGGCACGTCGAGTGCGTGGTAGTCCTGCAAAGAAAAGACACCAGAAAATGATGTATAAGTAACTAAATATCAACAACTGTATCTTGTGGAGTGAATATATTCCCACAGACTTGTAGGGTCGAGGACGGGAATATGTAGCGACGAGTGGAGGTTCTCATAGATGCATCACGTTAAGTGCGTGGTACTCCTGCAAAGGAAAGACACCACTAAATAGTGGGATGTAAGTAAATAAGATTGATGAACGCCGTGTTCGGTGAAAGTCGCTAGCACAGTGTGGAACAGAGAAAAAGACGGCGACAACATTAAAATCTTAATTATGTTATAAGTGGCGTGAAAGAAAAGCTGGCTAGGGTGGTTTTGATGACCATCTCTGCCGGCTTTTTTATTTCCGTTCAAACTTGCAAATAGGTTGTCAATGGCATTTACACAGAACATATGTTCTGATAATATATCGGTAGAGGTGAATAGTGATGAGCGAACATACAATAGATTTACTGAGTATTCCTATTTACCATCAGATGACTCGGGTAATATACTTCGACCGGTGTATGGTCAAGTGGGCGGGGATGCTTCTGTCTGAGCACAACGAGCAGATGAAAGACCAAGAAGGCCAGAGAGATGGGACTTGTTGATTTTTCTTGCTTTCCTCGCAGAAGCGTCTTGTGCATCGACGTAAAATCTTTTTTCGCATCCGTAGAGGCAGTTCGGCGGGGGCTTGACCCGCTGGAAGCCTATATTGCCGTGGTATCGGATTTAAGGCGAACCGGCGCTGTTGTATTGGCCAGTAGCCCGAGGGTTAAATTGGAATATAATATCAAGACCGGAAATCGGCTCTTTGAGATTCCCAAACGATCGCCGATTATGGTAGTGGAACCCAACATGGCGCTATATATCCATATGAACCAGGCGATACAAAATATATTCCGCCGATTTGTAACAGATGAAGATCTACACGTTTATAGTATTGATGAGTCCCTATTGGATGTTACCGCATCGCACAATTTGTTTGGACCCGCAGAGGCGATTGCAGCAGCAATCTTGAAGATGGTAAAGGAAGAACTGGGCCTGATTGTGACGGCCGGCATTGGCGATAATCCGCTTTTGGCAAAACTGGCCCTGGATAATGAAGCCAAAAAGCAGCCGCCGTGGATAGCAAAATGGACGTATGAAAGGGTGCCGCAAACGGTATGGAAGATACAGCCACTGACTGCGTTTGGGGGTATATCCAGAGGGTACGATAAGAAACTCAAGCAAATGGGGATCTATACGATTGAGGCGCTGGCTCACGCCGATCCAATGTGGCTGCAGAAAACCCTGGGCGTAATGGGATTGCAGCTGTATTACCACGCATGGGGCTTGGATGCCAGCATCCTTAGCCAGAAGGTACGGCCGAAAAGCAAATCCTATAGTAAAAATCAGATATTGATGCGGGACTACTTTGAAAAAGCAGAAATTCTAGTGGTCATCAAGGAAATGGTGGGAGATGTTTGCGCTAGGCTACGTAAACACCAGGAAAAATGCCAAGAGGTATATTTGGGGATCGGGTACTCGGAGAGATATTTACAGGTGGGTTTTACTGCACGGATTAAGTTGGTTCGCCCGGAACACTCCACGGAGATCATTAGTGAAGCGACACGCTACGAGTTTATTAAGCGGTGGCATGGTGAACCGGTGCGATCGGTAAATATTACTGCCGGGAAAATCGTGCCGCAGGGACTGGAGCAGTTGGAACTGTTTTTTGAAGGAGAAGAAAAGAAACATGCCATGGATCGAGTCGTAGATGATCTTCGGGGGCGATTTGGCAAAACAGCGATTTTTTTTGCTGGATCGATGGCTGGAGGAACCTTCCTTGAACGGGCGGATTATGTGGGCGGACATAAAGGAAAAAGTGAATGATGTGAATTTAAAGAATAGTTGTCGAGGCGGCGGGCTGAGTATACGCTACACTTGTAGAATTCGGGGGCAGGAATTATTATTGTTCTGTGATGAAGAGATAGGCTCAGCTTTCAAGAAGAGGAACTTCCTCGCGAATTGCAACGCATCACTTTTCGGAAAAAATAAAAACTTGGCCAACATAGTGCCAGCTTCTGTGTGAAGTTTATAATGGACTTGTGAGGTGATCGACCATGGATAAATGCAAATCTGCCTTGAATATTCAAGAAAGCATTCAAAAGGCAATGTTGCTTGCCAAATGCAGAAAGTGCGGTTGTTTGCAAGGGTCGCTTAAGGATATTAAAGCCAAACTTTATGCAGAACAAGCCGCATTCAGCAGCCTGTTCAACGTTGCGGAAAGCTCCCTTGAAAAAATGGAACCGACTGAATATACCTGACTGGGCTGTGAACACTGCTGGTCAGCAGATATCACCAATGCTTTTGATGAGGCTTTCCCCGATTTGGGCAGCCCGCATTCAGTTGAGGGCGTTCCATCTTTTATCAATGATATTGAGGGACTTCCTGTTGGAGAGTATCATGTGTTGGCGTTAGGGCATAATTGTCCTGTGGCAATGTCGACTCTGAGCGATGTAGCTTTGGCGGATACTATAGCTGAATTGCGGCCCGGAGGGCTCAGCATCGTGGGAAAAACGGAAACAGAGAATATCGGCATCGAAAAAGTTATAAAAACTGTCATAGCTGTTCCTTCCATCAAGGTTCTAATTCTTTGCGGCAAAGAATCCGGTCATTTTAGCGGAGATACACTGGTTTCTTTGGCAAAAAAAGGTGTTGACAAAAAAATGAAGGTTATCGACACGAAGGGAAAGAGACCTATCTTGGCCAATACGACGATGGAAGAAGTAAATTCATTCCGCAGCCAGGTCGAAATCATTGATATGATTGAATGCGATGATTTGGCGAAAATCCTGGCGAAGCTGGAAGAAGTCGCCGGCAAAGCAATGGCGGAACATCCCGACGATGAAACTATCCGTGAAGAAGTTATTAAACCGGTCGCCTCGGCAATCGAAATAGTAACTGTAAAAGAAAAAGACCCTAAAAAGGTCAGATTGAACAAAGCGGGCTATTTTGTCATTGTACCGAAAGCGGGTGCAATTTTTGTGGAACACTACAGCAATGCCAATCAACTGCTGCATATCCTTAAAGGCGAAGACGCCAGAAATATTTATTGGACCCTCTTGGACAACCAATGGGTCACAGAATTGAGCCATGCCGCTTATCTCGGAAAAGAACTTGCCAAGGCGGAAATGTCGATAAAATTAGGTTTTAAGTATGTTCAGGATAAGGGGTAAGCAATTTAAAAGAGTGGAGAAGTAGTTATTATCGTTTTCTCGGTCATCGAAAATTGTGTATTTCGTTCGAATGGTGGAGTCTGTAAAATAATTTGTGCTTCTGTCCTTTCCCATAGAGAATCAAGTACAATGGGAAAGAAAGGCAGGAGAAGCAAATGGCGGACAAAGAGCGCAAACGACTGTTGAGCAAAGAGCAACTCCGGACCCTGATCCAGGAAGAGAACATCAAGACTACCGACGACATTCAGCGGGTTCTCAAGGAAATGTTCGGTGATGTCCTGCAGGAGGCGTTGGAAGCGGAACTCGGGCATAGTCTGGGTTACGAGAAAAACGACGCCGCCGGCAAAGAAACCGGCAATCGCCGGAACGGTCATTCCGCCAAAACGGTCCGCAGCGAGTTCGGCGATGTGGAACTCGCCATCCCCCGGGACCGGGACGGGGAATTCGATCCGGTCATTGTCAAGAAGCATCAGAAGAATGTGGCCGGCATCGAAGATCAGATTCTGTCGTTGTATGCCCGGGGCGTCAGCACCCGGGAAATCCAGGACCATTTTCAGCAGCTTTACGGGGTGGAGGTTTCGCCGACGCTCATTTCCAATGT
>JAAZNU010000100.1 GCA_012798135.1 Veillonellaceae bacterium | reverse complement strand
TAACCTTTTTTATCACCAACTCAGTCGGGGTTTTTTTCAAGTAAAATCCCCTTTTGGAGGGCATACACTTTGCCAGAATCTTGTAAGCAGAAGCGGTTACGTACTCTTGAGTACCGGCTAAAGCGTGCTCAGATGAAGGTCGAACATTGCAAAAAGGTGGAAGCGCGTTTTCCCTGGGTACGTTTGGGAGTTCTGATTGGTTTGATGCTTGTTGTGTACATCGCCTCTCAATTTCTCCACTTTTACCTATCTATAATTCTGATAGTTTTAGCAGTGTTAATCTTTGCGCTGGTTGCTGTGCAGCACCAGAGGGTGATTGATCAATTGAAGCGAATGCAAAATTTCGCTCAGTTACTTTCTTCACAAATAGCACGCAGCAAGCTGAATTGGGAAGGAATTCCTGCGCCTTCTATGGTTAAGGTTTCCACAGACCATCCTTTTGCTGCAGATTTAAATATTGTCGGCGACCGGTCGCTTCATCGCCTGCTGGATACTACGACATCATTGGGAGGAAGCTATTGTTTATCCGCCTGGCTGCTCAATC
This sequence comes from Veillonellaceae bacterium, assembly GCA_012798135.1. The sequence continues at coordinate 1,105 of JAAZNU010000100.1, read as the reverse complement.
CTATCCCCGATCCCAGAATCATCAATGAACGCCAACAGTTGGTATCTGATTTGGTGAATCTACCCGCATTCCGCACCCGCCTGGAACTAAACGGTCTACTGGCAGGTAGCGATACATCAGCGCGGTGGGATGGGTCTGCACTAATGCGATGGCTAGAAGCACATATGCCGGTAAAATCCCTTCTACCAAAGTTACTTCTATTGAGCGTGCTTGCCGGGGTCAATATTCCCCTGTTCGTTTTAAATGCCTTTGCCTTGATCCCTGCTTATTGGGTTCTGACGCTGGTCATCTACCTTTTGCTTCAATCCATGAAATATCGTGAGACCAGTGAAGTCTTTGACGAATCCTATTCACTCGCACGGCAGCTTCAACAGCTCCGGTTAGTTTTTCTCGATCTTGAGACAACCCATTACCCTCTCGGTAGTATGCTCTCAACTCTGGTTTCACCTTTTACCAGCCCCACGCTTCGGCCTTCGGTTGCCCTCAAGCGCATCGGGCGAATTGTTTCAGCTGCCAGCCTGAGAAACAACCCTTTTCTCAGCCTGGCCCTGAATATTCTTGGTCCGTGGGATCTCTACTTTGCTTATCAACTAGAACGTTACAAAAAGGACCTTAGAGGCTGTCTACCCACCTGGTTGGAGACATGGTACCAGATAGAATCTCTTTCCGCTCTTGCAAATTTCGCCGCGTTGAACCCTGAAACAACTTTTCCTCAAATTCTGAACTATGCGCCAGGAAATACTGTTTTTTCAGGCTGCGCCGTTGGTCACCCGTTAATCCATGAAACATCCCGCGTGAATAATGATTTCGAAATCCAAAACCTGGGCGAAATCAATATCATCACCGGGTCAAATATGTCAGGGAAAAGCACATTCCTGAGAACAATAGGGATAAACCTTGTGCTGGCATTTGCTGGATCAAAAGTGATTGCGCGCAATCTCCAAGTCATTCCATTCAGAGTTTTTACCTCCATGAATGTGACTGATTCCATAAGCGATGGTATCTCGTTCTTTTATGCAGAGGTCAGCAGGCTGCGAATGCTAATGCTTCTGGTACAGGCTCAAGACTCTTTTCCCCTTTTCTATTTGATTGACGAAATATTTCG
>JAAZNU010000258.1 GCA_012798135.1 Veillonellaceae bacterium | reverse complement strand
GCATGGTTGATCACAGCGTCCACCACGGCATCCACTTCTACCTGCGTGCTATCCACTGTGCCCGTTGTTGGCGAGGGAACACCCCGCCCATCAACGATCACTAACCGGGCGTGATCGGCGTTCTTCACAGACGGGACCCGCTCAATCACGTCGGCGTAACCCTGCTCGCGTAACGTCTGCGTGGCAAGATCCCCATAACGAGCGCGCAACGTTGGAAGGTGACGCACAGGCAGCACCTTGGCAAACTGTGCAATTGCCGCGGTCTCCTCCGCCCGGCGCACATCGCCCATCACCACCACCTGGCGTCCACGCATCAGCATGGATATTGCGGCAGAAAGTGGCACGGCATCCATTTCGTCCATCACCACAATATCCGCCCACGGCATCGGCGGAATAAACTCCGCAACCATCATGGAGGGAATCGCCCACACTGGCCGCGCTACCTGCACTATGCGTGGATACTTCGCAATCGCATCCCGCAACGCGCCCGTCGAATACTTCTCCAGCTCTGCGTCCACGTCCATCGTGTCCTGGCGCTTGCGGGAAATCGTCTCACGCATGATCTGTACTACCGCGCGCCGAACCGGCCACGCGAGCGTACGCGTATGTTCCACATCCAGATAACGCAGATTGTTACTCAATGCTGACAAATCTGCTGGGCCAATCTCCGCCAGATCCGGAGCACCTTTAATCAACTGTTCGAACACGGAGGAAAGATACACCAGTTCCAGTTCGCTGTTGACAGCATCCGGTTGGACTCCGCGGGCCAGCAGATCATCCAGGAACTCCCCCAGTCCAATTTGACGTAGATAAGCCGTCACCTCGTTACGGCGCGGCAACGTTCCCATCGCCTCCCTGCCTGCAGCCAATTGACGCACGTATGCCAGCAAGTCCTCAAAAGGCATTGCGCCAAGCGCCGTATCCGGCGGAAGCACCGCCTCCAGTGCCGCAATCTCCGTACTCACTTCCGAAGCGGTTGCCCTTATCTGCGCCATCCCCGCCGGGAGTTTTGGCCATCCGCCTTCTGCACAGTAACGGCGCCACACTTCACGTTGGCGTTCCACATGTTGCAGCTCCTCATGGAGATTGCCAGGATTCGCCCCGGGGCGCACCATATCGTGGGCCTGTTTCGTCAAACGGCGGCGTTCCGAACGCTTCATGTGCTCGCCATGAGCATCGCGCCACTCGCGAGTAGCCGTAGCAGCAACCATATCCGCTGCGCTTCGCTCATATACCTGCGGCAAGAACGTATCGAGCGTTTCCGCGATGCCATCCAGCATGTCAATCTGTTCGCGCCATTCGTCAAATGTGACGGCTCGGGCAAGCCCAGTTTCTCCAGCAGCTCGCTGCGACTGCGCCATCACCACAGGAAGAACCTCATTTGCCAATCGTTGCGCGCGCGCGAGCGCCTCCTCGCCCTGCTCGCGTGTACTGATGCGCGAACCCGTCCACAGCCCGCCCTGATCCGCAGGAACGAATGCGCCAAGATCGGCAGCCTCAGCTAATAGTGCCTGGACGTCCGCGCTGGCCGCCTTCACATGTTCCAACGTGGTC
>JAAZNU010000073.1 GCA_012798135.1 Veillonellaceae bacterium | reverse complement strand
CGATATAGGTCAGGTCAAACCGATCGGGGAGGTTAAAGTCAAACTGGATGGTGGAAAGCTGCCATTCGCGGCCGATGGCATCCTTAATTTTCAGATCAATCTTCGGGCCATAGAAAGCGCCGCCGCCTTCATCCAGGTCGTAATCGATCTGAGCGCGTTTTAATGATTGCTCCAGAGCCGCTTCAGCGGCATTCCAACGCTCGGGATCCCCAACAGATTTCTCCTGCCGGGTGCTTAGATAGGCGTGGATATCTGTAAAGCCAAAGCTGCGTAAAATATGCAGGCTGAAATTGAGAACAAAGTCGATCTCAGCGGGCATCTGATCCGGACGGCAGAAGTGATGAGCATCATCTTGCGTAAATCCACGTACACGCATCAGGCCGTGAAGCACGCCGCTGCGTTCATACCGGTAAACCGTTCCTTCTTCGGCATAACGCATTGGAAGGTCGCGGTATGAACGAATCCCGCTTTTATAAATATTGAGATGGAATGGGCAATTCATCGGCTTGATATAATACTGCTGGTCATCAATTTCGATGGGAGAATACATGTTCTCCTTGTAGAAACCGAGATGCCCACTTGTTTCCCACAACTGGGCCTTGCCGATATGAGGAGTATACACAAAATCATACCCATTTTTTTCGTGCTCTTCCGTCCAGAACTGCTCGATAATCTTACGAATCCTGCCCCCTTTGGGGTGCCATAGAATCAATCCCGCACCAATTTCATCGGAGATGCTGAATAGATCCAGGTCGTGGCCGATCTTGCGGTGATCGCGTTTCTTTGCTTCTTCGATGCGCCACAGGTAATCTTTCAATTCCTGTGGGGTATTCCATGCGGTTCCGTAAATGCGCTGCAGCATGGGACGTTTCTCATCGCCGCGCCAGTATGCGCCGGCGACCGAGAGCAGCTTGATTGCCATCGGGTTGATTTCTGTGGAAACCTGCACGTGCGGACCACGGCACAGGTCGGTGAATCCACCTTGCGTATACAGGCTAATCTCTGGCTTCTCCAAAATGGGGTTGCCGTCGTCATCCAGTTTGCCTTCCTCAAGTCCGGCAATCAGCTCCAGTTTAAATGGCTGGTCTTTGAAAACCTGTCTGGCTTCTTCGGCGCTGACCACCTTTCGTTCAAAAGTAAGCTTGGATTGTATGATGCCACGCATGCGTTTCTCAATGCTTTCCAGGTCCTCGGGAGTCAGTGGACGAGGAAGGTCGAAATCATAATAAAAACCGTCCTCAATCGCTGGTCCGATCGCAACTTTTGCATCGGGAAATTTTTCAATCACAGCCTGCGCCATGATATGCGCTGCGGAATGCCGTATGCGGTAAATCGTAGTTTCTTCGTACTTATTTTTCGTGTTTTCCATTATTAATCTCCAGACTAAATTTATCGAGATAATGCCTCTTGAACTCGTTCTTTGGTATAGGGTACTTCTCTCATCCATATACCAGTCGCATTATGTATTGCGCTTGCCATTGCGGGTGCTACACCATCAATTGATATTTCTGCAACGGATTTTGCTCCGTAAGGACCGGTAGGTTCATCTGTTTGAACAAAAATCACATCCATGACTGGCATTTCTTGTGCTCTTGGGATCTTGTATTTTGCTAAATTGGGGTTGGTGGGTTGTCCATCTGAAGTGAACAGCATTTCTTCCTTCAAAGCAAAGCCAAGGGCTTGCGCCATTCCGCCTTCCACCTGGCCGGCTGCTGTAACAGGATTTATCACTCTACCGCAATCAACGACCATTAGCATACGTTCAACTTCAATTTCTCCGGTTTCGGTATCCACCATGATTTCCACAAACTGGGCAGCTGTCGGTGGGGGGCTTACAGGGCTTACATGCGATGCAGTTGCCATAATCTG
>JAAZNU010000240.1 GCA_012798135.1 Veillonellaceae bacterium | reverse complement strand
TGATCGCGGGCTGATCGAGATCAAAACGATGTCACCCTACCGTCACGTCAAGTACGGCTCGCGCGCCATAGTGCCGCCCGAGCATATGGCGCAGTTGCAGGCCGGCCTGTTCGTGTCTGGGCGCGACTGGATCGACTTCATCTCCTGGTGTCCCGGCCTGCCCATGTGGACGCGGCGTGTGGTGCGTGACTCCGTGTGGCAGCTGACCATCCAGGATGTGGTGGAGGCGGCGGCGCAGTCAATCGCGGAGATGGTGAGCGATTTTGAGGCCGCCACGGCCGGAATGCCGACGCCGGAAATCATCGACTACGACGAGATCAGGATCTGACGATGGACCTCACAGACACAATCCAACCTAAGTCCGACCAGCTGGACGCCGTGGACCTCGTAGGAGGCCCGCGGACGTTCACCATCGAGCGGCTGACGGCAGGAAACGCCGAACAGCCCGTCAACGTCCACCTGCGCGAGTTCCCGCGTCCGTGGCGGCCATCCAAGTCAATGCGCCGCGTCCTCGTGGCCGCGTGGGGACCAGACGGAGCACAGTACGCGGGACGGCGGCTGCGGCTGTTTATGGACCCGACCGTGATGTTCGGTGGTATCGCCGTGGGTGGCACGCGGATCTCGCACATGTCGCACATCGACAAGACGTTGAAGGTCTCGCTGCTGATCAAGCGCGGCAAGTCGGAGATTTACACGGTCGAGCCGCTGATCGAAGACGTCCCCGCCGCACCTCCACAGCCGTCCGTTGAGGAGATCGCGGCGGCAGGCGAGGAGCAGCTCAAGGCGTGGTGGCAGACCGCCGACGAGGCGACGCAGGCACTGATCCGCGCGCGCGTGGCCGAACTGCGGGGAGACGGTGCGTCATGAGGCTCGGGAGTCTGTTCAGCGGATACGGGGGCTTGGACATGGCCGTATCGTCCGTGCTGCCTGCCACCACGGCGTGGGTGTCGGAGATCGAGGAAGCACCGTCACGGATTCTTGCCGCCCACTACCCACACGCCCCAAATCTGGGTGACGTGACGAAGATCGACTGGTCTGCCGTCGAGCCGGTGGACATCATCACCGGAGGGTCACCCTGCCAGGACTTGTCGCAAGCCGGGAAGCGGGCGGGGATGAAAGACGGCACCCGATCTGGGTTGTGGTCATCCATGTGTGACGCAATTGAAACTATCCGACCCAGCCTCGTTGTCTGGGAGAACGTAAGGGGGGCCCTCAGTGCCGAAGCAACCGCTGGCGACGTGGAATCCTGCGATTTCTGCGTGGGAGACGCAGGAGACGTACATCTGCGGGCACTCGGTCGTGTTCTCGGAGACTTGGCCGAGCTCGGGTATGACGCTGCGTGGACAGGCTTACGCGCTGCCGACGTGGGTGCCCCTCATGGACGATGGCGAGTCTTTGTCCTCGCCTGGCCTGCTGATGACACCGACCGCGGCAGACGCGAATCGGACGCATCCTTCAGTTCGAGCGCGGAGCGAGTTCGGCGCGACGACGCTTCCGGAGCAAGTGCTGACCCTGCGTTGACGCTCCTCCCGACGCCCAGAGCGCAGGCACGCGACGTGGCATATGCACGCGAGGACTACCACTATAACTTGGAGGAATGGGCTGGTCACTTCGAGGCAGGCACCCTTGAAGCCACCACCAGCCGCGACCTCATGCTGCCCAGCGCCGTAGTGCAGTTGCTGCCGACACCGAAAGCCGGGGACGCCGATTTTGGCCTACCGCGCACGAGCGGTCGGCCACCTGAGATGTCAACGCATTTGGCAACGAAGATCCACTACACGGACTTTGGCCAGTACGCGCCTGCCATTGAGCGGTGGGAGAAGGTGCTGGGGCGTCCTGCCCCACCCCCAACCGAGCCGACTGGACGTGATGGGGCGTATCGGCTTAGCTCACGTTTTGTCGAATGGATGATGGGCCTGCCCGAGGGATGGGTGACTGGGCGCGGCCTCAGCCGTGTGCAGGAGCTGAAGATGCTCGGCAACGGGGTCGTCCCACAGCAGGGTTCCGCCGCGATCCGACACTTGCTCGGCATCGTCCGCGCGGAGGTGGTGGCATGAACCTCATGTCGATTATGGGGCCACTGCCTGAGTGGATGGCCGACGCCGTATGTGCGCAGACCGACCCGGAGCTGTGG
>JAAZNU010000072.1 GCA_012798135.1 Veillonellaceae bacterium | reverse complement strand
CGGCCTGGCCGAGGAGGAGTTTGGCCGTCAGTATCCGGCCGGTTTTGACGATGAGTCCCAGTGCCATTGCTGTTCTCCTTTAGGTCTGAATTTCGTGGCTCCCCTTACTTACCGGAGCCGGGCGAAACCCGTCGGAGTCAGGAAAACAGCTTGACATTTTAAGTACCTTGGGTATATTTTGACTTCAAATAGATTATTAACCCGTTATGGAGCGCCCGGAGGCGGATGCGGTGAAAAAACAGACCAATACGAACGGCGGACGCAAGGTGCATATCACCCTGCCGGAAGAAACGCACCAGCGGCTGCGGATCAAGTGCGCCATCGAGGACGTGACGATTCAGGAGTTTGTCGCCCGGCTGGTGGAAACCGCTGTCAAGGATGTACAAACCGGACAACTGACAGGAAGGAGCTGACACGCATGCACTCACAATTCACGTCACTGGAAATCTGCGCGGGTGCTGGCGGCCAGGCTCTTGGCCTGGAACAGGCAGGTTTTGACCATGCCGCGCTGGTGGAAATCGAGCCCCCGGCCTGCGCCACGCTGAGGCTGAACAGGCCGGAATGGAATGTTGTCGAGGGCGATTTACGCTCTTTCGACGGAAGGCCCTACAAAGGCATTGATCTTCTTGCGGGCGGTGTTCCGTGTCCGCCTTTTTCCAAGGCCGGAAAACAGCTTGGCGCGGAAGATGAACGCGACCTGTTCCCGGAGGCAATCCGGCTTGTTGACGAGTGCAGGCCAAAAGCAGTCATGCTTGAAAATGTCCGGGGGCTTCTGGATGCCGTGTTTGACGATTACCGCAACAAGGTTGAAAAACAGCTGAAGAAACTCGGTTACGTCCCCGGCTGGCGGCTGCTGAACGCATCCGACCATGGCGTTTCCCAGCTTCGGCCACGTGTTGTCTTTGTCGGCATCCGCAAGGAATTTTCCGAAAACTTTATCTGGCCGGAACCGCTCCAGACAGTGCCGCTTACAGTAGGCGAACTCCTTTTTGACCTTATGAAGGAAAAAGGCTGGCGAGGAGCGGCCCGCTGGCGCGATCAGGCCAGCACTATCGCTCCGACGCTTGTCGGCGGCTCTAAAAAACACGGCGGCCCTGACTTGGGACCGACCAGGGCAAAAAGGGCATGGGCTTCGCTGGGCGTTGACGGCATGGGACTGTGGGATGAAGCGCCGCCACGGGATTTTGTCGGCATGCCCCGCCTGACGCCGAGAATGACCGCACGGATACAGGGCTTCCCGGATGACTGGCAGTTTTCCGGCAGAAAAACAGCTGCTTACCGGCAGATAGGCAACGCATTTCCACCGCCAGTGGCAAAGGCCGTGGCTGGTCAGATATTCACGGCTCTTGCGGTAAAACGCATTTACAAGGTGGCGCTATGAATACACCCGCTCAGTTTTCCGAAGCCCGGAGAAAATTCCACGCAACCCTTTTGAAGGATCTCCTGACCATCAACAGCAAGGGTATAGTCAGTAATGCCGATGGCAGCAACCGGGCGAGTATCGCCATTGCGGGCGGCATCGCTGAACTTCTCAAGGCGGAAACGACCGCCGAACGGATGGCGGGTCAAACCTCCGGCAATCAGTTCGAAGGCATCTGCGCTGACTTCGTGCGGCATACCTTTCTGAAACTCGGGCATTTGCGGCCCGGTTTGTGGGACGTGCATCAGGTGACGG
>JAAZNU010000256.1 GCA_012798135.1 Veillonellaceae bacterium | reverse complement strand
GCGGCGATGGCGGTGACCCCTGTCAGGTCGGCCGGGACGGTGGTTGCTCCGTAGGAGTCGCTGCCCCAGGCGACGACGGTGCCGTCGGTCGTCAACGCGAGACTGTGATAGCCGCCGGTGGCGATGGCGGTGACCCCGGTGAGGTCGGCCGGGACGGTCGCCTGCCCGTTAGTGTTGTCGCCCCAGGCGATGATGGTGCCGTCGGTCGTCAATGCGAGACTGTGGTCCCAGCCGGCGGCGATGGCGGTGACCCCGGTGAGGTCGGCCGGGACGGTCGCCTGCCCGTAGGTGTTGTCGCCCCAGGCGACGACGGTCCCGTCGGCCGTCAACGCCAGACTGTGGTAGGCGCCGCCGGCAACCGCTAGGGCCGGTTCAGGACTGACCGGGACACGTCCTTGACTTAAGAAGTCGCCGCCCCAAGCGACTATGTTCTTGTCATCGGTTGGAGTGTTTGGGCCGCAGGTGGCGGGGGTGGTGCCGATGGGGGTCCAGGCGTTGATCTTGTCGTCGGGGACGTTCCAGATGACGGGGTTGGACGCGGCGAGGCAGAGGTAGGTGCCACCGTCGGGGATGGTCTGGATCTCCCCAGCGGTGTTGATGAGCCAGGCGTTGCCGGCCTCGTTCCGCAGGATGACGTCGGTGCCGGTGTTCCCGCCTTGGGCGGTGGGGGTGTAGGTCCAGGGGTCGCCGGCGGATGGGCAGGTGAGTTGGATGCTGTCGACGGGCTGCAGCAGCGGGTCGAGGTAGTCGATGTCCCACACCACGCGGGTCTCGGCGAGACAGTTGAACACGCCACCGTCAGCGATTCCGTAGACCTGACCATCGGCGACGCGTACCGCGCGGCCGGTGGAGGGGCTACGGGCGATGTAGTCGTTCCCGCCGCGGTCGGTGGGCGGCCCGCCGGGGCAGGTGACCGCTGCGGCGGCGTCGAGGAGGGGGATGAAGTCGCCGTAGGGGAACTGCAGTCCGTCTCTGTCGTTGCGGGCGGTGACATCTCGGGTCGCGGTCCCGGTGAGGCAGGCGGCGATGTGCTCACCGGTCCAGTCGGGGTGGAGTTGGGCCACGAGCGCGGCGGTACCGGTCACGAGGGGCGCAGCCATGGAGGTGCCCGACTGTCGGCCGTAGCCGTTGTTGGCGACGGTGGAGAGGATGTCCTCGTCGTAGAGAACGGTGTCGCCGTCGGTCTCGAATCCGCCCGGGGCGGCGATGTCGACCTGGTCGCCGAAGTTGGAGAAGTAGGAGAGTCTGGCGTTCTCGTCCACTGACGCCACGGTCAGCACGTTGGGGATGTTGTACTCCCGGGCGTAGGTGCTCCACAGGTTGGTGGCGGTCGGCATTCCTTCATTGCCGGCGGCGATGACGAGCAGCGTGTCGCTGCCGTACGCGGCGACCGTCGCGAAACTGTTCGAACTGCCGCGAGCCAGGTCCTTGGTGGCGGTGTTGAACACGGTGGCATACTCGGCGAGGTCCTCAGAGTCGCACGCCTCGTGATGAATGCCGTCATCGTCGGTCGCTTCGACCGCCCAGCACGCGGAGTTGAGGGTCCACGACGCGTTGACGACACGGGATCCCAGGGTGATGAGGTCTTTCAAGGCCTCCGTCTCAAAGGGCAGGTAGTAGCCTCCCAGGGTCTGGTAGATCGCCCCGGCGTAGAGGTCGCATTCGGGTGCGACCCCGATCACGCCCTTGCCGTTGTCCTTGGCGCAGGCCAATCCGGTGACGTGGGCGGCGTGCACCCCGTCGCCTTGTCCTTGGCCTACCCGGAACAGCGGGTCGGGCAGGTCTTCGTGCTGCGGGGCGAAGCTGGTTTCCAGGATGCCGATCTTCACCCCGGTCCCGGTGGCCTTCTGCCACGCCTCGGGCGCGCCGATCATGTCGAGGTGCCAGGTGTCGCCCTCGGTGTAAGCCGTTTCGTCGGTGTAGCCCACGAGATTCGCGGTTGAGAGGGGGGTGAGGAGGTTCGCCTCGACGGATGCCACCCGGGTGTCGGCGATCAACTGGTCGAGCTGGGTCTGAATGTCCTGGGCGGTGTCCCAGCGCAGTAGGAAGATGCCCACGTCCGCGAGTCCCCCGGCGACCACTGCCTCGACGGAGACGGCGACCGCGTCAGCGACAGCCCGCCCCCCGGCCGGGTCAGCCAGCACGATGGTGACCTCGTCCCCCATCACCGCGATCCCGGCACCGATCTCGAGGGCAGCCTCGGCGCGGTCCGGGGATGGGGCAGGGAACCCGTCCAGCACGACGTCGTCGGGGGCCTGGATCCCGGTGACGGTCAACGCCACCCCGAGCGACCACGGCTGGTCGCACCCGTCCAGGGTGCAGCCGGTCCCGGCAAGTGCCACGAAGGTGTCGCCCTCCACGGCGATCATGTCGACCGCGGCTGTCAGGGTCTCGCCGCCCTGCCAGGTCACCCCGGCCACGGTCGGGGTGACGGTGGTGATGGTGAGGTCGGTGAACCCATCGAGCGCGGGAAGCATGCCGAGGGACCCGCGTGGCACGCTCAACGTGGTTCCCTTGGCTGCGATCGTCACGGTGAAGGGTGCCTCGACATGGCCGCCCAGCGTGTCGGTGACGGACACGGTGACCGGGAAAGTGCCGGCTGTGGTGGGTGTGCCCGCCAGGACCCCAGCTGCGGACAGGGACAACCCGTCCGGCAGACCTGTCGCTGACCACAGATAGGGGTCTGTCCCACCCGAGGCGGTCAACGTGGTCTCGGGGTACACGACTCCCACCGCCCCGGATGGCAGCGTGGTGGTGGTCAGCATCAGCGGCGCACCTGCCTGAAGCGCCCGCAACACCAACGTCGTGGACGCGGATTTGCCCTTCTTGCCCTGGCTGTCGGTGACGGTGATGGTGACTGTGGACTCGCCCGCAGTCGTGGGTGTCCCGGTGATCAGGTCGCCCTGCACCTCCAGACCGTTCGGCAGTCCTGTGGCAGTCCAGGTGTACGGTGGGCGGCCCCCCGTCGCGGTCAGCACCACCTCGTAAGCCTGTCCGACGGTCGCGTCGGGCAGGCTCGAGGTACTCACCGCCAACCGGGTGCGGGCCCCAGTCTTCGGCAGCGGGGCTGCGACCGCCCGGGCCGGGTCCCCCGCTTCCGGGGACGCGGCGGACTCGACCACCGTGACGTGTGTGGGGGGTGTGACTTCAGCGACCGCAGGCGCGGTCACCCCCGCCGTCAGTGACATCATCGCGACGGCCAGCGCTCCGACCGTCGACCGCCAGAACCGAACCCGACGACCCATCACAGACCCTCATTCCCAAGGGGAGCGCGACACCCGTGTCGCACAAGAGACGGCGGACAAGCTCCGCCAGCACAACCGTAGAACCCACCGGCGCCGGCCAGCGAACAATACATCGGGCCGTCCCAGCATCTGGTGTCCCACAATCGAGGGACACCAGATGACCCGCCCCGGGCAGGCCTGTGACTCCACCACCACGCCCGTAGCTGATGGGAGGCGGACTAGCAGAGTTCCTCCTCGTCCCCCAATCCCAAGACTGGGGAGAACGAGGAGGAGTTGCCTGACGAGCCCTTGTCGCGCTGGAATAGGGGTGAGATGGATGGTTGTCTCACCCCTCAGCTACCACGGCTCGAGGGTGATGGTCAGCTGGTGACGATTGAGACGAATGGTCAGCTTGAATCCCTTGAGCATCTTGATCACCCCCTTCCATCCTCGACGGCAGCCCACGGGCGCAATCCGTGGAGCTGCCGTCGTTTGTTGTGCGTCCGGTTGGACATCTCCTAGAAAACACCAATCGACCGTTCGCCGCTACGAACTCTTGGGTCGTTCCCTGACGATTGAGCCAGCATCAGTGGAAGTATCTAACATCAGTAGCTGATGTGTGTGTGAGTTGTCTCTGAGGCATGTAGAGTCGGTAATAGACTGAGGTAGCAGACCGAGATACCAGTTTTGTCAAGGGTTTCGTCGTCGCTCGCGTGACGTCATATACCCCAGTTATCCCGGCTACCCCCGCTATTGCTTCCCCCTCGTCAGCAAGCGACCCGAAGTTAGGAGTCGACCTTGGTGGACCCCACCGATGTTGCATGGGCCGAGGCTCACGCGGCTCTCCAGTCACTCGTGGACAGAGCGCGGCGCCGCTCCAGTGTTGCGTTGCCGCTTGAGTTCGTGAAGGGAGGATCGGATACGCCACTTGCTCGGCTCCTCGGTGGAGGACGCAGCGGTGAGGTTCGTCTGAAGCTCTTTCTCACGTACGTGATGAGGGCGACGAGGAAGCCTTATGAGACCCGCCAGTTTCACTCCTCGGAGGCCGCTCGTGCTCTCGCGCTTCCAGATCCGGACGGGAAAGGTGCGCGTCGCATTCAGGCGGCTACACGGTGGCTCAAAAACGCCGGCTTCCTTGCCGAGAAGGGCGACCGGCGCAGCCTTCCTCAGGTGCAGATTCTCGACCCAAGGAGGGTCCCTCACCCACTCGTCCTGAAGCCTTGGCCGGGACGCGGTGAAGGTAAGAGGTACCTCTCTCTTCCGATTGAACTGTGGAGCAATGGCTGGATCTGCGTCCTCAGTGGGCGCGCGCTGGCGTTGTACCTCGTTCTTAATGAGCTCACGACGAGTAGGAGCAACCGAGGCTGGACGGACCGCTATCGCAGGGAGCTCTACGGTCTGTCTGACGCTACCTGGGCACGCGCTGCCGGTGAGCTCAAAGAAATGGGATTACTGACTATCACCAAGAAGTCTGTCAAAGACGACTCCGCTGTCGAGCGTGAACGTAACATCTATGAACTGCACCAAGAGCGACTCAAGACCTTCACACCGAGAACCATCCCCCGCCAAGGGTAGTCGCGCTACATGCGCTTGGATCGGGATGGATGGAGTCACCAGAGTTCGAATCGCCCTGTCTCGTTAATGAGGTCGCGGTACTGGCGCGTGTTCACTTCTCTAGCGATGCGCCGATCCTGCTGGAGTACCTGCCATGTTTCGCAGGGCCACTGGACGCCACACTCACACTTCCTGCCGTCGACGCCCTGGTTATGGAGTGTGGCCACCTCAGTCAGAACCGCGCGCCACTCCTCGCGGCTACGGAGCGCTGACTTGGTCTGTGCGCGGCGCTCGTTGACCTCTGTCTGAAGCCGGTTGGCAGCGTCCCGAGCCTGCCCGAGATAGGTAAGCAGCCGGCCCTCGTGGTTGGTGAGCCGCTCGACCTTCCTCTCCACAGACTCATCTTGGACCGCGTAGTGTCCTCGACATTCCGGGCACCATCGTGGGACGGGCTCTTGAGCGTGAACAGTTGCCGAAAACGGCAGCGTGCAACATTCGCACCGCCCGGCCTTGTTCGTCCAGTTGTCTCCGGAGAAACCTACTCCGAATGGGTTTTGCTTTATCGGCACGAAACGAACCTATCGCGCCGCACTGACACCCCTTTGGGCGCGCCCCGTGATGCTGGCAGCTGCTGCCAAGGCCAGAAGCGGCCTCGCTGATCGGCGGCACAGCTCGGCAGCCTCCGTTCCGGTGGGGGGATCACTTCGATTACGAGCGTTGAGTCTGGCTCGGTGGTCTGTGGATGGCGTCAGCGGCTCGTCGTGGGGTCGGGTTACTCTGGCGCCGACACCGAGCAGGAGGGGCTTCATGTCGAGGACGACGGGGTATTTGGATGTGTTGTGGCCGGAGTTGTACGCCGGCCTCGACGACCACGCACGCGATTCGGTCGTGTGGGCGTTGGTGGTACGCCGCGCCCACGGCCTGACGGTCACCCGGGACGTGGTGGCCGAGCTGACCGCCCGGGCCCGCCACTCACGACAGGTGGCAGTGGCATGAACGCGGCACAGAAGGCCTCGTTCACCGCGCGGTGGCCGGAACTGTTCGAGGGCCTGGGCGAGCGGGAGGTCGCCGCGACGGTCCGTGCGCTGTCCTCGATGGGGGAGTTCGGCTGGGAAGTCGGGTTCGAGGAGGTCAAGGCCCTGACCGACGTCTCCCGCGGCGCCCTGTCCCGGGACGGGTACGTGGAATGGGCGCGCGCCCGCGCCCACACCCTGGCCACCGGGAAAAGCTGACCGACATGGCAGGGGGGACCTGGTCGGACTACACGTACGATCCGCCATTCGACACCACCCTGGTGAACCTCCCGGGCATCCGGGACCCGCAGGCGTTGGCCCTGGTGGAGAAGTTCACCGTCGCGCTGCGGGTCCGGGACCTGCGCGCCGGCGACCGCAACTACCCGGCCTACGGGGACGTGGAAACTTCGCGTGGCGCGCCGGCGAAATCCACGCCCTGCTGGAGTACGCCCACCCCTTCGTGATTGGCAACGGCGTCACCGCCCGGGAGTTCCTCGCCGACGTCGCCTCGGTTGGGCCGTACAGCCTGGATGTGGAGGCGATGGGGTGGCCGTCGGGCCCGCTGGCGGTCTCGGCGGTGACCCGCGACCCCGACGGGACGTATCGCGCACACTCGGGGCCAGGGGTCGCGTTGGCGATCCACCGGGCGTTGTCCGTCGACGGAGAGGCGTTGCAGGCTGAACGGGACCACGCCGAGCTCGCTCCGACCCGGGAGGTGCTCGCCGCCGTCAGCGACCCCACCCCGACCACCCAAGCGTTCGCGGATCGGCGGGCGGTGGAGGACCAGTGGTGGCGCGACCGGGTCTGGACCAAGCAGGGCCGCTTGCCGACCGGACTCGGAAGATGAACGCTCCCATTCCTCTCAATGCTGGCAATGCTGTGAATGTGGTGATTGGTAGCAATCACAACAATCGCGGCCAAGCACTCCGCGGCGACGGCGGGGTGAGCGCTGAGGGCGTCTGGGACAACATCACCGCCGGCGAGAGGCCCTGGTGGGGTGGTTCGGGTGCGCTGAGCGGCCCTGAGAGGGTCAAACGGTCCCGAAACGGGACGAATTCCGGTCGCGCCGAGGGCGTGGTCGGCAGGGGGGAGCAGACGTATGGTCCGACGAGTGGCGGGTACGGCCGGAGACCAGTTGGCCTTCGACCTGGAGGCCCTGTGGGGAGCGAGCGAGGAGGCTCGGGATGAACAAGTACGGCAGGATCGCGATGACCCACTGGCAGAGGTGGCGACCGGAGGCCTACCGGGCTCTGCAGAATCCCGAGGAGTTCTCTTCGACCTTGGGGGAGACCTTGGCGGACGAGATCGTGGACCTCGCGTTCGACCTGAGGCAACCGGACCGGCCGGGCGAGGACTACCTGGAGAAGGTGGGCCGGCTGAACATGGACAAGCTGATGGCCGAGGAGAAGATCCTCGGGGAGCGGGTGTACGCGATCCGGGAGTTCGACGACGAACCGGACCAGGACCCCGAGGAGACGCCCACCCCGTAGCCGACGTCCCCGACATTGCCGACGCCGGTGATGTCGTCGAGGGCAGGTTTGATCGCGCTCAGGCGCCGTCGTTGGTGGGGGTGGGGGAGGTCGGCCGGGCGCGGCGGAACATGGAGGCGCTGCGCACCCTCCAGGCGCTGGAGGACGGCACCCTGCCCCGCACCCCGGAGACCCTCACGACGGTGGCGGGGTGGACCGGGTGGGGCGCGGTGCCCCGGTTCTTCGACGACGCCGACCCCCGGTGGGCGGCGGAGCGGGACGAGCTACGCACCCTGGTCGGCGAGGACGGCTACCGGGCGGCGCGGCGGACCACGATCAACGCGCACTACACGGATGCCGCGTTCGTGGACGCCATGTGGCAGACCCTGACGGACCTCGGCCTCCGCCAGGGGCGGGTGCTGGAGCCGGGGAGCGGGTCG
>JAAZNU010000074.1 GCA_012798135.1 Veillonellaceae bacterium | reverse complement strand
CTAAAATACGGCTGTAGCCGTGTTTGAGCATGAGGTTTCGGGCGTGACTTACTTGTTCATTTTCTTCAACTAATATTACATTCTCGTTCATTACATCCTCGATTTTCATCATGCTACTCACCCCTAAAAATTTATTAAAGCCGTGATTAACTACTTACGGCCCTTAATATGTCACTTTCTGTTATTATTCCCACAGGCTCGTTATCCCTCATTACTACTAGTTTACCAATTTTTTGGTCTTCCATTATGCTTATAACATGACCGATGCTGTGGTTTTCATTTACAGTCACTACTTCACTGGTCATGAGTTGGGATACTTTCCATTTATTTGCGAATTTTTGACTGTAAAAATCCATGAGGTCGGTTTTGGTTATTATCCCCACTACTTCATCATCATCTGCCACTGGCAGGGAGCTGATGTTGTTTTTAATCATGAGCTCAACAGCTTCCCGGAGTTCACGGAAAGGAGTAATGGTTACTGGGTGGGATGTCATTACCCTGCGGATGGATATTTTATCAATAGTTCGCCTTTTCCATTGTGGTCCATTAGCCCTCATTTTCCTTATTAGATCTTTTTCAGTTAGGATGCCCACTGGTTTGCCTTCTTGGTCAACTACTAAAATACGGCTGTAGCCGTGTTTGAGCATGAGGTTTCGGGCGTGACTTACTTGTTCGTTTTCTTCGACTAATATTACTTCCTCGTTCATTACATCCTCGATTTTCATCATGCTACTCGCCCCTAAAAAATTTGTAATAAGCCATAATTAGGAAATTACGGCTTTTAATATATCACTTTCGGTTATAATTCCCTGTAAATCGCTGTTTTGTACTACTGGAAGTCCCCCGATTCCTTTGTTTTCCATTAGATCGCAGACATCTCCCAAGTGACTCATGACATTGGTTGTGATCACTTTTGATTCCATGATTTCAGTAATGGTTGTGTTGAGAATTTCTTCAGCACTGTTGGTTATCATGTGTTCAAAGGCGCTGTTTTTTCCCAGGAATTCCAGTATATCGGTTGCAGTGACGATTCCCACAATTTTTTCTTTCTCAGGGTGGGGTGTTTTTCGCTCCTCACCTACAACCGGGATTCTGCGAAGCTTGTTTCTTACCATGATCTTGGATGCTCCTTCAATACGTGTTCCGGGGGTGGTGGTAATCACATTTTTTTGCATATGATCCTCAACCACCTCATCATTAAGTACTCCTGCCATTAGGAGTACAAAATCTCTTTCGGAGACTATCCCTGCTATTTTATGTTGTGAATCTACAATTGGGAGGGCTCCGACTCCTTTAGTTGTCATTTTAGTCACTGCAGTGGTTATGGAGTCTTTGGTGTTGATGGTTTCCACGTCACGAGTCATTATCATTTTTACAGGTTCGTTTATGGCTGCGGGGAAGTTATCTTGGTGTTTTTTTTCCAGAATCTTATATTTGTCCCCACCTCCCAAAAAGTCCAGGATATCCATGGAGGTAACAATTCCCAGGAGCTTTTCACTGCCAGGATCAGTTATGGGAAGTCTTCTGAACTTGTTTTTTACCATTTTTTCAGCCGCTTCCTTTATGGTGGCTGTTTGAGGTGCGGTTACCACCTTTTTAGTTGCTATGCTCATCACGTCTCCCTCATGCTGGGAGGCGTGGGTCTCAAAT
>JAAZNU010000032.1 GCA_012798135.1 Veillonellaceae bacterium | reverse complement strand
TTCGGCCAACCGGGCGATTTCGTACGGGAATCGCGTCACGTTCTGCTTGCAGACATTGGCCAGCATCAGATCGATCAGATAGGTGCCCGATGCGGTCGGCGCTCCCTCGGCCGAGCAGGCGATGCCGGACGAATAGAGCGTTTCGTTCAAATGAATCATCTCAATGAGTTTGTCTTTCAGATGAGATGCCTTTGCGGCGCCATTGTAGTCTGCCGCCAACGCCGCCGCACCGATCAGTACGTCGCCTACGCCAACCTTGCAGCCGCCATAGCTCTGGCGGTGATAGCCGGCGAACCGCTCCACCAGCGCCCCGCTGAATTCATATTCGCCGCACATAAGGACGTTTTCCCACGGAATGAAAAGATCGTCGAACACCATCAAGGCTTCATGACCGCCGAACTGCTTGTTGCCGACATCGATGTCGCCATCTTCGAGTTTGCGCGTATCGCAGGACTGACGACCATAGATGTAGAAGATACCCTCGGCGTCGGCCGGGGCCACGAACGACACGGCATAGTCCGCATCCTCTTTCGTCATGCTGATGGTCGGCATGATCAAAATCCAGTGGGAATTGAGCGCGCCGGTCTGGTGGCATTTCGCGCCGCGGACCACGATCCCGTCCGCCCGTTTTTCTACAACATGAACAAACAGATCCGGGTCAGCCTGTTGACTTGGTGACAACCCGCGATCCCCTTTGGGATCGGTCATGGCGCCGTCCACCGTCCAGTCTTCTTCCTGCATCCGGGTCAAAAACTGGATAAAGCGGTCATGGTAGGAGGTCCCCAGCTTCTTATCCATTTCAAAGGTCACACTATCCACGGCATTGATGGCATCCATTCCTACGCAGCGTTGGAAACAGGCACCAGTTTTCTGGCCCAGCAGTCGTTGCATTTTCACTTTTTTGACCAAGTCGTCGGTGCTCTGATGCAAATGGCAGAATCGGTTGATTTTCTTGCCGCTCAGGTGGGAGGTCGCCGTCATCAGCTCTTCATATTCAGGCTTCTCGGCCAGTTCGTAGGTAGCCTTGACCGAATTCATCGAGGGACGGATAATCGGATGGTCCACGGGGTTGGCTACCCGTTCTCCTTGCAAATATACTTTAAAATTCATTTTTCTTAGGCTCTCTTCATATTGAGCCCCAGTCATCCTTGGCATGGTTTTTCCCTCCTCATCTTTTTTCGAGCTAAAACCATGAATTCAATCCATTTTATAGCCGCCCGAGAGAAAGCTTTGGAGGGATGCGGCAAAAATGGCTAATGTGAGAGTTATCCCCGCCACCGATTCCGTCCTCTCGGCGCAATGTAAAAACCCCGAGTTCAGACGGCGCGTCGCCGCTTACGCAAGGGTCAGCACAGACAGTGAAGAACAGCTTACCAGCTATGAAGCGCAGGTGGACTACTATACCAAGTTAATTCAAGGGCGGGCTGATTGGGAGTTCATCACCATATACACGGACGAGGGCATTTCAGCAGTTAATACCAAACGGCGCGAAGGGTTCAAGCAGATGGTCGCCGATGGCTTGTCGGGCAAATTTGAATTGCTCGTTACAAAATCAGTGAGCCGTTTTGCCCGAAACACGGTGGACAGCCTAACCACCGTTCGCAAATTGAAAGAGGTCGGTTGCGAGGTTTGGTTCGAGAAAGAAAATATTTACACCCTCGACAGCAAGGGCGAATTGCTGATTACCATTATGAGCAGCCTGGCACAAGAAGAAAGCCGCTCCATTTCGGAAAACGTGACTTGGGGGCAGCGCAAGCGTATGGCAGATGGTAAAGTCACCCTGCCCTACGCACAATTTCTCGGTTACGAAAAGGGCGAAGACGGCTTGCCGAAGATAGTTCCCGCCGAAGCTGAGATTGTGCGGCTTATTTTTCGATTCTATATGGAAGGCAAGACATTCTCGGCAATCGCCAAATACCTCGAGCAGCATGCCCTTCCCTCACCCGCCGGAAAAAAGAAGTGGCAGGCGAGCGTGGTGCAGTCCATACTGACGAATGAAAAGTATAAAGGTCATGCCCTTATGCAAAAAACTTACTGCGCCGACTTTCTTACTAAGAAGATGGTCAAAAACACGGGCCAGGTGCAGCAATACTATGTCGAGGACAGCCATCCCGCCATCATCGAGCCTGATGAGTTTGATGCAGTTCAACTTGAGATTGAGCGGCGAAAAAAGCTCGGCCGCCCCACAAGTACCACGAGCATTTTTGCGTCAAGGCTTGTTTGCGCCGACTGCGGTGGCCATTTCGGCAAGAAGGTCTGGGGAAGCTATAAGAGCGATAAGACTTATCGCAAAGAGATCTGGCGGTGTAATGACAAGTATAAAAGGCTCGGCAAGCCCGGTAACGGCTGCCAAACGCCCCACATCACCGAGGATGAGATTAAAGCCCGTTTCCTCGCAGCTTTCAACAAGCTGATGATCAACCGCAACGGATTGATTGAAGACTGCCGGCTGGTGCAGGGCGTCATTTGTGACACCACTGCGATTGACGCTGAACTTGTTGAACTGCATAGCGAGCTCGAAGTAGTAACCGCACTTTCACGCAATGCCGTCCTCGAGAACGCCCGAACAGCCGTCAACCAGACAGAATGGTCGGAACGCAACAATGCTTACCTTGAGCGCCACCACAGAGCCTCAAAACGTGTGGATGAATTGGAAGCCGCCAAGCGGGACCGGATCGGTAAGGCAAAAACCATCGAATCCTTCATCAGGGACATCGCAATCCGACCGCTTGTCATCACCGAGTTTGATGAAAAGTTGTGGTTGGCAGTCATCGACACCGCCACGGTGGCTCAGGATAGCTCAATTACCTTCCGGTTCAGGAGCGGTACGGAAATCACAGCATAATCATTTAAGACTCCACAGCTCACTTTCGAGTGGGCTGTATTTCTTTGTCTTGACGGGTATCTTGTAACTACAAAGTATCGATGCACACCCCCTTCGAGAATCGTTAAAAAATACCCCTGTAATCGGCTCAATTTTAACGATTTGCCCTTGGAATCGTTAAAAGTAAGCCGCCAAAAAGGTGGGTTCGAGTCAGGTAACTCTCAAAAAAGCCTTTTTGAATACACCAACTATTGCTACATGGCAAAAAAGAAAAAGCCCGAAAGCGCCTTAAACAAAGCACTTTCGGGCAAAGCAGAGATCATCCGCTGACAAAAATATTTTTATCAATAGATGGTGTTATATTTGGTGCGGGTGGTCGGACTCGAACCGACACGGTATCGCTACCGAGGGATTTTAAGTCCCTTGTGTCTGCCATTCCACCACACCCGCAACAAAGTTAATTATACCGAAGGTTGCGGCAGCTTTCAAGAGGAACAGCGATTACAGGATCATTCCCTTGAAAAACAATGGTAGATAGGTAACCGCAAACAAAACCAGCAACAGACTGAGTACCATGGGAACGACCGCTTTGCTGATTTTTTCCAGTGACAGCCCTGATATGGTGCTGGCCACGTACAGGTTGATAGCCACCGGCGGCGTCACCATACCTATGGACAGGCCCATCACCATCACCACGCCGAAATGAATCAAATCAATTCCCAGTTGCTGAACCAACGGCAAAAACACCGGGGTCAACAGGATCAAGGCGGAAGCGGTTTCCATAAAGAATCCGGCGATAAACACCACCAGATTAATCAACAAAAACAGCACATATTTGTTGTCGGACACCGACAGAATGTTTTCGGCAATAATCTTGGGAATCTGCCAGTTGGCCATTACCCAGCCCATGGCGGTAGAAGTGGCGATAATGAACATGATGATGGACATGGTAATGGCGGAACGCATAAAGATGGTGACGATTTCCCGCCAGCCCATATCCCGGTAAACGAACAGAGAAACCAGCAATGCATAGTCGACGGCAATGACCGCCGCTTCCGACGGCGTGAAATACCCGGTGAAAATACCGCCCAAAATGATCAGCGGCGTGGCCAGGCCCCAGATGGCGCCCCGGAAGGTTTTGGCGATGTTTGCCAACGAAAAAGGCGCACCGTTCGGGTAATTATTCTTGTATGCCACGAACAGCCCAATCAAGATGAGAATCGCGCCCATCATGGCGCCGGGAATGAAGCCGTTCAAAAATAGCCGGGCCACTGACTGGTCGGCCATGACACAATACAGAACCATCGGAACGGATGGCGGAATGATGACGCCGATACAACCGCCCGAAGCGATCAGTGCCGCCGAAAACGCCGGTTCATAACCCTTCTTCTTCAATTCCGGCAACAAAGGCGTGCCGACGGCCGCCGTAGTTGCCGCTCCCGAACCGGAAATCGCGGCGAAAAACATGGAAGCCAACACGGCGACTACCCACAGACCGCCTTTGACGAAGCCCAGCAGGGAGTCCGCGAACTGCACCATTTTTTCGGAAACCTTTCCCTTGGCCATGATATCCCCCGCCAAAATGAAAAACGGGATCGCCACCAACGGAAACGAGTCGGCGCCGGCAAACATCCGTTGCGGCACCACTAATAGCGATATATCATTGCTGGAGAGAACCACCAGCACCGTCAGACCGATGGCAATGGCGATCGGCACGCCTAGCGCCAGCAGAAGGAAAAAGGAGCCGAACAATAAGGCGATCATTCTGCCGCCCCCTTTCCAAAGGCTTTATGCAGTTCGTCCATAATCCCGGCGAGCGCATGAAGGATCATGATAGCCAGACTGAAGGGAATGCTCCAATAGATATACTTCATCGGCAGGCCCAGTGCAGGAGAAATTTGAAACACTTGCATCTTGATCATATTTACTCCCTGCTGCGCCACCACAACGAAAAACACCAAGGACAACAGATAGATTAGGACATTGAAGCCGGTCCGTAGCCGCGCCGGGAAGAAATCAATGACAAACGTCACGGCAATATGGTTGCCGCGCTTATACGCCAACGTTGCGCCGAAGAACGTTCCCCATACCAATAAATAGCGGGACAGTTCTTCACTCCAGGTCAAGGCAGTAAACGCGACGCGGAACACCACCTGCATAGTAGTCACGATGACCAGGGCGGCCATGATGAGGAACACCATCCCCACCATGGCCCGGTCTATTCCATTGCTAACTGAACTGATCAATTTGTTGATTTGGCCCATACTACCTCCCCGGCCTACTTTTTCGCCTTGTTGATGTCTTCCAGCAAGGTGCCGAATTTCGGGCCGTATTTGTCGTAAACCGGCTTCACGGCGGCCTGGAATGCCGCAGTGTCGGGTTCAGTGATTTGCATGCCTTTTTCCTTCAGCGCTTTCAGTTGCTCCGCCATTTGCTCGGCGTTCCATTTGCGCTCGTGCACCGCCGCTTCCTGGGCGGCCTTCACCAAGATATCCTGGGTTTCCTTGTTGAACGAACCGAACACCTTTTTGCTCATCAGGAACAACGCCGGGGCATAGGAATGTTTGGTCATGGTCAAATATTTTTGTGTTTCATTGAGTTTAAAGGAGTAGATGACATTGATCGGGTTTTCTTGCCCGTCGATTGTACCCTGCTGCAGGGCGGTCAGCGCTTCGGTCCAGGCCATCGGAACCGCGTTGGTTCCCAGCGTTTTGAAGGTGTCGATATAAACGGGATTCTCCATGACGCGAATCTTCAGGCCAGCCATATCCGCCGGGGTCTTGACGACTTTTTTCGAGTTGGTGAGGTTACGGAAACCGCGTTCGGCGTAGGCCAACCCTTTCAGATTGATGGCGTCGAGCTTGTCAAGCACCTTTTTCCCCACCGGGCCATCCAGAACTTTATAAGCTTCTTCCGGTGTTGCGAACATGAACGGCATCTCAAAAGCGGCGATTTCCGGCAGGAAATTGGCGACCGGCCCGTTGGTGATCACACCCATGGCGATCGTGCCGATCTGCATGCCTTCGATCAGAGTCCGTTCGTCGCCGAGCGACGCGTTCGGGAACACTTCCACTTTCACGGCGCCTTTCGTGCGCGCTTCGACCAGTTCCTTGAACTTCAGAGCCGCGATATGAAAGCCGTCCTTTTCGTTGACCACATGCGCCAGTTTGATAGTTTGCGGCCCGGCGGCCGGTTTCGCTTCCGGTTTCTTTTCGGAGCCGCCGCAGCCGCTCAGGGCCATGGCCGCGATCAGCAGGCCACTCACCAATAAAGTCTTGACAGTTTTCATGTTTGTCTTTCCTCCCCTTCTTACCCTCTTGCCTTACAACCCCGTGTTATTTGAGGACTGCGCCGGTATTGGCCGAAGTGACCAGTTTGGCGTAACGGGCCAGATAACCGGTTTTCACTTTGGGTTCCGGACATACCCACGCCGCTTTGCGTTTTGCCAGTTCGGCATCGTCCAGTTTGACTTCCAGTTTTCGGCCGGGAATATCCAGCAGAATCTGGTCGCCGTCCCGTAGCAGCGCGATGGGTCCGCCTTCCATGGCCTCCGGTGATATATGGCCGACACAGGCTCCCCGGGTCGCCCCGCTGAACCGGCCGTCGGTCAACAGCGCCACTTTTAGTCCCATCCCGGTAATGACCGCTGTCGGATTCAGCATTTCTTTCATGCCGGGTCCGCCTTTCGGCCCTTCATAGCGGATGACCACAACGTCCCCGTCTTTGATTTTCTTGCCGATGATCGCGTCGATCGCCGCTTCTTCCGAGTCGAACACGCGGGCCGTTCCGTTGAACACCAGCATATCGTCGGCCACGGCGCTCTCCTTGACCACGGCGCAGTCGGGCGCCAAGTTGCCTTTGAGAACGGCCAGGCCGCCGCTCTTCCGATAGGGATCCGCGACGCTGCGGATCACGTCGGGACGCTGAATGGCAGCGTTTTTCAGCCGGTCAGCCATTACGCCGTCCACGGTCAAGACCTCTTCATGGATCAGGCCCAGTTTACTGAGTTCCTTCATGACCGCCGCAATACCGCCTGCTTCGTTCAGATCCTGCAAATGGTGCGAACCGCCGGGACTCATCTTGGTCAAATAGGGCGTTTTGGCGCTGATCGCGTCGAACAGCGCCAGCGGTAGCTCGACCCCCGCTTCATGGGCGATTGCCGTCAGATGCAAAACCGTATTGGAGGATCCGCCAATGCCCATGTCTACGGCGATAGCGTTTTCAAAGGCCTTGCGGGTCATGATGTCGCGGGGCTTCAAGTCCTTGGCGATCAGGTTCATTACGGTGACGCCGGCTTCGCGCGCCAACATACGGCGGGCACCGGTATAGGCCGCCGGAATGGTACCATTGCCGGTCAGCCCCATGCCCAAAGCTTCCGTCATGCAGTTCATGCTGTTGGCGGTGAACAGCCCGGCACAGGAACCGCAACCGGGACAGCCGGCTTTTTCCAGACAGTCCAGCTCCGCCGCGTCTATTTTGCCGGCCTCGAACCGACCAGCCGCTTCGAACATCGTGCTGACGCTAATGTCCCGGCCTTCGTAGCGTCCAGCCAGCATCGGCCCGCCACTGACAACGACCGAGGGAATATTGAGCCGCGCCGCCGCCATTAACATCGCCGGCGTAATTTTGTCGCAGTTGGTGACCATCACCAACCCGTCCAGACCATGGCCGTTGGCCATTGCCTCCACTGAATCGGTGATGAGTTCCCGACTGGGCAGGGGATACTTCATGCCGTCATGTCCCATGGCGATCCCGTCGCAGATCCCGATTGCCGGAAATTCAAAAGGTACTCCTCCAGCCTGCCAAATGCCGGCCTTCACAGCTTCGGCGATCTCCCGGAGATGCATATGTCCGGGAATCAGTTCGTTAAACGCATTGACCACACCAACCAACGGTTTGGCCAAATCCTGTTTTGCAATTCCCAACGCGTTGAACAGTGAGCGATGGGCCGCCCGGGTCGATCCTTTCTTTACGATATCACTTCGCAAATGTACCCCTCCTCCGCCTGCCTCATGCACAGGACTTTTCCTTTTGTGTATTGTGTACAAAAATTCGCCTTAGTTGCCAAAAATCCTTTATTTTTATCTATCATTTACAATAAAAATATATATTCAGCACATAATCATATTTATTCACTAAACCCATCAATAGTTCGAGAGCATCACACAGTTGCCGATGAGCAGCCTGCCGCGAGGCAAATACTTTCCGGCATAAAAAGAGCGCCAGGCACAAACCTGACGCTGTTCTGACTGGAGCGGAAAACGAGATTCGAACTCGCGACCCTCGCCTTGGCAAGGCGATGCTCTACCGCTGAGCTACTTCCGCTTATGAAATGGTGCCGCAGGGCAGAATTGAACTGCCGACACGTGGATTTTCAGTCCACTGCTCTAC
>JAAZNU010000075.1 GCA_012798135.1 Veillonellaceae bacterium | reverse complement strand
TAATCCCTCTTTCTCCGCAGCCGCAATGAATCCCGCGTAAGGCGGGATTTTTTTTGCATGACGAATCCCGACGTAAGCTCTGCTTACAAGAGGGATGAGTCATGGAAAAAAGGCAGACGAAGCGCCAGCGGAGGATGCTATTGCGGCTACAGGATTCCCCATCCGGGGATCACCGTTAGGTAATCCCTCTTTCTCCGCAGCCGCAATGAATCCCGCGTAAGGCGGGATTTTTTATAGGCCTGCGTCTGATGCAAGCTCGCTTGCAGAAGAACGAAGGACTATAATTGCGGCCATCCACTTCTTGATGTTCGCAGGCTTGCATAGGGCTTTGGGTTGGCAAAGGGAAACGATTAATGTGGTTGCTGGCAATGATACAGGTAAGTTCCAAGAATTTTGACCAATCCAAACCAAAGTTGAATATGCCGTACTGGCATTTCACCAATAACCCTCCGGACTTGCAAAGAATAAGGCTAAGTGCTCATTCCGGAAAAAGACCATTTTAATCAACAGGAAACGGATTCAGGCGAGCCTTTACGAAATGTATGTCCCAGGATCTGAAAGTACCGGAACAGCATTAAGAATTATTATTTTTACAATAAAGAACCGTGCACTATGAATAAAATCCTGATTCCTTTATTTATTTCCGTCTTTCTGGGTTGTTCCCGCAGCGTGGCCACAAAAACAAAAGTCCGCCAGCCGGTCGACACAATTGGTTTTGCTCATCTGGCTCAACAGATGGACAGTATTATGGTTCGGATTGGCCGGATGAATAAAATGCAGGACTGCGCAAAGAGCAATTCTGATAAGAAGGAAGTTTTCCGCCTGGCTGTATGTCCGCATGATGATTACACCTATGCCGGATTCCTGTATGCCCAATTGCTCCGTTCTGTAAAAGCCCCGGTTGTCATACTGTTCGGTGTGGCACACAAGGCGAGAAGCATGGGTATAGAAAACAGAATTGTATTTGATTCCTGGAAACAGTGGTCGGGCCCTTACGAAAATGTAAGCATCTCTCCCCTGAGGAACAAACTTATCGAACAACTTGACACAACAATTTATATGATTAGTGATACATTGCAAAATGTTGAGCATTCTCTGGAAGCCATTGTCCCCTTTCTTCAGTATTACAACAGGAATGTTCAGATTGTACCAATCCTTGTCCCGGCCATGCCGTTTGAAAGAATGCAGGAAATTGCAGCAAATCTGTCACGCGGTATAATGCAGGTAACACAAAAACAAAACATGCAATGGGGAAAAGACTTTGCCCTCATCATATCAACGGACGCCGTTCACTACGGAGATGAAGACTGGGGCGGAAAAAACTATGCCCCTTTTGGTTCAGATACTGCCGGATACATCATGGCGATGCGGCATGAGCAGGAAATACTGGATTCATGCCTTAAAGGACCGATCACTACAGAAAAGATCCAACGTTTTTTCACGTATACTGTAAGCCCTGACGATTTCAGGGAATACATCTGGACCTGGTGCGGCAGATATTCTGTGCCCTTTGGTTTGCTGGTTGCATGGAATCTTGGCCGGAGTGCAGGGAATATGCCAGAAGGAAGAATCATAGGATATGCCACCAGCATTGACCATCTCCGCCTGCCTGTCGAAGACCTGGGGATGGGAACAACAGCCAACGCCAGTTTACGACATTGGGTTGGTTATGCCGCTGTCGGATTTGAATAAGACG
>JAAZNU010000259.1 GCA_012798135.1 Veillonellaceae bacterium | reverse complement strand
ATTCGTAATCCACGTCGAAAGGTCTCCTTTTCTCTGAGCACCGAACCCTCTTGACAAGGACCTTCAGGGGAGATTCCCGGGGAACACCGGCAGCCTCTGTCATGACATGGAAAAGATGGGTGTTGTCCATGAGTCGCTGACACGGATACCATTGACCTTCATACTTCTCGAAATGTACTGCTGGTTTTCCCATGGCATAAATGCGAGCGAGTTCGTTGGTATGTCTTGATGTTCCGTAGGTTACTTCGCCGTTCGGATATCTGTGAGTTCTCCCGGAAGCTTCCTGCAGAGGGAGATCTCCAGCCCCCAAAGACTTATCCCGGTTGAGTCGCATGTAGCCGGTGGCATGGTCCGATGTCACGATCAGCAGCGTGTTTCCCCAAGTTACGGCATCGCCTTCCCGATTTACAAAGTCAACGGCAGCCTGCACCGCCATGTGGAGATCCCAGATGGTGCCGATCATCCTGCCGTAGTCGTTGGCGTGATTGGCCCAGTCAATGTCCCCTTGTTCAACCATGAGAAAGAATCCGTCCCTGTCCTGGCTCAGCACCTTCAGGGCTGCGAGGGTTGCGTCCCTGAGGAGGGGATTCTCCAGGGCGGCGCGATTGACGAGGGGGGTTCCCGGCAGGTCTTGAGGAACAGGAGATTCGAAATTGCCCCTCATCCCTCCAAAGAGGCCGAATAGCATCTTACCGTCCTTTGCTGCATCCTGAGCCTTCCTGAGAAGAGAGATCGCTCCGTCCTGCCCCATAACCCGCTCAACAAAAGCATAGTCTTGCTTGTCAAGGGTCTTCATCGCACGGTAGAGTTGAAGGGATATGAATGTAGGGCTGCATTGACTCTCCGGATCGGGACATTTGCCTTCGTACAGGGGATGGCCCCCGCCGATCACCACCTCTGGTTTCATTTCGAGCAGGATTTCTCGTGCGATGGCATGGTAATCGTCCCTGTCGGTGCTGTGGCTAACATGGGCGGCGGGGGTTGCGTGGGAAAAAGGAACGGTGCTCACTATGCCGAGGGCATATCCCTTCTCCCTGCGGAGGAGTTCCGCCAGTGTAGCCAGCCTGCCGCCGGGAGGGTCTCCCGGCAGCCACGCAAGGTTCCCGTCGTCCGTCTTGTGCCCTGTTGCCCAAGCAGTAGCGGCCGATGCGGAATCCGTGGCGAAAGTCCTCCACTTCTCACCGTCGGGCTTCAAAAAATAATCGTCGCTGATTCCATCTCTCTGAATGGGACAAGGACTGGAGCCTCCTTTCACAGGGTCGTAGCCAACAGAGGGTATGATCCGTTGTGGGTCGTAGAGAGGCAGTTTCGATACCCTCGCATACTGGTTGTAGGTCGTGACATCCCAGGTCGTGAGGCTGTTTTGGTAAGGGAACCGGTGAAAACTGAGAGCAGTGTCTCTACCGAAGAGATAGCGGCTCGTCGCGATCTCCTGCTCCAACTGCATCCCATCCCCGATGAACAGGATGATATGCTTCGCGACAGGCTGCGTGACGGGTGAGGACTTGCTTTTTGCCGCAGCGGCCGCGTCCGCGCCCGGCAAAATGGCAATTAGAAGCAGCCCCGCAAAAAGGGTGCGACGGAATTGGAGACCTGCCGCGGGATTCGGGCGGACAAAACAGCGATGAATAGCATTCAAGCACATTGCAATCAACAGGGGCTGGAAAATAGGAATCCTGGCGGATCTGAGAGCGAATGCCGTTCCATTCATACTTGAGATATCAAGGTATGAATGCACGCCGCAAATCATTCGCCCTTCAGCACTACAAGCGTTTCAAAATACTCACTTGCCCCATCACCCAAGACAAAAACACTTGGTCATGTTTCCATGCCCAACGGGTTCTTACAGGAAAGTGAATCCGGACCTGCTGTGAAATCGTTTCCACGGAAATCCGCCCTGAGTCCGAAAACCGCTGAGCAACCTCGATGGGAGGAGGGGATGATGCGTCGAGGCTGCTGAAAACCTTACGGATGACATTCCCGGAAAAAGCATGTCAATGATCAAATTCGCTTTTCCTTGACGAGACGGGCAAAATGCTCAAAAGAGCGGTCGTAAGTCCGTTCGGCGTCCTGAGGGAAGCAACACGCGGGCAACTCACGGCTCTTCAGGTGATATTCCAGGCAATCGCAGCACATTCCCTTACGTGAGCATGGCTCATAGCTGCAATTACACTTT
>JAAZNU010000350.1 GCA_012798135.1 Veillonellaceae bacterium | reverse complement strand
GAGATGTATCTGACCTTGGAATCTCTGGAGAGTTTGAGGGAACTAGGAGAGCTTAGTTGTGACAAGCTCAAGGGATGTTTGCATACCCCAGGATTATATATAGATCGTTTTATGATGCGCCATTTTTATAAAATCAAGCTACATACATGTAGACGTGTCCACCACAGGCTTTAAGTAAAATCAGTTTGTATTAACTAAATCATAGTGGATTAAAATTCCACTCCCCATTCAAATCAGGAGGTGGGAGTAAGACTCAAGTTTGGCTCCCACTTCCATCTCCCAATTAGAAGCTGAAATGGGCAGCAGAGGAGGGCACAAGATGGCAGACGAGAAAAATTCCCTGAAGAGGAAAGATATAAACGAGGCGTTATCCGATTACCAAGTGCAGAGCCTGGAGGGAGTCATCCTGGAGGGCGACATAGAGATTGAGATGGACATCTCCAGCGGGGCGCAGCCGTTGCTTGCGCATTCGCTGGGCCAGGAGTTCTCCAAGCTTGCCTTACAGCTGTTCAATTTCTCCAAGGCCATGGGGTATCCGGTTGATTCTATGATTCAAACGGCAAAGACCAGGGATGGATCGGCTGGCAAGTAGGGTGCGGTGCTTCTATCAGATGGCCTCATTATCTTCTAATTTATCTGCTAAAAAATTGAGGTCATGAACCTCTTATCGATATTAATTGAGATGATGAAGTTGGGAACAGGAATTCAAGTAAACTGAGAACCACGTCCTTCTGGAGACTGGAGACCTCTGGGCTTATAATTTAGGCAGGAAATGAAGGTTAAGCTATGTCAAAATTTTGTGGATTCAATCCGAAGACAGCAACCCGCCAAGCAGTGAATAAGTTTGAAGATGAAGTGATGATCGGAAAAGACTACCGTTTCCTTATCCCTACAGTATACCTCGATATGAATGAAGAATGTTGGACAGTTGCTATGGCATATAGCTCATCTCGTCCTCCTGGTATGCACTGGCAAGAAAACCTGCTGGAGGTACAGTACACCTATTCCCTCAACAATAAGATGCCTTTGACTCTGATGCGATCACATCCCTTTGAGAAGGTCCCGGTTGTCGGTCGGACCTTTGCCAATCCTGATACCTTTGCACTGTATGCGATAGCTCATGAAAGGGAGCTTCTGAACTGCCCAGACCCAGACAAGCAACGGAATGAAGGCATCCCGATCATTGGCCCGACCTTTGCAGATCCCGATATCTACGAGAAGGAGCTTTTGAATCGCCTGGAACCATACGAAATGCAGGATGAGGTGCCCGAAAATTCGTCTTCTGCCATAGAGACGTCGGCGCTTAGGTAAATTGTGGTTGTATTAAGTTGAGCTTATTAAATTAAAAATTCTGTGCGCCTGTTCAAATCAGGAAGTGGAAGCAACCGCATAGTTCGGAGGAAAATTCCTGAAGATTCATGATAGGAGGCTTTGAAGTGTTCTCGAAAGAACTCTCCTGCAGTCCCATGCGCATATTGCTTGCCGAAGACGATCCTTGTAGCCAGGAATTGATGCTGAGAATGCTAAAGAACATGGGACTCCATGCAGATGTGGCCAATAATGGCCGTGAAGTTCTTCGCAATTTAGAAACTCGGTCATATGATGTCATTCTAATGGACATACAAATGCCCAAGATGGATGGCCTTGAGGCAACCAGAGCCATACGCCGTCGCTGCCACGATCGAAGCATAAAATTATTGATGAGGAT
>JAAZNU010000269.1 GCA_012798135.1 Veillonellaceae bacterium | reverse complement strand
TTATGGCTATTTATAAGATAGAAATTTTACAAGTAAAATATTAATATTATGAATAAATTTGAAATATTAGCGAAAAAGCTTGGCGATTTAAATTTAATCCGCACAAGTAGAAAACCAATTTACAGTTGTTACAGACAAGGCATAACCTATTATCTAAGATATAACGGTTATAGCGTTAAGGAGATTGCGTTGTGGCAGAGAAAGAACTTAAATGTGATCTATTCTCAAATAAGCACGTTCGAAAGATTATTGAGCGTAAAAGACAAACTTGCGGTTGATGTGTTGAGCAAAATAAGAGAAGTCGATGGTTAAACGGTTTGCGTGTATAAGAAGTGGCGGATTTTGAAACCGAAACTTTCAATGCAACACTACACTTAATTTAAAAAATAAATGTTGAATATACCACTGAACCCGCCATTTTTTATACACGCTGTTATACGCTGGCACGGTTGATTAAATGATAAACTTAAATTGAAACACAAAACAAAATTTTTATTAAAATGAGCGAGGGGAAAAAAGAAATATTATTAGGAGATTGTTTGGAACTTATGAAAGATATACCGAACGGAAGTATTGATGCTGTAATAACAGACCCACCATATACAGATGGCAAAACAAATGTATTAGAAGGACACATATTACAAACTCAAATAGATATAAATGAATTTACAAAAGAAGTTTACAGAGTTTTAAAACCTAATTCATTTTATGCTTGTTTTGGGCAAATGCCAACTATTTTGGCGTGGTATAATTCAGCGATTGAAAACGGCTTTAAATTCAGAATTGATATTGTATGGTGCAAAAAGAAAGGCGGTCAAGGAGGTAATTTAGCACTCAAAAAAAGCCACGAATTGATTTATATTTTTTCAAAAGGTAGTCCGAATTATTTTAAAACAAAGGGTAATTATTCAGATGTAAGTCAAGGTTTAGTTGAATACAATTTGAAAGATATTGAAACGATATTTAGACAATTATCATATTATATTTCAGTTATAGATAAAGGTCGTAATCTTGTTGATGGTGCGATACAAACAAATCCAAATGATGACTATTTTTCAACAAAAGGAGGTTTTAAAAAATCTTTTGGAAAATCATTTGGGGTTTCTGAATTATCATTTTCTTCTGTATGGGCATTTTCAACACACAACAACAAACACCGAAACCCAATAACAGGTCA
This sequence comes from Veillonellaceae bacterium, assembly GCA_012798135.1. The sequence continues at coordinate 1,622 of JAAZNU010000269.1, read as the reverse complement.
AATAAAACACCCAACTGTTAAAAGCATTCCGTTAATGGAAAGACTGATTGAACTATTGAGCGACAAAAACGAAATTATATTAGACCCATTTTCAGGAAGCGGAACTACTGCAATAGCTTGTTTGAATACAAACCGCCAATTTATAGTAATGGAAAAAGAACAAAAGTATTACGATATTATTTTAAAGAGGGTGGCAGATTTTAATAAAAATTTTGAACCGCAAACTCTCTTTGGAAACGAAATGTAGTGCTTGCGTATAACGGGTCGCAGCTAATGGTAGTTGCGGATAAATAGAACAAATTTTCAATAACAATAAACTTAATAAAATGGCAGAAGATAAAATTAACTACAAAAAACAGCAATTACCATTAGGTGCTGTTATAAGCTGTGCCGAGTTATTTTCTATGCAGCTTCACGAAATTATAGAAGTGTACCACGAGCCATATTTCAGAATTATGAGAGTGGCTGGAGGTTGGATGTATAACTTCTATGACACAAAGAACGATGAGTATTTTGGCGAGTGGACTTACGTACCTAAAGACAATGACCTGATGTAGGCATTGCTTATAACGTTGCATTCACGAATGTTTACAATAGAGGCGTATGTATTTAAAAACTTTTATGAAATGATAAAGCACCCAGCAACGTACACAAATAATTTCATTCCAATATTTGCTGAACTGCTTACTGGATGTGAAAATGTACTTGATGTTTTCGGAGGCACTGGAAAACTTGCCCTGATAAAAGAACACGGATTTACTGGCAAAGTAATCTGTAATGAATTAGAACGAGAATGGGCGGAAACATCACCGTATAATGTTGATGAATGGCATATTGGTGATGCTGCAAATATGGAGTGGGCTGAAAGCAATTCTTTTGATGCTATATGCACAAGCCCGACCTATGGTAATAGAATGGCTGACCACCACAACGCAAAAGATGGAAGCAAAAGAGTTACTTACAAACATTTTTTAGGGCGGGATTTGAACGAAGCTAATACTGGTAGAATGCAATGGGGTGATAAATACCGAGAAAAGCACTTGGAAATTTACAAAGAGTGTGCAAGGGTTCTAAAAAATGATGGGCTTATGATTGTGAATGTTTCCGACCATATACGAAAGGGGCAAGTTGTGAATGTGGTAGAATGGCATAAGGAAGCACTAACAAATTTTGGCATGAAACTTATAGACGAAATTAAAATTGAAACACCAAGAATGGGATTTGGACAGAACGCTAAAAGAAGGGTGCAACACGAAAGCATCTTGGTTTTTAAATATTACACCTAACACACTATTTTTACGCAAAATAATCGATTAAATATTTGGATAGTAGCTAAAAAAGTGCTATCTTTGAATCTATTAAATTACAGTGAACATGAAAAAAGAAGAACGAAACATATATCTAATAACATTGTTTCTTGTATTGCTGATATGGATTTTATCGGTATTGGTAATGAAACAAGAAGTTAGACAAGAGAAAGAGATAGAGCTATTGGAGCAATCAATAACGGCTATTAACGATAATGGGTGTAAATAAAACAATACAGCATTCGGGTAGTAAGTCTGGGTGGGCAGAGATAGGCGGCAAAAGAAACTATTTCAGGTCGTCTTGGGAGATTACGG
>JAAZNU010000295.1 GCA_012798135.1 Veillonellaceae bacterium | reverse complement strand
TTTTCAGTGACAGTGCCCGCATGGTCACAAGATCGGCTGTTCTTCCCGGCGTCCCGACGACAATATGCGGTTTTTTTTTCAGTGCGGCTTCCTGTCTGGAGATCGGGCTGCCGCCGAGCAGGGCGAATATGCTGATTGGCTTGCCGGACAGTTGGGCTAATTCTTCGATTTTTCGCTCAACCTGCACGGCAAGCTCCTGTGTCGGTGTCAGGATGAGGGCGAGCGGGCCGGCGGATGCGCTTTTTCCGGCGATTTTGGTCAGAATCGGCGCGGCATAGGCGATGGTCTTGCCTGTTCCGGTTTCAGATTGCAGAAATATATCTTTTCCGGCCAGGATTTCCGGGATGGCTAATTTCTGGGGATGCGTCGGCGCCAGGTATCCGAGCTTCGAAAGGGCGTCGCAGAGCGAGCTCTCAAGGCCAAGTGATAAAAAATCATTCATGGACATATACTTGCACACTAATCATCGTTTGCTCAAGGACCTTTCCGATTCAGTCGCGCATGTCTTATTGATTGTTCATGCCAGTTTCCGGTATAGTCACCGCAATGAACCTTGAAGCCTTTGTCCCTGGATGCGGCGGTATGATGCCGCTTCCCTATCGGCATCTGACCAGTGTCTTGCTGCGCCGTGAGGGGGATCTTTTCCTGTTCGACGCCGGTGAAGCGACCCAGATTTCAATCAGGCGCCTGAATTTGCGTTGGAAAAAAATAACTGCCATTTTCATCAGCCATATGCATGCCGACCATGTCACCGGATTGCCTGGCATTCTCATGCTCAATAGCCAGGTGGACCGCGATGAACCTTTATATATTTTCGGACCGCCGAAGATCGCTGAATATGTCGAACAGAGCAGGCGTTCCCTCGATATGTATATCAATTATGAAATTATTGTGCGCGAAATCGCTGAGCCGACCGTTGTCTGGGAAGAAAAGGAATTCAGAATTCGATCGTTCGCCCTGCGTCATACCAAGATGTGTTTCGGCTACACGATGGAAGAGTTCCAGCGTCCGGGCATGTTTTTCCCCGAAAAAGCCACGGCCCTTGGTGTCCCGCGGGGGCCGCTCTGGTCACGCCTGCAGGATGGCCAGCCTGTTACCATACCTGGTGACATTACAATTCTCCCTGAACAGGTGATGGGACCGCCGCGCTCGGGCAGAAAATTCAGTTTTGTGACCGACAGTCTCTATTTTCCGGAAATTTCAAATGAAGTCGCTGATTCTGATTTGCTGATCTGTGAGGGCATGTTTGAAGATGCGCTCCTGGCCACCGCGATGGAAAAAAAGCACATGACAGCCCGACAGGCCGCTCAGATAGCCGCCAACGCCGGCATAACCAAACAGCTTGGTTTGATCCATTACAGCCCGCGCTATGCAGATAAGGAGCTGAAGCTTTTGCTCGATGAAGCCAGAGAAGTGTTCCCTGCGACTTTTTTGACCAGAGATCGAATGAATCTGCCGATTGAGTTTATTGACTGAGCAGATTTTATGGTTGCTGAGTGACTTTCGGCCGGAAGGCCAGAATATGCCACGGACTTCCCGAATAGGCTTTGTGAAGAGCTGTTGAAGCTTCCCGATACAGTTTCTGTGCGTCGACAGCTCTTCCGCCGGCTGAGGAAATGCCGATAAATACAGGCGGCTCACCTTCCATGTCTTTGTAGAGGTTCATGGTCGCGGCCAGAACATCAGCAAGGTCTTCTGACATTTTCAGACTGCTTCCCAGATCCATGCCCGGCATAACAACAGCAAAGCCGCCTTTATAGAGTTCAAACATGAGTTCTTTGGCGACAAAATAATCTCGGATTGTCGCGAATAGAGCGTTTGCCGCTGGATCGTGCGGACCAGAAAGTTCACAATGAATCAGCATGAGGGATGTGTCCCGCTCCATTCCATGGGTCAACTCATCATCCAGCAGATTTTCCAGGTTCGGCTCGGAGATTGAAAGCGGCATGGGAAGGGATGAAATGTTGCGCTTGTCCTGCTCCTGGCTTTCAGGTTCGGGAGCTTGAGGATAGGCCTTGATAGGCGGTTCACCATGATTCATGGGCGCAGGCTCTTCGGTTTCCATCTCTTCAAGGGTTTCTTCGATCTCCTGGTCCAGGCCTTCGGGTAATTCCTGCATTTCGCTTGAATTCTTGTCCGCTGCGGGAGCTGCTTGCTTGGGGGTGCTCATTGGAGATGGCCGAGGCTCTGGGGAGGGGACTGGTTCACCGAGGTCCAGGGGATTGGGCTGACTTTCTAGGTGTTTCCAACCTTGTGCTGGCTCCTGCGGTGAAAGTTGTTGATCCTGGCTCAGGGGTTCGGGATGATTTTCTGGGTGTTTCCAACCTTGTGCTGGCTCCTGCGCTGTGGGCTGGGCGGGCTCAGCCTGCTTTTGTCGGCTGGTCCATAAAATGATTTCTTCTTCAAACTTCTGCAAACTTTCTTCAAAATTGCCGCTTTTTGGCAGAGGCCCCTGGATAGAACCTTGAAGGGGAGCCTTGGTCTGAGGCTGAGCAATCGGAGCACTTTTCAGGGTGTTCAGATTTTGAAGCGCTTCATCGGAACGTCCGACATTTCGTTGTTCAGCAGGTTTGGTTTGCGGATTTTCAACGCGACCGCCTGCGGATTTTTCGAAAGCATTAAGTGAAAGGCCATAGGCCGCAAGCAGTTCCGGCGATAATTCAACATCAGATGGCTGGCTTGGAATGATTGAAGCTCCGCTGACTGTATCGGCGGGTGTTAGGCTCTCAGGTTCCGCGCTTTTTGCTTCCTGATGCGACATT
>JAAZNU010000031.1 GCA_012798135.1 Veillonellaceae bacterium | reverse complement strand
GCCCGCAGGAGATGCAGGCCGCCGCGTTCTTGTCCACGACTTTGCCCAGTTCGTCCAGCTCCAAAACCTGCTTCGGACAAAATGCCACGCAGATTCCGCAGCCTTTGCAGAATTTCCGGTTGATGATTACTGCCAAGGTCTCCCCTCCATTTCATTCTTACTGACTGCCCGCTGCCGGGCCCAAAACAAATATCCGCTTAACTCTTCGCTGCCGGGCGTTTCCGTTTCATCATTTGGAACATCGTAGCCGCACCCAACATACCGAAGCCGATGATATCGGTGTACAGGCCCGGATCAATCAGCATCAAGCCGCCCACGAAGAACACCAGACGCATCAACGGATTTGCCGGCGCCAGGAAGTAACCGATCATCGCCGCTCCCAAGCCAACCATACCGATGAACGAGGTTACCAGGGCCCAGAATAACTCCATGGGCGTCGTGTTGATCATCAGCAATGCCGGCGACAGCACAAAGATGTACGGAATAACGAAAGCTGCGACCGCCAGTTTGGAAGCATTGACCCCTGTTTTCATGGGGTTGCCGCCGGAAATTCCCGCGCCGGCATAAGCCGCCAACGCTACCGGCGGGGTGACGTCGGCAATGATGCCGAAATAGAACACGAACAGGTGGGCGGCCATCAGCGGCACCCCCATCTGAATCAACGCCGGTGCGGCAATGGTAGAGGTGATGACATAGTTCGCGGTGGTCGGCACGCCCATGCCAAGGATCAGTGAGGTTATCATCGTGAAGAACATGGCGGGCAATAATTGTCCACCGGCCAGGTCAATCAATGCGCCGGCCAGTTTCAGGCCAACACCGGTTTTTGTGACCACGCCGATAATGATGCCGGCCGAAGCACAGGCAATCATCACACCCAGCACACCTTTCGCGCCTTTTTCCAACCCTTCGATGATTTCCATGGGCTTCATCCGGGTGGATTTCCGGAGGAACGAGGCGAAAATTGCCAGCACAATCGCCGCCAGCGCCGCCCGGGTCGGGCTGTAGCCGGCCACCAACAGATAAATGATGCCGGCCAGCGGCAACGCCAGGTGACCGCGCTCGACAAACAGTTCGGAAAACTTGGGCAGTTCGTTGCGGGGAATCCCCTTCAGGCCATTTTTCTTGGCCTCCAGGTGCACGCCAATCCAGACGCCGGTGTAGTATAAGACGGCCGGAATCGCCGCAGCTTTGACGACATCGAAGTAAGGCACGCCAATAAATTCCGCCATCAAAAAGGCTGCCGCCCCCATGATTGGCGGCATCAGCTGACCGCCCGTCGATGCGGCCGCTTCGACGGCGCCGGCGAATTCCTTGGAATAACCCATTTTTTTCATCATCGGAATCGTAAAGCTGCCGGTGCCGACGACATTGGCCACCGAGCTGCCGGAAACCGTGCCCATCAAGCCGCTGGACAGCACCGCCACTTTGGCCGGTCCGCCAGCTGCCCAGCCCGCAATGGCGTTGGCGATATCAATGAAAAATTTGCCCAGGCCGGTCGCTTCCAGATACGCACCGAACAGGATGAACAGGAAAATAAACGTGGAAGATACGCCGAGGGGAATTCCGAAAATTCCTTCCGTCGTAAAATACAGATGCGAAACCATATCACCGATGTCCAGGCCGCGATGGGCCAAGATATCAGGCATATAGGGACCGGCAAAGCCATAAGCCATAAATGTAAGCGATACGATGACGATCGGCCAGCCGACCACCCGTCGCGCCGCTTCGATGACCATCACTATGCCCAGCGCGCCGACGACCATGTCCGCTTGCGTGATCTGCCCGGCTCGCAGCACCAGTTCCCCGTAATAGACCACCACATACATCGGCATTGCCGCGCCGACAATCGACAAGAGGATGTCAAACGGGTGGACGCTGGAACGCGACCAGGATTGACGTGAAGGGTACATCAAAAAAATGAGTGCCATGCCGAAACTCAGGTGCACCGCCCGTTGCAGATGGGCATCCAACACGCCGAAAATGGAAGTGTACAGTTGAAATAATGAGAACGTGATCGCGATAGCAGTGACCAGCTTGGCCATGAATCCGGTCAAGACCCGGGTGTTGGATTCGGAATCGTACTTGCGCAGAACCGCTTCCGCATCCAGTTTTGCTTTTTGCAGCATTTCCTCTTCCGTCATTAGTTCGCGGTCCTCAGGTTTTTCCGCCACGTATTTCCCTCCCTAATTTGCATTCGCGAAGCTGCTGCCTCGTCTTGCCCTTTGTATACATCTTCTGTATAGTCAAACAATTCTACACTATTTTTAAAGTTCCTGCCGAATAATCACTAATGAACCCGGCGGATACCATTCATACAACGGAAATTTTTCCCGGCCGACTTCCACGGACAGTCGAGCCTCCGGCCCAACACGCAATCGAATCTCCCGGTATTCCCGCCGCAGGCCGTCCAGCGTCAGCCAACCGTCGGCTACGGTCAATCGCCCTTCCTGGGGCAATGACGGCAACCCCACCCCATACGATTTGTACTTCGTGGACGTCAACAAAAACGTCCCGTTTTTCTGAATCTGAAACACTTCGATGACCGGCGTTTTTTCCACGGAATGCGTATAGCTCAGAGAAAAAGTTTCAGTCTGTCGAAGTTCAATCTTCCGGTCGGGCAATCCCGGGGATGACACTACCAGGTCGGTCGGCTTGCGGCAACCGGCAGCGAATATCAAAATAATTGCCAAGGAAACCAGAAGTGCAATTCTTACACGCAATAGTCATTCACCCGCAAAATGCCGGGAACCGCAGGGTTCCCGGCGCATTTCGAATCCAGCTGATTGTTTGGCGGACGATTTATTTTTCCTTGAAGAACTTATCGGCGCCGGCATGCAATTTGATGCCCATGCCTTCCAGAGCGGTCGCTTTCTGCACATTGCCGCCCTGGGCATGCGCGGCCTTGATCCGGTCCAGATTGGAGAACATGGCTTTGGTCATTTTGTAGACCAGATCAGCATCCACTTTCTCGCTGGTTACCAGCATCGCCTTGACGGCGACGGTCTGAACATCGGCTTCCACTGTCGGATAAGTTTTTCCTTTAATGGTCTGTTTGGCATAGAACGGATACTTTTTGATCAAAGCATCGGCTTTGTCGGCAGGAATGCCCACCAGCGCGACTTTATGCTGGGCGGCGATATCCTGGATGGCGGCGGTCGGGGCGCCGGCGGTCACGAAGGCGGCGTCGATGTTGCCGTCTTTCAGGCCGTTGGCGGCTTCGCCGAAGGACAGGTATTGCGGCTTGATATCATTGTAGGTAATGCCGAAAATTTCAAGAATCTGGCGGGCATTGGCTTCGGTGCCGCTGCCAAGAGCGCCGACGGCGATCCGTTTGCCTTTGAGGTCCGCAACGGTCTTGATTCCGGTGCTTTCAATCGTTACGATCTGAATGGTCTCGTTATAGAGGGAAGCGACGCCCTGAATGACAGGAACCTTTTTGTCCTTGAACATTTCGGTGCCGTTGGCCGCATAATAGGCGATGTCGTTCTGTACGAGCGCCAGTTCGACTTTGCCGTCCTTGATCAGGTTGATATTGGCCACGGATGCGCCGGTACTTTGGGCGCTGGCATTCATGCCAGGAATGTTTTTATTGAAGATTTCAGCCATGGCGCCGCCCAGCGGATAATACACGCCAGCCGTACCGCCCGTCGCGATATTAACGAAAACTTTCTTGGCGGGAGCCGCCGGGGCCGCTGCTTTTTTGTCGCCGCCGCCACAGCCGGCCAACAGACCGATCACCAGCATACAAACTACGAGAAGCGCGAACGTTTTTTTCATGTGAACCCTCCTGATCTTCTTTAGTATTTTTGCCTGGCCTGCATAAAAAAGTTGTTACCGCCTCCTCTTTTATCAAACGTTGATAACATAACTATTATTCAACACACATTTCCAATCCCCTGCAAAATTTCGATAATTTTCACTATTGTATTTTGTATATTTTAATCTCGTCCGTTTGCACAATCGTTTTTGTGCGCCGCAGCTGGGCCTTTATCACCGGTCTGATTTCACTCGGAT
>JAAZNU010000006.1 GCA_012798135.1 Veillonellaceae bacterium | reverse complement strand
TTTTCGGACAGAAAACCTCTGCTCTGAGAAATACTGCCTCGAAACGCCATCAGAGAAGCAATGCCGTAGACAGAGAAGAATGTTTGCAACGCTCAAATCATGGGTTTCTTTGATAGCGTCTCGTCTGTCACGGATTCAGGGAAAAATATAAAGAGCTTCAACCCGAGCGATATGCCGACGCTGTGGCTCATGTTATTCAAAAAGGCAGTACACCGGCAGGAATGCATCGATCCATTTGTGTTGAAGAAATCTTGGAATTGCTGCAAATTACGCCAGGACAGATCGGATTGGACGCTACCCTGGGTTATGGCGGCCATACGTTAGCGATGCTCAAATGTTTGGATTCAAAGGGACGCCTGTACGCCATTGACGTGGACCCGCTTGAATTGCCGCGCACTCAGGAGCGTTTGGAGCGCTTGGGCTATGGCTCGGATATTTTGGAAATTCGACAGATGAACTTTTCACAGATCGACCAACTCGCCTTTGAATCCGGTCCGTTCAATTTTGTATTGGCGGACCTGGGCGTATCCTCGATGCAAATCGATAATCCGGACAGAGGGTTTTCCTTTCGGGCGGAAGGCCCTCTGGATTTACGCCTGAATCCGACACGGGGGCGGTCCGCTGCAAACCGTTTAAAGAAAATGACCCTGGATGAGTTGCAAAACATGTTGGTGGAAAATGCGGATGAACCTCACGCCGGTTTAATCGCCCGCACCCTTATTTCCAGTATGAAAAACGGAATGGAGATATCGACAACCACACAACTCCGCAATATCATCGAGGAAGCGCTGAAGTTTGTTCCGAAAATTAGTGACGATGAAATAAAAAAATCCTGCCAAAGATGTTTTCAAGCGTTGCGGATTGATGTCAACCAGGAGTTTGAAGTACTGGATGATTTTTTGGAAAAACTTCCGGATGTTCTTGCCAAAGAGGGCCGTGTGGCCATCCTTACCTTTCATTCCGGCGAAGATCGTCGTGTTAAAAAATCTTTTAAGCATTTTTTTCGGGAAGGCGTTTATCGTGATATTGCTCCCGAGCCGATCCGGCCATCCGACAAAGAGTGTCGCGAAAATAGCCGGGCGCGTTCCGCCAAATTGCGTTGGGCCATCAAAGCCTAGCAACAAAGTCAGTCCTTCGGCGTCATAGTCGCATGGACCTTGGCCCTTTTCACTGAGCATTCCTATAAACTGCCCCGCTAATGTATTGACGCCAGCGTCTGCCTTTGTTTTCTGTTATCGACATGTTTTTCCATCGGATTGACACTACCTGTGAAAATCAAGCCTTCCAGCTTTTTGGCCGGAAGGCTTGATTATGCGCAGTATGGTTTTTTTCCGGGACTTTATCTGGTTTCAGTCGGCTTTTTTGGCTTCCGCCTTCTGGAGGAACTTTTCGGCGGCGATGATAAAGCGTTCGTGGGTGCCGCCGCCGATCTGCTCTTTTTCGTCGAAAGCCTTGACCGTGAACAGCAACCGCTTGCCGTCGATCTCCACCAGCTCGCCGACAGCGCGAACCGTCATGCCTACAGGCGTTGCCGCCGTATGTTTGATTTTTAGGTCGATGCCGACGGTACTCGTTCCTTCCGCCAAATATGGGGCCACTGCATTCACGCAGGCGCCCTCCATCAGGGCGACCATGGCGGGAGTGGCGTATACCGGCAGGCTGCCGCTGCCATGTTTGATCGCGGTGTTTTCATGGGTGACCCGTTCTGTTTTCTCCCCAGTTACACCGACGGGCAAGCTTTCGGTCATTTGCGTTCCTCCATCTTTTTGCCCTGCTTCGATTGTGTCCGGCAACCTTTGGGGGCGTTGAAAAGCTATTGCAAGCCTTTTTCAAGTTGAATCGATTTGGCGATGACTTCACAAATGGCATCTTTGATATTGATTTTGCTCCAGTACGAACTGTTGGTCATCTTTTGGTATTGCGACCTAAAGATAAAGTAGTCATAGTAATTGAAGCGCGGTTTATTACTGAGAAGAGTCGCATACCACTGGTCCCGCAAATCCATGTAAAGTTGGACCAATTCCCGGTATTTCTCCGCATTTGCCAGCTTATATTCCGTATATAGCTGCTGAAATTCCCGGAAATATTCGCGGGAGTTCATCCCTCTTTCCAGCCGCCGCCGCATCTCCATGCATTTCTCCAGCATGGAATCCGGCCCGGCTGCATGGCTGATGTGCGGAATCCAACATACGGCGATCAGTACCAAGGTTCCCATCAAGACCTTCATCATCATCACTTCCTTGATAAAATGTTCTCCATTCGGGCGCGGAATCCTGCCCGGCGACTCTGCTGGAGATCCTTTATCTTCCTGGATATGCATGAGGGAAGGAATATTTGGCGGGGAAGCGAATTACTCATGAAAATGCGTTTCTAAGGGGAGCGGGTTCGGGAGGTAACACAGATTGAAAAATGGTGCTTGGGCCGGTACATTGTGGCGGCTGTTGCGGCCGCACACTTTGACCGCCTCGTTCGTGCCGGTGCTGATCGGCAGCGTGCTGGCGTTGCCCGGCGGCCGTTTCCGGCTCGGCCAGGCGGTCATGATGGGACTGGCGAGTGTGCTATTGCAAGGCGCCGTCAATATGTTCAACGAATACCATGATTATTGCCGGGGGCTGGATCATGCGAATACGGTCGGTATCGGCGGCGCGATTGTTCGCGATGGGATGACGCCGCGGCAGGTGTTCGGCTTGGCCGTCGGCTGCGTGGCGGTGGCGGCGCTGTTGGGGATTCAGATCATGCGCGAAAGCAGTTGGCAGATATTACCCTGGGCGATGGCCTGCATGGCGGTCGGGTATTTGTACTCCGGCGGGCCGTATCCGATTTCCGCTACGCCATTCGGCGAGTTGGCGGCCGGCTCCTGCATGGGGTTTGGAATTATCGGCATCGCTTATTTCATCCACGCCATGACCTTGCCGCTGCGGGTTTTTCTGTTTGCGACGGCGCCGGCAGTATTGATCGGGGCGATCTTGATGGCGAACAACATCCGCGATTTGGACGAGGACCGGCAGCATGGCCGGAAAACAATCGCGGTGCTGGCGGGAAGAACGAAGGCAGTGGGTATTCTGGCGGGGATGCTGCTGACCGCCTATCTCTGGATTGCCGGGCTGGTAATGCTCCGGGCCGCTTCGCCCTGGACGCTGCTGGTGCTGCTGAGTGTGCCCAAAGCGCTGACCGCCATCCGGATATTCCGCCGGGAAACGACGCCCGGCGCGCTGATGCCGGCCATGGCGGCGACCGCCCAGGTCAACACACTGTTCGGATTACTCTTGGCAACCGGCTTGTTGCTGGCTGAAGTCCTGTAAAGGTTTATGACTTTATCTATCGTCGCGGTACACCACGCCGTCCTTCATCACGAACGAAACCTTTTCGGTGACGGTGATATCGTCAAACGGATTGCCCGGCAGGGCGACCAGGTCGGCCAACTTGCCGGGGGCAATGCTGCCGGCGTTCAGACTCAGCAATTCCGCCGCCATAGATGTTCCCGCCTTCAGCGCCCGCAGCGGCGAGAGTCCGTTCAGCACCATTTCGCCGAATTCCTTCGCGCCGTTGACGGTGAAATCATAGGTTCCCAGATCGGTGCCGAGGGCGATCTTTACGTTGCTTTTGGCGACATTGCCGGCGCATTCCAGCACTCGGGGAGCATATTTGATGTTTTTCTCACGGGTGATTTCCGACACGTTCATATTCAGGTTGCCTTTGGCTGTTTCCCGGGCATTGGCCACGACCGCGATCTGCGTCGGCACCAGGTAGATGCCTTTTGACGCCAGCATTTCCAGCGTAGCCACCGAGGACAGACTGCCGTGCTCGATGGAACGGACGCCGGCCAGCGCCGCCCGTCGGACCGCTTCATCGCCGTAGGCATGGACGAAGACTGGTTTTCCCAGATCCCGCGCCGCCGCGACCAGCGCGTTCATTTCCTCCTGCGAATACGACAGGTCTTCCGGACCGTCGCTCGGCGACATGAAGCCGCCGCTGCCGGCGAACTTGATCCAGTCCACGCCGTGGCGGGCTTCGTTGTGAACGGCGCGTTTCAGACCGGTTGCGCCTTCCGCGACCGATACCTGGTCCATGGTCATGCCGTTGCGGATCATGCCGCCAAAGTCGAAGTGGCCGCCGATCGCCGAAATCATGTGCCCGCCGTTGATGATGCGCGGGCCTTTGATGTCACCGGCGTCCACTGCTTTTTTCAGCTCGCCCACTACCCAGGCGACGATGCTGAAATCGCCGGCGTCACGAACCGTCGTGAACCCGTTGTTCAGGACCTTTTCACAGGCCGACACGCCGACCAGGGCCAGTGCGGCGTCGTTCAGGGATGCGAGATTCGCGATCACCTTCGAGCCGCCGGTGAGATGGATATGGGCGTCGATAAAGCCCGGCATCACGAATTTCGTGGATAAATCGACGATCTTGGCGCCGTCCGGACGCGGGACGGTTTTGCCGACTGCGGCGATTTTGCCGTCCACGACGAGGATTTCCGACGGGCCCTGCGGCGCATCCGCCAACCCGTCCCAAACATTTCCCGCCAGGATCACCAGGGTTTGCTTCGGCGCCGCCAGTACGGTGCAGGTGGCAGACAAAACCAGCAACAGCAGACAAAAACAAAGCATCATTCGCATCTTCGGTTCCTCCCTGTATTTCCGCATGGTGTTCGATTTGGCCCGTAATACTTATTGGACAATGGCGCGGGCAATCCTTGCGCCGGCAGGATAAATTTGCTGATACAAACTGATAAAAGCGCCCATGGCTGTTTCGGATAAAAAATATTAGCTGAACCTGGTTGGCAATTGCTGGCGCTCGGCCGATATGATAGACTGAAACCATCCAGACATCCATTCATTCATTCTGACCCGGCAAAGGGGGGGCATCAACTTGCGCAACCGAACAGCCATCGTTTTGATTCTGCTCTCCGGTCTCGTCACCTGGCTGACCTGGTCCACGGTGCAACCGGTGCGGTTGCAGTCGGTTTATCAACAGGTTTCGCACCTGCTGGCCGCTTTGGGCCTCGTGACTTTCGCCTGGATTTTTTTCATCGCCACCCGAAACCGTTGGGTCGACAGCTGGTTTCAGGGACTGGACAGGGCCTATGTTTACCATAAATACCTGAGCATTGCGGCGCTGGCCCTGGTCTGGCTGCACAAGCTGACGATCGATCTGGGGAAAATCCGTGTGGCCCGGACGGTGAAAGCCGAAGCGCCCCGACTGTTCGGAATCAAAATTGGCGACATCGGCGAAGGCGCTGCGGAATATAGTCTGTTGCTCTTTTCCGGGCTGGCTGTGTTGGCCATCGTGGCCGTGAAACTGGACTATCAGCGGTGGAAATGGCTGCACAAGCTGATGCTGGTTCCCTTTTTGTTCGGGGTCGTCCATTACTACATCAATTCGCGTTATCTGGTATTCGCGCTGAATCCCTTCAGCCTATGGATGAATTTCATCATCGCAGTCGGGTTGCTGTCGGCCGTTTACAGCGTTTTTCTCTACGAACGCACCGCGTTTCGTTACCGCTACCAGGTGACGCAGCTGCGGGAAGTGGCGGCCGGCACTCTGGAAATCACGGCGACGCCTGTGGGTGCGGAATTGCGGTATCAGCCCGGCCAATTCGCCTTCCTGAAAATCGCCGGCAAAGAGGCTGTCTTTCCGTCGCATCCCTTCACGATCAGTTCTGCGCCCGGCTCCGGACAGATTCAGTTCACCGTCAAGGCCCTGGGCGATCATACTGCCGCCCTGCAAAACAATATCCGGCCGGGCGACGTGATTGCGGTGTCCGGTCCGCATGGCCGGTTCGATTATCGGGCCGGCGCCCGGCGGCAGGTCTGGGCGGCGGGGGGGATCGGCATTACGCCGTTCCGGAGCTTTTTGCAGTCGCCGATCCCGCCGGACTATCAGGTGGATTTGTTCTATGCTTACGCCAACGCCGCCGACGGGGCTTATGCCGACGAGCTGAAAATGCTGGAACGGCCGGAAAACCTCAGGATCCATCTGATCGACAGCTCGACGGCCGGTTTCCTGAAAATCGAGGACATCACGCGCTGTGTAGGCGACGCTCCCTTCGATTTATTCTTCTGCGGGCCGGCGCCGATGCGGCAATACTTGCAGACGGGACTGGCCCGGACACAATGCGCCCTCGGGACCTTTCACTATGAAAAGTTCCAGTTCAAGGGAACCGGCGTATTTTCGCTCCTGCAACGGTTTTTCCCCCGGCGCGCTCCGGCCTGAGCGCGCCGGAACTTGGGGACGGAAAAGACGGCTATCCCCGGATTCGTCTACTTGTAGGTTTGGCTGACGAGCCGGGCGTAGTCCGAACCGTCGACCACCGCCTCGATGATTACCGGCCCGGCCGCAGTCAGGGCCGCTTGCAGCGATGCCCGCATTTCGGCCCGGTCGCGTGCTTTCAGCACCGGCACGCCCAGAAATCGATCGGCGGCGAAATATTCGCCTTCATACAGGGCCGTTTCATACTGCGGGACCTGTTTCCATTGCTGCTTGATTTCGATCAGGCTCAGATTTTTGTCGCACAGGACCACGATCACGACATTCAGGCCGCGCCGCCGCGCCGTCAGCAATTCGCCGCAGTTCATCAGGAACCCGCCATCGCCGGTGAAACCGACGACGGGGCTGTCCGGCCGGCAGAGCTTCGCGCCCAGGGCGGCGGGAATGCCGAACCCCATGCTGGACCAGCCGTTCGTCATGAGCAGGCGGCCGGGCTCTGCCACCCGCCACAGCTGCCCCAGCAGGTGCAGATGGGCGCCGACATCCGCGGTGAGGATGGTGTTTGGCGGCAAGGTTGCCTGCAGCTCCGTGATGGCGTCGGCCGGCGTAAAGGTCGTGCCGCCACCGGGGTGCAAGGCCTGAAACAGTTTTTGCTTGTGATCATCGACCACCGCCAGATCCCAGGCGTATTCGGGCAGCGACCACGTGAGCAGCTGCGACAGGGAAGCAGACAAATCGCCGACCACGGCTCCGGCGACATCATACTCCGGCGAAATGTCCGGCGGTTCGCTGTCGAAGTGGAGCAGGGGCACGTGGGGCAACCAGGCTTCGTAATTGAATTCCACGGAATCGTAGCCGATCCCCACCACCAGGTCGGCCTGCCGACACAGCGGCGCGAGACGATCGCTGTGGGCGTGGAACAAAACTCCGGCGTAGCGGGGGTCGGTTTCCGGCAGGATTCCTTTGGCCATTGGCGTCAGCAGTACCGGAATATTGTGTCGGGCGACAAATCGGCGGATTAAGGGATGCAGGCCCAGTCGGGCCGCGGTCAGGCCGACGGCCAGCAAAGGACGCTTCGCTTTTTGCAGCAGTTGTTCGGCTTCGCGCAGCTGCAACGGATCCGGCGGCGCTGGCATTGGCTTCGCTAAGTCAGAAGATATGGCGGCAGCCGGGACCTCCCCCTCCAGATCGGCGGGCAGGCCGATGTGGACGGGGCCGGGAAGTTCGGCCAAGGCGATCTGGAACGCGGTATCCAGGGTTTCCCGCCAATTTTCCCGGGACAGGCGGGTGGTCCATTTGGTGAGCGGCCGAAACAGCGCCTGGTGATCAATGTTCATCTGCACTTTTCGGCCCCGGTCCGCATCCCGGACTTCCGTGGTGAACGCGAGCAGGGGCGACCGGTCCAGCCGGGCTCCGCCCACGCCGGTGGCCAGGTTGGTGGCGCCCGGACCGAAGGTGGCGTGGCACACGCCGGGAATACCGGTCAGGCGGCCGCAGACATCGGCCATCATGCCGGCGCTTTGTTCGTTGGCGACCAGCACGAATTCCAGGCCGGCTTTGCGCAGGGCCTCCATATACGGGATCGACGGCCCGCCGGGCACGCCAAAAACATAGCGGACCCCGCGGGCTTGGAGCCAGCGGGCCCATTCTACGGACAACAGCGGCATAGAAAGACTCCTTCGGTTTTTATTGCGGTTTCTTTCGCAGCGGAGCTACCTGATAATTTCGCTGCGGTGAAATATTTACCTGCCGAGCGCCCGGCTAACTCAATGGTTTCTGAGTAAACTATCGTCCCGTTTTTCTCAGCAGGGCGATCGGCAGGACAGCGCAGCAAGCGGCGATGCCCATTACGCCATAAGCCCAGATTACGCCATAAGCGGCGGCGATAAAGCCGAAAACCAGCGGCGCCAGGATGTTTGTCACACCGCGCGCCAAGCTGTTCAGCGTAAAAATGTCTTCATATTCGGCGGGGGTTTCAACAGCATTGGCGACAATGGTTTGCACGACGGGAACGGTTCCTTTGGTCACCATCCCCAGCAAAAACGCCGTGACCAACAGGAGGGACGGTTGGCTTGCGACGACCAGAACTCCCAGCAGCAACGCCATCGAGGATTCTGCCGCAATGAACACCGGGCGGGCTCCGAACCTGTCGACCAAGCGGCCGCAGACCATTTTTCCCGCCAAGCCGCTGAGCATGAAGAGCAGGGCAAACAGGCCGATTTGTTGCGGCTCGATGTGTTTCGCCAACAGCAGAAACGGCAAAAAAGTGAATATCCGATCACTGCCGAACGCGTCGAAACTATTTGTGATGATCGGCAAGACATAACGGGAATTACGCAGCAATGATAAATCCGGCAGATTTTTCGTTGCTTTCGTCGCCGCTGATTCTTCGATGGGGGTTCGGTCGTTTTGTGAAAAAAGGAAGACTCCGGCCCAGTAGGAGAACGAAAGCGCGCCCAGGCCGTAAATAAAGCTGACAATCCGCCATCCGGGAAAGCCGAACAAGGAAGACGCCGCAACGAACCCCGCCAGCGCCGTGAACGGGACTCTGCCGATGTCGCCGAGCGCCGTGAAATTGCCGAGGACGGTTCCCAATCCGGCCCTGTCGGTGGCGGTGGACAGATACGAAAAGGAAATGCTGTGGAAGACGGTGTGCCCGGCAGTGGCCAGGATAAAACAGCCGCCGGCGAAATAAAGGTTTGCGGCAAATGCATTCATGAAAAAACCGGCGCCATACAAAGCGGTAATCCCGGTCAAGGCAGTCAGGCGGCCGAAGCGGCGGGAAAGCGGTTTCGTCGCGAGACCGGCCACAGTGGACGCCATTACCGCCAGAGAAATAATCAGACCTACTTCTTTTTCACCGCTTCCCCAGGCGATGGCCATAAAGGAAAGCAGCAACGGCACGCTTTCGAACAGGCCGTCGATGAGGACATGAAAAATGTTGAGCAGGAATGTCGGCTTCACCTTGCTGTTCAATAACTCGTTACTCTCGGGCGTCGGCGATTTTGCCGCCGGGGAATTTGTTGCGGATATAGGAGTTGAAGTGCAGCCCCTTGGCCCGGGCCGTCATCAGGGCCAGATGGGCGATCCGGGGAACGTTGTGGTACCGGTGGACGCAGCCGTCCAGAAATTCGACCTCCAGGGTCCCGGTATCCCCGTCGTAGCCGACGCATTTGATTTCGCTGGACATCACATAAATACGCTCCATGGCGACCATCCTTCCCTGTACGAGTCCGCTGCCGATAGTCTTCGACATACTTCGACAGAATCCTTTCGCCGGTTGTGACAGGAAAAGCAGGAATTTAATAACTATTGTCGAATATGTAATTTCACGATAAAGAGAATGTAAGCTTTCCCAGACGATCAGAGGAGGCGTTATCGTGAAGTGGATCCTGACAGGAGTACTCCTGCTGGGAATATTGTTCGGCGGCCAGCCTTGCCAGGCGATGAGCCCGGAGCAGTACATCGAGAGCATCGCGCCATACGCGCAGCAAGTCAAGAAACACGGCCTGTTCCCGTCGGTGGCGATTGCCCAGAGCTGCCGCGAGACTGGCTTCGGCAAACATCTGGAAGCGACGGACATCTACGGCCGGCCGATTCGCCAGTACAATAATGTGCTGGGGAAAAAGTGGCGTTCCGGCCACTATTTCGAAAAGACGACCTGGGAAGGGGCGGGCGCCGGCCGGTACATGATCGTCGGCAAGTTTCAGGCCTACCGTTCCATCAGGGACTGTTTCGAAGATTACGCGGTCAACATCAATAGCAATCCGGCCTACCGCCATAAGGACACGTCGAACATCTACACTTTTATCCACTCGATCGCGTCGCGCTACGCGACGGACAATCCCTGGGCCTACGCCACGGGGGTCATCCGGATCATCGAAAAGTACAACCTGACCCAGTACGACTGAGCAAAGGCGCTCATTGGCGGTGGACGATCCATCGCCTTGTTTTTTTGTCAACCGGCCGGTTAGGCCGCCGTAAAATTTTTGGAGGTGGAGACCATGAACACGCAATGTTGGATTGGAATGCCGGTGGAGCAGCTTCCCACGCCGGCGCTGGTGGTGGACATCGAAAAACTGGATCGGAATCTGGCGACGATGGCCGATTATCTGGCCCGGGTGAAAACGAACATCCGGCCCCATGCGAAAACGCACAAGACTCCGGCCATCGGCCACCGGCAGATGCGCGCCGGCGCGGTCGGCCTGTGCTGCGCGACGGTCGGCGAAGCTGAAGTCATGGCCTATTCGGGAATTCCCGAAGTGATGATCGCCAATGAAGTCGTCGACCCGTTGTCGGTGCGGCGGGCGGTGAATCTAGCCCGACAGGCGCGGGTGCTGATGATCGTCGATGATCCGCAGAATGTGCGCGATATTGGCGCGACGGCCCGGCAGTACGGAGCGACGGTCGACGTGCTGGTGGATCTGGACGTGGGACTGGACCGCTGCGGAGCCCGTAGCCTGGAAGCCTTGGTGGCGCTGGCGCAGGAAGTCGAGCGGACGAAGGGATTACGCTTGCGTGGCGTGTTCGGCTATGAAGGGCAGGTCCAGTTCATCGCTGACCGGCAGGAGCGCACGGCGAAGGGACAGGACTCGAACGCCCGGCTGGTCCGGGCGGCGAAAGAACTGTCGGGGCTGGGCATGAACATTGAGATTGTCAGCGGGGCCGGTACCGGCACCTACGACATCGCGGGCGAATTTCCGGGGATCACGGAGATCCAGGCCGGCTCTTACATCTTTATGGATGGCACTTATCAAAAACTGGGTCTGCCGTTCGAACAGTCGCTGACGGTCCTGGCCACGGTGGTGAGCCGTCCTTCGGCGGACCTCGCCGTGTTCGACGTGGGACTTAAGGGAATCTCGCCGGAACGTTTCAACCCCTCGGTGCAGGGTTGCGGCGCCGGCGCGATCGAAGTGAAGAGCCTCTCCGAAGAACATTCGGTGACGCGCCTGTCCGGCGCGGCCGCCCCGAAACCGGGTGACAAGCTGCACTTTGTGCCGAGCCATTGTTGCACCACCGTGAATCTGTACGATTCGATGTTTGCCGTCCGGCAGGGCCGAGTGGAAGCGATCTGGCCGGTCGCCGCCCGCCGGGCCTGAGCGGTCGGACCGGCGCGGAGGGAAAGCAAGATGGCGTACGGCAAAGAAACGATCTACATTATCGGTATTGCCAAGTCCCAGCAGCATAATCCGATCACCCAGCAGTACGGGCGGTTCCTGTTGGGGTTCGTGGTGCACCGCAATACGGGAGAGATTCTTTCCTGCGGCAGCACCGTGGTCATGAAAAGCACTTACGATTTCCTCGATGAGCTGTTTCAGGGCCGAAACATCGAAACCGACGGCGAGATGATCCGCGGCGAAATCGAAAACCGCTATTTCGGGGCGTCACAAAAAGCGATCCTGGTGGCCTTCCGCGATGCGCAGCGGCGGTTTCGCCTGTACCGCCAGGGGTTGCGCGGCGATTCGTTAACGCGGCAGGACGAACTTAGCGCCGGATCGAATTGACACCGCCGAAAAGTTGTGCTAAAATTCTGATATAACCGAGAACTTCATATGGCTGCTTCATTTGCCATTCGCGAGTGAAATCCGGCGTAACAGACATCCCACCTTTACGGATGTGCTGTTCGCCGTTTTTTTTGTTCCGGGGGACCGCCCCCGCGAATGAACAATCGAAGGGAGGAACAAACAATGCAGGAAAAGATCAAGGTGGTTCAGATGGGACTCGGTCCGATCGGCAACAAGGCAACCCAATATCTGGTGGAGCGGGAGAATCTGCAGATTGTCGGCGCGGTGGACGCCGATCCGGCCAAAGTCGGCCAGGATGTCGGCACGCTGGCCGGTCTGGCGCCGCTGGGGGTGAAGGTCAAACCGGACATCGCCCAGGCGTTGGCGGGGCAAGCCGCGGACGTGGTACTGCTGACGACCAGTTCGGCGCTGACGAAGATCGCCGCCCAGCTGAAACAGGTGCTGCCGCTGGGCGTTCATGTCGTTTCGTCCTGCGAGGAACTGAGCTATCCCTGGCAGACGAATCCGGCCCTGGCGGGCGAGATCGACGAACTGGCGAAAAAACACGGCGTTTCCGTATTGGCGACGGGCGTGAACCCCGGATTTTTGATGGACTTTCTGCCGATCGCCATGACCGGCGTCTGCAAGACGGTCCGCCAGGTGACGGTGGAACGGATTCAGGACGCGACGTTCCGGCGGATTCCCTTCCAGAAGAAGATCGGCGCCGGACTGACCCAGGCCGAATTCCAGGCCAAGGTCGAGCAGGGTGTCCTGCGGCATGTCGGGCTGACGGAATCGGTGCAGATGATTGCTTCCCGGCTGGGTTGGCAGCTGGAGTCGACGTCGGATGAGATCGCTCCCGTGGTGGCGGCGACGGATGTTCCGCTCGGCGACGGCGTGATCGCGGCGGGCAAAGTGCTGGGCGTGCGCCAAATCGGCCGGGGAATCGTCGGCGGCCGCGAGGCGATCACTCTGTTCTTCCGGGCCGCCATCGGCGAGCCGGAATCCCGGGACCGGATCATCATTGACGGCGAACCGTCCATCGACAGCTGCATCAAGGGCGGCGTGAACGGCGACGTGGCGACCTGCGCGATTCTCATCAATGCAATTCCGGACGTGATGAAGGCGCGCCCCGGTCTGCGGACTATGGCCGATATCGAACCGCTGGCCTGCGGGAAATGAAGTTGCGTGGCGGCTGGCTTTATTGAGCCGGCCGCCAATACACGCGAAGGAGGGACAAAAATGAGCGGGATTGTTTTGCGCGGCGGAACCATCGTGGATGGAACCGGTTCACCCGGTTACCGGGGTGACGTCTGGATCGACCACGACCGAATCCGTCAGGCCGGCTGGGTCGAGGCGGGAGTCGCGGCCACGGAACTGGATGTGGCCGGCCTGGTGGTGGCGCCGGGGTTTATTGACCTGCATACCCATACGGACCGGAAGATTTTCGACAATCCTTTGGGCGACAGCAAGATCATGCAGGGCGTCACGACTGAGGTGACGTCCAACTGCGGCATCGGGCCGTTCCCGGCCTGCGAGAGCCGCTTCGCCGACCTGGAATCCTATCTGGGCACCCTGAGCGGCTCGCTGCCGGCGGGCGGGGTTTGTTGGACGGATTTCGACGGATTCGCCGCCGCGGTCGCGCACATCAATCCCGGCATCAATCTGGCGATGCTGGCGGCGCAGGGGGCGGTGCGCATCGCCGCCCTCGGCTGGGACGACCGGCCGCCGACGGACGCGGAGATGGCAACGATGCAGGAGTTGCTGGACCGGTCGCTGGCGCAGGGGGCCTGGGGCATGTCCACCGGCCTGGTGTATCCGCCGGGAAGTTTCGCGCAGGCGCCGGAGCTGACCGAACTGGCCAAAGTGGTGGCGAAGTACGACGCAATCTATACCAGCCACATTCGTGGCGAAAGCGCCACGTTGATGAACTCGATCGAGGAGGCGATCGAGTTGGGCCGGGCCAGCGGTGCCCGGGTGCAGATATCGCACCTCAAGGCCATCGGCAAGCCGTTCTGGGGGCAGGGGCTGGCGGCGTTGCGCCGGATCGAAGCGGCGCGGGCATCGGGATTGGATATCTGGGCGGACCAATATCCCTATGAGGCCACCGCGACCTCGTTGGCGGCCCTGGTTCCCGGCTGGGCCCAGGATGGCGGCATCGCCGCGTTGCTGCGCCGGTTGGAGGACGAGGGACTGCGCGAACGGATTCTGACGGCGATCCACCAGGAAATGACGGTGCGGGGCGGCCCGGACCGGGTGAAGATTTCGGTGCTGCAGACGGCGGCCAATCAGCAATGGGTAGGCAAAACCATCCATGACGTGGCGGCGGCGCGCGCGGTCCCGCCCGAGGAAGCGGTGCGGCAACTGTTGATCGAAGAAGCTGCCAAAGTCAACGCCGTCTATTTTTCCTTGGGCGAAGTCGACCTGGAAGGCATTATGCAAAGCCCGATCGTCGCCGTCGGCAGCGACGGCCAGGTGATGAACCCCGAGCGCGACAGCGCGGAAAATGTGCATCCGCGTTCCTACGGCACGTTCCCGCGGGTGCTGGGCCGGTTCGTGCGAGAAAAAGGCCTGATTCCCTTGGAACTGGCGGTGTATAAAATGAGCGGCCTGCCGGCGAAAATTCTGCGGCTGCCCGAACGCGGCCGGATCGCGGCCGGTTTCAAGGCGGACATCACCGTGTTCGATCCGGCGACGGTGCGGGACCGGGCGGACTTTACCAATCCGCACCAGTATCCAGAGGGGATTCCCCATGTGTTCGTCAACGGCACGGCGGCGGTGAAGGATTCACGGCTCACCGGCACGGGCCGCGGTGAGATTTTGCGCAAAAAACGCTAGGAGGTATCGGCAATGGCTGACGCGGGATTCAACCTCTGGTGGGGCTTGATCGGACTCTTGCCCTTGTTGCTGTACATTGTGCTGGTGCTGCGCGAGATGGACCCACTGCCGGCCACGATCATTTGCGTGGTGGTGGGCGCGGTGATCAACGCCAAAAGCCTGATCGCGGTTGGCACGGACCTGTCGAAAGCGATGGGATCGTTCCTTGGTTTGGTAGGCTTGATCATCATGCTGGGCCGGGGGCTCGGCGAAGTGTTGTCGGAAACGAAAGTGGCCCATACGCTGGTGTATAAGATCATTTACGGTATCGGCGTCAATACCCAGAAAAAAGCGCTGCTCGGCATCATGCTGGCGACGATGGTGATCGTTGGCCTGCTCGGCACCATGGCCGGCGGCGTGGCGATCATCGCGCCGATCGTCAATCCCATTGCCGCCGCCGTGGGACTGACTCCCGCTGCGGTCGCGGTTCTGTACCAGTCGGTCGGCGAGGAAGCTCTGACCCTGGGACCCTTCACGCCGCCGGTCGTCACCCTGATCGGTCTGACCAAACTGGACTACGGTACGATGCTGGTGACGGCGGCGATTCCGATCGCCCTCGTGACGCTGCTGGTGACTTGGTTCATGGTGCAGCGAATCCAGCGCAGCACCGCGGAGAAAATGCCGGCGGGCCTGGCGGTCGGCAAGGAGATCGAGGCGTTTCAGCCGACGGATCACAGCCGGCGGGCGACGACGACCTTCATCGTTCTGTTCACGGCGCTGATCGCTTACGGCATTTATGTCAAGGCGGCTACACCCTTCGTGATCACCGTCATGCTGGGCCTGTCGTTCGTGGTCGGCATGGTCGGCGGCATGAAATTCGAGGCCGTCTGTAAATCGATCGTCAAGGGCATGGCCGGCAATGTGGGGCTGTATCTGTTGTTCATCCTGCTGGAACTGTTTATTAAATATGTGGAAACGGCCGGCGGGTTCAAGGCCCTGACCTATTTGTTGATGCCGCTCATCAACGTCGGCGGCAAGGCCGCCGTGGTCATCGCCGGCGGGGCTATCGGCGCCTTCGGGATTTCCGGCGCGGTGGTCGGCGAACTGGTGACGTTGAACAAGATGTTTGCGGCGCTGCTGGCGGAATATCATGTTTCCATGATCGCCTGGGCGGTGGCGTTAATCGTGGCGACCCGCGTTACGAACTTCATCATCCCCGGCAGCAACATGGTGGCGATGATGGGCTTCGCTCAGTCGAACAACCTGAAGGCGATGCTGCGCAACGGCGTGGTGGTTGCAGCGGCGCAGACGTTGCTGCTGGTTGTGTACGCCCTCGCCTTCCGCTAAAAATAGCAGACGGTTCATCGCCTGCGGCATCCGGCAAGTTTCTGCCGGATGCCTTTTTTTGTCCGGTGCGTTACAATAGACAACAGAAAATAGGAAGTCAAGGATGGGGGATTTTTTACATGAACAAACATAAGGGGCTGGCGGTTGCCTTGCTGCTCTTTCTGGCCGTCAGCCTGTTTTGGGGAGTCGGCGCGACGGCATTGGCCAAATCTTCGCCATCGGCCGGCGATATTCCCAAGATCCAGTATGTGAAGGGACTGGTTCTGTCCCAGGAAGCCATGGCGGTCGATCCCGCCCGCGCCCAGCGGGGACTGGGGGCGACCCTGATCAAGGCGCGGGTGCTGTCCGGCCAGGATGCCGGCCAGGAGGTCATCATCATCAATCGGACCATGGAACGGTCGTTTTACAACATCGCGGCCCAGGCGGGCGATCGGGTGATTCTGGCGGTGATGACCGATCCGGCGGGAAAAGCAACCTATAACATCGCCGATTTTGAGCGAAGCAATGGGCTGCTCTGGCTGGCCGGACTGTTCGTTCTGATGTTGCTGCTGTTCGGCCGCGGTGTGGGGCTGCGGGCGGTGTTTGTCATCGGCACGTCCCTGGTTATTTTGTACTATGGCTTCGTGGGCCAGGTGCTGAGCGGCGGAATCAATGTGTTGCTGCTGACCTTCATCGTGGCCGTTCTGATTAGCGCCATCACGCTGTTTTCGGTGAGCGGCGGCCGGGAACCGAAAACCTGGGCGGCGTTCATCGGCACGCTGGGTGGGGTGGTGGCCGCCGGGGTTTTGGCCGGCGCGACCGTGAAATTGTTGCATTTGACGGGCTTGTCCAGCGAGGAGGCCATGATTCTGAAGGCGACGGTCCTGAAACACGTCGATTTTCAGGGAATTCTGTTCGCCGGGGTGATTCTGGGCGCGCTCGGAGCGGTGATGGACGTGGCGATTTCCATCGCCTCGGCGCAGCAGGAAGTGGCACGCAACTGCCGGACCCTGTCACGGCGGGAGCTGTTCGCCTCGGGTATGGCCGTGGGCCGGGACGTGATGGCGACCGACGCCAACACCCTGATTCTGGCCTATGCCGGCAGCTCGCTGCCGCTGGTGTTGCTGATCGCTTCCCAGCCAGACCTGTCGCTGCTGCGGGTGTTCAACCTTGACTTGCTGGTGACGGAATTCGTCCGGGCGTTGGTCGGCAGCATCGGCTTGGTGCTGTCTATTCCTCTGACCGCGCTGGCCGGCGCCTGGCTGTTGGTGCGGCAGGAGGCGAAAAAGAGGGCGGAGAGGATTTATCCCCCCGGCTGCGAATAATAATATAGGAGCAATCGGCGCTTGCCGGAACGGCCGGGTTAACGCCGGCCCACTACAGAACAGGGAGGAGAATCCGTATGAATGAATTTTTATTTCGCATGCCGACCCGGGTGATCTTCGGCGAGGGCGCCGTTCAGAAACTGCCGCAGCTGTGCCGGGACAACGGCTTTTCCCGGATCTTCGTCGTGACGGGCAGTTCCTCGACCCGCCAGTCGCCGCACTTGCAGAAACTGCTGGCCGGACTGGCCGAACTGGGGATCGTCCATGAAATTTTTTCCGACGTGGAGGCCGATCCCAGCGTGGAAACCGTGACGAAAGGCGTGGTGAAACTCAGTGCCTTCAATGCCGACGCGGTGATCGCCTTTGGCGGCGGCAGTCCGATGGACGCGGCGAAATCAATGTCGATGGTCAGCGCCAACGGCGGTTCGATCCTCGACTATATGCGCGGCCGCAAGGTTTATTCCAAGCGGGGCGCGCCGCTGATCTGCATTCCGACGACGGCCGGCACCGGCAGCGAGGTTACGGCGGCGGCGGTGACGACGGACCGGGAAACCCGGGAGAAAATCGGCGTGTCGCATGATTTGCAGATGCCGGCGTTCGCCGTCATCGACCCGGTGCTGCACGTCAGCATGCCGCCGGCAGTTACCGCCGCCACCGGCCTGGACGCCCTGACCCACGCGATCGAGGCCTATATCGCGGTGAAAGCCAACCCGGTGACGGATAGCCTGGCCCTGGCGGCGATCCGCCTGATCGGCGAAAATCTGCGCCTGGCCGTCGCGAACGGCGAGGATCTGGCGGCGCGGGGCAATATGGCGCTGGCCAGCCTGATCGCCGGCGGCTCGTTCACGAATGCCGGGCTGGGCGCCGTGCACGGAATCGCCCATCCGGTCGGCGCGCAGTTCGGCGTGGCCCATGGGGTGGCCAACGGCATTCTGCTGCCCTATGTCATGGAATATTGCCTGATGGCCAACTACCCGAAGTTTCGGGATATCGCCGCGGCGCTGGGCAAGCCGGTCGAAGGATTGCCGTTGCGGGAAGCGGCCCGGCTGGCGGTGGATGCGGTCTGCGAACTGAAACAGGATGTCGGGATTCCGGCGACGCTGGCC
This sequence comes from Veillonellaceae bacterium, assembly GCA_012798135.1. The sequence goes on along the minus strand of JAAZNU010000006.1, from coordinate 81,416 downwards.
GACGTGCAGGTGCCGTCCTCGGCTCTGGCCGGCATTGTCAAGGATGCGGCGACCTATCGCCTGCTGGCCAATAGCCCCCGCCGCCTGAACGCCGGCGATCTGAAGGTCATCGTTACCCGCGCGCTGGGACTGTAAGCGGCTTGCCGGCAGGGTACGCCGTAAAAACCGGAAAATTCTGCGGGAATAAAAAGGACTTGATCCCGGCGACGCCGAATATTCATAGCGGGAGGGATGCAAACATGCGCATTGTGGAACAGGCCTTTATCGCCACCGAGCGGCTGACTGCCGTCAAGGCCGAACAGCCGACGGACACTCTGTTTCAGGTTTTTGTCAAGGGGAAACTGCAGTATCGGCCGTCCTATCTGATCGAGGATGGCAACATCGTGTTCGGCTTCGACTGCCTGCAGGCCGGCGACATCGTGCAGATTTTCTATTTGCTGCCCTGAGTTTATTTGCGAACAATAAAGAACCCGGCATTCCTGCCGGGTTCTTTTCACAGGCGCAGTCGCGCCGGTGCGGGAAAATTTATAATTCACCACTTGGGAGGGGTATTCGTGAGACTGATGCAACGAATCGCGGGGCTGCTGGTATTGTTGCTGCTCCTGGGGACGACCGCTTTCGCCGCGCAGGCGGAATGGCGGGACCAGGCCTACAATTTCGGCACGCCCAAATTCATTTTGCTGATGGAACCGTCGTTCGCCTACGAGGGCTACGATCTCAGCGACCGGAACAAGTTCAACAAGTATCCCTACGCGGCGGAGAAGATATCGGATATGCTCCGGGGCCGCCTGAACGGTTTGCCGCGTCACCGCATCGTTAATCTGGACTATGTGATCAATCAGATCAAGTCCGACGCCGCGCTGACCGAGAAGGTCGATCCACTTTCGCCCGGTTTCGGCGCGATTTTGCAACGGGAAATGGGTAAGCACGTCGATCTGGTCCTGTACCTGGACGTTCGCGATTACGGCTGGTTCTACGAATACCACGACGCCTACATGACCACGGAAACCTATACCGAACGGGTGAGCTACAAGAAACACAACCGGGACGGCAGTGAAAGCTGGGGCTGGATGGATGTGCCGCGGACCCGTATCGTTCACCATCCGGCGGGCTATTATATTTCGGATTGCGCCGAGGCCGCGTTCCGCCTGTACGATGCCAAGACCGGCCGCGATGTCTGGAAGTTTTCGGACTCCCGCAATCGCCGCTCACCGGCGATCAGCAACGGTTACGACCCGTCGGGGCCGGAATCGATGATGAAGCGGATCTTCGACGAAGCGTTCAAAAAAATACCGCTGGCGCAGTAGCGGCCGGCGGTATTTGAAAGAGGCAAGAGCCGTTTAGGCGGTGCGGCGGTTGCCGTCGCCGAGTTCCAGATATTCATCGTAGGTCATCCGGTAGTCGTTCAGGCCGTCGGGCGTGATCTCGATGATCCGGTTCGCGATGGTCTGGACGAACTGATGGTCGTGGGACGCGAACAGGATCGTGCCGTCGAACTGGATCAGCCCGTTGTTGAGCGAGGTGATCGACTCCAGGTCCAGATGGTTGGTAGGCTCGTCCAGCAGCAGGACATTGGCGCCGCTGAGCATCATGCGGGACAGCATGCAACGGACCTTTTCCCCGCCGGAGATGACCCGGGCCTCTTTCTGGGTCTCTTCGCCGGCGAACAGCATCCGGCCCAGAAAACCCCGGATGTAGGTTTCATCCTGGTCGCGGGAGAATTGCCGCAGCCAGTCCACCAGGTTCAAGGTGACTCCGTCGAAAAAGGCGGAGTTTTCTTTTGGGAAATAGGTCTGAGAAGTGGTGACACCCCACTTGAATTCGCCGCCGTCGGCAGGCCGTTCCCCCGTCAGGATCTGGAACAGGGCGGTCCGGGCCGCTTCGTTCCGGCTGATGAAGGCGATTTTGTCACCTTTGAGCACGGTGAAGGAGAGGTTATTGAGCAATGTTTCCCCTTCGACGGCCAGCGAAATTCCGTCCACGGTGAGCAACTGCGCGCCCGCTTCCCGGTCGGGCTTGAAGGCGATGTAGGGATATTTGCGCGAGGAGGGCCGGATGTCGTCGAGCGTCAGCTTTTCCAGCTGTTTTTTTCGGGAAGTCGCCTGCTTGGATTTGGAGGCGTTGGCGCTGAACCGCTGGATAAAGGCCATCAATTCCTTGGCCTTCTCTTCCTTTTTCTTATTGGCGTCCCGCGCCATCTGCAGGGCCAGTTGGCTAGACTCCAGCCAGAAGTCGTAGTTGCCGACGTACAACTGGATGGTTTCGAAATCGACGTCGGCGATGTGTGTGCAGACCTGGTTCAAAAAATGGCGGTCATGGGACACGACGATCACTGTGTTGGGAAAATCGTACAGATACTCCTCCAGCCAGCGGATGGCCTGGATGTCCAGGTGGTTGGTGGGTTCGTCCAGCAGCAGGATGTCGGGGCTGCCAAACAGGGCGCGGGCCAGCAGGACCTTGACTTTGTCCAACGCGGTCATATCCTTCATCTTCTGCGCATGCAGTTCGGTAGCGACGCCCAGGCCGGACAGCAGGCGGGCGGCCTCGGTTTCGGCGTCCCAGCCGTTCAGCTCCGCGAACTCGCATTCGAGGTCGGCCAGCTTCATGCCGTCCTCGTCGGAGAAATCCGGCTTGGCGCAGAGCGCTTCCTTCGCCTGCATAATCTCGAACAGGCGGGCGTGACCCATGATGACGGTCTCCAGCACGCCGAATTCGTCAAATTCATAATGATTTTGCTTCAGCACGGCCAGACGCTCGCCGGGGGTGACGACCACTTCGCCGACGGTGGGATCGACTTCGCCGGACAGGACTTTCAGAAACGTCGATTTGCCGGCACCATTGGCGCCGATCAGGCCGTAACAGTTGCCGGGCGTGAACTTGATATTGACATCCTTGAACAGGATGCGCTTGCCGAATTGCAGGGTCAGGTTCTGGGTACTGATCATTATGCGATAACCTCATCTTTCATCCATCGAAACGATAGTTGGTAGTAAAAACAAACTATACCATGAATTGCGGCCGGCGTCCAGAGCCCGGGCCAGGGTCATTCATCCAACAGTTGCGCCCGCCGGTTGAAAAAGCTCCGGTAGGCCCAGAAACTGGCGATCAGCCCGGCGATGGTCACGGCGCCGGTCAGCATGAACATGACCATGATCTGATACTTGATGGCCGTTTCCGGCGGCGTGCCGGCCAGGATCAGGCCGGTCATCATGCCGGGTAGCTGGACGATGCCCAGCGTTTTCATGGAATCGATGGTAGGAATCATGGCGGTGCGGATGCTTTCGCGGATCAGGCTGCGCGCCGCTTCCCGCGGACCGGCACCCAGACAGAGCTTGACTTCGACTTCTTCCCGACGGTCCTTGAAGCTGCCGTTGAGGTTGCGGTACAGCAGGCCGAGCGCCACCATGGAGTTGCCGACCACCATGCCGCTGATCGGGATAACCTCGCTGGGCCGGAACGAGATGGCCCGAAACGCGAGCAGGCACCCCAGAGTGATGACCAGGCTGGCCAGGATGGCCCCGAAGGAGATGCGCCGGGCGCAGGCGATGCCGGCACCGCGTTTGGCGGCGACCACCGCGGCGTTGTATACCATCAGCAACAGGATGACGCCGGTCAGCGGGGCGTTGTCCAGGTTGAAGACGAATTTCAGCACGAAGCCCACCAACGACAGCTGGATTACGGCCCGGACGCTGCCGATGACCATGTCTTTTTCCAGGCCGAGGTTTTGCCGGTAGGAAATGAACAGGGCGATCAGCACCAGGCTGAAGGTCAGGGCCAGCGTCATATTATTCATGGACCATCCCTCCCGGTTGCGGCGCGAATTCGTTGACCGGCCCGGCATAACCGAGCCGCCCGGCTTCCAGATATAGGACAGTCCGGGCGAGCCGCCGCAGTTGCGCCGGCTGGTGCGAAATGAACAGGACGGTGAGGGAACGGGCGTTCCACTCGGTCCGGATGAGCTGCTCCAGCAGCAAGGTGTTGGCTTCGTCCAACGCGGCGGTGACCTCGTCGAGCAGCAGCACCTGCGGTTTGGCCAGCAGCGACCGCACCAGCGCAATCCGTTGCTGTTCGCCACCGGACAGTTCATTCTTGCTTTTGTCCAGAACGAGGGCGGGGAGATTCACCCGCGCCAGATACGACGAAATTTCCTGCGGATCCGGCTGTTGTCGCCAGACCTGATAAGCATACTCGAGATTGTCCCGGACCGTGCCGGCGAACAGATAAGGCTTTTGCAGCACATAGCCGACTTCCCGGCGGAGGCGGGCCGGTTCGTACTGGTCGAGGGAACGGTCCTGGTAGGCGACCGTGCCGGCGGAAGGGCTGCGCAGACTGTTCATCAGCCGCAACAGGGAAGACTTGCCGGCGCCGGAAGGACCGGCGATGCCGACGATATCGCCGGCAGCTATTTCAAAGGAAATGTCGTTCAATATGCGACGATCTTTGATGTCCAGCGTGACATGGTCAAATCGTAGGATTGCCAATGGGGTTCCTCCTTGTTTGTCGCTGTTTCTATCCATGATACGCCTCCGGCGGCAGAATGCAAGACCAACCGCCGGGTCCATATTTTTTATTCCCGGTCTGTCTGGCAGGAAAAAATTGTGCAGGCGTCGAACCTCCTTCTGGATATTCAATTTTCAAAGGAAAGGTTGTGACTCCTATGACCCCATCGAGACCTCTCGGCATGTATCACGAGAGCTATCTGATCATGTGGGCCCTCATGCTGGTGACCTTCGCCATTTTCGGCAAAGGCGTGTACGACCGCTACCGGATCTGGAAGCTCGGCGCACCGGAAAAACGGCCGGAATCATGGTCGCAGGGAATCGCGCGCTTCGTGGACAACACCCTGCTGCATCTGCGGATCTTGCGGGAAACCGTTCCCGGCATGATGCACCTGCTGCTGTTTTCCGCCTTCGTGGTTTGCGCGATCGGCACCTTGTCGGTAGCCGTAACGGAAGACCTGAACATTCCCCTGTTTTATGGCTGGTATTATCTGATTCTTTCACTGGCTCTGGACATTTTCGGTGTATTCGCGCTGCTGGGCATCGGCATCGCGTTCTGGCGCCGTTACCTGACGAAAACGGACGGCCTGGACAATCAGCTGACCGATCTGATCGCGCTGATGCTGCTGAAGGCGATCTTCGTCACCGGCTTCCTGCTGGAAGGACTGCGGATCGCGCTGGTCGGCGACCCCTGGTTTATGTGGAATCCGGTCGGCTGGCTGGTTTCACTGCTGTTTACCGGCCTGGGCAAATCGGCTCTGGCCACGGGCCACGTCGTGACCTGGTGGGTGCATCTGCTGCTCAGCTTCGGTTTTATCGCCTATATCCCTTATTCGAAGTTCTTCCACATCCTCACCGGGCCGCTGAACCAAGTGCTGGCCAAGGACAAGGCTTGTACAGCGCTGACGCCGATCGACATGGAGGATGAATCCATTGAACAGTTCGGCGTGGCCCAGATCCAACAGTTCACCTGGAAACAGCTGCTGGACGGCGACGCCTGCATCCGCTGCGGCCGCTGCGAGGTCAACTGTCCGGCCCATCTGACCGGCAAACCGTTGTCGCCGAAGAAGCTGACCCAGGATCTCAACAATCATCTGTACGCGCAGGCGCCGACTCTTGCCAAGGGCGAAGTCAAGGAAGAGGATGCCAAGATGCTGGTGCCGGACGTCATCGAGGAGGAAACGGTCTGGGCCTGCACGACTTGTGGTTCCTGCGAAGCACAGTGCCCGGTGTTCGTGGAGCATGTCGGCAAGATCGTCGATATGCGCCGGAATCTGCAAATGATGGAAAGCAATTTCCCGCATGAGTTGAAGGGCGTGTTCACGGGAATGGAACGCCACGGCAATCCCTGGGGCATCGGCCGCAGCGAGGCCGACTGGATGAAGAAGGAACTGGGCGTCCCAACCCTGGCGGAAAACAATGAGGTCGAGTACCTGTACTTCGCCGGCTGCGCGGGAACGTTCGACGAGCGGAACCGCAAAGTGTCGACGGCGGTGATCAAGCTGCTCCAGAAAGCGGGCGTCTCGTTCGCCGTTCTCGGCAAAGACCAGACCTGCTGCGGTGATTCCGCCCGGCGGCTGGGCAACGAGTATTTGTATCAAATGCTGGCGACCGGCAACATCGAGCAATGGAACGCACTGGGCGTGAAGAAGATCATCACCTCCTGCCCCCACTGTCTGAATACGATCAAGAACGAGTATCCACAGTTTGGCGGCAACTTTGAAGTGATCCACCATGCCGTCCTGCTGGCCCAACTGGTCCGCGAAGGCAAGCTGAAACCGCAGAAGGAAATGAAGCTGGCCTGCACCTACCACGATTCCTGCTATCTCGGCCGCTACAACGACATCTACGAGCAGCCGCGCGCGGTCATCGCCGCGATCCCCGGCCTGACCGCGAAGGAAATGGAACGCAACCATGACAAGGGATTCTGTTGCGGCGCCGGCGGCGGCCGGATGTGGCTGGAGGAAACCATCGGCAAGCGCATCAATGTCGAGCGCACCGAGCAGGCGCTGGCGACCGGCGCGGAACTGGTACTCACGGCCTGCCCCTATTGTCTGACCATGTTCGACGACGGAACCAAGACGAAGAATGTTGACGAGACAGTAAAAACCAAGGATATCGCCGAAGTACTGCTGGAAAGCGTATCGTAACGGCGAAACCAGTCTGGCAACCGTTGCCCAGCCCGTGCGGGATTGGGCAACGGTTGTTTTTTTATTGCCAACCCGTTGCGACGAATCAGTAAATAGAGGACTTTTATCCGCCACGGCGAAAATATTCATTATTCTTTGTGGCTTTGTGACGATGATGGCGTTCAGTGGAAAAGGAGCTGCGTTTTGGTGAAGTCTCCAGCGCAATCGACGATTTCTCGCGGGACCTCCCTGCATACCTATACGCTGTCGTTGTGGATCGAGCTGGCAGGGATACTCCTGATTGCGCTGCTTTGGGTTGCGACGATTCGCATGGTGCAACAGGATTATGACGACGAGCTGCAGGCAGCGTTCCATACGCAGGCGATCCTGGCCCGGGCTCTGGGCCTGGAGATGCAGGAAGTCCTGAACGATGCCGACGGGGTGTTGCTGGCGATGAAACAGTCGCAGGAAACCCGAGGCAATATCACCGCCGAGTTGCGTCAAGTCCTGGAGATGTCCAATCTCGCCAAATTCGCCGCTCAAGCGTCGATCCTCGACACCCGGGGGAATTTCCTGTTCAGTTTTCGGCCGGTCCAGCCGACTGCCAATTTAGCGGACCGGCCGCAGTTCCGGGCCCATGTGGCGCGGGACACCGGAACCTATTTCATCGGGCCGGCCGTTCAGGGGCGGGTGTCCGGCGTGCCGTCGTTTCACATCAGCCGCCGGATCAACAATCCCGACGGGTCGTTCGGCGGCGTGGTCTCTCTGGCGCTGCAGACCCGGTATTTCACCGAGATCTTTGCGAAAATCACTCGGGAGCCGCGAACATTTTTCCTGCTCGGCCAGGACGGCCTGATCCGGGCAACGGATGAGGCTTTCGCCGGCATGCTCGGTCGGAGCCTGAAAGAAAGTCACGTCTTCGAGAAAATAAACATAGACCCGTTGCAGGGCGAATATGTCGGAATCGGTGCCCTCACGCAACAACGCCGGATTGTTTCATATCGGGCGGTGGGGACTTATCCGCTGTATGTCACGGTATCGATCCGGGAAAACGAGGCCATGGAACGGCATCGGCTGCGGCGCAGTATCTATTTTGGTTCGGCCGGACTGACCAGCCTGCTGCTGCTCGGGTTGCTCGTCGGCCTGTATCGGTCGCAGAAAAAACAGGAATTGCTCGCCCATTCGATCCTCCAAGAGAAGGAGCGGGCGGAAAGTTATCTGGACATGGCCGGCGCCTTGATCGTAGCTGTAGACACGACCGGCCGAATCACTATGCTGAATCGTCGCGGCGGTGAAATCCTCGGCTATCCGGAAACGGAACTGGTGGGAAAAAACTGGTTTGACATTGCGGTGCCGTCAGACTACCGCGACTTGGCGATCGGGGCTTTTCACAATTATGTTGCGGGAACAGCCGGCGAGCTGAGTGTTCACACCGATTTGCGGGTTCTGGACAGTCAGGGCCAGGTGCATATTTTGGACTGGACGAGCAGCCTGCTTCATGATGAGCAGGGGAATATCGTGGGAGCCTTGATCTCCGGCAAGGATGTAACGGAGCGGCACCGGCTGGAGGAAGAACTGAAAATAATGGCGACTACCGATTCCCTGACCGGACTCAGCAATCGCCGGCATTTCCTCGACCTGGCGGCCGCGGCCATGGCGAACTATAGGCGTAACTGCCGGCCGTTGGCGCTGTTAATGCTCGATATCGACCGGTTCAAACGGATCAACGACTCTTACGGCCATGTGACCGGCGACCAAGTGCTCATGGCGCTGGCCGACACCTTGCGGGAGACGTTGCGCTCCGCCGATCTTTGCGGCCGGTACGGCGGCGAGGAGTTTGTCTGCCTGCTGCCGGAAACGACGGAAATCGAAGCGCGGCTGGTGGCGGAACGGCTGCGGCGGGCCATGGCCGACCGGCGCATCGCCGCGGCGGACGGCGAGCTGCGCTTTACGGTCAGCATCGGCCTGGCCGAGGCGACGCCTGGCGACAGCACGATCGAAACCCTGCTCCAGCGGGCGGATGTGGCCATGTATGAGGCCAAGGCGGCGGGCCGCAACCGGATCGTGTCCTGCGGCGGGGCAGGCTGAAGAAAGCGCGGCCGACTGTCGATAATTAGAGTGAAAAGTTTTGACGGGGAGACTACGACGCCATGAATTTCGCCCGAACAATTGTCGGAGCGGGATGGACCCGAACTGCCTGTGTCTGGCGGATCCTGTCGCTGATTTTGCTGCTGGCGCTGGTTCCGGCGGCTGCCGGGGCCGACGGCATGACGGCCGGTCCGGACAAGTCGCCGGGCAACGGAGACGCCGATGCTTGGCCGCCCAGCGGCGCCGCGCCGAAAGGACCGTTCACGCCCGGCGCTTTTTCCGGTTCCTGGTACGCCTTTGTCGACAATACGGCGTTCACCCTGGTCATCGTGCAGGAGGGCCGGGAGCTCAAGATCGCCCACACTGCGGTCTATGACTACGGCCGGCGCGTCGATTCCAGCGTGGGCGGCGTATCCATGACGGGAACGGTCAGCGGTTCGGTGGCATATCTGGAATGGAAAAGCGGCCTGAGCCCCGAAACCGGCCGGGCTACACTGGAATATATTCCGGGGCGGCCGGATACCCTGCACTGGCGGATCGCCGCCATGCCGAAGAAGGAGGAAGACCGGCCGGATGAAGCCAATACGATGGAGGTCGGCTACTTTTTGCCGGCATCGGCCTATTTGCTGCGGAAATGACGGTGCTCGGACCGCCGCTGTTGTGAGGAAGGACTCGTAATGCGCGCGTTTATATGGTTGGTGTGCCTGGCGACGAGTCTGGTTTGGGGGAGCGCGGCCGTCGGCGCGGCGGCGCCGCCGTATTCGGTTCCGGAAATCAGGCTATTCGAGCTGCAGGAGCGGACGGTGGTCGCGGTGGCGGTCGAGCAGCGACTGCCGGGACCGGGCGTCGAGAATGTACTTGGTTACCGCTTGACGCCGCTGTTTGAGGAAAAACGGACCGCCGGGCGACTGGAAGTGACGCTGGCCGATGTGACGCCGGTCTGGCGGGAATTGCCCGCCGGATTGCCGTTGTCGGTGGAGAATCCCGGCGGCAACCGCCTGAAGTTCGTGCTGAGTTCGCCGGAGGCGGCGCGGACTCAGGTGACGACGGTTCGACGCAAGACGGTGAAAGGCCGCGACGACATGATCCGGCTGCGGACTTATCTGGTCTTGTCGATTCCGCGGGGAGCCGCAAAAAAATCGCCCACCATCGTGATCGACCCCGGCCATGGCGGCGAGGATACCGGGGCGGTGAGAAATTTTATCCGGGAAAAGGACATCAATCTCGACGTTTCGTTGCGGGCGTCCCGCCTGTTCCGAGAAAAAGGCTGGAATGTGGTGCTGACGCGCACGACCGATGTGGAACCGTCGTTGCTGGATAGGGCCGATGCGGCGAATATCGTGGAGGCGACGGTGTTTGTCTCGGTGCACAACAATTCGCTGCCCGAAGAGGCGATCCCGCGCAGCCGTCAGTTCGGCACCACGGTGCTGTACAACTCGGCGGCGGAGAAGCCGGCGGCCGACCTGGCCCGGCTCATGCAGGACGAGCTGGTCGGCGCTCTGGGGACCCAACGGGAGGTGCTGCAGGACCGGCCGCGCCTGGTGGTGCTGAACTCCACCTGGGTGCCGGCGGTGCTGACGGAAGGGATCATGATGCCGAATGCCGGCAACGCCAAACTGATTCTGGACCGGATTCAGCGCCAGCGAACCGCGGAAGCGATCCTGCGGGCGATCGAACGCTGGCGTGGCCAGAGCGTGGCGGGGGCTGCCAAAGCTTTCCGGCCGGCGTTGCCGCCGATCTCGCCGTTGCTGCCGCTGCCGCCGACGGCCGGCAATTTCGCCGGCAACACCGCCAACAGGGGAACCGTCGGCGCTCAGGACGGTTGGATCTATTACCTGCGCAAAGCGGATTCGCTCCAGGGCGAAACCGAGGAACGGTTGTGGCGGTTCCGCCCGGACCGGTTCCTGTCGGACCAGCTGGTGAAGGACCAGGAGGTCTGGGACGTCAACATGACCCGGGACAGCCTGTACTATGCGAACTGGTCCGACGGCCAGAAGATTTACCGGGCCGGCCTGGACGGTTCGCGAGCCGAGCCGCTTACGGACGGGCCGGCGCAACAGCTGAGCCTGGCCGGCGACCGGCTGGTATTCGTGCGGAACCGGCAGATTTATACGATGCCGAAGCAGGGCGGACCGGTTTTCCAGGTGACGGAGGACGTCGCGGAAAACACTGTGGCCTGGGGCGACTGGATTTACTACGCCAACGGCTCGGACGCATTCAAACCCTACCGGATTAAGCTCGACGGCACGGGCCGCATGAAGATCGCCGATGACGAGACGCTGTTCCTGGCGGTGGCCGGCGACTGGCTGTTTTACAGCAATCTGTCCGACGGCGAGAAGCTCTACCGGGTCCGGACCGACGGCGCGCAGCGGGCCAAGATCGCCGACGACCGGGTCGGCTACCTGAATTTTGACGCTAACTTCCTCTATTATACGAACACCGATGCCGGCAATGCCCTGTTCCGCGTTAAGCCGGACGGCAGCGGGCGAGTGAAGCTGATGGATGGCGGAGCGGCGCCGGGGCCGATCGGGATCGCCGGCGGCAAGATTTATTACCGGGGCTTGTTCGAAGATCTCAAATAATACGGCGGCAATAAAAAAGTTCCTGTCGGCGTGATGCGGACGGGAACTTTTTTTATTGCGTGCCTATATCGGGATCGACGGGATTCATAGCATCTTCTTTTTCCAGAGCACGAACCAGGTGAGTCCCGTCAACAGCAGCGACAGCACGAGCACGGCCCAGAAGCCGGCTTCCTGTCCCAAATAGGGAACTGCGACGTTCATGCCCCAGAAGCTGGAGATCATGGTCGGAATGGAAATCAGAATCGTCACGGAAGCCAGGAATTTCATGACCTGGTTCAGGTTGTTGGAAATAACGGAAGTGAACGCGTCCATCATGCCGCTGAGAATATCGGAATACATCTGGACCATTTCCAGCGCCTGCCGGTTCTCGATAATGGCGTCGTCCAGGATGTCCTCGTCCTCTTCGAACATGGGGATCAGGTGTTGTAGGTTGCCGCTCTTGCGCAGGCGCAGCAGGCGGTCGAGCACGATGCCGTTGGTGCGCAGGGCCGCCGTGAAGTAGGTAAGGCCTTTTTCCATGTCCAGCAGCTGGAATACTTCCTTATTGTTCATCGAGCGGCGGAGATGGCGCTCGATTTCGTCGGTCTGGCGGTTGATCTGATGAATGTATTTCAAAAACACAGTGGCGTTTTTGTACAGGATTTGCAGCAGGAAGCGGGTGCGTTTGCCGGTATGGCAGGGCATCGACACAGTGGCAGCGGCGGCGGACAGCGGCAGGATCGCCGTATCCTCCAGGGAAACCGAGATCAGATTGTCAGGGGTCAGGATCATACCGAGCGGCAGGGTGTCGTAAATATCGGGGCCGCGCATGATGGGGATGTTGATCAACACGAGCAGGCATTGTTCCTCCACCTCGATGCGGGAACGTTCTTCCTCATCCAGGGCGGCCCGGATGAAATCTTCCGGCACGTTCGTCGCCACACAGAGGGCGCGGACCTCGTCGGCGGAAGGATTGACCAGGCGGATCCAAGAATCTTTGACCAGCTCGTTGCCCGGTACCGGTTGCAGCAGATGGTCGACGGTTTTGAATACATTGAGCATGCTAAGTGCCTCCTTTCAATAGGGAGACACGGCAATATCATCGCAAGCGGCGGCTGCGAGATAAACGGACGTATCTCCGGGGTCGTATGCGGTTGTCATTCGTGCACAAATGAGGCCCGTCGGCGTCCATCCATCTCACCTCCCAAAAAATAAATCAGGCCGTCTCTTTTAGAAGAAGGCGCGCCTGACGACTTATATTTTAATTATAATTTGCCGTCCGGGGGGCTGTCAATTCACCGCCGGCACCGGCTGAATTTTGTGTGAAGTTTTAGCGACGGAGAAAAATTCTGAAATCTGTAGGGCTGCGTTGAAAATTTTTTCGTTTTCGAGAAAACTTGTCTGCACGGAAAGAGGGTTTTTGATATTGACGCCGAATAATAGACACTACATCTGAAATGACGCGGGAGCGATATCATCAAAAAAACAAGAAAGAGGGGTTACTAGCATGAGAAAAATGAAAACAATGGACGGGAACAACGCGGCGGCTCACATTGCCTACGGATTCACTGACGTCGCGGCGATTTTCCCGATTACACCGTCATCCACCATGGCCGAGCATGTGGATGAATGGAGCGCCCAGGGGAGAAAGAATATTTTTGGTCAAACCGTACGGGTCGCCGAAATGCAATCGGAAGCCGGCGCTGCCGGCGCGGTGCACGGCTCTTTGCAGTCCGGCGCCCTGACCACGACTTTTACCGCATCCCAGGGCTTGCTGCTCATGATTCCCAACATGTACAAAATCGCCGGCGAACTGTTGCCGGGCGTGTTCCACGTCAGTGCCCGGGCGGTGGCCGCGAACTCACTGAGTATTTTCGGCGATCATCAGGACGTCATGGCGACCCGCCAGACCGGTTTTGCCTTGTTGGCGGAAAGCAGCGTCCAGCAGGTCATGGACTTGGCTGCGGTGGCGCATTTGGCGGCCATCAAGGGCCGGGTGCCGTTCCTGAACTTCTTCGACGGTTTCCGGACCTCGCACGAAGCCCAAAAAATCGAAGTCATCGAGTATGACGAACTGGCCGGCCTGATCGACCAAGATGCCCTGAACGCTTTCCGTCGCCGCTCGCTGAACCCGGATCATCCGGTGGTGCGCGGCACGGCCCAGAACCCGGACGTCTACTTCCAGGAACGCGAAATTGCCAACACCTATTATGAAGCGATTCCCGAGATCGTCGAGTCCTACATGGCCGAAATCAAGAAACTCACCGGCCGTGAATATCACCTGTTCAACTACTACGGCGCGCCGGACGCCGACCGTATCATCGTGGCCATGGGTTCGGTTTGCGACGTCGTCGAGGAAACTGTCGATTACCTGAACAGCAAGGGCGAAAAGGTCGGCTTGCTGACCGTTCACCTGTACCGGCCGTTCTCGCTCGAACATTTCTTCCGCTACATTCCCAAGACCGTCAAAAAGATCGCGGTGCTCGACCGCACGAAAGAGCCCGGCTCGATCGGCGAGCCGCTGTACCTCGACGTGAAGAGCGCTTTCTACGGCAAGGAGTGGCAGCCGCTGATCGTCGGCGGCCGTTATGGCCTCGGTTCCAAGGACGTCATTCCCTCCCACATCCTGCCCGTCTTTGAGAACCTGAAGCTGGCTGCACCGAAAGATCGGTTCACGCTCAGCATCGTCGACGATGTCACCTATACCTCGCTGCCGGCGGGCGAAGACATCGACACCACCCCGGCCGGCACCACCGCCTGCAAGTTCTGGGGACTCGGCTCCGACGGCACGGTGGGCGCGAACAAGGCGGCGGTCAAGATCATCGGCGACCATACCGACATGTACGCGCAGGCGTATTTCGCCTACGACTCCAAGAAATCCGGCGGCATCACCGTATCGCACCTGCGGTTCGGCAAGACGCCGATCAAATCCTCCTATCTGATCAACAAGGCCGACTTCGTGGCCTGCCACAACCAGTCCTACGTCAACAAGTACAACGTGCTGGCCGGCCTGAAACCCAAGGGAGTCTTCCTACTCAACTGCACCTGGAAGCCGGAGGAACTGTCCGAAAAACTGCCCGGCTTCATGAAACGCTATATTGCGAAGAACGAAATTCGGTTCTATACCCTCGACGGCGCCGGTATCGCCCAGAGCCTGGGCTTGGGCGGCCGCATCAACATGGTCATGCAGTCGGCGTTCTTCAAGCTGGCGTCCATCATTCCCATGGATGACGCGGTGAAATACTTGAAACAGGCTGTCGTGGACGATTACGGCAACCAGGGCCAGAAGGTCATCGACATGAACTACGCGGCGATTGAAAAAGGTATGGCTTCGGTCGTAAAAATCGACGTGCCGGCCGACTGGAAGGACGCCGCCGATACGATGCGGGATGTCAAGCACGTGGCCTGCGCCTGTTCCAGCGAAAACGTCGCCAAGGATCTGCCGGCGTTTGTTGAGGAACTGCTGATCCCGATGAATCGACAGGAAGGCGACAACCTGCCGGTCAGTGCGTTCAAGGGACTGGAGGACGGCACCTTCCCGGTGGGAACCGCCGCCTTTGAAAAACGCGGTATCGCTCTGAATGTTCCGGAATGGCAGATCGAACACTGCATCCAGTGCAACCAGTGCGCCTTTGTCTGCCCGCATGCCTCCATCCGGCCGGTTCTGGCGACGGAAGCGGAAATGAAGGCCGCTCCGGCAGGCTTCACCGCCAAGGCGGCCGTCGGCGCGAAAGACCTGCAATTCCGCATCGCGGTCTCGCCGCTGGACTGCATCGGCTGTGGCAACTGTGCTCAGGTCTGCCCAGCCAAGGAAAAAGCTTTGGTCATGAAACCGTTCGAATCGCAACAAGGCCAGGCTCCACTGTGGGATTACGCCATGTCGCTGGCCCCCAAGGCCAATCCGCTGAACAAGGAAACCGTCAAGGGCAGTCAGTTCGAGACCCCGTTGCTCGAGTTTTCCGGCGCTTGCGGCGGCTGCGGCGAGACGCCTTACGCCAAGCTGGTCACTCAGCTGTTCGGCGACCGGATGATGATCGCCAACGCGACCGGCTGCTCCTCGATCTGGGGCGCCAGCGCGCCGTCGATGCCCTATACGAAGAATCATCTCGGCCACGGCCCGGCCTGGGCCAACTCCCTGTTCGAAGACAACGCCGAATACGGCTACGGCATGTTCCTCGGCGTCAAACAGTCGCGGCTGCGCTTGGCGGCGGACATCGAAGCGGCGGCCAAACTGCCGGTGAGCGACGAACTGAAGGCGGCCTGCGCCGACTGGCTGGCCAACATCGACAACGGCGCCGGCACCCGCGAACGGGCGGCGAAACTGACCGCGCTGCTGGAAAAAGAAAAAGGCAATGATGCGCTGCTCAACTCGATCTATGCGAACAAGGACTTCTTCGTCAAGCGTTCGCACTGGATCTTCGGCGGTGACGGCTGGGCCTACGATATCGGCTTCGGCGGCCTGGACCATGTGTTGGCGATGAATGAGGACGTCAACGTGCTGGTCTTTGACACCGAGGTGTACTCCAATACCGGCGGCCAGTCCTCCAAATCCACCCCCACCGCGGCCATCGCGAAATTCGCCGCCAGCGGCAAACGCACCAAGAAGAAGGACCTCGGCATGATCGCCATGAGTTACGGCTATGTCTATGTGGCGCAGATCGCCATGGGCGCCGACAAGAACCAGACGCTGAAGGCGATCGCCGAAGCGGAAGCCTATCCGGGCCCGTCGCTGATCATCGCCTACGCGCCGTGCATCAACCATGGCCTCAAGGCCGGCATGGGCGCCAGCCAGCTCGAAGAGAAGAAAGCGGTCGAAGCCGGCTACTGGGGAATGTATCGCTACAATCCCGCTTTGCTGGCCCAGGGCAAGAATCCGTTCAGCTTGGATTCCAAGGAGCCGACGGCCAACTTCAAGGACTTCCTGATGGGCGAAGTCCGCTACTCGTCCCTGACGAAACAGTTCCCCGAACAGGCAGAAGCGTTGTTCGACAAGACCGAAAAGGACGCGAAGGAGCGGCTGGCCAACTACAGGCGTTTGGTCAAATCCTACGCGGAAGCGGTTGAAAAAGCGTAACCGCTGTACAATTCAGCCCTTTAACCCGGCCGGGAACCGCGAGCGCGGTTCCCGGCTTTTTGTCCATGACGATCCGCAGTGGACACAGTCGAAATATTCCGCCAAAAAATTGACGACGGCAAGCGGAAAAGGCTATAATAATTGCGGGGTTTCGTATAGGCTACTTAAAAGATGGGGGGAACAAAAGGATGAAAAATCGAAAAGTCCAGTGGTTGATCCTGATTGTCGCAGTGGCCATGTTGACCGCCTTGGCGGCGGGTTGCGGCGGCGGAGACAAAAAACCGGCAGCGCCCGCGAAACCGGATGCTCCGAAAATTAGCGGCAAACTGATGATTTACACATCCATCTACCCGGATATCATTGAAAGCGTAAAGCCAGCCATCAAAAAAGCGTTTCCGGATCTCGACGTGCAGTGGTTCCAGGCCGGCACGGAAAAAGTCATCACCAAGCTGACCGGCGAAATCGAAGCCAAGAAAATTCAGGCGGACCTGCTGATGGTCGCCGACCCCTCGTATTATCTGACCCTGAAAGACAAGAAATTATTGATGAAATATGACGCGCCGAACCGCAAGGACGTCACGGCGGCGAAAGATTCCGAGGGCTACTGGACCGGCGTCCGCATTTCCAATATGATCATTGCCTACAACACCAACAAGGTGAAACCGGAAAACGCCCCCAAGACCTTCAAGGAACTGGTGGATCCGAAGTGGAAAGACAAAGTCGCTATTCCGAGCCCGCTGCTGTCCGGTTCGGCGTATGTGGCCGTCGGCGTTCTATCCGACAAATACGGCTGGGATTATTTCGCCAAGCTGAAAGCCAATGGCGGCAAGGTCGAGCCCGGCAACTCCGCAATCCAGAACAAACTGGTCACCGGCGAATACCAGGCGGCGATGATTTTGGAAGAAAATATTCTTAAAATCATGGCCAAGGGCGAACCGGTCAAAGTGGTGTATCCGGAAGACGGCACCATCGTGATTCCGAGCCCGATCGCCATCTTTACCTCGACCCAGAACCCCGAGGCGGCCAAGGCCCTGACCAACTGGTGGCTGTCGAAGGAAGGCCAGGAAGCGATCGTCAAGGGATGGATGCACTCCGTCCGCGATGACGTGAATCCACCCAAAGGCGCGCCGGCCCTCAAGACCTTCATGAACAAGGGCGACCTGAAAGCCAACTGGGACAAGCTCGCCAAGGAAATGGAAAAGATCAAGGGTGAATACCAGAAGATCATGGACGCAAAATAAACCGGCAGTTTGGCCGGCAATGTCAAAAGACCTGCGGTGCGATGCCGCAGGTCTTTTCTGTTGTGCAAAAATGGGCAGTCATGGGGAAATTGCCGGGGAAAGAGGAGAAGGGGCGGTGGAAATGGAATAAAGTATAGGCGAATCCGCATGGAAAGGAAGCGAACCGGTTGATTAAATTGCAGTGGCGGACCGGCTATATTCTGGGGCTGGCGGGACTGGCCATTTTGTTGTTCAGGGCGGCGAAGGATATCGGCCTGATTTTGTTCATTTCCCTGCTGTTGGCCTTGCTGCTTCGGCCGGTCAAGCTGCGGCTGGCTCGGCGTTTTTCGGCCGGCCTAGCCTCGTTCCTTGCGCTGCTGCTGTTTGTCGGCGTTGCCAGTTTGTTTATCGCCTGGATTCTCGACAAATTGTTGCCAGGGTTGCGGCAATTCGCAGCCAATGTTCCGGACCTGGTCAACCCCGAGAAGATCTCGCTGTGGATCATTTCGCTGGATTTGCCGCCGGAGCTGTTGGACTACGCCAACCGGCTGATGGACAACGCCCGGGATTTTGTGATCAACGCACTGCAGAGTTCGCTTATGCCGGCGATTCAGGCATTGTCGAGCATCGTCGAGCTGATCGGCATTCCGTTTATTACCTTTTACCTGCTGCGGGACGGCCACCCCCTCAAGGAACTGGCGGTGGCTTTCGTGCCACCGGTGGAACGGGCGGGTCTGTTGGAGTTCTTCGATGCCGTGGCCGAAGTGCTGGGAGGGTATATCAAGGGGCAAGTGGCGGTCTGCCTGGTTTCGGGCGTCAGCGTGTTTCTATTCTTTTTCGTGACTGGCCTGCCCTTCGCCCCGATCTTCGCGGCGCTGTCCGCCGTCGGCGAACTGATTCCGGTCATTGGGCCGCTATCGGTCTCCGTATTCGCCGTGCTGTTCGCCGCGACCATTTCCACCCAGGCCGCCATTCAGGTGGCGGTGTTTTATTTCATCATGTTCAAGCTCAGCAACGCGATCGTTTATCCGAATCTGATCGGCAAGGCGATCCGGATCCATCCGGCGATCATCATGGTCGGGCTGCTGCTGTTTGGCAGTCTGTTCGGCGCGTTGGGAATGATTCTGGCCGTGCCGGTGCTGGGCGTCGGCCGGGTGGCGCTGGAGCGGATCTTGCCCCGGTACGAAATTTTGTGCAAGGAAGAAGCAGGCAAGCAACGGTGAAATCCATCAAACAGAATTCGCCGCAGGCGGTGGTGGCGATCGCACTGATTACCGCCGCGTGCCTGACCGGCGATTCCATGTTGTATATCGCCCTGCCGACCCACTGGGAACAGGCGGGGCTCGATTCCCTGTGGGAAGTGGGAATCCTGCTGTCCATCAACCGGTTCATCCGGCTGCCGCTGACCCCGGCGATCGGCTGGGCCTACGCCAGGATCGGCGTGCGGACCGGCGTGGTGGCGGCGGTTATTCTGACCGGACTGCTGACGGTCGGTTATGGGCTGGCGGATGGATTTGCTGGCTGGCTGCTGTTACGCTGCCTGTGGGGAGTGTCCTGGACGTTGCTGCGCATGGGGGCCTATCTGATGATCCTCGACTGTACGGATGAAGCGTGTAGCGGTGCGGTATTCGGCCGCTACAACGGTTTATTCCGTTTGGGCAGTCTGGTCGGTATGCTGACCGGCGGCTTCATCGCCGACCTCTGGGGCATGCCGGCCGCCGCCTTTGGCTTCGGGGGCATTGCCCTCGCCACGTTGCCGTTGGTGTTGCGGTATGCGCCAACGGTCTGCGTCGCGCCAAAAGAAACGGAGCCGCTGTTGCAGCGGCTCCGACAGGTCAATACTCCGGCGATTGTTCGGGCCCTGGGCAGCGGTTTGCTGATCGCCGCCGCCTATCAGGGCGTGGTGGCGTCCAGTCTGAGCCATCTGATCCGTTCTAACTGGGGGACGGCGGTAGCGCTCGGCTTCGGCGCGGTCGGGGCGGCTTCCCTGTCGGGAGGACTGCAGGCGTTGCGCTGGGCCTGGGAACCCTGGCTGGCGCCTTGGTTCGGGCGACTCTCCGACGGGCCGCGGGGACGGCGCAAAATCCTGGGAGCGCTGCTGGTGGTGGCGGCCGTTCTGTTGGGAGCGGTGTCACTGCAGCTTCCTCTCGGTCTGTGGCTGGCCGCGGTGCTGGGGATGCAGGTCACGGCGACCGCCCTGACGACGATCGGCGATGCGGCGGCGGCCGACGCGGCGCAAAGCCGGGCCCGGACGACGGTGATGACCCTGTATGTAATGGCCACCGATATCGGCGCGGCCCTGGGGCCGTTCCTGGGCTATTTGCTGGCGGAGCTGCGGGGGGCGGCGTCGATGTACCAGGCGGCAGCGCTGTGGCTGTTCGCCCTCGGCCTGTGGTGGCTGTCGGACGGGTTCCGGCGGCGCTCGTCAGTAGCGTAGGTTTTGGTATTGCGACAGCAGCATGCCGGCGAGCATGAGAGCGCAACCGGCCAGTTCCCGGCTGCCCAGAACCTCGTTCAGGATCATAAAGCCGCCGACGGCGGCGAAGACGGTTTCCATACTGAGCACCAGAGCAGCGTGGGCCGGCGAGGCATTTTTCTGGCCGATGATTTGCAACGTATAGGCTACGCCGACGGAAGCAAAGCCACCGTACAATAGAGGCACAGCGGCCGCCAGCACCGACCCGGGGGCGGTCGTCTCCGTCCACACCGCCACGACGGCGCTGAGCGCCGAACAGGTCGCGAACTGGATCGCCGCCAGTTTCAGGGTGTCCACCCGGCGTGAAACCTGGTCGATATACAGGATGTGCACGGTCCAGAACAGGGCGCCGATGAGTTCCAGCAGGTCGCCCTGGCCGATGGTGAAATCCTCGCGGATGCACAACAGATAAAGTCCGGCCAGGGACAGACCGCAGCCCAGCCAGACCGACCGGGAAATTCGGCGTTTCATCAGCAGGCCGGCCAGCGGAACCAACACAATGTACAGGCAGGTAATGAACGCCGCCTTGCCGGCGGTGGTGTCCAGGATGCCGACCTGTTGCAGGGATGCGGCGGTAAACAGGATCAGGCCGGCGGCCATGCCGGTGGGCAGCACGGGCAGGCGACCGGCTGGCGGCGCGACCGGCGGTTGTCGGCGGAAAAACCAGATCAGCGGCAACAGCGACAGTCCGCCCAGAGCGAACCGGATGCCGTTGAAGGTAAAGGGGCCCAAATGATCCATCCCGACCCGCTGGGCGACAAAGGCCAGCCCCCAGATGGCGGCGGCGGTTAACAGAATCAGTGTTGCTCGTATTTGCATGATGCTCTCATTTTACGCTGTTTTGTGCAGTTGGGCAATGTTTCAAAAAAGAAGCCGGATCGGCCAATAGCGCCGATCCGGCTTCACAACTTCCGCTAACGAAGGAGTTTACCAACCCGACTCTTTCAGGATGTCCACCGCTGTTTGCGGTACAAACACCTGGTCGGTCTTGGGAACCTGCACGACCACTCCCGGCAGCGAATAGACGGACTTGCCGGTTTGCAGCTGGCTGCCGTTGATCGGCAGCGTGGCCCGGCGCAAGGCTTTTTCCACGATCAGGACGGGCGAGTCGGGATCGCTGGCATCGAGCCGGGTAGAGGCGCCCAGCGTCGCAAAGGCGGCCCCGGCTTCCACGAACAGCTTGCGGCTGGTTTCCGTCAGGTCGAAGCCCAGACTTTGGGCCGTGATTTTGGCGATATCTGTGTTCTGGATCAGGCCGGCCGGCTTGTTGGGGCCGTAAGCGTACAGGAACAGATCCTCGCCGGTATGGCCGGTGTAGATCCAGCCGATGCCGGCGCGTTTGCTGAGCATAGGACCGATCAGATGGGACAGGCCGCGTTTCAGTTTCGCTTTTTGGATGGCGACGACTTCCTCGTCGGTCAGGTCATTGACGGCGAAGTTCTGCATCATCTGGACCCGGATGTTGAATTCCGAGCGATTGTCGCCGATCAGGCGGCCCATGCCTTCGCCGGTATAGACGACCTGTTTCAGGGGCCCGAGAACTTGCTCGAACGGAAGTTTGTCGTAGATTTTATAGATTTCCTTGCGGCCGATGGCCATCCCGCCGGTACCGTGGTCGGCAAAGGCCATGACCAAGGTCTGGCCGTCGCGCCGGGCAAAATCGAGGGCGGCCCGGACGGCTTCATCGTAGGCCAGCAGGTCGCTGAGCACGCCGGTCGGATCGTTGTCATGGGCGGCCCAGTCCACTTTGCTGGCTTCGACGAACAGGAAGAAGCCTTTTTCGTTTTTCGACAGGGCGCCGATGGCGGCGCGGGTCATTTCCGCCAACGAGGGTTCGGCCGGGGCGAAATCTTTGCGGTCGAAATCGTAGGCCAGCGCATCGGGCGCGAACAGGCCCCAGGCTCGCCGACCGTTGAAGGCGAGCAGTTCGTCGCGGTTCCGGAGCAGGGGAACGCCGTTGGCTTTCAGCGTTTCCGCCAGGTTTTTGCCGTCGGTGCGGACGCCGCCGAGTTCCTGGGGCAGCAGGTACTGCAGGCCGCCGCCGAACACGACGTCGATGTTGCCGTTGACCTGCTGTTCGGCGATTAGCGTGTAGCGGTCACGGAACGGCGTGTGGGCCGAAAATCCGGCCGGGCTGGCGTGCTGGACCTGGCTGGTGGCGACCAGGCCGACGGATTTGCCGAGCAGGCGGGCGCCTTCCAGTACGGTGGCCACCGGTTTGAACCGATCGGCTGGCGCGATGGCCGGCACGCCGGGCATGGTCGCTTTTTCCGGCAGGATGCCCAGAAATTTGCTGTTGGTCTTGTGCCCGGTCGCAAACGCCGTCGCGGCAGGGGCGGAGTCGGTGATGAGCGATTCGGCGCTGTAGGTGCGCAAGCCGCCGACGAGGATGTCGTCGAGGGCCAGCGGCGCGCCTTTGTACCAGCGGGCCAGGGTGAGGTGGGCCGAGGAGGTGCCGTCGGTCATCAGCAGGATGACATTTTTGGCGGGGGCGGCCCAGACCGACACCGGGAGCAACAGGCAGACGATGAAGGCGCTCAGGAGGAGCCAACTGAAGGAGCGCTGCTGTTGTTTCTGCACGAGTATCATCCCTCCCGATTTAAGAATGCGTGAAAAGGGTCAATTTTTTGCGGGCAGCTGCGCAATCATTCCGGCGCCGTGGGGTTGCGCCGGCATCCGTAAGCCTGGCGACTCGCCTTCCCGGCCGGGCCCAAAGGCTCCATCCGTCGCCTGGGCCCTGAAATCAACATCCTGGTTGATTTCACCGGTCGGGCTTCGTCGCGGCGGCAACGGCTGACACGACGCAATCCCAAGGCTTCTGCATGGTTGCCGCGCTGCCCGCTCACTTGCTACAGGCCTGAAGCGGCAGGGCATGAGATAAGCGGAGGTTAAGCGAAGCGTCGAAGCGTTCTCATCCCTGCCGCTGAGAAATATATCTATTTTGCGCCGAAGCGGGCATCCCACTCGGCGAGCAGCGCTTCGCCGGCGCTGACGCCGATGCGGTTGGCGCCGGCTTCCAGCATCGCCAGCGCCTGGTCGAGATTCCGGATGCCGCCGGACGCCTTGACGCCGAAGTCCGGGCCGACTGTTTCGCGCATGAGCCGGATGTCGGCGGCGTCCGCCCCTTTGGCGGCGAAGCCGGTCGAAGTTTTCACGAACTGGGCCCCGGCCGCCTTCACCAGGCGGCAGGCGGTGACGATCTCCTCCTTCGAGAGCTCGCAGGTCTCGAGAATGACCTTCACCGGCGCGCCGGCCGCTGCCTTCACCACGGCGGCGATGTCAGCGGTCACGGCGGCATGGTCGCCGGCCTTGAACGAGCCGAGGTCCATCACCATGTCGAGCTCGTCCGCGCCGAGCGCCCGCAGTTTCGCGGCGGAAAACGCCTTGACCTCGGTCAGGTCCGTGCCGTGGGGAAACCCAAGGACCGCGCCGACGAGAACGCCGGAGCCGGCGAGTTCGCGGACGGCCAGCGCCGTATGGCGCGGCTGGACCATCAACAGTTTGAAACGATTTTCCCGGGCGCTTTGGCAGCCGGCCAGAATCTCGGCCTCGGTGGTGGTCGGTTTCAGAATCGAAAAATCAAACGAGTTGGCCAGTTCTTCGCGTGTTATCATCAAAAGTCTTCCTTTCCTTCGTTCGGATGTCGTTGTTTCGAGACCTGCGGATCAGCCCGGCAGGGCCACGATGTCGGCCGGGGAGACGATCACGCCGACCGCCTCGCCTTCCTCGTGGACCGGTATGCCGATCATGTAGGGTTCTTCCACGTGGATGACTTTGCCGTCCGGCAGGGCGATCTCATATTCGAGACGGTCGCCGACAAAGGTGCGCAGCTGGACGGTGCCGGGCAGGGTCGCTGCCGTCGGCGCGCCCAGACGCAGACTTTCCGGTCGGACTACCAGCGATACCGAATCATTTTCCGCATAAGTCCGGTCCCGCAGGTAGCGGACCGCATATTGCCGACCGTAGCACGTCACCGGCAACGAATCGGCCGGTCCGTCCGCCGCCCGTGCCGGCAGCACATTGGCCTGGCCGATGAAATCGGCCACGAACAGCGTGGCGGGATTGGCGTAAAGTTCAAATGGCGTGTCGATCTGTTCCACCCGGCCCTTGTTCATGACGACGATCCGGTCGGCGAGAGTCAGCGCCTCTTTCTGGTCGTGGGTCACGTACAGGCAGGTCAGGCCCAGCTGTTTCTGGATGCGGCGGATTTCCGTCCGCATGTGGATCCGCAATTTGGCGTCAAGGTTGGATAAAGGTTCATCCATGAGCAGGACCTGCGGTTCCAGGGCCAGGACCCTGGCCAGGGCGACCCGCTGCTGCTCGCCGCCGGACAGTTGATTGGGATAGCGGCCCTCGACGCCAGGCAGGCCCACGAGGTCCAGGCTTTCACGTACCTTGGCGCGAATCGAGGCATCGGGATGTTTGCGGGCCCGCAGTCCGTAAGCCACGTTGTCGTGAATCGTCATATGCGGGAACAGCGCGTAGTTCTGGAATACGAAGCCGATGTCCCTCCTGTTGACCTGGATATCGGTCACGTCGCGTCCATCGAACAAGATACGACCGGCGGAAGGCGTTTCAAAACCGGCGATCATCCGCAGGGTCGTTGTTTTGCCGCAGCCGGACGGGCCGAGGAAGGTGACTAGCTCGCCGGGGTTCAGGGCGAGGTGGACATCGTCCACCGCCCGGAATTCATTCTTGTCCTTGACGAATGTTTTTGTCAGGTGTTCGAGGGAAATGCCGACTGCCATGCAAAGGCCTCCTTAACGGGAATAACGCGGGTATGCGATACGGAACGCCAGCGAAATGCAGCCGCTGGCGGCAAACACGATCAGGATAAGCACAATGGAAAAGGCGGAAGCCTGGGCGAACTGCATTTCCGTCATGCATTCCAGAATGCGGGTCGTCAGCAGCGTCCAGTGTACCGAGACCAGGAAAATTGTCGCGCTGATGGCGGTCATCGCCCGGATGAACAGGAACTTCATTCCGGCGGTCACCGCCGGGACGATCAGCGGCAGCGTCACTTTGCGAAAGGTGCCGAAAGCGGATTCGCCGAGCGACAGCGAGGCTTCCTCCAGCGAGGGATCGATCTGCTGGAGCGAAGCGACGGTGGCACGGATGCCGGTGGCATCGTACCGGAACACGTAAGCGGAAACGATGATGGCCATGGTGCCGGTCAGGACGACCGGCCCAGTGTTGAAGGCGATGATATAGGAGATGCCGACGACCGTGCCGGGCAGGGCGTAGTTCAGCATGGAGGCGAACTCCATGAATCGCGAGCCGGGAAACTTCATGCGTGAAGTCAGGTAGCCGAAGGCGGTTCCCAGGATGGCGCCCAGCGGAGTTGCCGTGCAGGCGATGAGGAAGGTGTCTTCGATCGCCTTGGCGCCGCGGGTGAACACATAATTGTAATGGTCCAGGGTCAGCGTGTTGTTGACGCCCCAGACCTTCACCAGCGAGCCGAGAAAGATGATGGCATACAGGAACAGGACAAACACGGAGGTCAGGAGGCAAACGGCAAGGACCGCGGTTTCCGGCCCGGCGCCCAGGCCGCGAATGCCGCTGCGCGGACCGGCCTTGCCGGTGATCGTGACGAAACTCTTACTGCTCAGCCAGTAGCGCTGGAGCGCGTAAACGAGCAGCGCGGGAATCAGCAGCACGAAGGACAGGGAAGCGCCGCTGCGCAGGTCGTGCATGCCGGTGATCTGGAGATAGGCCTGGGTCGGCAGTACCGGAAAGGAGTGGCCGGCCAGGACGAGCGGCGTGGCAAAATCAGCGAGGGAACTGGCGAACAGGAGCAGAAACGCGTTCGCCAGGCCGGGAGCCGACAGGGGTAGCGTTACGGCGAAAAAGGTGCCGAGGCGCGACTTGCCGAGGCTCAGCGACGCGTCTTCCAGATTGGGGTCGATCGCGGCCAGCACGGCGGACAGAGTGAGAAAAGCCACCGGGAAAACGGTCAGGGTTTCCGACAGCCAAGTGCCCCAAAAACCGAAGATGTTGAACTGAGGCAGACCCAGCCAGCGGAAGATCATGCCATTGGGGCCGAGGGCCAGGGTGATGGCGATGCTGCTCGTGAACGGCGGTGAGATGAGCGGCAGTACCGGGATGGCGCCCAGAGCCCATTTTAGCGGGCGCGGCAGACTCATGCGGGTCACCGCGAACGCAAAAAGGAAGCCCAGCAGTACCCCGGCAAGGGATACTGCCAGCGCCAGAAAGAGACTGTTGATCACCGCTGCCCGGTCATACCAGTTCGTGAAGATGCGCATCAGGCCCGCCAGGCTGAAATAGCCGTCGGCGAAAAACGTGGCGTACAGCAGGCGGCCAAAGGGGTAGAGGACAAATACGGCCAGCGAGAGCCAGAGCACGGTGATGGCGGAGAGAAGAGCCGGATCGCGTTTCATTTGACGACTTCGTTGATCCAGCGGTCGACCAGTTTCTGCCGGTCTTTGCCGGCCTTCAGGATGTCGACTTCGACAAATTTGACTTTGGACACGTCAAGTGCTGGGTCGCTGACCTTGACTTCCGGATTGGTCGGAATGAAGAAGATCTTGCTGGTTTCGTAGATCTTCTGCATATCGGCGGTGGACGCCCAGTCCAGGAATTTCTTCGCCAGCTCCGGCTGTTTCGCGCCTTTGATCATGGCCATGGCTTCCACGGCGTAAGCCACGCCTTCCTTCGGATAACTGACTGCGACGTCATAGCCCTGCGACTTGGTTTCGAGGGCGTCCACCAGGAAGAAGATGCCGCCGATGGCCTGGCCATTGGCGATGGGCAGCACGCCGCCGCCGCCGCTCTTGGTGTACATCTGGACGTTCTGGTGCAGTTTTTTCTGATATTCGTAGGCTTTGTCCTCGCCCAGAACGTAGGTCAGGCTGAGGATGCGGGAAATCGCGGTTCCGGAGGTACGGGCGTCCGCCATCTGCAGGCCGCTTTTGAAAGCCGGATTAAGCAATTCATTCCAGGAGGTGGGGACCGGAATGTTCTTTTCCTTTAGCATTTTGTTGTTGAACATGAAGCAGATCGGATCGACAGCGACTCCGACCCAGAAATTCTTGGGGTCCTTGAACTTGGCGGGAATCTTGTCCGCGCCTTTGGGAGCGTAGGGTTCGAACACGCCTTTTTCCACGCCGGCGGCGAAGGTATCGGCCGGTCCGCCGAACAGCACGTCGACCTGTGGGTTGTCTTTCTCGGCGGCCACCCGGGCGAGGGCTTCACCGGAAGAGAAGCGCAGGAAGTTGACCTTGATGCCGGTTTCTTTGGTGAAGGCGGCAAAGACGGCGGAAGAGTATTTTTCCGGCCAGATGGTGTAAATGTTGATGGTTTGGTTTTTGGCCGCTCCGGCCGGTTTGTCGGCGGCCTTTTTGTCGCCGCCGCCGCAGCCGGCCACCAGCAGCGCCAGCAGAAACAGGACGGTCAGACCCAGGGCAAGGTTACGGTTGATTCGCATGAGTACATCCCCCTTTATCATTCATTGTTTTTATTAAGCAAGGGTGGCGGCGAAAACTACTGGAGAATCGCCACAAGTCAACGAACTAAGTACTTCGCCGCCGATTGGCGGTTCCCTGCCGTAATTCGGAATTTTTTTCAATTTTACGGTGTATCGACAGGGGTTCGGGCCGGTCGTTGAAACCGGCCCCAATATCGTCTATACTGATCAGGAAAAGAGGTGCCGACATGCTGGAATTATTGAAGGAAACCGTTTGCGCGGCGAATAGGGAATTGCCGGCCAGGGGGCTGGTTACTTACACCTGGGGCAATGTCAGCGGCATCGACCGCGAACGGGGCCTGATCGTCATCAAGCCCAGCGGCGTTGCCTACGAAACGCTGACCGCCGACGACATGGCGGTGGTCGATCTGGACGGAACGACGGTCGAAGGACGCCTCCGGCCATCGTCGGACCTGGCGACCCATCTCGAACTGTATCGTTGTTTTCCGGCCATCGGCGGCATCGTGCACACGCATTCCGACTGGGCCACCAGTTGGGCGCAGGCCTGCCGGCCGATTCCGGCGCTGGGGACCACCCACGCCGACTATTTTTACGGCGATATTCCCTGCACCCGGGCGCTCAGTCCGGCGGAAACCAAAGGGGATTTCGAGAGAAACACCGGCCGGGTCATCGCCGAAACCGTGGCTCCGGCGGCGGTGCTGGACATTCCGGCCATCCTGGTCGCCAACCACGGCCCGTTCGCCTGGGGGCGGGATGCGGCGGACGCCGTCTACCACGCGGTGGTGCTGGAAGAGGTCGCGAAAATGGCCTGGCGGACCCTGCTGCTCAACCCGGACAGCCGGTTGCCGCAGGAGTTGCTGGATCGTCATTATCAGCGCAAACATGGTGCCAACGCCTATTACGGACAACAGACCTGAAGCATAGGCGAGCGTGGTTTGATAAGAGCACAGGGGCGTGTGAAAACTGGCTGCCAGTTTTCACACGCCCCTGTGCTTTCATTGATCCACGTCGATTTCCGCTTCTTCGATCAGCCAGGCTTTTTCCTTCGCGCAGGTCAGGTATACCGGACCGTCCAGAAGCTGCCGGCCGGGATCGAACGCATCGACGATCCATTCCTTTTCGTACTGATCATTCAATATGTAGCGCACCTTCTCACCCAAAAACATTTTATGGGCGATGGTGGCCGGGATGCTGATCCGGCTGTTATCGCCGGGCGTTGCCGACAGCTGCAGCGACTCGGGCCGCAGGCTGAGGCAGTAGCTGTCGCCGGTTTTGACCGGCCGGGCCGTCGGCAGTGGCGACTGCCCGTACAGGAGCGTGTCGCTGGCGACGGCTTTGACTTGCAGCAGGTTCGTAGTGCCGATGAAGTCGGCGACAAAGGTGGTTCGCGGTTCGAAATAGATCTGCTGGGCTGTGCCGATCTGATGGATGACGCCCTTGCGCATGACCACGATCATATCTGACATCGACAGGGCTTCCGACTGGTCGTGGGTTACATAGATGGTCGTCAGCCCCATTTTCTGTTGGATCTGGCGCAGCTCGACCCGGACGGACTCCCGCAGTTTGGCGTCGAGATTGGACAGCGGTTCGTCCAGCAGCAGCGCTTCCGGGTTCATCACCAGTGCCCGCGCCACCGCCACCCGTTGTTGCTGGCCGCCGGACATCTGGCTGGGGTACCGCTCCTCCATACCGGTCAGCTGCATCATTTCCAGCGCCGAGGCGACTTTCCGGTGCATCTCCGCTTTGCTTTCGCCCCGGACATCCAGACCGTAGGAGACGTTTTCGAACACGTTCATGTGCGGAAACAGGGCGTATTCCTGGAACACCATGGCGGTATTCCGGTCGTAGGGAGGAATCTTGTCGATGCGTTTGCCGTTGAGGAGGATCTCGCCGTCATCGGGCTCGTAGAAGCCGGCGATCATCCGTAACAACGTAGTTTTGCCGCAACCCGAAGGACCCAGGAAGGTGACGAAAGCGCCTTTTTCGATGTCCATGCAGACATCGCGGATCACATGGTTGTTGCCGAAATATTTATTGATATTTTTCAGTTGCAGTACGAATTCCGACACGATAGTTCCTCCTACAAATCAAAGATGTTGATCTGGTCGCGCAGCACCAGCTTCACTACGCCGAAGGTGAAGAAGATGGTCAGCATCATGCCGACGGCGGTGGCGCTGGCGACGGCCAGAAACCCGTGATCCGACAGGCTCATGATGTTGATCGAGGCCAGGTTGTATTCCGGCGAGACCAGGAAAATGACCGTGCTGAGCGTGTTCATGGATTTCATGAATGAGTAGACGAAACTCACGGACAGCGAGTTTTTCAGCATGGGCAGGATGATGCGCCGGAACGTCACGAAACTGTTCGCGCCCAGATTGGTGGAAGCCTGCTCCAGCGATTTTTCGATCTGCTTTAGTCCGGCCACCGCCTGTCGGTAGCCGACCGGCAGCTGCCGCAGGGTCATGCCCAGGATGATGATGACGAGCGTGCCGGTCATGGCCAGTGGGCCGGTGTTAAAGGCCATGATCAGTGACAGGCCGATGAAGGTGCCGGGCAGCGACACCGGCAGCATCGCCAGGAAGTCCATGAGCGTGCGGCCCGGAAATTGTTTGCGGATGGTCAGGAAAGCCAGGGCGATGCCGAAGATCGTAGTGATGGCGGCCGTGGACATCGAGGCGACCCAACTGTTGCGCATCGTCGCCGACTGAACCACGCCTTCGATGAAATGATCGGCGGTGAACGTGAAATCATAGCCGAAGTTCCGGGTGAAGGCGAACAGGCAGACCACGCCGATGATCATCAGAATAACCAGGCAGATCAGACTGCAGAACGCGAAGAACAGCCATTTGGCGCTATCGCCGACCGTCACCCGGGTCAGACCGGCGACCGGCTTGCCGGTGACGGTGACATAGGAGCGCTTCTCAAGATAATAGCGCTGGACGAAGAACACCAACACGGTCGGGATGACCAGGAAGGCGCTCAGCGTCGCGCCCATCGGCAGGTCCCAGGCGCCGATGACTTGGGCGTAGGCCTCGGTGGCCAGCACATGGTAATTGCCGCCGACCAGCATCGGATTGCCGAAGTCGGCCAGGCTGTTGATGCCGACGAGCAAAAACGCACTGGCGATGCCGGGGGTGGCCAGTTTCAGCGTGACGGTCCGGAACAGGTACCAGCCCCGGGCCCCCAAATTTTGCGCCGCCAGCTCCAGATTGGGGCTGATGGCTTTCAAAACACCGGAAATGGTGATATAAGCAAGCGGAAAAAAGGCGATCGTCTGCACTACCCAGAGGCCGAACCAGCCGTACAGGTCGGTTTTCAGGCCCAAGACGCTCCAGGTGATGATGCCCCGGCGGCCGAACAGCATGATGAAGGCCAGGCCGGACACGACCGACGGCGCCATTGTCGGCAGTAGCGCGACAACCTGAAAAAAACGTTTGCCGGGCATTTGCACGTAATTGATGGCGTAAGCGTAGACGAAGCCGAGCACGATGGCTGTGGCGGTGGCCAGCAGCGAGGAAAACAAAGTATTGCGGAAGGCTTCGATAAATTCCCTGCCGGTGACCGCCTTGGCCCAATCCGCTGCGGTCGGCACCCAGAGCAGCTTCAAAAAGGGATAGATGATGAACAGGGCAAAAAAACCGAATACGACGAGAATGCTGAGCAGCAGCGGCGGTTCCCGCAGCAGCAGTTTCAGTTCTCGCCGCCAGCCGGTCTGTTCGTGGCCGATAGCCATTTCTTTCATGTGTTTCGGTCCCCCACAGAATTTCAGGTTGCGGTGAAATATAGGGGTACTCCTGCCGGATGAGCCGGCAGGAGTACGGGAACAATTATCAGATTACAGGCCGAAGAATTTGTCGGTCATTTGCTGTTTCGCCGCTCCGGCTTTTTCGAAGTCGTAGGCCTTGAACAGCGGCAGTTCCTTCATTGGTTTGTTGCCGGCCGGCGGCGCCACATCCGGATGGCAGGCGATCGCGTGGGTGGTTTTGCTGATCATTTCGCCCGCTTCCTTGGTCAGGCAGTAGTCGATGAAGGCTTTCGCCACATCTTCGTTGGCTTTGTTCTTCATCTTGGAGATCGCCACGACGCTCCAGCCCGCGTTGGGATATACGGTGCTGACGAGTTTCTGGCCTTTCAGGGAAATGAGGTTCTGGTCGGACAGGAAGTTGACGGTGATCAGATATTCGCCGGCGCCGGCCTTTTGGGCGGGCGTGAAGCCGGATGGAGTGAACTGGGCCACCTGGCCTTTGAATTTCTTCAGGAACTCATAACCTTTTTGTTCGCCCATCTGCTGCAGGACCGAACTCAGGAAGGTGAAGCCGGTACCGGATTTGCGGGGGTCGGGAGTGATGATCTCACCCTTGAATTCGGGTTTCAGCAGGTCTTCCAGCGTGGTGGGCGGCTTGATTCCCTTGGGTTCGAATTCTTTCTTGAACCGGGCTTCATTGTAACCAATGGACAAGGTTTCCAGATATAGGCCGTACCAGCCATTCCCTTTGTCGCGATAGGCTTCCGGGATGGCCTTGGCATTCTTGGATTCGTAGGCTTCCGTGATTCCCTTGGCTTTCATCAGGGCATGCGCATCGGAAGTGCCGCCGAGCCAGACGTCGGCCTTCGGGCTGTCTTTCTCCGCAGTCATGCGGGCCACGGCTTCGCCGGTCGGCAGACGGATGAACGCCACTTCGGCGCCGGTTGCTTTTTTGAATCCCTCGGCAAGGGCTTTGGCCGTATCTTCATGGAACGATACGTACATGACCAATTTTTTGCCTTTGAGGTTTTGCGCCGCCGCCTTGGAGTCGGCCGCCTTCTTGTCGCCGCCGCCGCAGCCGGCCGCCAGCAGCATCACGCCGGCCAGGGCCGTGGCACAAAGTGTCTTCCATTTCATACGCAGACATCTCCTTCACATAAAATAGCCTCGAAATCAATCAGCCAAGCCTACAGGGCACCGTACTTCTCCAACAGGCTCTTCTTCATTTCACCCGCTTTCTTGCTGTCGAAGGTCTTGCTCAGCGGCATGTCCTTTAGCAGCGGCACGCCTGTCGGCGGCGGCACTTCGGGGTTGCAGGCGATGGCGCTGGTTGTCCGGGTTACGTGGGCGCCGGCTTCCTTCGTCAGCACATAGTCGAAGAAAGCCTTGGCGACATCGTCGTTGCCCCGGCCTTTGATCTTGCTCATGGCGCAGACGGTCCAGCCGGCGTTGTCATAGACGGTGCTGACCAGTTTCTGCCCCTTGCTGGTAATCAGCGTCTGGTCTTCCAGAAAATTCAGCGCGATCAGATATTCGCCGGCGCCGGCCTTCTGGGCGGGCGTGAAGCCGGACGGAGTGTATTGGGCGACATTGGCTTTCAGTTTCTTCAGATACTCCATGGCCTTGTCTTCGCCCATCGCCTGGGCCAGGGAGGCGATAAACGTGAAGCCGGTGCCGGATTTGCGGGGATCGGGGGTGATGATTTCACCTTTGAATTCGGGTTTCAACAGGTCGTCCAGCGTTT
Organism: Veillonellaceae bacterium; assembly: GCA_012798135.1. The sequence continues at coordinate 48,436 of JAAZNU010000006.1, read as the reverse complement.
TGGGCGGCTTGATTCCCTTGGGCTCAAACTCTTTCTTGAACCGGGCCTCGTTGTAGCCGATGGCCAGGGCTTCCAGATAAACGCCGGCCCAGTAGCCGTCCTTGTCCCGGTATTGCACGGGGATGTTTTTGAGGTTCGGTGAGAGATACTTTTCCGTGACGCCCTGCGCTTTCAGGACTTCGTGGGCATCGGAGGGGCCGCCGACCCAGATGTCGGCCTTGGGGGCGTCTTTTTCCGCGGTCAGGCGGGCCACGGCCTCGCCGGTCGGCAGGCGAATGAACGAGACTTCGGCGCCGGTCGCCTTCTTGAAGTCTTCTGCCAGCGCTTTGGCGGTGTCCTCATGCCAGGATACGTACATGACCAGTTTTTTGCCTTTGAGACTTTGCGCCGCCGGCGCCGCCTTGGCGTCGGCCGCCTTCTTGTCGCCGCCGCCGCAGCCGGCCGCCAACAGCATCATTCCGGCCAGCGCCGCCGCGCAGAATGGTTTCCATTTCATGAATTTGTCATCTCCCCTGTAAGTATATTGGCAGGGCTTGTTCGCTTATTTTTCAATGACGAGCTTGCGGAAGGTTTCCTTGACTTTTTCCGCCTCTTTCGCGAACTTGGCCCAATCCAGCATCGGCGAGTTCTTGGTGATGACCGCCTTGTCGGGCGCACCCTTCGGCGGCGCTACATCGTCACGGACCGAGTGCATCCAGCCTTTGGTCACGATGGCCTGCTGCCCTTCCTTCGACAGCCACCAGTCGGTGACGGCCTTGGCGGCCTCGGGGTTCTGGGTGCCGGCGAAGATGGCGATCGGGCTGGGCAGGATCACGGCGCCGTCAGTCGCATAGGCGACTTTCAGCGGTTCGCCTTTGGCCGCCATCTTGAGGATGTTTTCCTCGCCGATGATGCCCACATAGTATTCGCCGGTGATCAGCTTGTTCTGGACGGCGGTGTTGCCGCCCTCGATCTTCAGGCCGTTGGCTTTGAGAGCTTTGAAATAATCCCAGCCATAACGTTGCGACAGATCGGCCGCCACGGTCAGAATCGAGCCCGACAGCAGCGGATTGGCCATCGCCAGTTTGTCCTTCCACTTGGGATCGGTGAGATCCTTGAACGATTTCGGCGCTTCCTCCGGCTTCACCTTGTTGGTGTTGTAGGCCATCAGCATGTAGCTGAGCCGGACGCCGGTCCAATAGCCGTCCTTGTCTTTATATTTTTCGCCGACGAATTTGCGGTTCGGGGCGTCAAATTTCAGCAACAGATTTTTTCCCTGCAGGGTGATGTAGTATCCCGGGTCGGACACCATCAGCACGTCGGCCTGGATTTTCTTGGCTTCGATTTCACCGGCCAGTTTGGTCATGACCTGCTCGGAGCCGGCCTGGAACCATTGCACGTCGAGGTTGGGGAAGGCTTTCTTCAGTTCCGGTTTGACGGCTTCGATGATATCCGGGAACATCGAGGTGTAGATCATCAGTTTGCCGGACGGTCCGGCCGGTTTGGCGGGTTGCGCCGTTTTTTTGGTTTCGCCGCCGCAGCCGGCGGTCAGGGCCAGGGCCAGGGCCAGCAACAGGACGGCGAGCAGGGAACAGAGCGTCGATTTCTTCATGGTTTCTTTCCTCCTTGATCACTTTTACGACTGGTCGGTTTCAAAAGCAAACCCGGGATATCTGTCTGAAGTTGCACTCAAACAGACATCCCGGATTCTCTCTCATTTCTCTGTACCGAAGATGCAGGGTTCCGATATGATGCTGCCTTTCATGGACGACCAAATTTCGGCGCGCGGCCGGTGGGAACGGAAATGCTCCGAATAAACAGTTATTTTACAATGTGAAGTTTATTCGGCGCGATGCCCAGAAAAACCTTCTCGCCGGCGTCAAAAGTTTCGTGGTTCGCCGGATCCGAATCGATGATCAGCAGAGTCTGGTCGTGCGCGGACAGGACATAGTCCTGATACGAGCCCATGAACACCGAGGAGGCGATCTCGGCCGGAATTCCGGAATCGCGGGACAGCGCCACCGCTTCCGGGCGGACTATCAGTTTGACGGCGTCGCCTTTCTGTAGCGCCAGGCCGGTCTTTACCCGGAACCGGGTCCCCAGCGCCTCGATTTCCGCTTCACCGTTCCCGCACGACAGAACGCTGCTGGGAATTATGTTGGCCGTGCCGATGAAGTCGGCGACGAACTGGCTGGCCGGGGTGGCGTAGATTTCCTTCGGCGTGCCGACTTGCTCGATGACGCCTTTGTTCATGACGATGATGCGGTCGGACATGCTCATGGCCTCAGCCTGGTCATGCGTGACGTAGATACTGGTGATGCCGAACTGGCGCTGAATTTTGCGGATCTCCCGCCGCATGTGGATGCGGAGCTTGGCGTCGAGGTTCGACAGGGGTTCATCGAACAGTAGCACCGCCGGCTCCATGACCAGGGCCCGGGCCAGGGCGACCCGCTGCTGCTGGCCGCCGGAGAGCTGGTTGGGCGAGCGGCCTTCCATGTCGGCCAGGCCGACCAGGGCGAGGATATTCGTCACTTTGGCCCGAATATCGTCCGGCTTCATTTTTTTGATTTTCAGACCATAAGCGACATTCTCGAACACGTTGAGATGGGGGAACAGCGCGTAACTCTGGAACACCATGGCGGTGTCCCGCCGGTCCGGCGTCAGGGTGTTGACGCGTTCGCCGCCGATCAGTACGTCGCCGCTGGTCGGATTCTCGAAGCCGGCCACCATGCGCAGGATCGTGGTTTTGCCGCAGCCGGACGGACCGAGCAGGGTGACGAATTCACCCGGTTCGATGGTGAGGGAAACATTGTTGACGGCCGTGACTTTCCGGCCGCCGGCGCCCTCGAAGGTTTTGACCAGGTTTTTGACACTGACGCTTTTGGATGTTGACAAGCGACTGCCTCCTTAACCGCCCTGTACGTCCGAGATGTCGACTCCCATCCGGTTGAGCAGGAATTTGAGAATGCCGGTGACCGCCAGTACGATGGCGATCAGGACCGTGGAATAGGCGGCCGCCACGCCGAGCTTGCCGCCGTCAACTTGCGACATGATGCTGACCGTCAGCAGGTTGTAGCTGGCCGATACCAGGAAGATGACGGCGCTGACCGCGGTCATGCTGCGCACGAAACTGTACACCAGACCGCTGAAGAACGCCGATTTGATCAGGGGGATGGTCACGGACGTGAACACCTTGAACGAGGAAGCGCCCAGATCCTGCGCCGCCTCCTCGATGGCCGGGTCGATTTGCTGCAGGGAGGCGATGCCGGCACGGATGCCGACCGGCATGCTGCGGAACACGAAGGACAGAACGATGATGGCGGCTGTGCCGGTGAGTACCAGCGGCGGCTTGTTGTAGGCCAGGACATAACCGACACCGATGACGGTGCCGGGAATGGCCATCGACAACAGCGAGGCGAATTCGATGAAGCCACGGCCGAAAAAGTGCTTGCGCACGATCAGAAAGGCGATGACCATGCCGAGAACGCCGGTGACCGGCATCGACAACAGCGACAGCCAAGTGGTATCCAGGATCGGTTTCCAGCCGATGTCGATGATATATTGGTAATGCTTGAAGGTTGGTGTATAGTCGATTCCCCAGAGGTTGACGAGGGAACCGTAGGGGATCAGCACATACAGCACGAGAATGAACAAGCTGACCAGAACGCAGGGGAGGCCGACGAACAGCAACGGCAGCAGGTCGCTGTTCAGTTCTCGTTCCCGCGAGGGCTTGCCGGTGACGGTGACATAGGACTTGTCGCCGACCCAGTATTTCTGGATGACGAACATCAGGACCGAGATGCTGAGAAGGACGGTGGCCAGCGCCGTCCCCCCCTTCATGTCGTAGTTGCCCATGGACTGCATGTAGATCTGGGCGGCCAGCGTGTTGTAGTTGCCACCGATGACCATGGCGTTGCCGAAGTCGGCCACGCACTGGATGAAGACCAGCAGAAAGCTGTTGGCGATACCGGGCCGGACCAGCGGCAGCACGATGGTACGGAAGATGTGGCCGCGGGAGGCGCCCATGTTGCGGGCCGCCTCTTCATAAGCCGGGTCGATCTGCCGCAGCAGGCCGGCCAGCACCAGATAGGCGACCGGGAAAAAGGTCAGGACCTGCACGACGGCCAGGCCGCCGAACCCATAGATGTTGGTTTCCTTCAGGCCCAGCAGGGAGCGGGTCACGAAGCCCTGCTGCCCGAACAGCATGATGAACGACATCGACAAGGCAAACGGCGGCGAAATGATCGGCAGGATCGCCAGCGTGTTGAACACCGCTTTGAAGCGGATCTTCAGAAAGGCGTCGGCATAGGCGAACAAAAAGCCGATGAAGGTTGAGATCGTGCTGACGAAAATGCCCAGCCAGACCGTATTGGCCAGGGTGTGGAGATTTTCGCTTTTGGCCAGGGACTCCCGGAAATACTGCAGTGTAAAGGCGCCTTTTTCCGTGAAGAAGCCTTCCCACAGGACTTCGTAGAGGGGCCAGAGGATAAACAGCACCAGAGAAGCCGCCACGAGCAGAATCGTGGCGGCCAGCACGGGATCGCGCAGAATCAGACGGAGATCGTCGAGATGACGTCGAAAGCTGTTCACAATCGCTGATGATCCTTTTCTTTATTTAATCGTGCGGTACTATTTGATGGCTTTGTTCCATTTCTCGACGAGGGCGCTGCGGTTCTTGCCGGCCCAGTCGAGATTATAGTCGATCAGTTTGGTGTTTTTGATCGGTTCGGCTTGCTTGGGCGGATTCGCTTCCGGATTGGTCAGGAACTGATAGGATCCGACTTTCTGGCCGAATTCCTGGCCCTTCTTCGACAACGCCCAGTCTACCCACTTCTTGGCGGCTTCCTGATCCGGACCACCCTTGATTACTGCGACGGCGCCGATTTCGTAGCCGGTGCCCTCGGCGGGGGCGGACAACACCAAGTCTTTCATGCCTTCTTCCTGATACTTGATGGCGTCATGCAGGAAGGTCAGGCCGACGGTGACTTCCCCCTGGCCGGCCAGACGGGCGGGGGCGGTGCCGGTCTTCTGATACACCTTGATTTGTCCGTTCAATTTCTTCATATATTCCAGACCTTTTTCCTCGCCCATCAGCTGAACGATGGTGGCCAGCATCGTGTAAGCGGTGCCGGACGCGCCGGGGTTGGCCATGGAAACCTGCCCCTTCAGCTCGGGCCGCAGCAGATCCTGCCAAGTCTGGGGAACGGGGATGTTTTTCTCTTTCAGCAGTTTGGCGTTGGAGGAAAAGCCGAGGTAACCGACGTAGATGCCGGTCCAGAAACCGTCAGGGTCCTTGAATTTCGCCGGAATCTTGGCGGCGTTGGGCGATTGGTATTTTTCCAGCAAGCCTTCCTGCTTGGCGGCGATAAAGGCATCCGCCGGGCCGCCCCACCAGACGCTGGCCTTCGGATTATTTTTTTCGGCGCGGATCCGGCCCAGGACTTCGCCGGAACTCATGCGAACGGCTTCGACCTTGATACCGGTATCTTTCTGGAATTCCTGCACTGCTTTCGCCATATGCTCTTCCAACAGGCCGCAGTACAGGGTCAGTTTCAGTTGTTTGGTTTCCGGTTTGGCCGGGGCGCCACCGCCGCAGCCAGCCAGGGCCAGCGACGCGACGAAGATGAACAGGACAAACAGGCTGGAATGTTGCAACAGTTTTTTACTCATTTTCAGACCATCCTCCCCGAATTTTGTTGTGCATGATTGCGAAAATCATGCAACAGCGGAACAAGATACCGCTTACCCTATATCCGCTAATAGTATAGCGCCGCTAGCGGCGGCCAGTCAATCGAAAAAGCCGGAATTGACGCTGTCGGCAATCCAAGTTATAATAATTTTAAATATTTAGATATGCAACCTATTCCGAGCTAAATTTTGGGAAGAGAGTTTCAGAGAAATTCCCGGCATGTTGGCGTGTTTGCTGTCGCCCGTCCGGGGTTTTATATTTCTCGCTGTTGCGCCGGGATAGTATAGAGAGAGAAAGGGTGGCAGTGATGGAGAGAAAAATGTATTCGGAAGAGCTGGCCGGCATCAAACGCCTGACCCTGGACATGGGCCAAAAGACGGTGGAGGCGGTCAAACTGGCCGCGCAGGCGCTGATCGCCAACGATCAGGATATGGCGGCGCGGACCCGCACGTTGGAAAAAGAAGTCGATGAAATGTATCGGCAGATCGACGATCGCTGCATCGTGAGCATCGCGACCCAACAGCCGATGGCGGGCGATCTGCGTTTTTTGGTGTCAACGCTCAAAATTGCCACCGAAATCGAGCGGATTGCCGATTATGCGAACAATATAGCCAAGATGGTGCAACGCAAATTTGCCCAGGAGGACCTGTCCCCCATCGAATCGATGAAGCCGTCGGTGGACATCATGGCCCGGGAAGCGGTCAGCATGCTGACCGAAGCGCTGGCTTCCTATGAACAAAACGATTCCGACCTGGCGCTGTTGGTGCCGAAGCGGGATGCGCTGGTGAATCGCCTGAACAAGGACCTGTTCCGCAACATCCTGGCGATGGCGACGGTCAAGCAGTATGCCAACGAACTGGCCATGGACTTTCACACGGCGATCCGCTACATCGAGCGGGTGGCCGACCGCTCGGGCAATATCGCCGAATATGTCTATTACGCGGCAACCGGCTTTCGGTTCCCGGACAACATCAAAAAATAGAAATTTGGCCAATTTCCGGGCAGAAAGGAGGCGCCGCATTGCCTGAGGAGTTGCTGGAAGTCATCCGTCTGAGCGTGGCGGCATTCCTGGGCGGCGTTGTCGGCATGGAGCGGCAGCAGCGCCACAAGTCGGCGGGATTGCGGACCCATATCCTGGTCAGCCTGGGATCCTGTCTGATCATGTTGATTTCCTATAAATTATATGCCAGTGTGCAAGGGTTGACCAACGCCGACCCGGCCCGCCTGGCGGCGCAGGTGGTCAGCGGTATCGGTTTTCTCGGCGCCGGCACGATCATGAAGGAAGGCCTGACGATTAAAGGCCTGACGACGGCGGCCAGTCTTTGGGTAGTGGCCGGCGTGGGACTGGCGGTGGGCGCTGGGTACTATGTCGGCGCCGTGGCGACGACAGTCCTGTCGGTGCTGGCTCTGACCTATTTGCCGCGGTTCGAGCGTCTGTACGGCTGCGGGCCCTCGCAGGTCGCGCTAGCCGTTCGCTCCGTCGACAAACCGGGCCAGATCGGCCGGATCGGTTCCTATCTGGGGACCAAAAATGTTGCCATCTGCGACATCAAGATCGATGAAATCAGCAAGAACGACATTTACGTTTCCGTGATCGTCGATGTTACCGACCGCCGGATCATTCCGGACATTGTCGAGGGACTGAAGGGAATTGACGGCGTGGTCGATGTGCAACAGGAATAAATTTCGCCGGCGGCAGGAATGCACCGCCAGTGAATCGAATACTAAGGAGGCGTTTTGAAAACAACCGCCGGCAATCCTTCACAGCAGTCTTTGTTTCTTTCCGGCCGGGAACGACAGGCCGTGGAGATAAAACGTCAAAGGTGAAAGGAAGGGGTAGTGGGATGAAAAAATCAATGGTTTTCCTGGTTCTGGTCATGTTCGCCGTGACGGCGATGCTGGCCGGCTGCGGCGGCGACAAGAAGCCGGCGGCGGAGCAGCCGAAGGCGAAAGGTCCTTCCGGTGAGTTGATGATTTATACTTCGATTTATCCGGACATTGTTGAAATGGTGAAACCGGTTTTGGCCAAGAAGTTCCCCAATCTGAAAATATCCTGGTTCCAGGCCGGCTCCGAACAGGTCATGGCCAAACTGGCCGGCGAGATCGAAGCCAAGAAAATCCAGGCCGATGTGCTGTTGGTGGCTGACCCGGCCTATTATCTGACACTGAAGGACAAAGGACTGCTGATGAAATACGATTCGCCGGAACGCAAAGCGATCACCGGCAACAAGGATACGGAAGGCTACTGGACCGGCGTGCGCATCAACAACATCGTGATCGCGTACAACACCAAAAAAGTGAAACCGGAAGAAGCCCCGAAAACCTGGAAAGAGTTGACCGATCCCAAATGGAAAAACCGGATTGCCATGGCGAACCCGCTGCTGTCCGGCACCGCTTATGTCGGCGTGGGAGCGTTGGCCCAGAATTTCGGCTGGGAGTATTTTGACAAGCTGAAAGCCAATGGCATCAAAGTGGAATCCGGCAATACCGCTCTGCAGAACAAACTGATCCAGGGCGAATACGACGTGGTCATCATTCTGGAGGAAAATATTCTGAAGATGGCGGCCAAAGGCGAACCGGTGGCGGTATCCTATCCGAAGGAAGGCGTAGCCATCAACCCGAGTCCGATCGCGATCTTTAGCAGCGTTAAGAATCCTGAAGCCGCGAAAGCGCTGACCGATTTCTGGCTGTCGAAAGAAGGCCAGGAAATGGTCGTCAAAGGCTGGATGCATTCCGTACGTGACGACGTGGCGCCTCCTAAAGGCGCGCCGGCGCTGAAGACCCTGATGCCTACGCAGTTGAAGATCGACTGGGTCAAGCTGTCGAAAGAAAACGAAAAGTATAAGGAACAATTCCGTTCCCGCGTTCTCGAAAAGAAATAGCCAAGCGAGTTACCGATTTTGAGCGCAGCGGTGGGGAGGCGAACTCCCCACCGCTGTATGACTGGATACAGGGGGTTTATTGTGGACAGAAAGTGGCTCCCCCAGTGGGACACCAAGTGGCTGGTCATTTCTTCGGCAGTGGCGGTGCTGGTCCTGTTCGTCGTGCTGCCGATGCTTTACTTGGTCTACAAGAGTCTGATCGTTGGCGGCACTCTTGACATACATCATTACCGCACCGTCTACGGCAACATCGTCAACTGGAACGCCCTGAGCAACACGTTGAGAGTTTCGCTGTACTCCACGATCCTGGCGGTCATCATTTCCTTTCCGCTGGCCTGGCTGATTGGCCGGACGGACCTGCCGGGTAAAAATTTCTTCCGGACCCTGTTTGTGGCGACTTACATGATTCCGCCCTATGTCGGCGCGATCGCCTGGATTCAGCTGCTGAATCCGCGGGTCGGCTATGTCAACAAATTTCTGGTGGAGAGTCTGCACTTGGCCGAGGCGCCGTTCAATATCTATTCGATCGGCGGCATGGTCTGGTGTCTGACTCTTTTTTACGCCCCATTCGCGTTTATCACAATTTCCCGGGCCATGGAGAAGATGGACCCGACGCTGGAGGAAGCCTCGCGGGTATCGGGAGCTTCGCCGCTGCGCACGCTCTGGAACGTGACGATTCCCCTGATGTACCCGAGTATCCTCGCCGGCGGCGTGCTGGTGTTCATCGGTGTGGCCTCGGCCTTCGGCACCCCGTCCATCATCGGTATGCCCGCCAATATCGAGGTGCTGACCACCCGGATCGTTACCTATATCTATATGGGCGACACCAAGGGCATCCAGGAAGCGACCGCCCTGGCGGTGTCCCTGATGCTGGCGGCCAACGGACTTTTATATCTTTCGATGTTCGGTCTGGGCAAAAAGGAATATGTCACCATCGGCGGCAAAAGCACCCGGCCCAATCTGGTCGAAATGGGCAAATGGAAATGGCCGGCGTTCGCCGTCGTGCTGGGTTACGGCGCCATCTCGGTCATCCTGCCGGTCAGTTCCGTGTTGGTGACTTCGATGATGAAATCCATGTCGCGACCGGCAACACTGGACAACCTGACCGTGGAACGCTGGTTTGATGCATTCAAAAACCAGCAGTATACCGAACCGCTGATGAACAGCTTCATTCTGGCCATCATTGCGGCGACGGCGGCAACCATCATCGGCATTTTCATCGCCTACCTGCTGGTGAAAACCAACGTCAAGGGCAAGAAGATCCCGGATGCCCTTGCTACGCTTGGCGGTGCCACTCCGGGCGTCGTCATCGCTTTGGCGCTGATCATCACTTTCTCCGGTGCGTTTGGTCTGAATCTGTATTCCACGATGTCGATCCTGGTGATTGGCTATATCGTCAAATATCTCACGATGTCGGTCCGGACGATTTCCGCTTCGCTCAGTCAGGTCCATTCCTCGCTGGAGGAAGCGGCGCTTAACTCCGGCGCCAGCTGGCTGCAGTCGCTGAAGGATATCATGTGGCCGCTGATTCGGCCGTCCATCGTGGCCGGCTGGTTCCTGGTGTTCATGCCGTCGTTTTACGAATTGACCATTTCCATCATTCTTTACGGGTCCCAGACGAAAACCATCGGCGTCTTGCTGTATGAACTCCAGACCTATGCCGATCCCCAGGACGCATCGGTGTTGGCGGTTATCATCCTCTTGATCGTTCTGTTGGGCAACTTGGCCTTGCGCAAGGTTTCCCGCGGACAGATCGGCATTTGATTGGAAAGGAGCCAGGACTGTGGCAGAGGTAAGAATCAGTTCCGTGACCAAAAAATTCGGCGAAGTGTACGCCGTGAACAAATTCGACGCGGTGATCCGCGACGGTGAGTTCGTGTCGATCCTGGGCCCGTCGGGCTGCGGCAAGACCACGATGCTGCGGATGATTGCCGGTTTCGAGAAAGCGACCGACGGCGAGATCGCCATCGGCGATCAGGTCGTGAGCAAGGCCGGCAACGGCATCTTCGTGCCGCCGGAAAAACGCCACATCGGCATGGTGTTCCAGTCCTACGCGGTCTGGCCGCACATGAACGTGTTCGACAACGTGGCCTATCCGCTGAAGATCCAGAAAGTGCCGATGGAGGAACGCAAGGAACGCACCAGCAAGGCGTTGGCGCTGGTCCACCTTGAAGAATATGCCGCCCGGTTCCCGAACCAGCTATCCGGCGGACAGCAACAGCGGGTGGCGCTGGCGCGGGCACTGGTCGCAGCGCCGGGCTTGCTGCTGCTCGACGAACCGCTGTCCAACCTCGACGCCAAGCTGCGTGAAAGCATGCGCTTCGAGATCAAGGACCTCCAGAAAAAACTCGGCCTCACCGTCATTTACGTCACGCACGACCAGGCGGAAGCAATGGCCATGTCCGACCGGATCATCGTCATGTACAAGGGCGTGATCCAGCAGGTCGACGTGCCGACCAAAATTTACGAGCATCCGGCCAATTCCACCGTCGCCGATTTCATCGGCCTGGTCAATTTCCTCGACGGCGAAGTGAAGGATGGCGGGGTCTACTTGCCGCAACTCGGTTGCACGTTGCCGCTGTCGGTGAACTTCACGGGCCCGGCGCTGGTCGCGGTGCGGCCGGAACACATTTCGATCTCCAAGACCGGCGGCAACCTGCGCGGCAAGATTGCCAGCAAGCTGTATCTGGGCGATTCCACCGATTGCCGGGTCGCCGTGGGAGATACGGAACTGCGGATCATTGACCGGGGAGCGAGCTTCGACAACTACGCCGACGGCGAAGAAGTCTTCCTGAGCTTTGGCCACGTGATGGCGTTTCCCAAATGAGTTCTCTGGGAGATATACGACTGTTTCTGCTAGACATGGATGGTACGGTATATCTGGGGAGCCGGCTGTTGCCCGGTTCCCTCGATTTTTTGCGCTATCTCGGCGAGACCGGTCGGGATCATCTGTTCCTGACCAACAATTCGTCGCGGAACGCTGGCTACTACGCCCAGAAACTGACCAAGCTCGGCTGGTCGGCTCGGCCGGATGAGATTCTCACCTCCGGCGAAGCGACGGCGCTGTATCTGGGGGGATTGAAGCCGGCGGCCCGAATTTATCTCCTGGGTACGCCGGATCTGGAAGCGGAATTCGCTTCCTACGGGTTCGTGTTGACGGACGAGAATCCCGATTATGTGGTACTGGGCTTCGACATGACACTGACCTACGACAAGCTGGTACGGGCCTGCGACCTGATTCGGGCCGGCGTGTCGTTCATCGCCACCCACCCGGACATCAACTGTCCGACGGAAACCGGCTACATTCCCGACTGCGGCGCCATGACCGCCCTCATTTCCGCTTCGACTGGCATCAAACCGAAAGTGATCGGCAAACCGAACCGGGAGATCATCGACGCCATGTTCCGCAAAAAACCGGTGCGGCGCGATCAGGTGGCCATGGTCGGCGACCGGCTGTATACCGATATCGTGATGGGTCACAATGCCGGCGTTACTTCAGTATTGGTCCTCTCCGGCGAAGCCAAGGAATCGGATATTCCGGCGGCGCCGGTCAAGCCCGACCATGTGGTGGGCGGGCTGGGTGCCCTCTATGCAGCATTGAAGGAGGCCGATACGGCGAAATAGCCGTTGCAACCAGTTTTTCTTGAACACAGAACAAGCAAGGGACTGTCTCCGGTAGGTTTCAAACCTATTGGGAGACAGTCCCTTGCTTTGTAATGCGTGCGCGTTTAGGCGCAACACGGTTCTGTACTTCAGATTACTTTAAAAGGAATTTGGGCAGCCAAGTCGCCAATTCCGGCACCAGGGCAAGAATAGCCATAGTGGCGATCATCAGCAACGCAAACGGCAACACGCCGCGCAGAATTTCCGTCATTCGCGTGCCGGGCGTGATTCCCTGAATCACGAACAGATTCATGCCGACCGGCGGCGTGATCAAGGCCAGCTCCATGTTGATGACCATGATGACCGCGAACCAGATCGGATCGAAGCCGAGCTTCAGAATCAGCGGATACAGGATAGGCACGGTGATGAGAATGATCGATACGGTCTCTAGAATGCAGCCTAAAAACAGCAGCAGGATGTTGATGGCCAGGAACACCACCCAGCGGTTGACTTCCAGGTTGGTGACCACTTCCGTCAGTTGCTGCGGAATCTGCAGCACCGTCAGGATAAAGCCGTACAGCATCGCGCCGACGATAATGGCCAGGACCATAGCGTTGGTTTTGGCGGTGTCCACGAGAATTTGCGGGATATCCCGCAGCGATAACGTTTTATAAATGAAGAACGTGATGAACAGGCTGTACACGCTGCCGATCGCCGCCGCCTCGGTCGGCGTGAAGATGCCGACATAGATGCCGCCGATGATCAGAACGGGGAGCAGCAAGCCCCAGGACGAGTGGCGCAGCGCCTGCGTGCGTTCACTCCAGGTCGCCGCTGGTTGCGCGGGAACCCGGTGGGCGCAAAAGACGATGACGTACAGAATGAAGAATCCGGTCAGAATGAGACCGGGAATGATTCCGGCAATGAACAGGCCGCCGACGGATTCGCCGGTGATGGCACCGAACAGAATCATTGGAATGCTGGGCGGAATCAGGATGCCTAGCGTACCGCCGCCGGCGACCAGACCCAGAACCAGCTCTTTCGGATATCCGCGGGAGATCATTTCCGGGATGGCCACCATGCCGATGGTGACGGCCGTGGCCACGCTGGAACCGGAAATCGCCGCGAAGGCGGCGCAGGCCATGATCGTGGCGACGCCGAGACCGGCCGGCAGATGGCGCAACCATTTGCTGGCCACATCGTACAAGTCGTTGCCGACCTTGCCGGTTAACAGAATCTGACTGAGGAGAATATAGAGGGGAATGGAAGAGAGAACAAAGTCATCCAGCGCTTTGTAGCCGATGATCGGAATCTGGGCCAGCGAACTGGAACCCATGGCGGCGTAGAAAGCGGCCATGCCGGAGATGCCCAGGCTGAAGGCGACCGGCAGACCGATCAGCAAGAGTAGGATCAGGCCGCTGACAAAAGCGATAATCATCCGTGCGCCTCCTTATCGGCAACTGCCGCGGCCGCATCGGGATCCAGCAGGTTGGCCAGAAACTGGATGGTCAACACGGCAAACCCGATCGGCATCGAAAGCTGCGGAATGTACAACGGCACACGCAACGTGCTGGTGGACAACAAGCCCAGTTCGTAGGAATTCAAAGTCATTTCGGCGCTGGTGACGAGAAATACCAGACTGAAGCTCAAGCCGAGGACGGAACACAGGATTTTGAGCAACCGGTTTGTCCGCGCCGAGAGTTTGCTGGTGACCAAGTCGACGTTGATATGTTTGCCGGCGGCCAACGCCGGGGCAAATCCCAGAAAGGCGCTGATCAGCACCAAATAAACGGACACTTCGTTGACCCATTCCGTCGGCGAGTTGAACAAGGCGCGCAACACCACTTCGTAGGAAACACTAAGGGCGATCGCGAGGATGCAAATCCCCGCGATCAGCCCGCTGACACGGCTGGCCAAGGCGGCCAGCCCCACAATAATTGCTTTAATGGGAACCACCGCCTATTTGAGATTTTTGCAGAATTCGACCAACTGCTTGCCGGCATCGCCGGTTCGTTTGATGAACAGGGTCTGGACCGACTCGGTAGCTTTTTGCCAGGCGGCGAGTTCGCCAGCCGGCACGACATGCACCTGCATGCCTTTATCCTTCAAATTTTTCAGGGCTTTGTCCTCTTCGTTCTTTACTTGGGCGCGGATGTCAGTCTGCACTTCTTTGGCTGCTTCTTCAATGATCTTCTTCTGGTCGGCCGACAGCTTGTTCCAGGCTTTCAGGTTGACGGAGGTGACAAACTCGGGGAAGGCATGGTTGGTGATGGTCAGATACTTGGTAACTTCATACATTTTGCGGTCGAACATGGCGGTGGTACCGGAAGTCTGCCCGTCGATCGTGCCGCGCTGCAGGGCCATGTAGACTTCGCCGGCGCCCATGGATACCGGGGCCGCGCCCAGCGCCTTGATGGTTTCTGACGGCAGCTCGCCGTAGCCGCGCAGTTTCAGACCTTTGAAGTCTTCCGGCTTGGTCAGGGGCAGCTTGTTATTGCCAAACTGTACGAAGCCATAGTCGACCCAGATCAGGGGTTTCACGCCCTTCTTCTGCATTTCGGCGGCCAGGATCTCGCCGACTTTGCCGTCCAGGGCCTTGGCGACTTTTTCATAGCTGGGGAACAGGAACGGGACGTCGAAGATTTCCATGACCGGAATGGCCGAAGCCCACATCGCGGTGGAATTCATGCCGAGTTCAATGCCGCCGGCCATCAGGGCGTCGTTCATGCTCTTGTCGTTGTACAGCTGGCCGGAAGGATAGATTTGAATGGTGATGGCGCCTTTGGATTTTTCGCTGACCTTCTTCGCAAAACTGTCCATACCGCGGGCCATGTGGTTGGTGATGGGCAGGTTGTGGGCCAGTTTGAGGGTGACTTTGTCCGCTGCTTTGTTGGGTGATTGTCCGGCCGGTTTGGAACCGCCGCCGCAACCAACCGCGGCTAACGCAAACATGACCAGAGCCAGGATCGCAACTAGTTGAACCAATGAATGCCGTTTCTTCATGAGAGAACCCTCCTATTCATTTTTGCAGTATTTTTTTTCCAAGGCGGCGTATTCCGGTAAGCCGACCAGGGCGTTGAACTCCTGGAAGCTATGCAGTTGGCCGGCCACGCCGGCTGTAGTTCCCATGCGCTTCAGTTCGCCGAAGACGGTTTCGAGCGCGTGATGAACAGCGTACAGGGCGGTGCAGGGCCAAAACACGATGCGGAAGCCGAGCTCCTGCAACTGGGCCGAAGTCAGCAGCGGCGTCTTGCCGCCTTCCAGCATGTTGGCGAGCAGGATTTTGCCCGGGAAGGCCCGACCGATCGCCTTCAGTTCGGCCTCATCCTGTGGCGCTTCGATGAACAGGGCGTCGGCGCCGGCGTCGAAGTAGGTCCAGCCGCGCCGGATTGCCTCTTTCAAATCGTAGACCGCCCGGGAATCGGTGCGGGCGATGATGACCGTGTCCGGGTTCGTGCGGGCTTCGACGGCTGCCCGGATCTTGGCGGCATGCTCTTCGGCGGCAATGACTTCCTTGCCCTGCATATGGCCGCAGCGCTTGGGCCAGACCTGATCCTCGAACAGGATGGCGGCGGCGCCCGCCTGTTCATATTCCAGGACCGTGCGGCGCACGCTCAGGGCGTTGCCGTAACCGGTGTCGCCGTCGGCGACCACCGGCAGGTCGACGGCGTCGCAGATCCCTTTCAGGGCTTGCGCCATTTCCGTCATGGTCAGATAACCGACATCGGGTTGGCCGAGCCGGGAGGCGGCGATGCTGTAGCCACCCATGACCAGGCATTTGAACCCGGTCTGGGCGGCGATTTTGGCGGTCAAGGCGTCATAGACGCCGGGCAGGGTCAAAAACTCCGGACCGGCCAACAGGCGGCGCAGCACGGAGGCTTGCGGATTATGTATGATCTTCACGCTCCCTTGGTGATTTCCCGTTCGACCCGGCGGCCCATCTCCATCGTGGAGCAAAGGGTCAGGCCATCCTGCAGCATGTCGGCGGTCCGGTAACCGGCCGCCAGAACAGTTTCGACGGCGGTCTCGATCAACCAGGCCGCGGTTTCGTTGGCGAGGGAATGCCGGAACAGCATGGCGACCGAGAGAATCGTGCCCAGCGGGTTGGCGATGCCCTGGCCGGCGATATCCGGGGCCGACCCGTGGATAGGCTCGTACAGGCCGGTTTCCGCGCCCAGGCTGGCGGAGGGCAGCATGCCGATCGAGCCGGTGATGACGGCAGCCTCGTCGGTGAGGATGTCGCCGAACAGGTTGCTGGTGACGACCACGTCCAGGGCCTTGGGGGCCATGACCAGCTGCATGGCGCAATTGTCGACATACATGTGGTCCATTTTCACCGCCGGATATTCGGCGGCGATGCGACCGACCGTCCGCCGCCACAGACGCGACGAGGCCAGGACATTCGCCTTGTCGACGGAGGTGACTTTGCCGCGACGGCCCTGGGACGCCTGGCAGGCCATGCGGACGATGCGCTCGACTTCCGGGGTGCTGTATTGCTCGGTGTCCCAGGCGTGTTCGACGCCGTCGATCATTTCCGATTCGCAGCGTTTGCCGAAATAGATGCCGCCGGTCAGTTCGCGCAGGATTAGGATATCCACGCCGGTGACCCGCTCCGGTTTCAGGGGCGAGTAAGGGGCCATGGCGGCGGGGACCTTGACGGGGCGGAGGTTAGCGAACAGGCCGAGGCTTTTGCGCAGGCCGAGAATCGCTTTTTCCGGACGGATCTCCGGCGCGACGTTGTCCCATTTCGGCCCGCCGACCGCGCCGAGCAGCACCGCGTCGGCGGCTTTGGCCGCCGCGACAGTGGCTTCCGGCAAGGGAACGCCGTATTCGTCGATGGCGGCACCGCCGGCCAGATGCGTCGTGCAGGTGCATTTCATATCCGTCCGCGCGGCGGCGGCATGCAGGACCGCAACCGCCGCCGTAGTGATTTCCGTGCCGATGCCGTCGCCGGGAATGACGACGATGTTCTTATTCACCATAGTCATTGCGCCGATCCTTTCACATAATTGATCAGGCCACCGGCGCGGGCGATGTCCTGGATGAAGCCGGGGAGCGGCTGGGCCTTGATGGTGACGCCGGTGGTCGTGTTGACGATCTCGCCGGTTTCCAGATCGACGGACAGGACGTCGCCGGCCTTGATCTTGGCGGAGTCTTCGCCGATCTCCAATAGCGGCAGGCCGATATTGATGGCATTGCGATAGAAGATGCGGGCGAAATTGGCGGCGATGACGCAGGTGATGCCGCTGGCTTTGATGGCGACCGGGGCGTGTTCGCGAGACGAGCCGCAGCCAAAATTGTTGTCGGCCACCATGATGTCGCCGGCCTTAACGCCGGGCACGAAAGACTTGTCGATGTCTTCCATGCAGTGCTGGGCCAGCTCCTGAGGATTGGACGTGTTCAGGTAACGGGCCGGGATGATGACGTCGGTGTCGATGTTGTCGCCGTAGCGCCAGACTTTGCCGGTGAATTTCATGCGAAAACCTCCTTCGGCTCAGCGATGTGGCCGAGAATCGCGCTGGCGGCGGCCACTGCCGGACTCGCCAGATAGACTTCGCTGTCGACGTGGCCCATGCGGCCGCGGAAATTGCGGTTGGTGGTGGATACGCAGCGTTCGCCGGCGGCGAGGATGCCCATGTAGCCGCCGAGGCAGGGACCGCAGGTCGGCGTGCTGACGACGGCGCCGGCTTCGATGAACTGGGCGATGAAGCCGCGTTTCATGGCTTCCATGTAGACTTCCTGCGTGCCGGGGATGATGATGGCCCGGACCGCGGGGTGGATTTTGCGGCCGGCGATGATTTTGGCGGCCTGTTCCAGATCGTCGATCCGGCCGTTGGTGCAGGAACCGATCACGGTCTGGTCGATCCGGGTCTCCGGCAGGTCGGCGACAGCTTTTACGTTTTCCGGCAGATGCGGCAGGGCCACCACCGGCCGGAGCGCTGACAGGTCGATTTTGACCTCGCGGGCGTAGATGGCGTCGGGATCGGCCGTGTAGACCGTGTAGGGATGGTCGGTCCGGGCCTTCAGATATTCGACGGCTTTTTCATCCACCGGGAAGATGCCGTTTTTGCCGCCGGCTTCGACCGCCATGTTGGCGATGGTGAAGCGGTCGGCCATCGACAGGCTGGCTACGCCGGGGCCGGTGAACTCCAGCGCCTGGTAGCGGGCGCCGTCCACGCCGATCCGGCCGATCAGCGTCAGAATGACATCCTTGCCGCTGACCCATTCCGGCAGCGAGCCGGTGAGCTCCACTTTAATTGTCGACGGGACTTTGAACCAGGTGTCGCCGGTCGCCATCGAAGCGCCGAGGTCGGTGCCGCCGACGCCGGTGGCGAACGCGCCGACCGCGCCATAGGTGCAGGTGTGGGAGTCCGCGCCGATGATCACCTCACCGGGCCGCACCCAGCCCATTTCCGGCAGCAGCACATGCTCGATGCCCATCCGGCCGACTTCGACATAGTGGGTGATGTTGTGCTGGCGGGCGAAATCCCGCAGGGCCTTGGCCTGTTCAGCCGATTTGATGTCCTTGTTGGGGATGAAATGGTCGGGGATGAGGGCGATTTTGTCCGGGTCGAACACCGGCCGGCCAATTTTTTCGAACTCGGGGATGGCCTGGGGCCCGGTGATGTCGTTGGCCAGCAAAAAGTCGACTTTGGCCCGGATCAACTGACCCGGTTCGACCTTTTCGCAGCCGGCGTGGGCCGCCAGAATCTTTTCGGTCATCGTCATTCCCATGTTGCTTACATTCCTCCTGCTGCTATTTTTGTTTCGATGGGCCGTCCGCAGGCGGCCAGCATTTTATTGATCGCATTTACGTAGGCGCGAGCACTGGCTTCCAGCACATCGGTGCTGAGGCCGCGGCCGACAAAGACCTGCCGGTCCAATTCCACCCAGGCGGTTGCTTCGCCGAGGGCATCCTGCCCGGAGGTGACGGCTTTCAGTTGGTAGTCCTTCAGGTTCACCGCAAAGCCGACAGCGGCGTCGATCGCGTTGAACAGGGCGTTGATCGGCCCGTCGCCGACCGCGGCCTGCTCGATGGGGGCTTTGCCGTTGGCGGCGGCAAGCCGGACCGAAGCCATCGCCGGGCCTTGGGCGCCGCTGACCACATGATGGTCGGTCAGCTGGTAATGCTCGAACACCGCTACAGGTTTGTGGCCGACCAGGGCTTCGATGTCACGGTCGAACACAGTCTTCTTGCGGTCCGCCAGCTCCTTGAACCGCGCAAATAGTTCGTTGATTCGTTCCGGGGCGATTTCGTGACCCAGCGAGCGCAGGCGCTCCTCGAAGGCGTGCCGGCCGGAGTGTTTGCCGAGGACCAGGGAGTTGCGTTGGATGCCGACACTCTCCGGGATCATGATTTCGTAGGTCAGGGAGTTGTTCAGCACACCGTGCTGATGAATGCCGGATTCGTGGGCGAAGGCGTTGTCGCCGATGACCGCCTTGTTCGGCGGCGGCGTGAAGCCGGTGAGATTCTGCACGATGCGGGAGGTCCGGTAAATCTGGCGGGTATCTAGGCCGGTCTCCACACCGAAATGTTCGCGGCGGGTGGCCAGAGCCATGGCGATTTCCTCCAGCGCGGCGTTGCCGGCGCGTTCGCCGAGACCGTTGATGGTGCATTCCACCTGGTCGGCGCCGGCCATGACGGCGGCGATGGAATTGGCGGCGGCCATGCCGAGGTCGTCGTGGCAATGAACGCTGATGATCGCTTTTTCGATGCCGGGGGTGTGCTGGCGGACATAGGCGATCAGGCGGGCGAACTCGTCCGGCATGGCATAGCCGACGGTGTCGGGAACGTTGACGACGCTGGCACCTTCACGGATGGCGACCCCCAGAACCTCAGTCAAGAAGGCCCAGTCGCTGCGGGAAGCGTCTTCGGCCGAAAATTCGACGTCCGGCGTCAGCGAGCGGGCATAGCGGACCGCGGCCGCCGTGGCCTCCAACACTTCGGCGCGGGACATTTTGAGCTTGTGTTCCAGATGAATGTCGCTGGTGGCGATGAATGTATGGATACGAGGGCGTTCCGCGTTGCGGACGCCTTCCCAGGCCCGGTCGATATCCTGGCGGTTGGCCCGGGCCAGTCCGGCGATCGCCGGGCCTTTCACGCGGGCGGCAACGGCCTGGACGGCGGCGAGGTCGCCGGGGGAAGCGGCGGGGAAGCCGGCTTCGATCACATCGACTTTCAGTCGGGCTAGGGCCAGGGCGATCTCAACCTTCTCTTCGATTCCCAGACAAATACCAGGGCTTTGTTCGCCATCGCGCAGGGTCGTGTCAAAAAACTGGATGCGCCGGGTTCCCATGCTCTGTTCCTCCTTTTATCATTTTTGTGGTTGGGTTTTCTCAGGGCGGTTCCGGATAAAGAAAGCCGCCCCTGCCGGACCTTACGGTCCGGTAGGGGCGGCTGATGCGCGGTACCACCCTACATTGTACTCTGCCGGTTAACGCCCGGGACGCCGCATCCTACACTCGCGGGACAGCTGTTCCCCGCGGTTCGGATGAAGGGCTCCTGGGTGAGTTTCGCCTAGGGAGGACACACCGGTTCGCAGCGGCCACCGGCTCTCTGAAGTGCTGATTCCAAGGCTTTAGTCCCAATCATCGCCGTACAGTGAACAATGATCCCCACATTCTATGAGGATTTTGTATACATTATCGCAATGTTGTTCAACAAAGTCAAGCAAAAGTGTTAAAAATCTCCGATTGTTGATGAACGTGCAGCGGCGCGGTATAATTTCGGGTACCGGGTGCTGCGCGTTTCGGACCTACTGGATCGAAACGATTGGAGACCCGGCCGTTATTAAACTTGAAAAATCGGCGGCCTTAAGGGGTATTTTGAAAAATCCTTGGGGCATTGACAGGAATTTATCATTTTATAGCAAATCTTATCATATAAGTAAGGGCGTTTAGCAAACTTTAGCAAAAAGGATGATTCGATGTTGCGGTCATGGAGAAAAGCAGGACTGGGCCGAGACTGGCGGCGCCGGTTTCTCGGGGTATTCGTGTTGGTTGCTTCCTGCATTTTAGGAGCGATGCCGACGGCTTGGTCGGCCCCGCCCACCGTCTATGATTTCCGGCTGACACAGGGTACGGCCCGTCTGCCGGCGGTCACCGTCTACGCCGACATCATTGGTGCGGGAGAAGTGCCGGCCAAGGGATTGCAGCCGGCGGACCTGACCGCGAAAATTGGCGCCAAGCCGGCGAAGGTGGCCCGACTCACGCCGTTTGAGGATGCGAAAGAGGGGATCGCCTACGTACTGCTGGTCGACGTGTCCAAATCCCTGTCGACCGCTCAGTTTTCCCAGATGAAAGACACGCTCGCCGCCTTCGTGGACGCGATGTCGGACCGCGATCAGGCGGCTTTGGTGACTTTCGGCAGCGAAGTGAAACTGTTGCAGGAGTTTTCGCCGAACCGGGGCAAGCTCAAGGAAAAGTTGGCGGAATTGCAGCCGACGGCTGATGACACCGCTTTTTACGGCGGCCTGGACAAAGCCATGGCTGTGGCCCGCGCCGGCGGCGCCGGGGTTCCCGCCCGGCGAGTGGTGATCACCCTGACCGACGGGGTCAACGATCTGACCGGCGGCGTCAGCAAGGGCGATATTTCCGGCAAACTGACGACCGACCCGGTGCCTCTCTATCTGATCGGGTTCGTGCAGGGTTCGCCGACGCCGGAAGAACAGAGCGCGATGGGTGTGATGCGGGACTTCGCCGCGCAGTCGGGCGGACGCTTCTATGACGGCCGTAGCGGCGGCTGGCGCGGAATTTATTTTGCGATTACCCGCTCGATCCGCAATGCGTTCGTGATTGAGCTGGATGCTGCCGGTTTCCGTTCGGAGGGGGCCGCCTATCCGTTGGAAATTACCTTGAAGGCGGCTAACCGCACTTGGGATTCGAAACTGCAATTGACGGTGCCGGCCGGCGGTAGCGAGGCGACGGCCGCAGCGCCGGCCGCCGCGGCAAAACCGGCCGCTACGGGAAATAAGGACAACTCGCTCTGGATCATGATGGGGGGCGCGGCGGTGCTGATTCTGGCCGGCGGGTGTTTATGGCTCCGTCGCCGTCCCGTTGCCCCGGACCATGCGTCATCGCCGGCCAACCCGGCGGTTGCGCCGCCAGCCGCTGAGCCGTCTGTTCCGGTGCCAGTGAGCGCCGCCGAGACGTCCCAGGCCGGGGTGCTGACCCGGCTGACCCGGACTCATGAAGGGCCGCCGCCGCACCAGCTGGAAATCGAAATCATCGACCGGGTGGTACTCGGCAGTGATCCGTCGGTCAGTCACCTGGTATTTGAACAGGACCACGAGATTGCGCCGGCGCACTGCGAAATCTTTTTTGAGGAAGGGCATCTGTATCTGCAAAATCTGGCGACGGACCGGCAAACTTTTCTCAACGGCGTGGCATTGACCGCCCGGCAAAGTCTGGACGAGCAGGACGTGCTCAAGATTGGACGGACCGAGATGCGGATTACATTTCCAGGGTGAACCGGTCAGACTGGCGATTAATAACGGGAAGGTGGTAAAGAATGTTGAACCAGGGCAGGCTAACATCGAAGAAATCAATGAGGAAATTAGTGGTATTGGCGCTAACGTTCATGCTGGTGGTATTCTCCTCGCTGGTGCCGGTGGTGTCCGCAGCGGCCGAGTCGGACATTGAAATGATGAAAAACAGTTCCGTCCGGGTGCTGATCACCCAGGGCGGGCGGCTGATGGCCAAAGGCAGTGGCTTTGTCATCGACGATGGCAAACATATTGTCACCAATTACCATGTGATTGAAGCGGTCGAAAAGAAAGGGGCGCAGGCCTGGGTGGCTTTGGGCCGGGGTCGCGACATGCTGCGGGCGCTGGAGATTCGGGCGACTTCGCAGGCCAATGACATCGCGGTTCTGTCGGTGGACCAGAAACTGGCCAAGCCCAGCGTCAAACTGGTGCACCGTGATGATATCAAGGCGGCTGAGACGGTGATCGCCGTCGGCTTTCCCGGTACCAGCGACCAGGTCGACGAGGACTGGCTGAATGCGCCGGCCACGCCGACTCCCGGCCAGGTGGTGCAGAAACTGCGGCTGGGCGGTGGCGCCCATATGATTCAGGTCACCGCCGACATCAATCCCGGCAATTCCGGGGGACCGATATTTAACAGCCGGGGTCACGTCATCGGCATGTCGACCCTGAAGGGCCGTTCTTCTTCCCTGAACTATGCGGTGGACGCCGATGAGATTCTCGAAGTGATCAAGCGGACCAACGCCGTGGCCGAAATCGCGCCGCCGGTCGGTTCCACTTCCGGCAGCAAGGACGCGCCGCCGGTAACGGAGACCAAGCCGGTTGCACCGCCACCACCGCCGGAACCCTTCTATCAAAATCCGATGGTCATCGGCGGCGCCGTGGTGGTGCTGATCCTGCTCGGCATCGTCGGCTTCATGATGTCGCGCAAGAAGAGTTCCCCGCCGCCGCAGATGCAGATGCCGCTGCCGCAGCAGCAGATTCCGCAGGGTCCGCCGCCGGCAGCTCCGAAACCGACGGTCGCGGCTGCGGTTCGCCACTCCACGGTGACCGGTGTCAGCGGATTCTTCGCCGGCAAGACCATCGAAATCCAGGCCGGCCGGCCGCTGATCATTGGCCGGGATCCGCAGCAGGCCCAATTGGTGTTCCCGGCGGACATGAACGAAATCAGCCGGGTCCACTGTCTGGTGACCTTTGATGCGGCCAGTCAGACTTTCACGGTGGAGGATCGCTCCACCAATGGCACCTTCTTCGTCAACGGCCAGAAAATCGGCGGACAGGCTCGTCTGCGCAGCGGCGAACGGTTTTACCTGAGCGATCCGGCGCACCTGTTCGAGTTGCGCGCGGATTGACGATGCGGGTGGATACAGCCGGCCTGTCCCGGGCCGGCGGGAGGAAATCCAATCAGGATTATTATGGCAGCAAAGTCGACGAGCGGAGCGGTTGCTGGCTGGTTGCCGACGGACTGGGCGGTCACGCGGGGGGCGAGACCGCTTCCCGCCTGGCTGTCGAAACCGTTCTGCAACAGTGCCGACAGAATTTCGAGCCTGCCGTTTCCTTTGTCGCCGACTGTTTTCAGAACGTGCAGACGGCGATCGTGCGGCAGGCCGCCGCAACCTATGAGCTGGCGGGCATGCGGACGACGATGGTCCTGCTGGCCGCCGATGCGGCACAGGCAGTCTGGGGACATGTCGGCGATTCCCGCCTGTATTGGTTTCATGACGGTAAAATCCTGCACCAGACCAAAGACCACAGCGTGCCGCAGATGCTGGCGGACGCCGGGAAGATCAAGCCGACGGAGATTCGGGGCCATGAAGACCAGAACCGCCTGACCCGGGCCATCGGCCAGTCCGGCGAGCTGCGCCCGACGATCCTGCCGGGGCCGGTGCCCATTCAGGCCAATGATGCGGCGTTGTTGTGCAGCGACGGCATCTGGACGTATGTCTGGGAGCAGGAAATGGAAGCAGACCTGGCGGCGGCCGGGTCGGCCGCCGATTGGCTGGACAGGCTGGAACGGCGGGTATTGGCGCGGGCTGCGGGCCCGTATGACAACTACACCGCCGTAGCGGTTTTGTTTCGAGGAGTAGAAAGCAAATGACAGACAAGTCGACCCACTCGAATATCTTAGTACCCGGCAATGCCCAGCATATTGGCGCCCGGAGCGAACAACAGGATTCGTTCGGTTTTTCGGCGTTTGATGACGCCGAATTTGTCAAGCATGGCGGCTTTTTGTGCGTAGTGGCCGACGGCATGGGCGGCCTGGCCTTGGGCAAGGAGTCCAGCGACACCGCCGTGCGGACTTTTTTGACGACTTACGAAGCCAAAGAACCGGCGGAACCGATCGCCGAAGTCATGGACCGGGCGCTGCATGCGGCCAACCGGGCGGTGAACCGGCGAGCGGCCGCGGCCGGCGTGGAGGGAGAAGCGGGCACGACGGTGGTGGCCGTAGCCATCCATGACGGCAAACTCTATCGGGCGGCGGCCGGCGACAGCCGGATCTATCTTTACCGACAGGGAACCCTCCGTCAACTGACCGTCGATTACAATTACGGCCGGGTGTTGGACCGGATGCTGGCGAAAGGGGAGATCAGCCGCGGTGAAGCGGACTCCCATCCGTCGCGGGCCGCCCTGACCAGCTATCTGGGCAAACCGGACCTGGATGATTACGACCATCCAACCGATCCACCGCTGGAACTGCTGCCAGGAGACAAGATTCTGCTGGCGAGCGACGGATTGTTCGGCTTTTTGCCGACCGAAGAGATCATTCGCCTGCTGGCGGCCGAACCACAGCCGGCGGCGGAGGCTCTGATCCAGGCCACAGTCGGCCGGCAGTCGCCCTATCAGGACAATATTACCGTGGCTGTGCTCGGCTATGATTTGCCGCCTGCCACACCGCCGGCGGACACGCAGCGCCGGGATGCGGAACCAAAATCCACCGTCGCCGCCCGGGCCAAAAAGGACGCCAGCCCCAAAAAAATCGCCGGAACCGGCAAATGGACCAAAATCGTGCTGCTGGTCCTGGCCCTGGCCATTGCCGGATTTTTTGGCGGGCGCTTCCTGGGTGAACAGGGGTTGAAAAAAGCGGCACCGGCAGCGGTGACCGATCAACCTGCCCAGAGTCCGGCGACGGATAAGCAGACGGAACAAACCCCGGACAAGCCTGCCGCAAAAACTCCGGATAAACCGGCCAAACCGGCGCCGGCGGCAAAATAGGCGCCGGTTCTTCGCAGTCCGGGCGATATACAGACGATTTAGGAAAGGGGAATGAATCTCATGGCATTGATACGTTGTCAACAGGGCCATTTCTATGATCCGGCGCGGCACAACGCGTGTCCGTACTGCGGCAGCATGCCGGCGGGCGGGGCGGGAGCGACGGAAGCCCAGCCGCCGATGGCGCCGCCGATTCCGGGAGGACCGGCGCCGGTCGGAGCAACCCGGCCGCTACGGGAGACACCTCCGCCGGTCGTGGGTCCGACCGTGCCAATTCGGCAACCGGGAGCGCCGGTAGGCCGAAAAGGCGCGGAAGAAGGCCGCACCGTAGCGGTGGATATGAAAAAGGTAGGCATCGACCCGGTAGTCGGTTGGCTGGTTTGCATCAAGGGCCCGTCGCGGGGCCGAGATTATCGCATTCGTAGCGGCCGCAACGGAATTGGTCGTTCGGAAGCCATGGATGTCCAGATTGCCGGCGACGACACGGTTTCGCGCGAGAATCACGCGTTTCTCGTATATGAACCGCGCAAGCGGGTATTCAGCATCCGGCCCGGTGACGGCCGCGGCCTGGTCTATCTCAACGGCGACGAAGTCATTCAGGCCGCCGATATCAAGGCCTATGACATCATCGAGCTGGGCGAGACGCAGCTGATGTTCGTGCCGCTATGCGGTGAAAAGTTCAACTGGGATCAGACCCAGGAAGAAGCGACGGAAAAATAAGCTGGTTTTTGTCAGCCAAGGGGAGTGTAAATGATGGCCGAATGGGATACGCTGTGTCCGGGCTGTTTCGGGGATAAGGGGAACCAGGATGTTTGCCCCCGCTGCGGATATGACGAATCCGAACGCCGAACGCCTCTGGTGCTGCCCTACCGGGTCGTGCTGAACGGGCAGTTCGTCGTGGGCAAAGTGCTGGGGAAACCGGGCGGCTTTGGCATTACCTATCTGGGCTGGGATATCAATCTGGCCACCCTGGTGGCGATCAAGGAGTACCTGCCGCGCGACTATGCGGGACGGGATGCCGATCATGCCTCGGTGATGGCCCATTCGCGCGAGGATGCCAATTTGTTCCGGTTCGGCCTCGAACAATTTCTGAACGAAGCCCGAACGCTGGCCCGGTTCGATCATCCCAACGTGGTGCGGGTGCGCAGTTTTTTCGAGCAACACGGCACTGCCTATCTGGTGATGGATTACCTGCAGGGCGTAAATCTGGCTGAATACCTAGCGTCCCATGGCGGCCGCCTGACCGAGGCGCAAGCTGCGGAAATCATGCTGCCGATTCTGGACGGTCTGCAGGATGTGCATTCCAAGGGGTTTCTGCATCGGGACATCAAACCGCAGAATATTTACGTCACTGCATCGGGGCGGCCGATTTTGCTGGACTTCGGTGCGGCCCGGCAGGCTATGGGCGAACGCAGCCGCAGCCTGTCGGTGGTTCTGACGCCGGGATTTTCGCCGTACGAGCAGTATCACCGCCGGGGTGAGCAAGGGCCGTGGACCGACATTTACGCGTTTGCCGCGACCTATTATTATCTGCTGGCGGGTTGCGCGCCGCCGGATGCGCCGGAACGGGTCGCCGCCGATGAACTGTCGCCATTGTCTGCTTTGGTTCCAGGGATCTCGCCGGACCTGAACGCCGCGATCATGCAATCGTTGGTCCTGGACGCCGGCGCCCGGCCGCAGGACGTGTTCATGTTCCGCGACATGCTTCGTGGGAAAGCCGTACCGCCGCCACCAGCGGTTCCGGCGGCGCCGGCCCGGGTTGCCGTGCCGGTCTCCGCGCCAGCGGCGCCGCCGCCATTGCCGTCAGTTTCCGTGCCGCCGGTATCGGCGCCGCTTCCCGGTGCGGCCGGCGCACCGGTCTATGCACCGCCGTCTGCGTCGTCGCCGTTGCCCTATCCGCTTCCAACTCCGCCGCCTTATACACCACCGCCGGTCACCAAAAAATCTCCCGTTGGCGCCTGGATTGTCGTGATGTTGCTGATCGCCGTGGCGGCGGCAGCCGGCCTGTTTTTCTTCGGTGGTTCGGATGCGGCAAAGAAAAAGAGCGAACCGGCGGCAGCGCCGCCGGTCCGGACGGCGCCGGCCAAACAGCAGCAACCGGCCGAAAAACCGCCGCAACCACAACCAACAACGCCGCCCAAGGCGACTGTGACTGATAAACCGGCGACTGCCCCAACCACGCCGGCGGAAGCCGGCAAGCCCCCGACCGAAGTCGCCCCGCCGCCGTCGGAAACTCCGACCCCGCCGCGGCAGCAACCCGCCGTACGGACGCAACCGCCGGCGGAGAAGCCGGCGACGCCAACGCCGCCGAAACGGGATAAAGGCTCGTTGTGGTAGACAACCGTCGCTGGGTGCGATACAATCAACACTATACATTGCCTTTCCAAGATACTTTTAAGAAAGGAACGGTGTGGAAATGAAACGACAGCAAAGCTTTCGGCTGGCTGCCGGCTTGGTTTGCCTGACGGTACTGCTGGCTTTGGGCGGAACCGCCGCGGCCTCGACGGGGCATACGGTCTGGCTCGGACCCTCCGACGGCGGCGGCTGGACCAGCTTCCTGCAGGTCATCATGCAGCAGGACTATCGACTGCAGATGTCCAACGGCAATCCGTACTGGAACACGTTGATGGTGCCGGTGGCCGCCTCGTCGACTTCCAGCGGCATGTCTTCCTATATGGGGCTGCCGGCTTTCGGCTTTTGCCCGGCACCGGGGCAGTGCTACATGATCCTGGTGCAACGCCCGCTGGCGTCGTCGCCCATGGTCTGCCCACCGGCCGTGCCCGGCGCGACAACGCCGAATCAACCGGGAAAGCCGAATTCCCTCTGGTAAACAATCCATAAACGGAAGGAAGGATCAACCATGAAACGAAGTGTTGTGACTGCTGCATTTTTATGCGCCGTGATGGCGTTCAGCCTGATTCCGGCGGTGGCCCTGGCGGCACCGGACATGCCGGCGACCAGCGCGACCGGCGGCCTGCGCTATACCGTGTCGGTCGCCAAGTTTGAGAACCGCGCCGGCTGGCGCGGCCAATGGGACATCGGCGACGGCTGGGGAATCATCATGACGGATATCCTCAACCAGACCGGCAAATTCATTGTTCTGGGCGAGACCGACATGCGCAAGGACGCCATGGCCGAGCAGGACCTCGCGGCATCCGGCCGCACCACGCAGGGGGCGATCACGCCGGGCGTTGGCAACATGACGCCGGCCCAGATCCTCGTTAAAGGCGCCATCACGCATGTGCAGAACAATACCAGCGGCGGCGGCGGCGGAATTTCCATCGGCGGCATATCGCTGGGCGGCGCCAGTTCCAACTCGCAAGTGAATGTCACCATGTATATGATCCACACTTCGACCGGCCAGATCCTCGCTTCCAAGAGCGTGGTCGGCAAAGCCAACAAATCCGGCGGAATGATCGGCTATTCCGGCAATGGCTGGGGTGCCGGCGCCGGCGGATTCAAGAGCGACAATGTCGGCAAGGCCGTGGAAAACGCCGTGCAACAGGGCGTGCAATGGATGATCGAGCAGCTGCCGAAGATCACCTGGCGCGGCAATGTAGTGATGGTCAAGGATGGCAATGTCATCATTAATCGCGGCTCCCGGGAAGGCGTCAAGGAAGGCATGGATTTCGTGGTCGGCACGGCGGAGGCCTTGCGTGATCCGGGTACCGGCGAAGTGCTGGACGTCAGCTTCAATACCCTGGCCCATATCACTGTCAACACCGTCAAAGAAAAAATTGCCATCGCCACGGTCAGCAACGGCAACGCCGAACAGATCGAAAAGGGCATGTTCGTGCAGTTGCCCTGACATTCCCCGTTATGCGGCGACACAAAAACTCCCGGACAACCAGCACGGTTGCCCGGGAGTTTTTTCTTCCATGTTTACCAGTAGAAGGAGCCGTCACGGTAGGTGGCGACGACCACGCGGCCGTCCTTTTTCAATACTACCCGGAATTGGCCGTTCGGGCTATACGGGACATCGTCCCGATATTCGCCGACATAATCGGCGATGATGGCGCCGCTGTTCATCAGAGCCTGGGTGCCTTTGCCGTGCCGTTTGTCGTCTTTCCATTCGCCGGCGTATTGGCTGCCGGAGGGCCACCTCATCGTGCCCTGGCCGTTCTTCTTGTCGTTGGCGAACGAGCCTTTATAAGTTCTGCCGTCTTTATAGGTCATGGTGCCCTGGCCACTCATGTGCCCGTTTTCGAAGTTTCCGACATACTGGTCGCCGCGGGAGGTAATCAAAGTGCCTTCGCCGTGGGGGAAATCGTCTTTGAACGGTCCGGTGTACTTGGCGCCGTCCTTGGTGGTCAGGACGCCGGTCCCGTTGGCCTTGTCATTGGCCCAGGCGCCAGAGTACTGGCGACCGTCGGGGTGGACCTGTACGCCGGATCCGCTGCGTTTGCCTTCCTTAAAGGAACCTTCATAGCGCAACCCGCTGGCCAAACCCAGTTTGCCTTGGCCGTCGAACTTGTCATTTTTCCATTCGCCGTCATAGGTATCACCGTTTTTGGAGCGGTAGATACCCTTACCTTGGCGGGTGCCGCCGGCAAAATCACCGGTGTACACCGCGCCGTCGGCGTAGGTCAGTTTTCCTTTGCCGGATGGGGAGCCCCAGCTGACGGTGCCTTCGTAGGTTCCGGACTTATAACTCATCGTTTGATAGCCGTTCATGCTGCTATAGGAAAGGGCCACGCCGCCAATTACCAACGTTGCGACGGCCGCCGCCACCCACAGCAGTTTGCGGCCGGTTTTTTTGCCGGACGCCGGCGGTGGTGGAAGCGGAGCGGGGTATCCTGGCTGGTAGGGCATGGACCCCGGCGGCGGTGGCGGCGGCGTTCCCGTCGCTAGCCAACGCGAATCCGGTCCATTTGGCGGTGGCGGCGGTACAGCCGGCATTTGGGAAATCGGCGGCGGCGGCTGCCAGGCAGGGGCGGCATAAGGCCCTGTTTGCGGTGCCGGAGGCGGTGGGACAGGCATGACGGCCTGCCCTTTCAGCGCGGCCTGGAATTCGGCCACCGTCTGCGGGCGGTTCGCCGGATCGATCGACATGGCCTGCATGATCGCGTAGCTGAAATGCGGCGACAATCCTGGAGTGAGAAGCACGGGCGGCTGCAGGGTATCCTGGGCGACCCGCTCCGAGGCTTCGGGGGGAACCGTACCGGTCACGACGTGGTACAAAGTTGCCGCACAGGCGTAAATGTCGGTCCAGGCGCCTTGCTTGCCGTGCCGGTGGTATTGCTCCCAGGGTGCGTAGCCAGGAGTCAGGATCGTGGTCATTCCTCGATTCCGTTCGCCAAGCGCCTGCCGGGCCGTACCGAAGTCCAGCAGGATCGTGCGGCCGGCGGTGGTGATATATATATTCTGTGGTTTGATATCCCGATGCAAAAAGCCTTTCGCATGGACATCCCGCAAGCCGTCCAGCAACGGCAGCATCGTTTCCAGCGCCGCCTGCTCGGTCATTCGGCCGCCCACTTGGGCCAGATGGTCATACAGGCTGTTGCCCTGCAGGTAGTCCATCACCAGATAGGCGGTGCCATTTTCTTGAAAGAAGGTGCGGACGCGCACCACGTTGGGGTGGTCGAACTGCGCCAGGGTCCGGGCTTCCTGAAGAAATTGCTCCATACCGTAGCGGAAATGTTCGCTGTCGGCGCTGGTATGCGCACTGACC
Source organism: Veillonellaceae bacterium (assembly GCA_012798135.1). Next base: position 16,921 of record JAAZNU010000006.1, on the reverse strand, counting down.
GTGAGCCGGTCAAAGTGGCGGCCGGCAATGTCGCGCGGCAGATACTCTTTGATCGCCACAAAGGTCGCCAGCTGGCTGTCCCAGCCCAGATAGGTGATGCCAAAGCCGCCGGGCTTGCCGAGAATTTTTCCCACCAAGTACTGACCGTTCATTAATGGCGTGCCAGGGGGCAACAACAGCGGGCTTTGCGGAGCATTTTCGTCAAACCCGCACGACGAACAGATTCCGTTTTCCAATGTTTCCTGAAAACAGGCCGGGCAAATCATGACAGGATCCCCCTTCAACATCTCGCAGACGAAAAAATAAGCATTAATTTAATATTTGCCATCCGAAGAATTATTCCTGCCGGCTGACGACCAACCGTTAAGATTTTGCAGGGGAAAGCGGGCTGCGGCCCGAACTATTTAGTTGAAAACTCCAACCAACGTGAACCGGGTTCGCGGGCGGACCAGAATCAGGTCAGCGAGAAAGGGGGGCGGCGATCATCGAAAAGGCAAGACGCATCCTGCACGCTCTGCGGCAGGCCGGCCACGAAGCCTACATTGTCGGCGGCGCGGTGCGTGACTATTTGCTGGGTGTGATACCCCAGGATATCGATATCGCAACATCCGCCCACACGGCGGAAATCATCGGCACGGCCAAGCGCCAGGGCTGGCGGACGATCGAAACCGGAATTTTCTTTGGCGTGGTCGTCGTACTGGTGGAGGGCGACCCTTACGACGTGGCCACTTTCCGCACGGAAACCTACGGCGCCGACTGCCACCGGCCGGAGACCGTTTCGTTCGCGGTTTCGTTGCGGGAAGACTTGTCGCGGCGCGATTTTTCGATCAATGCGATGGCCATGGATGAAGCAGGGGCCATCATCGACTATTTCAACGGCCGGGACGATTTGCACGACGGCTTGATCCGGACAGTGGGCAACCCGCTAGAGCGCTTCCAGGAAGATTCGCTGCGCATGTTCCGGGCAGCCCGGTTCGCCGCCGTGTTCGATTTTGACATCGATCCGGCGACCTTGGCGGCGATTCCGCCCAACCTCTACCGGGTACGGGGCCTGTCGGTGGAACGGGTTCGCAACGAAATCGACAAAACCCTGCTGGGAAGGTATGCCCCGAAAGGATTGCGGGTGTTGCTGGAGCAGGGGCTGCTGAGTGAAACCTGCCGGGCACGCGACGAAGCCGGCGAGACGAGCATCCCGATTTTACCGGAACTGGACCATCTGCGGGGCTTGAGTCAAAATGCGCGCTACCATCGCCTGGATGTCTGGGAGCATACCCTGTCTATGGTGGAGCAAATCATGCCGCATCCGGTGCTGCGCTGGGCGGCGCTGCTGCACGACGTCGCCAAGGGCTTGCCGGACGTGCGCCAATACAACGCGCAGGGCGATCTGGTGGAGCACCGGCACGAAGTGGTTGGCGCGCAGATTGCCGTGCAGGTGGCCAAACGCCTGCGCTTTCCGGCCTACTGGAGCCGCAGCGTGCCCTGGCTGGTCCGTCACCATCTGCGGCTGCCGCCGGCGGAGCAGGAAGCCTGCATCCGCTGGCTCCGGCGACGGTCCCGGGAATTCAAGCGCGCCGACGATCTGCGGGAGGGAATCGAAGCCTTGCTGGAGATTCACCGGGCCGACCGCCTGGCCGGGCACCGGGACCCGGGCATGCCCGGCTGGGAACTGATCGCCGAAGTGTTGCGCCGGCTGTTGGACAGCATCCCCTTTTACCCCGAGCAACTGGCAGTCACCGGCCAGGAGATCGCCTCTTGTCTGGGTCGGGGTCCGGCCGTGGGACAATTCCAGCGGATATTGCTGTCCCGGATTCAGACCGGTGAGCTGCTCAATACCCCGGAAGATCAGCAGGAGGCGCTGCGAAAACGGACGGAACGCGAGCGGCAAAAGAATCATGTATACAACCAAAGATGATATTGACATAATTTTTGCAACTGATGTATAGTTAGGTCAATGATAAAGGTTGCGGTTGCAAGTCGAAGAAGACTCGCCCGCCCGACGACGGGCGGGTTTGCTTTTTTTACGGACCGCAAACCGAAATCGGAAAGGGGGACCTCGTGATGTTGGAACACCTGAACCCCGAAGAGATCATAAACATGCCGTTGCACCTGCAGATTCTTTATTATTTCGACAAATGGGGAAAGCTGCCCCGGGATGAAGAAACCTTGAAAAAAGCTGGTTAAATTAAAATTATTTCACTAACTCTTGCTGATTATCAAGAGACGCCGGCGGGTGTCTCTATTTTTTTTATTTATTTTTTTAGCGGCAGGGATTTGCCAAATAGTCGCGAAAGGACTAAAATTGTAAGTGTATTTTTGACAATTCGAGGAGTCACATGCTTTCACGACGGACCTTTTTGAAAAACTGCATTTCAGCGGCAGCCATTCTGAGCGCCAGCGGTACACTTTCTCAGTTTCGCACGGGACTGGCGGCGGAAGGGACTTCGATTCCGGTGTTGTGCTACCATCGGGTCGGCGACACCCAGGGACACCTGACCATCACGCCGGACAAATTCGAAACGGATCTGCGCCGCTTGCGGGAAGAGGGCTATGAAACCATTTCTTTGGAAGACTTCCGGCAATATCGCCTGGACCCCGAATCGCCGCTGCCGGATAAACCAATTCTCCTGACCTTCGACGACGGGTATCTCGACAACTATCTCAACGCCTATCTGTTGCTGCGAAAATACGACATGACCGCTGCTTTCTTCATCATCACCGGATTGGTCGGGGCGCCGGATCGCCTGGCTGTGGGCCATATCCGGGAAATGGCGGCAGGCGGCATGTCGATTGGCTCACATACGATTTCCCACCGAGCGCTGGGGGAAATGAGCGTGGCGGAGGCCACCGACGAGATGTCGCTGTCCCGACTGTATCTGGAGGGAGTGTTGCAGAAGCCGGTCCGTTATATTGCCTACCCCAAAGGCAGCTTCAACGAATCAACACCCCATGTGGCGAACGAGGCGGCGTATTGGGGCGGATTTTCCGTTCTGAACGGCACCTGTTCGCGCGGCACCAATCCTTATATCCTGCGACGGATTCCGATCTTTAGCTTTGACGGCGACGTCATCCGTACCATGAACAAGCGGCGCTACGGCTGACGCTCATTGACAAAGCCGCGCGGGCCCTGTTATAATACTTTCGTGCCGGACACGGAGGGGTGTCCGAGTGGTTTATGGAGCTGGTCTTGAAAACCAGTGATCCCGCAAGGGACCGCGGGTTCGAATCCCGCCCCCTCCGCCATTTCCTTGCGGCATAACTGAATTTTGACCAGCGATCATCGGACACGGAGTGGTACTCAAGAGGCCGAAGAGGTCGGTTTGCTAAACCGATAGGGGGGGAAACTCCCGCGAGGGTTCAAATCCCTCCCACTCCGCCAGTTATCAAGAACAAAGGCGCTACCTAATAAATGGGGTAGCGCCTATTATTTTACAACGGGGAGGAACTCGGGGAGGAATAGGCGAAAAATAACTGTGCAGAGTGTTGACGGATAGGTAAAAATGGGTGTATTATAAAAACGAAAAGGAAATTTCCGATTGAGAAGGTGAACGGATAGATGCTAAGCCAAAGTGCTATTATCGAACTTCTTAATTCGCAGCTTGCAATTCCGGCAACAGATAGAACACTATTGAATTATGAAAAATGGAACTTGATTTCGACGCCTAGGCGCGGTGCGGGAAAGGGCGGTAAGTGGACGGAATACTATATTGAAGCGGCTGCTGAAGCTGCGGCGGCGTGGAAACTTATCCATGGAAAGTATAGTCCCGAATGGATTGCAGCGGGTTTTAATGGGATAATACCCGGGTTTAGCCCGGAAATAATTGCCATAGCTAGGAAGCTGCTTATTACTAGTCGTGAGATGGACGAGGCTATGTGGGAATGTAGTTATAAAGCGCGACAAGAGTGTCCTAAAGAATTGTCTACATCAGAAATAGAAGGATTAGAGATTAAACTAATGAAGGAAAGGATGGCGGGACCTAGCAATGTGGCCTTTGACAGATTTGATAAAGTTAATGCAGGAACACCATTTGACGGAAGGCCTGAGTGTGCACACTGGTTTTTGATGTGGATGCAACACGTGTGGCTTGATGAATATAGACAGGCGATAGAAAAAATAAAAGCATCGGAGTAAATACCGATGTTTTTAAAAATATTAAAACGAAAAGGAAATTTCGGTTAGTAATTTAAAACATTACATTAAAATAATGAAAAGGAGCGAAATCATGAAAACATTATACGAGAGAAAAGAGCTGCTCAAGAAATACGGCGGACCATTACCAATGTCCGATGCGGGTTTCTACAAGGCGTGTGCCACCGGCAAGATTCCTACCGTGCGCGTTGGCGACAGGGTGTTTGTGCCGTCTTGGTGGGTTGATTCTTTGTTGAATCCACCCAACGATAACGGGAACGCATAGTAGAGACAAAACGCCTGCCGACGTTGTGAATGCATTTCCGGCAGAGAAAGGGGCTGCGCATGTCCAGGGACAGAAAAAAGAACCGGAAGAAAGTAAAAATAGAAAAAAACTTAGATCGGGCGAACGCTTACGGGGTCCAGGACCCAACGCCAAGGGAAGCAGTTAAAAACATTATAGGAGTGCAGAAGACGGGAGTCGCATAGGCTTCCTTTTTTGTTGCCAAAGAAAAGCCCGCCGTGCGGATCGGCGGGGCAAGTGGGGTGAAATTTCATTGCAATCCAATTATACCACAAATCGCGGCCTGCCATGGGAGCCGGAAACGCTGAAACAATGGGTTGAAGAACACGCCGGGCCATTCAAATGGAAGGGCTACGAAGGACAGGCACGCTGCCGGCTGCCGTCGCATGATGGCCAGGATCAGAACCCCTCTTTCAGTTTCAATGCGAAGAAGGGAACGGGTCACTGCTTTGCCTGCCATGCTGCCGGGGAAGGAATCTCCGTAAAGGAGATGGCAGCTGCCTTGGGAGTGGAACCGCCACCGATGAAACAGATTGATCCAGCGCCACCGGCACGGCGGATCGTTGCCACCTATGACTATATGGACGCCACCGGGAACCTGCTCCATCAATCCTGCCGCTTTAAACCAAAGGGTTTTAGCCAGCGCCGGCCAGATGGCAAAGGCGGCTGGATATGGAACCTGCAGAGCGTGAAATCTGTCCCTTATCGGCTGCCGGAACTCCTGCAGGCCTTGGCACAGGGTGAGCCGGTATTTATCGTTGAAGGGGAAAAAGATGCGGACCGGCTGCACGAGCTGAACCTGCCCGCCACCACAAACAGCGGCGGGGCCGGGAAGTGGACGAATGAACATTCCAAGCACTTTCCGGCCGGCGCCATGGTAATTATCCTGCCAGATAACGACGAACCCGGGCGGAAGCATGCGCAGGCTGTTGCCCGCTCCCTGCATGGTCGCGGCTGCGTGGTGAAGGTCATGAAACTGCCGGACCTGCCGCCGAAGGGTGATGTATCGGATTGGCTGGCCGCCGGGCACACAAAGGAAGACCTACTGGAGCAGATCAAGAGCGCCACCGAATGGGCACCGGAAGCGGCGCCGTCATCGTCGTCTGTTGTGCCGGAAAATGACGAGTTCACCGAGTGGCGGAAACTCTATGGCAAAGGCTACACGGTAGACGAGAACGGCGGAATTTGTTATGAGAAGGTCACAAATGACGGAACAGTATGGGTTCAAATGGCGAACTTTGCCCCGCGTATAGTCAGCGAGGTTACCAAGGACGATGGCGAGGGCAGAGCTTTGTTCTTTGAAATAGACGCGGTTTCCAAAGGCGGAAGAATGTTGCCGCCCCTACTGGTCTCCGTTCTAAAATACATCACCATGAATTGGGTCGTGGAAGGCTGGGGATCACAGGCCGTCATAACCTTCGGCAGTACGATCAAGGACCGCCTGCGCTACGTGCTGCAACTCACTGGCAGCCATGCGGAACATAAAACAATTTTCACTCACACCGGGTGGCGAAAAACCTCTGAAGGGTGGATATTTCTGCACGGTGGCGGGGCGATCGGCGCGGCGGGGGTGGCGGTAGAACTACCTGCCGGCCTGTCCAGGTACAGCCTGCCGGAGTCGCCGGACCGGGAACGGGCCATAGAGGCCGCCAAAACAGCCCTGCTCCTTCTGGAATGCGGCCCCGGGGCGGTAACCTTCCCGGTGTGGGCGCTGGCCTTCCTGGCGCCACTGGTCGAACCATTGAAACAAGCCGGTTACTCCCCCAATTTTGTTCTTTGGCTGGTCGGGCCGACGATGGCCGGCAAATCCACATTCTCCGGACTGGTCACATCCTTCTTCGGGGGATCGGGCAGCGGCGACAATGCGCCGGCGTCATTCCGGGACACCGGCAATAGTTCGGATGTAAAGGCGTTCACCCTGAAAGACCTGCTGCTATGGGTCGATGACTTTCATCCCTGCGGCAGTCCCAAAGAACGGCAGCGCATGGTGACCACGGCGGAAATCATCCTGGGCGGCTATGGGGACCGGATGGGCCGGGGGCGGTTGACTTCCGATGTTCAACTGCGGCAGGACAAGATTCCCCGAGGGCTTTGCCTAGTGACGGGCGAGGACTTGCCGGAGCTTTCACAGTCGCGATTGGCGCGGTTGTTTGCGGTGGAACTGAAAAGCGGCGACATGGATTTTGCAAAGATCACGCGGGCGCAGGAGCAAACGGACCTGCTACCGGTGTGCATGGCCGCCTATATTGACTGGCTACGCCCACAGATTGACCAGCTGGCGGAAGAGTTCCGCAAAGCATACCCGGCGATTCGCAGTTCCTTTTCAGACGTCGGCGCCTATGGAAGAATCCCGAGCAACGCCGCATGGCTCATGATCGGTGCGGAAGCGGCGTTGCAATACATGACGGAGATCGGCGCCATGAGCATAGACCAAGCGGAGGAGTACCGGGCCGGATTCCGGCAGACGCTGCAAGTTCTGGCTGTGGAACAAGGTCGGAGGGTGGCGGAGGACTCGCCTTCCGTCAAATTCACTTCGGCCCTGCGGGAGTTGGTCGCCACCGGCCGCTGTATCGTTCGCGAGATTGATGACGGGCGGACATTCAGCGCCGAACCGGGAACAGACCTCATTGGCTGGCAAGATGAAGCGTGGCTTTACCTACTGCCGGACACTATTTATAAGGCCGTCGTTCAGTTCTTCAATGGGCAGGGGTTATGCTTCCCGGTGGCAGCCAAAACACTTTGGAAGCACTTGGACGCGGCAGGAGTTATTCGGGCTGGCGAAGATTCCAGGACGGAACTCAAACGAATCCAGGGGAAACGATACCGAGTATTAACGATCAGGCGAAGCATAATTATTGATGAATGAAAAAATGTAGAGGGGGTGGGGGTGATTTTTTCTGTGACATCTGTGCCACCCCGAACAAACATTGATTTAGCGGCGTTTGTCCCGTTTGTGAAGCCAATTTTTTACTGTGACACTTCTGTGCCGGTATCTGTGACACCTACTCGCAAAAACCTGCCTGTCACAGAAGTGTCACAGAGAAGTCACAGATAAATTCTTGTTTTTACAAGCTGCGAAGGTTGATTCTATGGGATTTGTCACAGAAGTCACAGATGTCACAGAGAAATTCACCATACCCCCTATTATTTTTGGGAGGCAAGAAGATGGCTTTCAACGTTGGGTTGCTGGTCGAAAAAAATATAGAGGGTCAGGGGGTGAAAACATCTGTGACATCTGTGACACCCTTGAAGAGTGGCGGAAAATCGGGATTGGTGGCTGGTCAAAACCCCAAAAACACCTGTGACACTTCTGTGCCGGTATCTGTGACAGGTGGTGGCTTCCGTGAAGTCGAGCAGATAGACCTGGCCGAAGGATGGCGGCAGCTGGTGGCGGGAACGTGGCGCGGCATTGGCCTGCTGGACGTTCAGGAAGCCCTCTGGCCTATCTGGGGCCGGCAGATCATCCTGGTGGAGCCGGGGACGGATCGTAGCAAGCTGCAGGCCCATTACCCGGGGCGGATGATATTCACGCCGGTGGAATTCATGGATGCGGTGGAACACTGGCCGGAAAATGAAGGCGTGATGCTGGCGAAGCGAATATTTAACGGCGACATTCAGGGGGTGCATACATGAGGTTGGAGCCTGCTAAATACTGCGGCGAACGGATAGCCAGGGCGCCGCCGGGAACCGGGGCAGCCAGCTCGCAATACAGCAATAAAAACGATGGAGAGGGGGCGCAACGATGAGCCCGGGGACGATGATTCAACTCAACTTTTTTCTGACAGCGTATGTGGTACGCGGTGATGGCTTTTTAGAACTGCGAATTGTGAATGGTCGCGGCGGAGAGGCATATGCAATGGCCATGAGCGAAATCGAAGCGGCCAGGTTGGCCGAATTTATCCGGAGTCGGTGAGCGGCGCCGAAAGGAGGACCGATAATGAGCAGGGACAAACAGGAGCGCTTTGGCGAAAGCGATGGGGACCCCCCCATGATGGACTACCAAGAAGAACGGGAACGCTTGCTGGACCGTCTGGACCTGGCTAGAGAAGAGAATAACGCGTTGCGGGAGCTTTTAGTCAAGCGCCACGGCTGGGATCCCCAAGAACTATCAATAACCGTCGAGGCCAGAGTCACGGAAAAGCTGCAACAGGACATTGACCGCCTGACACAGTGGCGGACGCAGTGGCTGGCCCGGCCGGCCGAGTTAAACCAAGAACAAAACGAGAGGAGAGAATAATCATGGCCATTGAATTTGGAAAAACCTATTACGCCAAACGGCAGCAGATTTTGGAGGACCGCAATTTGTCCACGGAAGGCAAGAACGCCGCGTTGCAAAAGGTCTTTCAGGAAGCAAAAACCGCCTACAGGCAAGCCCTGGCGGACAACGAGGCCCGCGTGAAGAGCAACCGGGAAGCCATGGCGGGGCAAACCGGCGGCAAAATGCCGCAGAAGGCCTTGCCCCAACTACCGGGGACCCTTCGGGGGGAAGCCTATATCAGCGATTCCGATAAGGCTATCTACAAGCTGCTGGGGACCATTGGCGGCCTTTTGGTCGAGCAGCGGACGGCTGAACGCCTGCAGGCCATCGCCGTGACCGCAAATAGTCCTGCGGAACTGCAACAAAAAGTTGAACAAGCCTTGGTGATGGAAACAGCTAGCCAAGGCGCGCTGCTGCGGGCCCTACCGTCGATCCGGACTGCGATTGGCGCCATGGACATGGCGGACCGGGTAGCAACGGGCTTGTGGTTGAACGAACTAGTCCGCGAAGCTGAAGCGGCGGAGATAACGCCGGAGCTTACCCAATTTCTCACGGAACGGTCGGAGGAGCGGGCACGATTGAGCAAAGAGTCCGGCCCCCTTTTGACAGAGCGAATCACCTTGGATGCGTTATGGGAAAAGATAAAAAGTTCAGCGACGGAGATCAAGGATTCCTACGACGATCCCGACAATGCCACTGAGCTGTTTTCGGGCAAGGCTTGACCAGAGGGACGATTTCAAAAACCAATTCAATGATGAGGTGATGAAAGGGCGGCCATTGGCGCCCAACATCATCTGGATGCACAAGGGGGAGGCAGGGACATGGCGACGGAAGAACAATGGCAAGAAATGCGGAAAGAGTATGAAACAACAGGCTTTAGCCTGCGCGAACTGGCACAAAAATACGGAATCAAATATTCCAGCGCCAAGAGCCGCCGGCAACGCCAAGGCTGGGAAAAGAATGCGTCCATCCCTGCGTCCCAAGAGACCGTGGACGCAGCCGCCAGGCCCGGCGCTCCCCTGGGCAATAAAAATGCGGTAGGCAACAAGGGCGGGTCCGGTGGCCCGCCCGGCAACAAGAAAGCGGTATTCACCGGCGAGTTTGAAACTATCTGGCTGGATTGTCTCAGTGAAGAGGAACGGCAACTGTGCAAGCGGATCGACACCGGCAAACTGGCGCAGGTGGAAGACGCGATTCGGTTGCTGTCGCTTCGGGAACACCGGATGATGGAGCGAATCCGGATCATCGCCGATGGGTTGAGCGAGAAAGAACGCAAGGTATGGCAGGAACGGAAAATGACCAAGGGAGAGGTTATGGTAAAGGACCCCTTCACCAATGAGGATACCGCGGTAGTGATTTCCGTCCCCAACCTGGTGGTGACGTCGATCGAAGAAACGCAGCGCCGGAAAATTGACGATATCCTCCGCATTGAAGAGGCCATGACGCGGATTCAGGATAAGAAGACGCGATTGCTGGCGCTGAAGCATACCTTGGAGACATCGGATAAACCGGACGAGACCACGAACGCCGAAGAGCATGCCCGGAGGGTCCTGGAGGCATGGGCCAAGCGGGAGTGAGTTCGGAACAGGTTGACGAAAGTGGGGCTGGCCAGCAATCGGTTTTCAAAAAAACGGTTTGCCAGCGGTGGCCAAGGCGCGAAAGTGGTGAAATCGGGAGCGCCTGTGGGTTCTGCCGGGGAAAATAAAGGAACGCTCCCTTCGATGAGAGAGCGTTCCCAAAGGGAAGAAAAAAATTGTGATTTTAGTGGGAATGGTTGAGGCAGAGAAGAGTTCATCCAATATTATCTTACTTTTTTACCACTTATCGTCAATGTGGAGATACTCCCGAATCTGGTTTTTAACAATGTCCAGACTGACTTTATGGTGAATTCGAACATGATTAAATTCATTGTATACGCCAACTGGAGAAGGTTGTAATGTTTTTCCTTCCTCAAAATATGCCTTGCAAAAGGCCACCATGAAACTTTTTAAAGTATGCTTTAGATGGACTGTAAGGTTATATGAAATGTCTTGGGAGATTCTTTGTAGAGGTTGCTGAATGTCTGCGGGAAGAAACGGAGTGTCGGTATATCCGTAAAAGGTCTTCTGGAATTCGGCGTATTGCTTTGTAATATAAATTTTATCAATTTCAATTACACCTGATTTTGCATTCTCAAATAATATCTTGCCAACATCGCTTTCTCCAATTTCGCTTTCTTTAGATTTAAACATTGGCACTATTTCAACGTCCATAAGGCACTTGCTATCACCACATGGTATCCACCCGCAGATTGATTGATTGGCTCTTTCCATAAATTCCTTGTGCTTTGAAAAAACAAATCCATAGTTATGCAATAGCATAAACGTGTTCACGGAAGCCAATTCAACGTAATCGATTTTTTCTTCTACACCAGTGAATAGATATTCTAACAAGCTACTCAGCAAGGCTGATTGCTTTTTTATAACCTCACTTCGTATTGGTTGTAATATTGTTGAACTTGCACGTTTATATGTCAATAATGCCACATAGACTCCGACCGCAGAAAAGAGCAATGTCCCCGCATCTTTTAGCCAACCTATGTTAGCCTTTATACAATCGATAATTGTTTTGATTAACTCCATATGATTGCTCCTCCACGACACGCACCCAACTTCAGAATATCAAATAACCTGTATTGGTTGAAATAGTATTATGCTATAGCGTTATCTAAGGTACATTATCAGAACTATTCTTTGAAATAGATACGTATTCCAGAAGATCGCCGGGCTGGCAGTTAAAATACTGGCATATGCGGTGCAGAACTTCCAGGGAAACATATTCGCCCTTTCCCATTTTGGCCATTGTTGACGGCGAAAGGCCGAGTTCAATTCGTAAAGCTTCTTTCGTCATTCCTTTATCAATTAGCATTTTCCAAAGCGGGTTAAACGAAAATGACATAATATCGCCTCCTGTATATTCAAATAGTAGCAGAAAAAATTCGATAAGTCAAAGAAAATATACGCAAACCTGTTGATTTTACCTTTGATAAGTTGTAGAATAAATATATAAAGACGAAGATGACAACTAGGGAGGCCGCACCATGCTGAAACGGATCGTCTGCACCATCGGGAACCCCCACACCGCAAAAACCGGCGCCCGCAGCGCAGCATTCCGGCGGGTATTGATCAGGGCAGGACCTTTCCGAGGTTTTAGAGGTTCGCAGGTAGCGCGTTTGGAGAAAAAATAATGGTCCGGACCTGTTGGCGCAGGATTCCGGACCGGTGCAAAACATGGCGAGAACCACAAAATTCTGCCCGTTTGCCCTTTCATAATATCACGGCAGGCGGGGAACATGAAAGGGGAATAATGTTTTGGAGCATGTTCAATCTTTCGGGGAGATCGAGGCTGAAGAAATCGGCATTATCATCAACATATACAGGGCAGGTGGCAGGGTTCAAATGGTCGCCGACGATAAAATTCCACAGAGCGTATTTGAGTCCGACGAAAAGCCCTTGTTAAAAATCGCCAACAGTTGGTATTTCAAAGTAGACCATAGCGAGGTTTTGACGGTGTTGCAGGGGTTCTTAAACGACATTCAAGCAGGGCGCCGCTTGTAAGTTGGCGAGCAGGTGACCGGGGAGAAACCCCGGTCATGGGGAGGGGCACGCGTGGATATTCGCGACGAGATAACGATTCAAAATCTAAGAAGGCCGGTAGCGGGTTGGCAGGTTCGGGGGTTCCGGGCGTCAGAAGATCGGTTCTTTGTCGGGGATGATTTGAAGGACCAGGCCGGCGGGTATGCCACGGCGCTTGCGCAGCGCCACTTTGTACCGCTGGAATGGTTGCCTGTTCAACCAGCGCCGAAAAATCTGATGTTGTCAAATTGACAGGCTTTTGGATTGAAACAGGCTTCGCAGGACTGCCTATAGGGCCTCTGCGTCTGAAGGTTAAGGGAAAGATACCGAAGCATTATCACAGATTTGAGGTGTGAGCATGGGAAAGCGGGCAAATGGAGAAGGTACTGTGTTCGAAAGAAAAGATAGGCCGGGAAGTTTCCGGGGTGAGTTTACCTACCGGAACCCGGACACTGGCGAGGTTGACACGAAAAAATTCAACGGGAAAAGCCGAAAAGAAGTCCTTGCCGCTGGCAAGGTGTGGCTTGATGCCAGGGAAAGTGGGCTGGTGTCATCGGCGAATACAATAACTCTTGGTGAGTGGATTGACCGCTGGTTGGCGGACTATGCAAAACCGAGGGTGCGAATCAAAACCTATGAGAAGTATGAAGGTGGCCTCAGATTGTACATTAAGCCACGGTTGGGGGCTGTAAGGTTGGCGGCTCTTCGGGAGCCTGACATTACCCGTGTATTCAATACCTTGTTGGAATCGGGATCGGCCAAAGTTGATAAAATGGGCAACCATATAGGATTAGCCCCTATCACGGTCAAAAATGTTCGCAGGGCTTTATGCATGTGTCTGGATCAGGCAGTCAAGTCCGGGCTATTACGGCGCAATGTGGCCAAGGATACGAAAGCGCCGAAAGTTGAAAAGCAACAGGTGAAAGCGTTGACTGCAGAGCAGGCCAAAGCCCTGGTCAAAGCGGCCAAGGATTGGAATGAAACGGTCCATATAGCCATTTTGCTTGCCTTATCAACTGGCATGCGTCGCGGTGAACTTTTTGGACTTCACTGGCAGGAAGTTGACTTGAAAAATGGAACTGTTACAGTAAATCAGTCTGTTACAACTGCCGGGGGTAAGATCATTTGGACCAAGCCGAAGACGGAGAGCAGTAATCGAAAAATTCCGCTGCCGCCTGATGTTGTGGCTGAACTGAAGAAATTCAAAGCATGGCAAACGGAACAGCGGCTGAAGATGGGCGACAAATGGGAGAATACCAGCATTGTGGTGGCGAATATGTTCGGACGAGTGACTCATCCGACAAGTTTTCATTCCGGATATTTCAAACCACTCTTGAAGAAGGCTGGAATTCCAAGCGATGTGAAATTCCATGACCTGCGTCATACCCATGCGACGCTACTTCTGCAGCAGGGTGTAAATGTCAAAGTGGTGGCGGAAAGATTGGGCCATTCCAAAGCGACTATGACAATGGATGTTTACTCTCATGTTATGCCGGACATGCAGGAGGCGGCAGTGCAGGTGCTGACGGGAATGTTTTCAGGATAGGACGAAAAACCAATTTCAGAAGCAGTAGTTGACTATCTAGCCGGGGCGTCCACCATTTGGGTGGCGCCCATATTTATTTTGTAATTTGACTTATTACTAATACGCAGACGCTTTGTGCAAGTTGTCGAATGTCTCACATGTAATTGTTATAATGCCATAATATACGATAGTTTACGAAGCGAGAGAATTTATTGATTTATTTGTTAAGCGGGCAGGAAATTTCTTGCATAAGCGAGAAGCAACAAAGGGCATGGCGTGACAGCTTATGGAAGTATTGGTTCTCTATAGTAGAAAATTTAGCGACTACGGTTGTGATGCGAAATTTGGCTAATATTTTGTCGTTCAACAATATATTGCTACAGGGAGGCTTGATGATGTCGCCGATCCACTTGAGAGACGTATCTGATCCTGGGGATGACGTGTTGCGAAGGTTTCGATATCAACATGCTTATGGGGTAATTATTGCTGTTGCGATGACTACTGGAAAAAAAGACTATAAAGCCCTTTGGTGCGAGCAACACGAAGATTTTTTAGCTGAAACGCTGAATAATACTTTCGATGCATATCAAATTAAAACTAGGAATCCAGAACTTGGAGAATGGAAGCTTTCAGATGAAGCCTTCTATGGGAGCGTGAAACGTTTTTTAGAACTGGATGCAGCATATCCTGGAAAGATCAGACGATTCAATTTTGTATCGAACACGAAATATTCCGATTCAGGAGCCCAACGTCGGGAATACTTAAGCCCTGTGAAGCTGTTGCGAGGTGTTTTTTCGGCAGGTTCTTTGACGGGCTTAACGGGCAGCGTTCAAAAAGGATTTGAATGGCTTCGAAATAAACTTAATGTCAGTTCTGAAGATTTATTCAATTTACTTAAACGCTTGGATATTGTGGTAGGGCCGACTGACAGGGCATTTGAAGATGAGCTTTGCCAAACACACATTCCGGAATTATCTCAATGTGCACATATGGATGCTCAGAGATTGCAGGTGATTTGCGAAGCGTTGATTAATCGAGTTGCGCGCGCATCATCGTTGGTTAGCCGTTCCCCTAGTCGTTCTTGGGTCGGTGTCATTCCGGAAGCACAAGCAGATCCGTTTCTATTGGCGAAGCGAATTACTGCCGAAGATCTTATATTAACAATAAGCGATGCCAATGTGTCGGAATTTAGATTTTGGGATGATTTAACATCTCTTCATTTGGGCGATGCTGATCAAAATATGGATAAATTAAATATAAAAATGGTTCGCGGGGGATTGGGCGCGCATTATGAGGTTATGCGGCGCCGCTCTTTAACAGCGGAACAAAATCTCTTGGACATAGTAACCCGATCAAATGATGGAAAGCAGCGATTGTCTCAAATTGAAAATGTCGTTTTTGCAGAATGCGATGATGCTAATCTCCGAGCAAGTATAACAGGCCCCATCTTCGGGAAAACCATGTTAATTGATGTTCAAGATAGGTTGCAACGCATTGCAGAAAATGAGCCTTCACGCGTTTATCAGCTACCCAAGGATCTTTTGATCGGAGTGGCCGGCCTACTTACATCTGAATGCAAGGTGTGGTGGAGTTCCCATTTTGATGTGGAGGCGAAAAAATGAGTTTAAAGTTGGTTCGCTTAGCTGCTGAAGTGGAGTGCTCTGATGATTTTCACATGGCGAGATTATTGCTGTTATTAAATGCTGCATCAGGACGGAGTGATAAGCCAATACAGGGTATTATGAAGTTGGCCAAAATGGATTTTTTGCTGCGATATCCCAATTGCCTTGCTCGGACATTAATAGCTTTAGGGAAAGAAAAAGAGGCGCGAATGATTCCAACTGAGGAGCTGACTACCATCGAAGCACGAATGATTCGATTTCGGTTTGGCCCTTGGGATACAAGATATCGGAGATGGATAGGCCTGTTAGTTGCCAAAGGATTAGCTGATACATATGTAGCTGGCCGTGCTGTAAACGTAAAACTTACCTCTGTGGGTAAGGGCGTCGCGGAAAGACTGGCTGGTTTTGAAGAGTATATTCCGATAAATAATAGGAGCAAACTTGTGGTAACCGCTGTCGGGGATTATTCTGCAACTAAGCTGAAAGATTTTATTTATGAAATTTTCCCCGAGCTTATAGATATGGAGTGGGGGAGGAACATAGAATTATGAATATGCATTTAACAGAACTGTTTCTCCAGTTTAATACATCAAGTGAAATCATTAACTTTTCGGATTTTAGTTATTTTTATGGGCAGATGGGGGCCGGAAAGTCAACTATCGCAAGGCTGATTGATTATTGTTTGGGGGGGGATTTGCGCGAGGCGGAAATGACACCAGCTCTTCAAACACAATTTGTTTTTGCCAGCCTTTCACTATTGATTAATAAAACTCCACTCACACTCGAACGAAATGCACATTCAAATCAAGTGCGCGCAAGGTGGGATTTTGACGGACAGGCGTTTGGCATAATGATTCCTGCCCGTGTAGCTGCCGGTGAAGTTTTGCCAGATAGCGGGGTGGAAGTGTTATCCGATTTGATCTTCTATTTATCGGGTAAAAAGCCGCCACGGGTTAGACGAAGCAAAACGAAAGAAGATTCAGAGCTTGAGAGATTAAGCTTTAGGGATCTATATTGGTATTGTTATCTCGATCAAGATAATATGGATAGCAGCTTTTTCAATTTGGATGACGGTGCTAATTATTGGAAAAAATTAAAAAGCAGAGATGTTTTGAGATTTATAGTTGGATTTCATCAGGAGCAAGTGGCGGAACTCGAAGCTCAACTTGAACTCGCAAGGGCAGATAGGTTGAAATGTGAAGCAGGTGCAGCGGCAATTTCTGAAGCCTTAAACTCTGCAGAGATAACGAGCCAGGCGGAACTTGATGATAAAAAAAAGGAAATTAGTTCTATGATTGCAAAGGCTGAAGCTGACATTGATAGTGTACGAGCTAAAAAACAAGGATTGCGTTCACCATCAATGGAGTCTTTGCAAGAAAAGGCACAGCGACTTGCACAAAAAAAATGCAATTTAGAAAGGGCTATTGAAGATATAAAGGAAATGATTACGCGAGACAAAGCGCATAAATATG
>JAAZNU010000364.1 GCA_012798135.1 Veillonellaceae bacterium | reverse complement strand
TCACAAATCAAAAACTGTATTGAAAAAATGCGCCAAACTTATGACTACAAGGGATATTTAGCGCTGATAGATTCAATCCTTGAGCGAAACGATATACATAGCAAAGGTCGACACAGAAAATTTGACTGGTTTGTGTGGTATAACAACCGATAGTCCAATGGGGCAACTATTAGGGGTGTGCAAAAGCGGTGCATCTTTTAACGATTTGATTTGAGCGGTGCATTTTATCAATAGGTAGTGCCTTTGCCATATTGCCACTCTGTTTTTGATACAATGCCTGTATTGGAAGCAGAGTGGCTTTATTATTCAAAAAGCCCGTAAAACAGGCACTTTTCGGGCATCCCTGTTGTTTTACCGTCCGCTGCCCACAGGCAATGCGCTTCAAAAAGCCGTCCAAAAAGTCAAAACTGACGCTTAATTGCCGCTTTCACTCCGAGGAAACGCCAGCGAGCAGCCAAAATCAGGGGAAACGCGGGCGAGCAGGGAGGTGTGCATTTTTCGGGGGCAGGGGTGTTCATTTTGGCGTTTGGGTGCAAAACAGGCAAAGAAAAGCCCCGGCGGAATATTCCAAGCCGAGGCCGTTTTGCCTTATGCTTCGATTTCCGTCCCGTCCAAGAGTGTGAAGGTTATCTTACCGTCGGAATAAACAGTCGCCTTTTCTACAGCCGCCGACCACAGCGATTCGCAGAACCCGTCCAGCGTCTTTTTGTTTTGCTCCATCGCGTCGACGCAAGCGGTAAGCCGCACCGCCTGCAGCTTCCGCTCCGTGCGCTGCTGTTCCAGATCCGTAAGCTCCGCCGACAGGGCGCGATATTTTTCGAGAAGCTCGGTATACCGCTTCTGGTAAGCCTCCTGATCGCACTGCATTCGGGCGTTTTCCTCGATGTGCTGTTTGGTCAGCGCCGTCAGCACCTCAACCTCGCCGCGCTTTCGCCTGATTGCTTCTTCAACAGCGGAATGGTCGCACAGTGCGTCAATCGCCAAGCGGCAGTTCGCTATTGTTTCTTCACGGGCGCTTTTTAGCGTGTTCCACGCCGTCACAAAACGCTCCTTGATTTCGTCCTCGGTCAAATGCGGCGTGGCGCATTTCTCTTTGTTGCCGAATTTGTGATTACACTGCCATATGGTGCGGCGGTATTTACTGGTCGAATGCCAGACCTTTGAGCCGTAAAATCCGCCGCAGTCCCCGCAGACAAGCTTTGCCGAAAAACAGCTTGTCCCGCGATAGGACCCGCCGAGCGCCTTTCTCCGGGCAAGCTCAGCCTGCACAAAATCAAAGTCCTCAGGATCGATGATGCCCTCGTGGCTGTTTTCCACATAATACTGCGGAACCTCGCCCTCGTTGCGCTTTATCTTTTTGGTGAGGAAATCGGTGGTGAATGTTTTTTGCAGCAGCGCGTCGCCCTTGTATTTCTCGTTTGTGAGTATGCTCAAAACCGTCGAGGGCTGCCAAGTTTTCTTCTTGGTAGGCGTGGGAACGCCCTGCTCCGTCAAGGCCGCTGCGATGGCGTGCGGCGTCATACCTTTCAGAAACATCATATAAATCCGCCGGACGATAGCCGCTTCCTCCGGCACCACCTGCATCACGCCGTTTTCTCCCTTCCGGTATCCCAAGAAACGCGAATAGGCAACGTAGACTTTGCCGTCCGCCGCGCTCTTGCGTTTGCCCCAAGTGACGTTTTCCGAAATGGAGCGGCTTTCCTCCTGCGCCAGGCTCGACATGATCGTGATCAGAAGCTCGCCCTTGGCGTCAAACGTCCAGATACCTTCCTTCTCGAAATACACCTCGACGTTCTTCTCCTTCAGCTTCCGTATGGCGGTCAGGCTGTCCACCGTGTTTCGGGCAAAGCGGCTGACCGACTTTGTAACGATGAGGTCTATTTTTCCGCTAAGGGCGTCGGCAATCATCCTATTGAAGCCATCGCGCTTTCTTATATTTGTGGCGCTGATACCCTCGTCCGTATACACAGACACGAAGACCCAGTCAGGGCGCTCCTTGAT